>SVGB01000035.1 GCA_015056565.1 Butyrivibrio sp.
ATCATAAGAAGAAGTCCCTGAGAAGCTGTGTATGTAGATGTAAGAGCACCTACTACCAGTGATCCGTGTACAGCACCTGCTGCACCAGCCTCAGACTGCATCTCAGTAATCTGAACTGTACGACCGAAAATGTTCTTCTTTCCGGCTGTTGCCCACTCATCTACATGCTCAGGCATAACAGATGATGGTGTGATTGGGTACATAGCGGCAACTTCAGTGAATGCATATGAAGCATATGCAGCAGCTTCGTTACCGTCCATGGTTTTCATGTTTCTTGCCATTTTAATTCCTCCTACGTTTTATTTTGAAATTTTCTTGGCGTTTTACACAAATATCAGTATATGACATCCGTGTAGTTAAAAATTTGATTCACGTCAAAAATAGCGCAAAAAGTCCCGTTCACAATCTTTTCCTCCCTCGAAAAGCAGTTGTGTACGGATACTATCTACGTTTCTGCCGACTTCAATAGTAACATTTTTGGCAGGTGTTGTCAGCCTATTTATACATTTTTAATCAATTAATCTGAAAAAAGTTTTCGTTTACTCTATTGATAAATCATTTTTCTTATATTATGATAAATACGTAACAAAGGCGGCGCGGCAAAGCCCCTTGTTATTCTACATTTGGCTTTTTATTTTTACTAATGGAAGGAGATACTATTATGGCATACGTTATTAGTGATGGTTGCATCAGCTGCGGATCATGCGCTGCTCAGTGCCCTGTTTCAGCTATTTCTCAGGGAGATACTCAGTACGTTATTGACGCAGGCACATGCATCGACTGCGGTTCTTGCGCAGCTCAGTGTCCTGTTTCAGCTATCGCTCAGGGCTGATAATTAAACAGACAAAGCAAAGAGCTTTCAGGAAATTCCTGAAAGCTCTTTTTTTATCTTCCTTTATCAAGATTCGCAAACTTGGTGAACTGAGGGAGCCACAATAGCTCAACAGTTCCAATAGGGCCGTGCCTCTGTTTTGCGATTATGATCTCCGCAATGCCCTTCTTTTCAGTATCTTTATTATAGTAATCATCTCTGTAGATGAACATTACTACGTCCGCATCCTGCTCGATAGCTCCAGACTCACGAAGGTCAGAAAGCATTGGCCTGTGGTCAGGTCTCTGCTCAACTGCACGGGACAGCTGGGAAAGAGCTATGACAGGGACATTCAGCTCCCTGGCAAGAGCCTTAAGCGATCTGGAAATCTCTGAGATCTCCTGCTGCCTTGATTCTGAGCTTCTTCCAGTTCCACCTGTCATCAGTTGCAGGTAGTCGATGATGATGACCTGAAGATCATACTCCATCTTGTACTTACGACACTTGGACCGCAGTTCCTGTATGGAAATACTTGGCGTGTCATCAATGATCAGCTTGGATGCACCAACAACTCCGGCGCTCTCAATAAGATTTTCCCACTCAAGATCAGAGAGGTTACCAGTTCTGATGTGCTGTGAATCAACGTGTGATTCCATGGAAAGGAGACGGTTAACAAACTGCTCCTTACTCATTTCCAGTGAAAACATGGCAACACATTTGTTGTCGTGGAAAGCCATGTACTCAGCGATGTTAAGGACGAAAGCAGTCTTACCCATGGCAGGTCTTGCTGCTATAAGGATAAGGTCTGAAGGCTGAAATCCCGCTGTGTTGTAATCAAGATCGATAAATCCTGTGGCATTACCTGTAACGTTGCCCTTCATCTTGCTGGCCATCTCTATCCTGTCCAGGGCATTCATTACGACCTTGTCGATGGGCACAAAATCTCCAGTGTTTCTCTTCTGAGTTATCTGGAAAATATTCTTTTCAACGTCGTTGAGGATTCCCTCCATGTCATCTGCATCTGTATAGCAGGTGTTTATGGTATCCTCACTTACGTGTATGAGTTTTCTTAAAGTGGACTTCTCAGCAACAATCTGTGCGTAATACTTGATGTTTGCTGAAGTCGGTACAGAGTCAACAAGCTCTGCGATGAATTCGTTGCTGCTGATCTGAGGGGACACATTCTTTTCCCTGAGCCTGTTCTGGAGCGTTACCATATCAACGGCGCTTCCGCTTCTGTCAAGCTCAACCATGGTCTCGAACAGTGTTCCCAATTGCTTGTTATAGAAATCGTCGGCTGTGACGATCTCAGCAGCAATCTGAATTGCTTCATTATCCATTATCATGGCGCCAACTACTGACTTCTCAGCCTCGATGCTGTTGGGCGCCACTCGTTTTAAGAGGTTCTCTTCGGGCATATCACTGTTCCTTTACACTTACCTTCAATGTGGCTGTAACCTGTGGGTGGAGCTTAACCGGGATCTCGTAGGTTCCAAATGCCTTGATAGGTTCAGGCATCTGAAGCTTCTTTTTATCAAGATCAAATCCAAACTGCTGCTTGGCGGCTGTTACGATCTCTTTTGAAGAAACAGATCCAAATACTCTTCCGCCCTCGCCAGCCTTCATTGTAAGCTGAACAGTCTCTTTTTCAATCTTCTCTCCGTAAGCCTTGGCCTCATCAAGCTGTTGCTTGGCAACAATGGAATCCCTCTTCTGCTGGTTCTTGAGTTCGTTTAAGTTCTTCTGTGTTGCCTCTACTCCAAGCTTCTTGGGAAGGATCATGTTCCTTGCGTATCCGTCTGAAACCTTGACGATATCTCCCTTCTTGCCAAGACTCTTAACATCTTCTAATAAAATAACCTGCATTTATAGTTCTCCTTCATCTATCATCTGATCTAGTGTTCTCTTAAGTGTGGCGATTGCCTCCTCTGTGGAGACGCCATCCATCTGGCATCCGGCGCTGCTCATATGTCCGCCGCCGCCAAGCTTCTCCATGATGACCTGAACGTTGACTTCATCGATGGACCTTGCGCTGACATAGATCTGGTTCTGATAATCAGTGCATACAAAGCTGGCTCTAACGCCCTTGATGTTCAAAAGCTCGTTGGCTGCCTGAGCACCTACGATTGTTGGGCTCTGTATCTCGTCGTTGGACAAAATAGATATCGCAAACCTGTTGCGGTAGATCTCTGCCTGGCTGACTGTGTCGGCCTTGGCCTTGTACTCTGTGGCATCCTCTCTAAAGAGCTTGCGGACACGGGTAACATCTGCTCCGTTCCTGCGAAGGAACGCTGCAGCCTCGAAGGTTCTGACTCCGGTCTTGTTCATGAAGTTATTGGTGTCTACCATCATGCCAGAATACAGGCTGTCTGCCTCTTCGTTGTGTATCTTGACATTCTCTCCAATGTACTGCAGGATCTCTGAAACCATCTCGCAGGCTGAAGAAGCGTAAGGCTCTACATATGAAAGTGTGGCGTTCTCAATAACCTCTGTACCCTGTCTGTGGTGGTCAAGGACCACGATGGTCTTACAGAACCTGAGAAGCTCAGGACACTCTGTGATACTTGGCTTGTTAACGTCAACAACTACCAAAACCGTGTTGTTACCAGCAATGTCGATGGCCTGCTGGTTGGTGATGATCATGTCGTCCTCGTACTCAGGATTGTTCTTGAACAGGTCAACCAGTGGCTGCATGGAGGTTGTGACATCGTTAAGAACAATGTGGCACTTCCTGTCCAGTGTCTTGGCGATTCTGTAGATACCAACGGATGAGCCAAAGCTGTCTACATCGCCGATCCTGTGTCCCATGACGATGACGTTGTCTTTTCCTGAAATGATCTCTCTAAGGGCGTGGGCCTTGACCCTTGCCTTAACTCTGGTACTCTTTTCAATCTGCTGACTCTTGCCTCCGTAATAGGAGATAGAATCTGCGCTCTTAACAACCGCCTGATCTCCGCCTCGTCCAAGAGCCACGTCGATGGCGTTCCTTGCAAACTCGTAGTTCTGGGCATATGAAAGTCCGTTGATACCAATACCGATACTCAGGGTAACTGCCATCTCGTTACCGATATTGACAGTCTTGACGTCCTCAAGGATATCGAACTTCTGCTCCCTAAGGAGCTCACAGGACTTCTTGGGCATTACAACAAAGTACTTGTCCTTCTCGATCTTTTTCGCAATACCGTTGCAGGATGCGATGTACTTGTTGACCTTACGGTCGATGAGAGCGGTCAAAAGAGATCTTCTTACCTCTTCTACGCTATCAAGGGCCTCTTCGTAGTTGTCCAGATATATAAGACCTGCTGCCAGGGACTGGTTGTCTACTTCCTGGATAGCAAGCTTAAGTGCTGTCTCATCAAAGAGATACACAGCAATGAGGCTTCCCTCATAGCTCTCTGCGTCGATAATGTCGCTGTTTATCGCCATCTCTTTTAACGAAATGCGTTTCATCTTGATGGTGTAATTGCTGTTCTCATACTCAAGCTCGTAGGACACCTCTTCTGCGCCCTCCGGGAACTTGTCCATGGTTATGGATGGGAAAAGAGAAAATATCGTCTTTTTAAATCCCTTCTCCTGGTGGATCACTTTTTCAAAGGCGATGTTGGTCCAGACCACCTTTCCGGAATCATCAAGGACTGCGTGTGGCAGCTCAAGTTCTCTAAGGAGCTTCTTCTGGATCTGACCATACTCCGTAGCAAAACTCACAAGCTCATTCATGATGATGGGCTTGGAATAGAAATTCATGTACAAAACTGCAATGAAATACAGCGCCGTAAAGGCTAGAAGGATCAGTCCCGCAGTGAAATTCACTGTAAATACAGCTGCATTGACCAGAGCAAGCAAGATCCCAAGATATGTGAAAACTCTAAGGTAAGACCTGAGCCTACCTTTTAATCTGACTCTGTTTTTATTCGCCATTATCTTGTCCTCTTCCCCAACATTTTGGACATTAAAAGAAAAAATACCTTTTTATAGTATAGCACAATCTATCCTCTGACAGAACATATGGAAATTAATTGCCACAGGGGGTTATGTTTCGTATCAATAAGCAGATATGGTGTTAGGTAGTTGTTTTTCGCGAAGGGTACAGGTGAATAAATGAAAGACTTTTCTTTTAGCAAAATGACGTTACTGAAAGCAAGCAGCATAATGATGGCTGTGGGCGGACTTGTAATGCTCCTTGATGCAATATATGGCGAGATGCTGGACGGCATGGATGAATTCTTTGTGGGGCACCTGTCCTGGGGTACTCTTATCATCGCCATCGCCATTGTCCAGATTCTGGCCAACTCCCTGCAGATGACCGTCGGAGCCTACACACTCCACAACGTCAACAGCAAGAGCAAAGTCGGTTTCTTTGTTGGCTGCGGAATCCTGATCCTGATACTTCAGCTTCTGGCCTTTGCCCTCCAGACCTTCGCCATGATGGAAGACGTTGTGTGCTTTGGATGCGGCCTCGTGATCCCTGTACTGTTCATAACAGGGGCTCTGATGCTAGGTGTCAGTAAAGACAAAGTTGCTACAGCATGATGGGCCTTAGGGACGGGGTTGATGGACCATTTTGATAGAAAAAACCTCCATGAAATGGTACACTAAATATAGTACATTTCTGGAGGTTTTCTTATGGGTAAAAATGTTATCTTTTTCTTCTCAGGCACTGGCAACTGCCTGTCAATTGCACGAAATATCGCAAAAGGAATCGGTGGAGCACAGCTTATCAGAATAAAGAAAGGAATGTCAAAACCAGATCTGTCAGATGCTGATCGTGTAGGATTTGTATTTCCCTGCTATGGTGGCGGAGCTCCTGAGGATGTCTTCGACTGTGCCAAGACACTTAAGGTTAAGCCCGGGGCATACACCTTTGGTGTAACATCCTGCGCGGCCTACAAAGGTACTGGCCTTGCAAAACTTCACAAGATAATCCCATTAAAATACTGGAGCGTTGTCACACATCATTGCAGCTGTATATGGCTGTTCCCACACGACATGATGATGCCAAGGCTCACCATCGGAGAGGCTGAGGCCAGAAACGAAGACCTGTCCGCTAAGATTGCAAAAGATATTGTCGATGGAAAAACACGTCGCAAGCCAGGACTCAATGTGCTCAATGCCTTTGAGAACATGGGATTTTCCAAGATGGTAGAGAAAAAAGCAGCCACCTTTTCTGTCAGCGACAAATGTATCGGCTGTGGTCAGTGCATGGGTCTGTGCCCTCGAGGCAATATCACCATCATTGAAGGCAAGGCCAAGATTGGCACCAACTGTACTCAATGCCTCAGCTGCCTGCAGTACTGCCCACAAAGTGCGATCTCCATCGGAGAGATTTCTGAAAAGCGAGAGCACTATCACAATCCTAACGTAAAACCTGCTGACCTTATGCAGGACAGCATAACAGTATAAAAATAATGGCCGCACAATCTGCGGCCTTCTATTTGTCACGAGTTGAAAAGAAAATCTTGTTCCCCTTTTAACACACTTTATATTGGCAAAGACAGCTTATCCAATCCTCATCTCGGCGTTACTGTCTTGTTGGTCACATTGTGACTCCATCGCTCCGTTCATCAGCTTGAATAGTTCAAGGGCGCTTCTGAACTTCTCAGACCGATTTTCTTCAGCCCAAATAATTTCACCCTGCCAGGTGTTATTGCTGCTGTTCTCGACCTTAATGATGAAGGTTCCTCGATGCTTGCTTCTCTTTTCCAAAAAATCTTTCATATTGTTACTCCATTAATGCTAGTTAAAACTCTACTTTTCATTCTACTTATGACCCATCATACGACCCATCATATTCTTAAGAAATTTTGAAAAAATATTGATTTTTTGTGAAAAGGTACAAAAAATACGACTCAGCATATTGGGGCGGAGGTGTATCACTTTAAAAAGCCCTCCTGCCCACAACAGGAGGGCTTTTCATGTCTTTTCACCCCTTAATATCTACCTGACATTTTTCATCTCACAAAAGATTTTTGTAAAATATACTTGACATATTTCCATTGCAGTTTTATTATAAGCTCATGAAAGGAACCAAAGAAACGACGTCACCTTTGCATAACCTTTCATACAACAAACTGCAAACCTATTATTTTACATATGTTATGAGTGGAGGAAAATAAAATGAAACTTGGAGCATCAGTTGGAATTACAGTTGGAATCATCGTTGGACTGGTTATTGCCTTTGCGCTTCTCAAGGCTGCCAACACCAACCACAGGATGAAGACAGATTATGACGAGAGACAGCAGCTTATCCGTGGCAAGGGATATATGTACGCATTCTACACAATTCTCTTTTACGAAGTAATAATGATGATCATTGATATCGGAGAGTTCAATCTCCCAATAGAGTCATACGCAGTTCACTGTGTCGGCCTGATCCTTGGAGTTATTGTACTTGGCGTTTACTGCATCTGGAACGATGTGTACTGGGGACTTAACAACAACAAGAAGTCCTACTACATCATCTTTGCTGTATGTATCATCTTTAATCTCATTCCGATAATTGGCCAGGCTCGCATGGGAACCCTTATACAGGATGGCAAGATCGGTCTTCCTATCCTCAACATCATGGTCCTTGTCATGATGGCTGTACTTGGAATCGTATTTATGATCAAGAAACTTACTGGCAAAAACAGCTCTGAAGAGGAGGACTAATATATGAAGAATCTACGATTAAAATCTGCAAGAGCTGCTCTTGACCTGTCTCAGGACGATCTTGCAAAAAAGTGCGGCGTCTCAAGGCAGACAATAAGCGCTATTGAAAAGGGTGACTACAACCCCACCATCAATCTCTGCATCTCTATATGCAAAGAGCTTGGCAAGACCTTGGATGAATTGTTTTGGGAATAATAGACAACATAAAAAATCCGGCGGACTCAAAAGTCTACCGGATCTTTCTATTTCTTTTCCTGATTATTTAAGAAGCTTTCTTCCTGCAAAGATCACGATGCAGGAACCAATGATCCCGACGATGAGATTGCCAAGGATTCCGCTTCCATGAATGCCTACAAGACCAAGGATAAGATTTCCAACGAAGCCTCCAACTACACCAAGGATGATATTCCTAAGAAGGCCGCCCTCGTTGTTCATGAACTTTCCTGCAAGCCATCCAGCGATTGCACCAACGATAAGTCCTGTAATAAGACCTAATCCATTAAACATATTTCTTTCTAGAATACTTTTTCCAGAAAAGAGTATATCACAATTTAATACATATTTACACAATATCATCTTCGCCAGACGCCTAGAAATCCCCTGGATTCTGGAAGAATGTAGCAAAGCTGCCTTTTGCCTTTTTACTCTCATAGGTGCAGCTGTCAGCGTGCTTATACAGTTCTTCAAAGGAGTAGTTGTCATCAGGCTGATAAAAAGCTACTCCCACACTGACATTTACTATCATTCCAGAAAGCTCTGGTACATTCATACTTTCAATCGCAGAAATAAGCCTTTTGACTACCGGTTTTCCTGCCTCCATGCTGTATATGCCTGGGGTAAAAGCAGCAAATTCGTCTCCTCCAAGGCGCAGGGTAATGTCTTTTTCCCTGAAGGTCTTGCGGATCGCATCACCAATTGCCACAAGGACCTTGTCTCCCACATTGTGTCCGAAGTTATCATTAATGCTCTTGAAGCGGTCAACGTCAAGGAGCACGAACATTCCGCCCTCTCCGCTTCTTAGCATATTTCTTATCTTGGTCTCACCGCTGCCCCTGTTGTTCAGCATGGTGAGCTGGTCAGTCTCAGCAAGATATATAAGTTCATCTCGCGAGCGCCTCTCTGCGTCAATATCCTCTACCGCCCAGATCACAGATTTAAGAGATCCGTCATCATTTCTCTCTGCGACGATGAATCTTCCACGATTCCACCTGTGGTCAACTGTCAAAAACTCAATACTTATGGTGTTTTGCTCTCCCATTCGCTCATTCAGGTTATCAAGCTTTAGAAAATCTATTAATTCCTTTTTTGATCTATCATCGCAAACCTGACTAGCAACCGTTCTCATGATCTCATCTGCCGAGCTGTAGGTTTCGTTATCAACCAGCTCTACAATCCTTGGATCCTTGCATGCAACAACTTCAAAGCTGTGAGTATCAAGATCCACTTTGTGCATGGTTACGTAGATATTGGCAATGGACTGCACATTGTCACCATAGTTCATGATCTTGACTTTTTGAGCGGTCATAAAGAACACAATTGCCAAGGTCAGTATAATACCTATGATCGCAGATAACATTACAGTCCTTGTCAGCTGATGTATCTCCTGCATCGCTGGTTCGGCGCTGTTCATAGTGATAACTGTCCAGTTATCAAATATTTTTCTTGGGCACAAAAGAAATTCATTCTCGCCCATATGTATCGTATAAACTTTTCCTCCGCTCTTGCGAAGGCCTACGTAGATTTTCTTCCTGTCAGGATCCTTGGAATCTCTGTAATTTTCTCCAACCTCTTCAGGGATTGAATGAGACACTATATTACCTTCGTCGTCCATGATCATGACCTCATGGCCAGGATCCGCGCACGCCACATCCTCAGTCATCTGCTGCATCCTGCTGACCCAGATGTCGATGGCGATAACGCTCTCTTTATCTGAAAGGAGCTTGGCTGCTGTTACAACAAGCTTACCTGTTCTTGCGTCGATGTACGGATCAATGATAACCTTGGCGCCATCAGCTTTAACAGCTTCCTTGTACCAGACTCTCTCGGTGGGAACATAGTCTTTTCCAGGAACCCAGTTATCGCCGTCGACAAACTGGCCCTTTACATAGCCATAGATTCCCTTTGTGTCTCCTGAAGCTATAGAACTAAGGGTCAGTGTCTTTCGCTCAAGGTATTCCTGAACCTGATCAGCAGAATCCCCCTGCCTTAGCATGTCATTAACAGCTTCGCAGGCAGTATCCACTATCATGGTCACCTGTCCGATGTAATCCTTGAAATCTTCAGCCACACCATAAGCTTCTATAGTAGTCTTGTCCTCGACGATGGTCATAGCCATGTCATACTCAGTCCTAAACACAACTAATATGACCAGAAGGAAAAATAATGGCCATAAGATAAAAGGTATAATTCCCAAAAAGCCCAGGCGCTTTATGAGGTTTTTAAATACAATGATCTTTTTTTTCAATAGTATTCACCGCATCAGATCATCCATGAATCAAAAAACGAGTGACACTTCCACACTTATATCATATTACTTTGCAGTTAATTAATTGATGAAATTACAGATATTTAATAATACTTTAAGATTAATTTAGACTTCGGAATTAGCCAAGTCCTGTGTCCAGCGCCATCATCAATATGAAGCCCAGGGCAAAAGAAATTGTTCCGATATTAGAGTGCTCACCTTCCGACATCTCAGGGATAAGTTCCTCTACTACTACATATATCATGGCTCCTGCTGCGAAACTAAGAAGATATGGCATTGTAGGGATCAGAAGTGACGCTGCTGCAATGACAAGCAGCGATCCAATAGGTTCTACAATTCCGGAAAGCACGCCATAAAGGAACGTCTTACCCTTAGGAACCCCCTCTCCAAGAAGAGGCATTGACACAATGGCTCCCTCTGGGAAGTTCTGGATTGCTATACCGATAGCAAGAGCCAGCGCACCAGATAATGAAATTGTCTCATTTCCATAGAGCCACCCTGCACAAACAATACCAACTGCCATTCCCTCCGGCAGATTGTGCAGCGTCACTGCAAGTACTAGCTTTGTAGTTCTCTTAAGTCCGCTCTTTGGGCCCTCCTCACTGCTGTCAAGGTGCATGTGCGGAGTTACCAGATCCAGTACAAGCAAAAACAGCATTCCTATGCCAAAGCCTACAGACACCGGGATAAAGCCAAGCTTCCCCATATCTGTCGTCATATCAAGAGCCGGCAATAGCAGGCTAAAGAACGATGCTGCAACCATGACTCCCGATGCAAAGCCAGTCAGGCCTCTCTGAGTCTTTTCTCCTATTGAGTTTTTGAAAAAGAAAACCGTGGCCGCTCCTAGTGTTGTTCCAAGGAACGGTATGATAATGATATTCCACATAAATTGACCTCCTTAATATTCAAGAGCCACCAGTTATTACACATCAAGCACTATGGTCACAGGCCCATCATTGACAGAAGCCACCTTCATATCTGCTCCAAACACTCCGGTTCCGACTTCAAAGCCCCTGTTTCTGCACTCCTCTACCACCAGTTCATACAGTGGTTCTGAGATTTCAGGTCTTGCAGCATCAGTAAATCCCGGCCTTCTGGAACTGCAGTCAGCATAAAGAGTGAACTGGCTCACGATAAGAAGCTTAGCCCCAGCATCCTTTGGGTTTATGTTCATCTTGCCATTTTCATCCTCAAACACCCTAAGGCCGCAAATCTTGTCCGCGATCTTTACCGCCTGCTCTTTTGTATCATCCTTATGGACTCCCAAAAGCACGAGAAATCCCTTATCTATCGATGATATTTCTTTTCCATCTATTGTCACAGATGCACTAAGCACCCTGGTGATTACAGCTCGCATGTATTAATCTCCATCCTATGTCAGTTTTTTCTAAGGGCATCGGTTATGATATCACAGTGGTCAAATGCCAGATCCTCTAAAGTCAGCGTAGTTCCTTCTGCAGCAAAAGAGATACTTCCGCCCTCTTCTTTTATGGTAAACCACTTGGCGTCTGCTGCATCATCCGCTGCGATGGGTTTCACCTTAGAAGGATCAACTACCGCCTTGAAAGCCGCTGTGATGGTCCATCCCCTTGGGTCTCTTCCAGGCTTACTGTAGACGCCCACAAGTGTCAGGCCGCTTGCTGGCATCTTGATGCAGGTCTCCTCTTCAAGCTCTCTGGCAGCGCTCTCCTCTATTCTCTCGCCCTCTTCTGAAAATCCTCCTGGCAGCGCCCACTTCCCGAGAAATGGGTGATTGCCCCTTCTGATTAGCAATATTTTCTTATCTGCCTCTCCTGTGATGATGCAGATATCTGCTGTAACAGAAGGTTTCTTCCATGCATCTGAGTCATAGCTTTTTAAAAATTCTTCCTCAGTGAGGCCATTCTTATCTCTTACAGGTTCCATGTGATTCTCCTTATATTTGTTAGATTTCAAAAGAGCTTATGACAGCTCTTTTACCTGAGTATCTCGTCAATGGTGGACACGGTACTGAAACTACCGGCGTTGGTTGAGATGATCTCCTTCATAAGAGGAAGTTCAAAGTAGCTGATATAGCATATCAGAGTGTTGTTCTCACCGGCGATGGCTCCTCTGGAATCCATTATAGTACATGTCTTGTTGAGTTTCTGTTTTATGTCTGCAATGATCTTGTCCGGATCCTGAGTGATGATGGTGATCTGCTTGATGGATTCGAAGTGGTCGGTGTAGTGGTCGATGACCATTGTCGCAACAAAGTATACCAAAAGGCTTAGAAGAGCCGCTGTGGCGTCGATCACAGCAAAGACAGTGAGATAAACCATCATGTTAAAAACCAGAAGAACCGGCGTCATGCTGTAGTTACGTCCGGTCTTATCCGACAACTTTTTTACCACAATGTTGGCAAGGATTTCTGATCCATCGATGCACCCACCATTTCTGAGGATCAGTGAAAGTCCAGCTCCCAGTATTGCTCCACCAAAGGCCACAGCTAGAAAGTGCTCTGTATTTACCTCGAATGGAATTTTCTCAAAAAAATCCAGTCCCAGCATGTAGAATACAGAGCCTATTGCTGCCTTGATAGTGAACTGTCTTCCAAGAAAAAGATATCCCGCTATTATAAAGGGCAGAAATACAAACAAAACACAAAGCGAAAGGTTGAAGCCTGTAACCTTGCTAATGATAATGGCAACACCTGCCGTTCCGTAGTCTATGGCGTCGTTTGGAAGCAGTATCAGTGCTACTGAGAAGCTCGCCATTATTGCTCCCAAAATTATCAGTATGTAGGACAGGATTCCTTGTTTTTTCTTCATTGCATACTCTTCTTTCTTATGTTTATTGGCTTTACCAAGATTTACTAATTGTTTAATACACTTTTTAGAATATATAGTGTATATTGTAATCATAAGATACTAGATGTTGTGGTAATAGTTCATGGTGTACAAGGAGGTGCCTTATGAACATTGATGCGATGACAACTAATAGAGACATGCGATTTTACGTCGAAGCAGCCATGGCCATGACAAATAATACCAGTCCCGAGGATCCGCCATCTGCAATAATCAATTCTATCTCGTTTTCATCAATGCTTGAAAACGCCATTAAGATGGAACTACTTAAGGATCACTAAAATACATATTATTATTGTACAACAAAAAAGACACTTCTTAGAATTTCTTCTAAAAAGTGTCTTTTTTGTTTGTCTTAATACTGATTACTCAGCTACATAAGGCATAAGTGCCAAATGACGAGCTCTCTTGATTGCAGTTGTAAGCTCTCTCTGGTGCTTAGCGCAGTTGCCTGTGATTCTTCTAGGAAGGATCTTGCCACTCTCAGAAACGAACTTCTTGAGCTTAGCTGTATCCTTGTAATCAATTACATTGTCCTTGCCACAGAATACGCAAACCTTTTTTCTTCTGTGCATTCCACCTTTTCTCCTTACAGGAGCATCGGATCTATCAGACTTTGTGAAAGCCATTGCTAATTCCTCCTTATCAATTAAAAGGCAGCTCCTCTTCAATTCCGTCAGGAATATTCATGAAGCCATCGCCTGCTGCAGTGGGTGCAGGATTACTAGCAGGAGCACTAGCATTGTTGCTGTAGTTGTCGCCGTAGCTACCACCGTTTGATGAGTTCTTGCTCTCAGCGAACTCCTGATCTTCTACAACCACTTCTGTTGTGTAGACTTTGACGCCATCCTTGTTGGTGTAGGAACCAGTCTGGATCCTGCCACTGATGATCATCTTAGTACCCTTCTTGAGGTATTTCTCCGCAAACTCGCCGGACTTGCCAAAAGCTACGCAGCTGATGAAATCTGCTGTCTGCTCTCCGTCTCCGGCGTTACGGCCACGTCTTCTGTCAACTGCAAGAGTGTATCTTGCGATTGCCATAGGCTCGCCGCCCTGTGAATATCTTACCTCTGGGTCTTTAGTTAAACGTCCACATAAAATTACTTTGTTCATTATTCGTCCTCTTCTATTTAAGCCTCGTTCTTAACGCATAAATATCTGATGACACCATCCATGATTCTCATACGAGCTTCGATCTCAGCAGGAGCTGTAGGCTCGCCGTCGAACTGGATGAAATAGTAGAAGCCTTCTGTCATTTTCTCGATCTCATAAGCGAGCTTCTTCTTGCCCCACTCATCGACGTTGGTTACCTGACCACCGTGTTTCTCGATAGTTCTCTTAACCTTCTCGATGACAGCGGTTCTTGCGTCGTCTTCGATCTTTGCACTAACAACAACGGCTAATTCGTATTTGTTCATGCTATTGTTACCTCCTTTTGGTCTCTGGCTACCTGTTTCAGTCAAGTAGCAAGGAATTTATCACAGAGTGATATATTACCATACTTCCAGGTGAAACGCAAGCATTTTACACCGTTTTCTTAAAGTTCTATTCCCTGTAACTGTGCCAGTTCAGCAAACAACTCGCCAATTTTTCTGTTAATGACAAGTGTATTCTCTGCCTGTCTGACGTCTATCTTGTCCCTGTTGATAATGACAAGATTCTTGCCTCTGAAATAATTAACAAAGGAAGCTGCTGGATATACTGTAAGTGATGTTCCACCAATGATGAGCATATCTGCCCTGGCAATGGAATCAATCGCTCCAGAAACCTGGTCCTCAGGAAGTCCTTCCTCATAAAGAGTGATATCAGGTCTTACAACGCCTCCGCAGCTACATCTTGGAATAGGCTCTTCTGATTCAAAAATATAATCAGAAGGAAACTCTTTTCCACAGCTCATACAGTAGTTTCTAAGGGCACTTCCGTGGATTTCATAGACAACCTTGCTGCCAGCCTTCTGGTGAAGTCCATCAATGTTCTGGGTGACAATAGCCTTGAGCTTGCCCATCTCTTCCAGTTTAGCCAGATACTTATGTGCATTGTTGGGCTCGATGTTCCTGGTGTCCATCTTCTGCCTGTGGAACTCATAGTAAACCTTGGGCTCATACACAAGACAGCTATGACTCAAAAGATACTCGGGCTGATACATATCAAATCTGACATCATGCTGATTGTACAGACCGTCTTTACTCCTGAAATCAGGAATACCGCTCTCAGTGGATACTCCAGCACCTCCAAAGAAAACAATACTATCTGATGCATCAATAAGCTCTTTTAATCTCTCTACATCACTCATACTGCCGCCCTCCAAGACTTATACTATTAGAAACCCGCCTTCTTAAGTAGATCTGCAAGAGAAGTTGTAGCCTCTCCCTCGCTCTCAAACTCAATCTTCTCCTCAGTTATCTCAGTTGCTGCAATCTCTTCCAGAGCCTTCATGCTAAGGCTGAGTTTGCCATCCTTGATGGCCGTTACCTTAACTTTGACCTTCTGGCCTACCTTAAGAACAGCTGAAGGATGTGCTATTCTCTGGTTGCAGATCTGTGAAATGTGAACCAGGCCTGACAGTCCGTTTCCAAGATTGATGAATGCTCCGTAATTCTGAAGGCTCTCAACTACGCCCTCTGTAACAAGACCAACTTCAACGTTGGATACCATCTCAGCTCTCTTGGCATCAGCCTGTTCCTTGAGATATTCTCTTGCTGAAAGAACCAGCTTGTTGTCCTCTGGATTTACTGTTATTACCTTAACCTTGAGAGTCTTACCAACAAACTCTGGGATCTGGTCCTCTTCCACATAATTAAGATCAAGCTTTGATGCTGGAATGAAACCTCTGATGCCCTCAAGAAATGCAACTGCTCCTGCCTTAACAGCCTCAGATACCTTGACATCTACATACTCTCCAGACTCAAGATATTCCTTGAGCTTATCCCAAGCCAGAACCTGAGTAGCTTCTTTTTTAGATAAAAGAATATTGCCTCTTCCGTCATCTGTGCTGACTACTGTAGCTGAGATCTCATCTCCAACAGCGATATCTCTGTGGATATTGAACTTGGGATCATTGCTAAGATCCTCAACCTTAATGATTCCCTGGGTGTAATACTTAAGATCTAAAGTAACCTCTGTGTCTGACACATCAATTACTGTACCTTCAAGAATGTCCCCCTCTTTTACCTTGCGGAAAGATCTGTCGATCTCATCCTTAAAATCGTTCATTGTTTCTTCTGCCATACCTTACCTCCAAATCAAAAACTAGATAAATTATAACACAAAAAAAGCCATGAATAACTAGTATTCATGGCTTAGAGGTGACAGGCGGATTTGAACCGCCGCTCGAGGTGTTGCAGACCTGTGCCTTACCGCTTGGCTATGTCACCAAATAATGACTCCGACGAGAATCGAACTCGTGTTACCGCCGTGAAAGGGCGATGTCTTGACCGCTTGACCACGGAGCCTAAGAGTTAGCGACCGTGTTTCGGTGCTATCGCTCTGGCTGCCTCACTAGGCTCGCAAGAACCTCGCCAAGTGATCATCCAGGCTACGTACTAGGCTCGCAAATACCTCGCCAAGTACTGTCGCTCCCCCTGTCGGACTCGAACCAACGACACTTCGGTTAACAGCCGAATGCTCTACCGACTGAGCTAAGGAGGAT
>SVGB01000036.1 GCA_015056565.1 Butyrivibrio sp.
TTATCCTGTATTGCCTTGTTCTGTACACGGTTGTAAATTCCTTAGCAGTATTCTATAGTTAGTATTATAGCACACATTTCAGAAATGTGCAAACACATGTTCTCTTTGGATAAGAAGTAAATTTATGCAGAAATCGATGCTGGAATCAGATATCCTGAACGAGTACAGAAAAGGCTCACATTCCGTATACAAACTCACATACCATGTAATTTTCGTGACTAAATACAGAAAGAAAGTGATCACAGATGAGATTGGTGATTTCATGAAGAATTACGCCGCTTACCTCTGTGGACGCATGAACAGCGAACTCATTTCAGCAGAGACAGATGTTGATCACATGCATCTGCTGATCTCCATGCCACCTGATGTTACACCTGTAAAACTCATCAACTCGTTAAAATCACAGATGTCCAAAGAAGTGAGAAATACATATAGAACACACGTTGAGAAATACCTATGGGGAGATTCACCTTTCTGGAGTGCAAGTTACTTCTGTGCCACTACCGGAAGTGTTTCTCTTGATACTGTCAAGAAATACATTGAATATCAACGAACAGAGGAACACAAACGCAAATACATTAAGACAGGGAAATACAAAAAGAAACTCTAGTGCGATTCATCCCGCAACCGACTTCATCGGAAGGGGTTTTCTCGCACGATATTTATAATCAGGTTAAAAATTGTCACACTGCATGGGTCTGTGTAGTGGAGGCCATCCTTCATCTGGAATCCGTGTTCGATCAGATAGGTGTGGGTGTCAATCCATGTAACTCCACTTAAAAGACCAGGGAGTGTTGCATTGAAGTACTCAACCTCCTCTTCTGTCCTGTAGACATTTTCCGTAACGGGATTGACTGAGACGTAGTAGGTCTTCGCGCCTCTCTGCGCCCACTCAGCTGCTTTCGCATTGATCAAAGTAGCATATCTGTTGACATTGCCAGTATCGTTAACTCCAAGGCAGATGACCACCTTGGTTCCTTTACCAATTATCCTGTCAGCCTGAGCAAGCGCAGTACTCTCAAGCCATTCATAGCCCTTGGAGTTCTGGCAGATCCATGAGCAGCCGCCATCACTTACCGCTGCCCTCATCTGAACGCATCTTGAATCTCCGATAAAAAGAACGCTGGCAGGTTCAGGAAGCGTCTCTGCAGCTGTCTGCGCAGCCACTGGCAAAGTTGCCTGCTTTGGATTTTCTACTGGTGCTGCATTTGTAGCAGCTGCCTGCTGTTTTGCCTCATCATTCTGGGCAGGTGCAGGTTCCTCTGCTGGCTTGTCGGCCTGGAGGAATTTGTTACTTACAAAAGCGTTTTGCTGGTCGTACTCCACGTAGTACCAACCCTTTTCTCCGTACTGTCCAACGACCTTTACAAGGGTTCCGAAAGAAAGATGTCCCACAAGATCGTAATCGGTGGATGGGCCCTTTCGCACGTTGACATCAGACCTTACGTACATGTCCTTCGCAGGGTCAAACATGTTAAGGAGAGATGCGTCAAAGTCTGCTGACTGCACCAGCTCATCTTCCTCATCTGTCTCTGCTGTCTTCTCCTGCTTGGTACTCTTATCCTTCTCAGCTACCTTTTCAGGCTCACTTTCTTTCACAGTCGCTTCTGCAGCAGCATCTTCAGCCTGCTCTTTCGCCTGTTCTTGCTCCTTTTCCTGTTGCTGCTCCTGCAAATGAGCAAGTTCCTGCGATGCTTCCTTGGCCTTATGCGTAAACATCACAGCCCCAAAAACACAAAAGCCCATAAGCCCTATTAACAATATGATAGATATAGCTCTCTTCATTTCTTTTGTACCAATCCTATTACTATTTCAACAACAACACCGATCACAATACCTGCAAGAACAGATAGCCAAAAATCATTTATGGCAATGTTATAAAACCTTGCACTCTCAAATCTGTTTACCAAAAACCACAGTATTCTTCCGTGTATCAGATAGATATACAGTGAATAGCTGCCTATAACCGGAAGCACGTATCCCTTGGCATCAAGCTGCACGCAAAATCCAAGGATCATCACAGTAAACATCATGCTCGCAATATGATGCGCACTTATTGTACCTGCAATGGTGTACCAGTAGGCACTGAGCATTGCAGCTACTACACCTATTCCCGCCAGATTAAAGCGGACTATTGTTTCTTTTACCTTGTCCCCAAATTTCTTTTCAAGAGTCGCTGCGTACACTCCAATAAGAAATGCCCCATTTGACAAATACCAGAAATCCGCATGGGACGTCTTATAAAGATATACTGAAAATCCTGTCACAAATCCTGTCAGCAACAACTCTTTGAAAAAACCTACGCGATAGATCACCATGAACATCAGGTAAAGCGCAAATATCACCGTCATAAACCAGAAGTCCTGTCCGATCAAAAGGTCAATGACAGCATCAGGGCTGTCCAGGTTCCTATCGATGAATATGCTCAAAAATCCCACGATCACAAGATAAGGCACATAGGTGTTGAGTATGCGCCTTACGACAAATCTTTTGTCAATTCCGTTCTTTTCATAAGACTTAACAAGGCCATAACCTGAGAGCAAAAAGAAAATATCAACACCGTAAATGCCAAAAGAAGAGACCATACTCTTCCATACCTCACTAAGTGGCCCCTGGTAGTTCCAGTTGGCAAAGTGGACGATCATGACCATGATCATCGCCACGCCCCTGAAGGCCTTGGATGTTTTACTATTTATCAAAGCATCTAACCTCACTAAAAATTGAAATAGTCCGCGATGCCATAAAACAGCACCGGACTGTCGTTTTTAATGCACACGCTTATGCCTGGTGCAAGAGCTGTTAAAAGAGAATACGCAAAAGCAAGTATCATGCAGACATACGCAATCCGCGAAATCAGCCTGTAGGAAGTGTTACTATCTGACTGGTCCAGATATGTGATCCAGCAACTCAATGCTGCCAGCATGACAGCAGGCGCGAAATCACAGGTATACCTGTAGATGACTCCCGCTGCGTTTGCATCAAAGCCCGCAATGATAAGGCCTGAAACCACAAACAGAAAAATCATCTCCATTAGCTTCTTGCTGCTTTTGCCAAATCCCTTAAAAAGTAATATCCACAAAGAGAAAACGAAAGCGTTTGATACCAGCATTCCGCCATAGGTGTATTCGTAAAGGAATTTTCCCATGTGAGAGCCTTCAATCTTCGCTATATCAAGGAAAGGATAGTCCGTTCCTACAACAGGTGGCTGTAGCAAAAAGCAGAACAGGCTCCTAAGCAGTCTGTCGAAGTTAAAGCCTCTGTGAGTCATATCATTGGATGTGAGCGAATATGCTGCTCCAAAATCAAAGATATTTCCAAACCTTGCAAAGTTATACCAGCACACAAGAACTGCAACCAGCGCATACGGAACCACAAAGCATATGGTTTCCATAAGGGTCTTTTTGGAAAAGAGGTCCCGCTCTTTCCCATCTCTTTTCCACATAAAAAGAATAACTGCCGCCAGGGACAAGATCGCCAACTGAGGTCTGCATCCCACAACTAGCGCCATTGAAAAGCTTCCTGCAAAAAGAGCAAGACGCCTTACTACAGTTTTATCCGTATTCAGGGACAAAAGCCAAAGCCCCAGCCCCAGGAATGAAAAAGCAGTTCCAGAGATGATCGGAATATTATACACATCAGGTCTTATCACCAGATACACGGTGTTGGCACAAAGGCACAGGCTGGCGCATAAAAGAAGGTAAAAGATGTATGGCACCTCTTTTGAAAGCCACCTTATCAGCTCCGCCACCAGGATGAATACGCCAATGACCAGCAGCACATACATTGCAAAGCAGGCGAATTGATTGGGGAGATTACCCCCAGTCAGCATATGGTAAGGATAGAACAATAACACTTCTGGCACAATGCCAAAATACGCATAGTAATTGCCTTTATAAAAGGCGTAGTCCATGGAATAAGTAACGCCCTCCATCTGAAGGGATATGGTATCGTATGGGTTCTCAGAAGACAAAAGTCCTGGATGAACCTCTCTTTCTGTAAGGACCACTGTTCCCTTTTCAAGGCTGCGAGCCAGTTCCTGATACTGAAGGTGATGCGGCCATGGAGTGTTTAAAAGAAGTTTATCTGCTGTACTTAGTTTTTTCCCAAGGATTATGATAAGGATCATCACCAGTATGGTTACAGGGTATTGCCATTTCTTTTTAACATCAAATGGGATGCTGTGGATAAAAGACTTAGTAAAAATAAGATAGCCAAAGAGCAGGGTCAGAAATACCATAAGCGCTCTTACGCCCTTAAAGTCTATTGGCTTTCTTGCATTTAATACGATCTTGTGGATACTTGCAGGACACCCTTCCAAAGTTCTGACCTTAACCTGAACGGTTTTAGCTTTTCCAAAGGGATAGACGTTGCTGTAGCCTGATCTTGCCACCTGATCGCAAACAACATATTCCGCAGTTGAGTAGGGATACTTATCTCCCTCATCTGTCAGCATCACTGAAACATACGCAAGATCGTTGTTCTCCACTTCAAGATCAACGTACACGTTTTTAAGATCATCATTAAGTTCGTAGGGGTCTGAAATAAAAAGATACTCATCATCAGTCCGGGCATCTGCAGCTACTGTGATCTGCTCAGAACCCATGCTACGCCATGAAGAGTAATTAAAAACAAACACTTCCAAACAAAGTGTTATCAGAAATATAGTAAAAGTGCTTAATATATACTTTTTAACAAGAGAACTGTCCATTTGCATCATCCCGTCACTTAGATTCCAGTCATAATTATACGAAAGTACACAGTTCTCTTCAAGAAGAGCAAAACAAAAAGCCCTCCCTGCGCTTAAATGCAAGGAAGGGCGAACAAAGGATTTACTGTTTTATAGCCACTTCATCTTCTAAAAGAGCTCTTACCTTTGGATTCTGCATCATCTTAATGGACTGGATGGCACACTCGTATATCTTAACAAGCTGCATTGAAGCAGGATCACTCTTTCTGGCACACTTTTGCTTGATTGCTTCAAAATATTCGATTGACTTAACCGCAACTGAT
The DNA here is from genome assembly GCA_015056565.1 of Butyrivibrio sp. Taxonomy (GTDB): domain Bacteria; phylum Bacillota; class Clostridia; order Lachnospirales; family Lachnospiraceae; genus Butyrivibrio. Next base: position 5,011 of record SVGB01000036.1, read on the forward strand.
GCATTGATCTGCATTCCGTTGCAATATAGTGTTCCTGTCTTGGCATCATATCTGGATGCCTGAGTTTTTTCCTGCACCAGTTTACCCGCTCCCATTGATACTGCAAGCTGATTGATAAGGTCTGCTCTGTCTAACATGTTACCAACTCCTCATAGAATAAATCTTTTGTCTTGTAAATACGCAATAAAAAGGCTCCTGGGCCTTTGCTGATAATCAGCACTGCTTTAGAGCCTTTAACAGACTATCATAATAATATGGTTTGTCAACGAAATAAATGTGAATTATGATTGAACTTTTTTCAGAAGGTCATTATCTTTTTTACTCTGGTGGTAATGAGACTTGAGACAATACCTATGATCACTCCTGTGATAGTTCCTACAATAATGAGAAATGGCAGGTAATAAAAAAGGCTCTTTGTCTCAAGGACCAGCATAGCTACAATGATCTGTCCCACGTTATGGAACACTCCGCCAAGGACACTGACTCCTGTCATGGAGAATTTCCCTATCCTCCTGGCAAGCAGCATTGCGAAAAGAGATAACGCTGCTCCTGCAAGTGAATACATCATCATTGAGATATTGCCAAAGGTCAGCCCCACCAGCACTACTCTTATGATAGAAAGAGCTATGGCATTCTTTTCACCCACTGTATAAAGAGTTACCATCACTGCCAGATTGGCGATGCCTATCTTAGCCCCTGGAATACCGATGTTAAGCGGCAGCATGAATTCAATATATGAAAGGACAAAGGCAAGCGCCACAAACAGTCCCAAAAATGCAATCCTTTTACTTTTCATAACTAATTACCTTAATGATATGGATCAGTAAGTTGATCCGTCGATGCCATTATCCTCACCGCCATGTATCTCCACCACAAGCTTATTGGGAAGGCACACAATGGTCTCTCCCTGATATTTTATATGATTGTGGTGAACGCAGATCTGGTCAGGGCATGAAGCCTCGATGACACTTGCATAACTATCTGATATTGAAAGTATGTTGTAGCTTCCGTCAGGAAGCTCTATCTTCTCAGTAATATCCTCTGAAAGCGGATACTGACCATAGACATTGCCATCTATGGTAACTACTGCTACCGCATCCCCATCTGTACTGCTCTTTTGCCATATCCTCATTCCAAGGAGTACAGCTATGGCCATCACCAGGATAACTGCTATTAGTATAATGTCATTCTTTTTCATTTCTTTACGTACTTTCTGATGAATCCCTCAGAGTATTTTTTTGTGCCGTCGTGCATGATCCACATAGCCTCTACGTTATCTCTTTTCGAAACGAACTCAAGACCCTCTTCATAGGTCATGGTGTAAAGAGCTGTGGAGTAGGAATCAGCAAGACCTGAGTCATCGGTTATTATGCTGACACTCGCAAAGCCGTCAGCAGGATAAAGAGTTTCCGGATCGATTATGTGGCAGTACCTTACCCCATCAACATAGTAATATCTCTGGTAGTCTCCAGAGGATACCACACACTCTCCGTCGTTTATATCCACCATCTCTACGTACTGCTCGGGGCTGTCCATATCAGGATTCTGAATCCCAAGGCGAAAGCAAGTGCCGTCAATCCTTGTTCCTATGCAGGAGATGTTCCCTCCAAGACTTAGAAGGATGTTATCAAGTCCCTTTTCTCTAGCATACTCTAAAACCCGCTGAACTGCATAGCCCTTTCCTGTGCTGCCCACATCCAGAGACATGTCAGGGTCTGAAAGATACACAGTACTATTATCTTTATCTATGACTATGTCATTTATATTAGTATGGCATGCTGCTTTTTTAAGCTCGTCGTAGTCCGGAAGCTTGGCCCTGTCAGGATCATCCATTCCGATCATCCTCTCTTTGTGCCACAGAGAAAGCACACTTCCAAGAGCAATGTTTACAGCACCATCTGTTTCATAATATGTATCTATACTAAACTCTATCAAAGAGATTATTTCAGGATCCACTTTTACAGGCTTTATTCCTGCATTGTCATTTATGGTCTTTATATTGTTAATGCCCGGATAGTCGTTATAAATATCGTAGAGCTGGTTATAACGAATAAGCTCATCTTTTATGAGCTGGGCCTTTTTGGCAAATTCGTCCTTGTTTTTAGCAAAGCCAACTATCTCAGTCCTGGTGTCAAAAACATCAAGAAATGTAGCTGTATATCTGATCTGCTGCCCCTGTTCTGAAACAGAGCGGTATATTACTATTCCGGTGATCAGTGCAATAAACAAAAACAAAGGCACTATCACCGAAAGATACTTTTTTATCTTCATAATTCTTCCTGAGAGTAAAATGGGGGTGCGATTTTAAGCGCACCCCACAAACACTTTTAATTCTTATACAACTATAAGCTTATTATTTTGCAGCTGCAACAGCCTTAGCGATAACAGCGTTAAAGTCTGTGATGTGAACAGATACAGAAGCTGCAAGATCAGCATCAGCAGCGCGTCCCTCTGTCATAGCTGTGCCAGCAACTTCATCAGCTGTCTTACCAACTGTATACTCAGCATAAGCTGCGGCCTGCTCATTCCACTCTTTACCGATAGCTGAAGCCTGCTTCATTCCATAAGCATCGCCAAGCTCATCCTTACTCTTAATATCAACAGATGTGTCAGCTGTGATAACACCTGTAGCATCGAAAGTGATGTTAGCCTGAACAGCGTCGATGATGTTGCTTGTGATCTTGCCATCATTTCCAACTGTAAGAGCTGAAATTGTTGTGTAAGCCTGAGCTGTTCCATCTTCCTCTGCAGTTGCATCAACTGACTTAGCGATGTTTGTTGTAAGACCAAGGCCAAGCTTGTCACCTTCGTGTGCGCCCATTGCTGTGGCATTGTTAACAGCCTCAAGAACTGCTGACTGGAAGCCTGTTACATGGATAGAAACAGAAGCTGCAAGGTCTGCATCACCAGCGTATCCCTCTGAGATGGCCATTCCGCTGAGGTCAGCTGCTGTCTTACCAACTGCCCATGCTGCAAAAGCGTCAGCCTGCTCATACCACTCCTTGCCAATAGCAGAAGCCTTCTTCATTCCATAGTTGTCACCAAGTTCTCTCTTTGAAGGATACTCAGCGTTGAGATCAGATGTGATCTTACCATCAGCGCTTACGCCAATTCTTGTCTGTGCGATATCGATAACGCACTGTGTGATCTTGCCTTCCCCATCAACTGTAACTGCTGCGATAGTAGCATCTGCCTGAGCTGTTCCGTCGCCCTCTGCGGTTGCATCCTTTGAATCAGCGATTGAAACGCTTGTGCCAAGGCCTGTCTTAAGCTCGGCTCCTGTTGATGCTTCTGCTGCTGTCTCAGTAGCTGTTTCTGTAGCCACTTCTGCAGCTGTTTCTGGCTGTGAACCACAGCCTGCAAGTACTACTGCTGAAAGAATTGTAGCACTCACTAAAGAAACTAATTTCTTCTTCATTTGTTTTTTCCTTTCATAATAAAACATTTTATATTAAGGCTAGTGCCAAAATATCAGTTAAGCCCCTTGTAGGCTCTCTCTAAAAGGCCACCAAGGATTTCTTTTTTCTTCCCTGAAAGGGAGAGTTTATCCATTATGCCAAGGCACTTGTCGTAGTAGCTTCCTGCCATATTGTGGGTAAAAGAAACGCCACCAGACTTAATAATTGCTTCAAAGACTTGTGTCTTAGAAAGCTTCCCTTCCTGAGCATCCTGTGCCAGGGAAGGATCCTGCTTAACAGCATGGATAAATGGCATGGTTATAACACCATTTTCAAAGTCTGCCTGTACTGGCTTTCCAGCTTTGTTTTCAGACACTTCTATGTCGATGCAATCATCTGTAAGCTGGAAGATGATACCTGTGTAGCGACCAAGCTTTCTGAGCATGGCTATGCGCTCTTCGCTCTCATCTCCTGCAAGAGCGCCTGCGTGATAAGCCCCTTCGAAAAGAGCTGCCGTCTTGCCATCAATGATGGCCAGATACCTGAATACGTCCAGCTTGTAATTTTTGTTGTTGATGTTCTGCCTAAGTTCGCCGAGAGCTACTCTCTCAACATACCTGGAGAAATCAAAACTTTTATATCTGTCATTTTCAGTAGCCCTTGAAAGCTGCCTCATAGCCGCTGCCAGAAGGTAATCGCCGCAAATAACAGCTGTTCTCTTGCCAGACTTTTTCTGAAGCGTAACAAGTCCGCGTCTTACATCAGCATCATCCATGATGTCATCATGAATAAGTGTTGCCAGATGAAGAGTCTCAACCGCTGATGCAAATATCACAGCATCCATGGGAATCATCCCATTTTCATCCATAGAGCATGCAAGAGTAGCTGCCGCCCTCATCATCTTGCCCTGCGCTGCAGTAAGATATGAGGTATAGCCCCTTATAAGTCCCGGAGCCCTTTCGATAATACCAGCGCACTCCTTGCGGACCAGTTCAAAAGCTCTGTCAAAATCCAAATTACGATCAGTCATTGTAGAGATACCACTTTCTCGCCCACTTAACCTTCTTCCACTTACTCTTAAGCCATGGCATCAGATAGTAGTCAATTCCGATTGAACGACCGCCACCAAACATAACTGCAAGGCCTGCAAAGATCATCCAGAAGGTGTTGAGGTAAAGACCTGTTGTTGTTACAAACATTGCCTGGAGCACCAGTGAAACTGCTGCAGAGAGGAAAGTGAAGCATCCTCCCATAAGTCCAAGGCCAATAAGTATCTGCAGGACAACGATAAATCCCTGCATGAACATTGTCATTGCATCACTTGAAAGGACCATGTTCTCAACGATCCAGTCAACAAATGGAACCTGGATCTTGAAGGCAAGATCAGAAATAGTAGCCTTGGCAAGATCTGTTCCTGAAACGAAGATCAGCTCAAAGAGCTTTAAGTTCCAGTCAAAGATAACTGTTCCTGCAGGAGCTGCTGCGGCTACTGCTGTAGAAGCTGAAGCTACTGCATCTGCTGCCTGAACTGTAGATGATGCAACTGCATCAGCAACCTCTGTTGTAGCAGATGAAACAGCGTTAATAGCATTTGGATCGATCCTTCCAAGAAGTGAATCAAACCATGAGTTTGCTCCGCCAAAGAAGCCCTCAAGCATTGGCTTTTGCAGCCACCCTTCAACGATCTTCATAACGCCCTCAAATACCCATACAGCGCCAAGCCATACACGAAGAGGTACCATCATGAAACTAGGTGTCTTGTTAGAGAAGTGACCGCCAAGGAAACTTCTGTTGTTTCTGATTGTAAAGAACTCATGCTTTAAGTAGCTGAAGACCTTGGTCCATCCCATTACCTGGATAAAGTAGATAATGTTGATGAAGTGCTTTGCAAACATAGCAAAGAAAGATGCAAAGTTGATCTGATGGTTGGCCATACCGCCTCTTGCTACGCCGTAGCGGCCGCCAACGCATACCATAACGCCGTGGAACTTAGGGTTGTAGCTTACTCTTTCTCCCTCGCCGGTAATAGCAACCATGATGTTATTGGCTACAGCCGCAGCAGAGTGCTCTGCGTTCTCAACCATCTGAGGAACTGGTCTCTCCTGACCAGGAGCTGTAAAGAGCATGTTGTCACCGATAACATATACATTCTCGTGGTCTACGCTTCTAAGGTACTCATCAACTTCAATACGACCTCTTCCGCCGCTCTTAACCTCTTTTGCAATAGCAGATGTGATCTCTGAGCTCTCAATACCAGCTGTCCAGATAACTGTTCCAGCAACGTGCTCTGAAACCTCATCGCCCTTCTTTAATTTAATGAAGTTCTCACCAACTCCCACAACCGAGGCGTTCATAACTACATCTACGCCCATCTTGCGAAGTCTCTTATCTACCTTATTAGAAAGCTTCTCAGGAAGGATAGGCACCGGACGTGAAAGACCATCTACGTCAACAATAGTCACATCCTCTCTGTCAATGCCAAATCGCTTGCAGAGAATTGGTGTGTACTCTGCCAGCTCACCAACCATCTCAACGCCGGTGAAACCAGCACCAACAACATAAAAGCTAAGAAGCTCTTTTTTCTTATCAATATCAGTCTCATCTGCAGCAAGTCTGAAGCAGTCGTGGATCCTGTCGCGAAGCTTAACTGCATCGTCGTAGGACCAGAGCTTGTAGCTGTACTGCTCCGCACCTTCAACGCCAAAGTATGTTGGCTTGGAACCTGCAGCAACTACCAGATAATCATAGCTGTAATTACTATTCTTACCATTTACAGTATTGGTATTAAGATCAACACCTGTGACTGTATCAAGAACTACGTTGACCTTTCTCTCAGCAAAAATCTGATCAAGGTTCATCTTGATACTCTCTTCACCTACACGACATGCAGCAACCTCATGAAGTTCAGTGAGCATTGTGTGGTAAGGATGCTTGTCAATAAGAGTGATCTCACATGAATCAAGAAGCTTCTTTTTCCTAAGCTTCTTCTCAAGCTTTTTGGTGGCAAGTACCCCAGCGTAACCCGCACCAATAACAACAATCTTCGTCATTTCATTTCCTACCTTTTTAAACCTTTCAAAATAATACATTGCGATTGAAGCTTTAACATGATATCATATTTAATTGTTCGCAACAATATATATTTCGATTTTATTTTGTAAAATTTATTTTCGTACATTTTTTCACTAAAAAAGGAGTTTATATGTTAAAAAGTTTTTTGAAATATGTGGAGATAACCACTAAGATCACCAGTGTTTTTGCGTATCTTAACACTATGCTGTTCATCCTCTATCAGAGACAGCCAGTCAACGTGAAAATGATGGTAGTTTTCTTCATAGCAATGTTCATTTTTGATCTTACTACTACTGCCATCAATAACTACATCGACAGCAAAGACTATCCGGAGATGCTTCCTATTCCAAGAAAGAGTGCCTTTGCAGCAATCATCATAATGCTATCGGTCAGCACCATCCTTGGTCTGTACCTAGCGTACAACACTGGTATTGTAGTACTTCTTCTAGGAGCTTTCTGTTTTGCTCTTGGAATCTTTTACACCTTCGGTCCAATACCTATTTCCAGGATTCCTCTTGGAGAGGCTATTTCAGGAATAGCGTACGGAATGTTCATTCCTTTCCTTATGCTTTATATCAACAATCCAGAATATTATCTTGATCTTGGTTTTTCATGGGAGATGATAACGCTAAACATACATGTGATGCCATTTATCACGTTTTTCCTGTTTTCTCTTGTAATGACCTTTACCACAGCAAACATCATGCTGGCAAACAACACCTGTGACATTGAAAAAGATACAGCTGTCGGAAGACTTACTCTTGCGTACTATATAGGAAGAAAATGGGCTGTGAGACTGTATGCTCTTTTATATTATGGCTGTTATGCATCAGTTGCCCTTATGGTGATATGCGGATTTCTTAAACCTATCGCTCTGATCTTCTTTTTATCATTGCCACTTGTAATTAAGAACATTCACACCTTTAGAAAAGAACAGATCAAGGAAAAGACATTTATCACTTCTATCAAGAACTTCCTTGTGATCAATATTTCTTATGCAATTTCACTTCTTGTTGCAAGCCTCTTTTAAAGTAAGTAAGGGTGGACCATGCCACGAAACAATACAAAACCGCCGCAGATTATATGAATCTGCGGCGGTTTTTCTATTTAGACAAGACATGGGGACGGTTCTCTTGACTCATTGTACACAATAAGTCAAAAGAACCGTCCCCATGTCTTGTTTTGGTTCCCTATATTGATCAGAACTTGAACTTATTTACTTCATCATCAAGCTGCTGTGCAATGTTAGCATTCTCATTAACTACTTCTTTGTTCTGTTTCATGTTATCAGACATCTCTGCAACTGCACCGGCTACATCACTGATGCCTCTTGCACTCTCATCAACTGCTGTTGAAACATCACCCATAGCCTCTGAAACAACGTTCATTGAGCCTTCGATATTATGTGATGCTCTCTCAACGTTCTTAAGCATCTCTGAAATTTTCTGAGCATCTTCCTGATATTGAAGACCTGTATCCATAAGCTGAACATATCCGCCTACTGTCTTTTCACGAACGAACTCAACCATCTTTGTTGCTTCATCAGCAAGGTCTTTAACTGTACCAATAACTTCCTCTGAAATAGTCTGGATCTTCTTTGCTGTTTCAGCAGAATTAGTTGCAAGAGTGCTGATCTCTCCAGCAACAACTGCAAATCCCTTTCCATGCTCACCGGCTCTTGCAGCCTCAATGCTTGCATTAAGTGAAAGGAGGTTGGTCTGTGATGCAATATCGAGAATTGTCTGTGTAAGATTGCTGATTCCCTCAACAGCCTTTGATTTTTCAATCTTTTCATTGAGACTGTTTGTCATATCATCAGCAGCTGCCTTGGCTGCCTCTGTCTCTTCTTCAGCGCTTCGTCTCATATCCATAGCGCGCTGCTCCATATTACTTGCGTAATCTGTACCCTCACGTACGCTCACATACATATCCTGAACGTCGTCTTTGATCTTGCTGGTTGAATTCTGAACCTGCTGAAGTGATGCAGATGTCTCTTCCATAGCTGCGCTCATTTCTTCCATGGTCGCAGATACGCCGCCAAGCTGATCATTTGTCTTAACTGTAGTTGAAAGAGCTGTATCAACAGAACCAGAAAGGCTTGTTGAGCTATCATAAATGGAGCTTACTACTTCTCTTATATACTCAAGAAGACTGTTTATACTGTCTGCAATATCTGTAACCTCATCATTTCCTTTAACTTCGATCTTCTGAGTAAGATCACCATTATTGCTGACAAGATCTTCAATCTTCTGATCAACTTTCTTAAGTCCGCTGGCAATTCCATTTGCAAGAATGATAGAAACAACAGCTGAAAGAAGTGAAATGATAACTCCAACAAATATTGTGGTTCTTACGATTGCATTAAGTGAAGCTACCAGCTCATCAACAATATAATCAATTCCAAGAAGTCCAACAGTATCTCCAGCTTTGTTGAAAATAGGTGCATATGCTGTGATATAGTTCACACCAGCAGCTGTTTTGTTTATATCTGTTGACACATATCCAGTTGAAGTAAGAGCTGTATGCATTCCGTCGCTGTACTGGCCTTCTACTGTAGTACCAATGCTTACTCCGTCAGATGCAGGGCGTGAAAGGTAAACCAGTGCACCATCTCTCTCACCTACTGTATAGATAGAACTTACATTAGCTGAGCTTACGACTTTTGCCATATCTTCCTGCATTACTGTATTGGCATAGCTGTCATCAGAGCCTGCCTCCAAAAGGCCAAGCAGATTTCCATTAAGCTGACCAGCTGCTATCTGAGTAATTGCCAGTGTGTTTTCAGCTTCACTCTCAACATAACTGTTGTGAACAAATCTGTAAATTGCGCTTCCCATTACTGCGCATGTGATGATGTTAAGCAAGATACTTCCAATAGTGATCTTTGCTTTTATACTAAATCTTAAACCTCTTCTCTTTTCCATCAGTTTGTCTCCTTACTCTGCATTAAGTGAATCAACTATAGCCTGTGACATGTACGCTCCATTTGCTGCTTCAAACTCGGCAAAAGAACTGTCAATATCCGCACCATCTACAACAACTTTTTTGACCAGCTCTTTCTTAAGTCCCATCAGTTCCTCGTTGTAAAGAGAATAAGCATCAGTACTGTAGGGCAGATCTGCCATCTTGCTGTTGTCGTTAAATATCTTTAAGGCATTGGCCTGGTCTTCTGTTATGCTTCCTGCTCCAGGATCATTTTTAAGAGCCACTGTTGCAAGAAGATGATCTATGTGATTCTTGGCATAGCTGTCAGATATAGGGCTGTAAGTCCAGAGCTCCTCTACCTCTCCGCCGTCATTCATGGTTTCCAAAAAGTACTTATATACGCCTGAAGGGTTGTCACAGGCTGAAGTAATGCACCATACAGGAGCAACTCTTTCAAGGTAAAGCCCGGTCTCTTCAAGTGGTGGCATGGTTACAAGCTCTCCATCTACGCCTGCTTCGACGAGCTTACCTGACAGAGTCTTTGCCCAGGTTCCTGCCCAATATGTAAATATTCCATATTCATTGGCATAGAATTTATCTCTGCAATCGCCTGTTCCATTTTCAGCGATGTCTTTGTCTATGTAGCCCTTTGAATATGCATCACGAAGGCGCACGAGAGCTTCCTTCATTGCCTCTTCCGTAAATCCGTCAGCCCAGGTGCCATCCTCTTTTTCATAAAAAGATGGGTATGCATCCTGATAAAACTCAGGAAGATAGTTGATATAAGGTGCTTCGTTGTTGATGATTCCTGCTGCTGAAACGCCATAAGTGTTGCCCATAACTCCGTCGCCATCAGGGTCGCCCTCAGTAAAGGCCTTTAAGACTTCCATATACTCTGCATAGTTAGTAGGTACATCAAGCCCCACATTATCAAGCCATGCTTTCTTTATGTAAGTTACACATCCGTTTCCTCTTGTAGGAGATATTCCAAAGAGTTTTCCATTGATCCTAAGCCCATCGATAAGGGCGCTTTTCCCTGCGTCATTTACACTCTTCTCAAGCTCTGAGCCACTGTAGTAGGGAGTTAAGTCTGCAAGCATTTCCTGTGCTGCATAAGTGGTATAGTAATTGGAGCTAAGAAGAATAACGTCCGGAAGGTCACCTTCTTCAAATGCCTTTGACACTTCCTCATAGTACACGTCATGCTCTGGCTGGATTATCACAAGATCAATACCAGTGATAGCCTCCCATTTCTTTTCAAACTCATCTCTGCCGTTTTCCTGTGTGATCAGTGTTCCATCAACCATCATAGTTATGGAACTTGGTTTAACAGCATCATTAGAGATTTCTCCAACAACTTCATCGCTTGTAAGTCCTCCCTTGCCATTTGTGGTAGCCACATCTGAGCTTCCACAAGCAGTAAGCAAAAGAGCTGTTGAAATAATTGCAAGACCTAATGCCTTAAGCTTTCTGTTCATCACAACCTCCTGTCTTTAAGCCAGTAATCCCAAATTAAAAATTGAGATCAGTTCCTCGTCCTTATTGCCAACGCCGCAAATCAGTGAATCATCCTTGGTGCAGACAACAACATTGATGTCTGAAAGCTCCACTTTCTCGATGGCTATTACAGATGAAAGAGCAATCGCAAGTCTTTCATTCCTTACGCCTACTATCAAAGCCTGTGCATTTTCATTCATTTCATCATTTGGCACCGCTAACTGATTTACTACCATGTTTCACGTATAATCCAATCATGTTAGAAAAGTGATTGGATTCTTCCTTTCTCCCAGGTTCTCTGGGCTATTTCTAATCCTT
>SVGB01000007.1 GCA_015056565.1 Butyrivibrio sp.
TATCTACTGCCTTTTGAAAAAACAAAACACTGCGCCACAGCCTTGGCAGGCCGTCGCGCAGCGACTTAGTTCAACTGTAATTTAAAAGCACATTTCAAATGCTAAAGGCAAATGAAATGTGCTTTTTAATGCCATTAAATATGGTCAAATGGGCTATTTATTTATATCATTATGCTCCAAGGATTTCGTGTACGCAAGCCTTTATAGCATCGTCCTTGCAGTTTGCATCGAAGTACTCAAGAAAGTGTTCTCCCTTAAATGCGCCCTTTACAAGCTCTTTGTCAAGACTCTTTAAGATAGTTGGAACATCCTGAACAAGAGTCTTCTTTCTTACTTCATCAAGGATCTTCTTGTTGCGCTGCTCAGGAACGGCTCTCTCTCTTGGGTAGCCCTGTCCGCTCTCTTCAGAGAAGAGTTTCTCAAAGCTGTACTCAAGGTTGAGCTCAGCGCCCCAGCCTGACTTAAGAGCGAAGTTCATTGCGATCGCATTTCCGTCATTGACCTGAGCAAATGTGTAAGCATCAAGTGGATCAGTTACGTGTCCGCAGATAACTCCTGGGAAACTGTTGCAGGCAAGCATTGCACCTTCACCTGTTCCGCAACCTGTTACAACATAGTCAGCAGCACCAGAATTGAGCAGAACGCAGGCAAGAATACCATTCTGAACGTAAGTAAGCTGTGCCTCATCGTCAGAAGAGTACATACCATAGTTAAATACTTCAAAGCCGTGCTGGTCAGCTACTTTTTTAAGCGCCTTATAGATCATCTCATTCTTGGCAGCCTGGCTGTTTTCGTTAATAAGAGCAATTTTCATCAACCCATACCTCCATTTTTTTAATAAAGTACTTATTTCTGTAATAATTTTATATTTCTGGCAAATTGTTGTCTACGCAATAATCCAGATTGTACGCTTTTTTCAAGGTTTTATTCAATCATGGATTTTGTTAAATAATTATTAATTTTGCCTTTAATGACAGCTGATTTCATGGTATACTATCACAGGTTTATTTTTTTGTTTTTAAAGGAATAGAGAATTGAGTACAGCAAGAACTACAGGCTATAGAAACTCTGACAGGAGCTATAGCAGAAATGTAAAACTTAAAAAGAGAAAGAGAAGAGCCAAGGTCAATTTCAGACGAATTGGCATAATAGCAGCAACTACAATTATAGCAGCAGCTGCTGGATACGGAATTTACAGCCATCTTCCTGTTGTTAAGGTCAACAAGGCTATTGCTGCCGGCGACAAGTATACCCAGGATGCAGATTATCAGGCTGCCATTGATTCATATTCTGAGGCTATAGAGATTGACAGTCATTCTGTTACAGCATACAGCAACATGGCTGGTGCGTATCTTAGCATCGATGATTATGAATCAGCCAAGGAGACCCTGTACAATGGCTTTATAGAAACTGAGAACGAGGGACTTTTAGACAACTACCACGCTGTTATCATGAACGAGGCTGTTAAGGCTATCAACGAAGAGCAGGCTGACATGAGCACAGTTTTGTCTATTGAGAAGGTCCTTTCAGAGGACAACACTAACAGCGATGCGATCCAGCTTCTTGATTCTGCTTATTCAAGAGTTTTTGATGATGCATACGGCTATGATGTAAATGCGCTTTTTAGAGGAGACAGTGTTACAAATACTGAAGGCAGCGCTAAGTTTTCATATGCAGAGTATGAGTCTTTTGTAAAAGAGCTTTTGTCAGTATACAGTGTATCTCCCAGTGAGGAGCTTAAAGAGGTTATCCTTAAGTACGCAACACCTGGAGAGAACTCTTTTACAATCTCTTTATCTGATGCAGCAAGCTACAATGAGCTTCTTGCAACTATAGAAAGCACAGTATCTGGCAGTGACAGCATAACTTCGATGAGAGAGTGCTTAACAAATGCTTCAGATGTTTTGAACATCTTTAGCGGAATTTTCGAGCAGCTTGATGTTGGTAATGTTGACGAGCTCAGAGGTTTCGTTGTTTCTGACGAGTATATAAACCTCAGGAATATATTCCTCAATGATGAGCCAACACCTCAGGAGAATACCACTTATGTTCCTATCAGCAGGGAAGCTATTATCCTTAACAACACTGAGGGAAAGTGGTCATACAGATTCCTTAATTTTGAAGAGAATCCTTCAACTGAAGGAGTTATAACACTTTGGGCTAACTTCTTTGAGGACGATGGCGTTCAGAGAAACGCTATCTCATATGAACCCAAGTCAATTGAAGACAATTATTATCCACACACCAAGTACTCTGTAACTTACCTGTACAGCTACATCACATCTGGTAAGGCAACCAAGGTTCCCAAGATGAATTACAGGCTTGATACCACAGTTACTACTCAGGATGGCGAGCAGATCGAGACTATCGTAGGTGACTGGGGCGGAGAGAACGAGTGGACCATGGATATTGAAACGATCGAGTCAAGGATAAAGGCATAACATAAACTATCATGGAACCTAAGTGTGTCATTATATCTGCAGGCAGCTTCCCAAATATTGAGATAGATCTTAAAGAGAACGATCTGTGTATTGCCTGCGATGCTGGTTTTAAATATGCTCAGCAGCTGGGAATACTGCCAGATCTTATTGTTGGTGATTTTGATTCGGCAGCTGAGGCAGGTGCTGATGTTACAAGGGGAATTGAAGAGATTGCCCTGAGCGATCCTGACAGGATTGTAAGACTTGATGTAAAAAAGGACGATACTGACACCCTTCGCGCAGTAAGGATAGGACTTTCTAAGGGCTACAAGAAGTTTTATCTCTACGGAGCACTGGGAGGGAGGCGTCTTGATCATTCCCTGGCCAATATACAGACTCTTTTGTTCATCAAAAGAAATGGCGGCACAGGATACATAATGACAGAAGATACAATGCTGATGGTGGCTGAAAACGAAACCATCCATTTTCACAGAGGAAATACAGGCTTTGTGTCAGTCTTTTCTCTGTCAGAGGTATCAAGGGGCGTTACTATTAAAGGGCTTATGTACAGCCTGGTAGATGGCACCCTGACCAATGATTTTCCGCTTGGCGTTAGTAATGAATTTATCATCGACGAGGAGGCAGAGATCACCGTAGAGGATGGAACGCTTTTGATAACGGTGTTCTGGGGACAATGATCAGTTTTCTTGCGAGATTTTTTATAAAAGATCATAAACAGGTGGATTCACCTATTGTAAGGCAAAGCTATGGAATGCTCAGTGGAGCGTTTGGCATTGCCTTTAATATTATTCTGGTTATTTTCAAGATGATCGCAGGAGTACTTAGTGGCTCCATTGCTGTATTTTCAGATGCCTTGAACAATCTGTCTGATGTTACATCTTCTGTTGTTACCCTTATTTTCTTTAAACTTTCCGGTAGAGATGCTGATGAGGAACATCCCTTTGGTCACGGAAGGCTTGAATACGTAGCCGGGCTTATAGTTTCACTTCTTATCATTATTATGGCAGTGGAACTTCTAAACGGTTCTATTATGAAGATCATTCACCCTGAGGACGTGGAGCTTTCTTTTGTCATTGTTCTTATTCTTGTGGTTTCCATTTTTATCAAGTTTATAATGTTTGCTTCATATATGCAGACAGCAAAACTGATAGACAGTGCCACAATCAGGTCTGCAGCCATGGATTCTTTGTCTGACGTACTTTCAACCAGCATCGTTTTGGTTTCTCTTATCATATTTGAAGTTACAAAAATAAACGTAGATGGTTACGCAGGTATAGTGGTGGCGCTTTTTATCTTTAAAACAGGCATAGATGCTGCAAAGGATACGATAAATCCACTTCTGGGAGAACCTCCAAGCAGAGAATTCTTAAGGGAAATAGAAAAAACGGTGCTCACTCATGAATGTGTGCTAGGAGTACATGACATTGTGGTCCACAATTATGGACCCAGCAGAGTTATGATGTCTCTTCATGTGGAAGTACCTTCAGATGAGAATCTCATTACTATACACGACATCATTGACGAGATAGAAAAAGAGCTTCGGCAAAAATACCACTGCACTGCCGTTATCCATATGGATCCTGTTGACAGCAGCGATTCAGAAGCTATGGCTATAAAGAGCTGGCTTACTCTGAACATTGAAGAGATCGATCCATCTATTAAGTTCCACGACCTTAGGATTGTAAGAAAAGAAGGGGAGAAGCCTATTGTTGAGTTTGATCTGGAAGTGCCTTACAGGTACAAGATGGCTGATGATGAGCTTGTTAAGCTTTTAGAGTACAGGCTCAGGGAGATCGGTGAAGAATATAGCTATGATATAACGGTAGATAAAAAGGAAAAATAATCTGGGGAGATGAAAAAAATGTTGTGGGTACATAAGTTAAAAAATGATCTAAAGGGTGTGCTTAAGGAACATCCTTTATCTGTGACTGTATTTTTTATAGCCTGTGTCATTGCAGGAATACATGAGGATTTTTATATCGGAGAAATCCTTAAATTTCTCTTTATATTTCTGTTTATGATAACTCCCTGTTTTTTAGCTGTGGAGACAGGACATTTCTCATTAAAAGAGCTTAATATCAAGAAGACGATACCGTATCTTATAACGATCATCTTTTCCTGTGTGTTGTGTGCTGGCTATGCTTTTTTGTTGTCGTTTAAATACGATGAAGCAGTATATAAAAAGGGAAGCCTTTATGTTCCATATACATACATCGCAAGGCTTGTGATCGTATATTTGGTCATTACCATTGCCTTTAGTATTTACAGGATGTATAGAGACTGTGGCCTATCTCTTGAACAGTACAGTGTAAGGGCATTTCTTGGCGTGGTTAAGGCTGGATTCTTATACGGAGTATTAGCTGTAGGAAGTCTTCTTCTTATCTATGCATTTAATGCACTTTTGTTTGATATCCCGGCAGAAACTCTTATCGAACTTACTATTCTTGGAGCAGTTCTTTTTCCAGGAGTTGTCATTGGACTTTCAAAGGTATCAGAGAGTCTTGGCAAGTTTTCAAAAGTACTTATGGGCTATATACTGCCTGCAATAGTGGCCATAGCATGTCTTATTGTGTATATCTATATTATCAAGATAATCGTTGTAAGGACTATGCCTTCAAATGAAGCGTTTTCCATTATGACAGGTATATTTGTGGCGGGGCTTTTTATCTGGACAACAGCCCAGGGCTGCACAGAAGATCCTTTGCACAAGTACCTTTTGTTTTTCCCAATTGTCTTTTCACCATTTATAGTTGTTCAGATAATATGTCTATCCATGAGGATAAGGCAGTATGGCATAACGAACAGCAGGTACCTTGGAATACTGCTCATTGTTTTTGAGATCGTATATGTGGCATATTATGGAGTTTGCAGAATTAATGGCAGGGGAGTAGGCGGTTTTTTGTTCGTGATGCTCACAGCGCCTTTTATTATCTACTATCTGATCCCCGGTATCAATGCGTACTCGGCGATTACAAATTCACAGTCAAAGGTAATTGAAAGATATCTTGATGCTTCAGCAAAAGGCGAGGAAACCTCGGATTTCAGGTCAGCCAAGTCTGCTTTGTACTCTATAAAAACTCAGGGAAGCATTGAAGGCATGAGATATGTAGAAAAGCTGAAGGGAAAGTACTCTCAGGAACTTATTGAGTCCATAAACACCATTGGCTATGAAGTAAATTTTGACGAGGAAGTAAAAACTGTAATTTATGCAAATATCAGTAATCCTGTGGTAAGGATAGAAGGATATAAATATCTAAAAAATGCGGATGTATCCATATTTAACGATGAAACAGATCCGTCCAAGGTTCCTGTATATGAGCATTATGACAGGGAAAAGCAACTTGGGACAGTTAACATAAAGGATATGGTCCTTGAGCTTAAAAAACTGGAGGAAGAGGATGCTGGTTTTGAAGAAAAGGGAAAAGTTCTCGATAAAGTAATACCTCTTGAAAATGGAGCGGGGCTATATATCTATGACCTGAACGCTGAAGTAACAAAGGATGGGCTTTTGGATTCTATAAGTTTTAATGGCTATTACCTTTACAATGACTAAATATAAAGGTTTTGTTAAATGCTTGTCATTTAGCCTGCCTATGAGATATACTATGCAAGGAAATTGTAATAATTGTTTTAAGCATGCTGCTTGGAATGGAGGATATAAATAATGAGAGGTTCAAAACCTACAGTTCTTTTAATACTTGATGGATATGGAATCAACGAAAATCCTGAGGGAAATGCCATTGCTATGGCTAAGACTCCTGTTATGGATGGTCTTATGAAGGATTACCCTTTTGTGAAGGGCTATGCTTCAGGACTTGCAGTTGGTCTTCCTGATGGCCAGATGGGTAACTCTGAGGTTGGTCATATGAACATGGGCGCTGGAAGAATTGTTTACCAGGAGCTTACAAGAATTACCAAGTCTATCGAAGATGGTGATTTCTTTACCAATGAAGGTCTTATGACTGCCATTAACAACTGCAAGGAAAAAGACAGTGCTCTTCATCTGTACGGTCTGGTTTCTGACGGTGGTGTACACAGCCACATCACACATATCTATGGACTTTTAGAGCTTGCTAAAAAGAATGGTCTTAAGAAGGTATATGTTCACTGCTTCCTTGACGGAAGAGATACTCCTCCTGAGAGCGGAATTGACTTTGTACAGCAGCTTGAGGACAAGATGAAGGAACTTGGTATTGGTGAAGTTGCTTCAATTTCTGGTCGTTACTATGCAATGGACAGAGATAACAACTATGACAGAGTAGAGATCGCATACAATGCACTTACAAAGGGCGAGGGCAACAAAGCAAATTCTGCTCACGAGTGCATGGTAAATACCTACAAGGATGGCAAGACAGACGAGTTCGTTATTCCTACTGTTATCATGAAAAATGGTGCTCCAGTAGCTACTATTAAGGATGGCGATTCAATTATTTTCTATAACTTCCGTCCTGACAGAGCAAGAGAGATCACACATTGCTTCTGCGATGATGAGTTTGACAAGTTTAACAGAGGTAAGCGCCTTGATGTAACTTATGTATGCTTTACTGATTATGATCCACTTATTCCTAACAAGGAAGTTGCTTTCAAGAAGGTTCTTCTTAACAACACATTTGGCGAGTGGCTGGCAGCTAAGGGACTTAAGCAGGCACGTATCGCTGAGACAGAGAAGTATGCTCATGTTACATTCTTCTTTAACGGCGGTGTAGAGCAGCCCAATGAGGGTGAGGACAGAGTTCTTGTAAACAGCCCTAAGGATGTTCCTACTTATGATCTCAAGCCTCAGATGAGCGCTCCTGAAGTTTGCGAAAAGATCCTTGATGCCATCAATTCACAGAAATATGACGTTGTAGTAGCTAACTTTGCTAACCCTGATATGGTTGGACATACAGGTGTTATTCCAGCAGCAGTTAAGGCTATTGAAGTTGTAGATGAGTGCGTTGGCAAGATCGTTGAGGCTATAAAATCAGTAAATGGTACATTGTTCATCTGTGCTGACCATGGTAATGCTGATATGATGATCGATTATGAGACAGGCGAGCCTTGGACAGCTCACACAACAAATCCTGTTCCATTTATTCTTGTTAATTATGATCCTGCATATACTCTTAGAGAGGGCGGATGTCTTGCTGATATCATTCCTACACTTATTGAGTGCATGGGAGAGCAGCAGCCTGCTGAGATGACAGGTAAGAGCCTACTTATCAAGAAATAATTGACTAACAGGTCCTGAATGTGCTATAGTATCTTTTGCGTGTTTTAGAATTCTTTGAACTTTTTTGGAGGTTTTTTCGTGAGCGTTTTAGATTACGTTGTTGGAGTTGTATTTATTATAGTTTGCCTTGCGCTTTGCACACTTGTGCTTGCACAGGAAGGTAAGAACCAGGGACTTGGTGCTATTCAGGGAACAGTTGAGAATACATACTGGGGCAAGAATAAAGGCCGTTCAAGAGAGGGCGTTCTCAAGAAGGTGACAGTAGTTCTTTCATTTGCCTTTATCATTCTTGGTGTTGTTCTTAACATGGGTATTTTTTAATTAAAAATACAAATCATATTAACTTTTCTGGGCACTCTACTACAAGGTTAGTTGGGGTGCCCATATTTTATGGTATTATATAAGATATGAGTAAGAATAAGAGCCTAAAGCGCATGGATGAGCAGCTTTTTGGCAGAGATAAAAAGAAAAATTACATAACAGGTCAGTTTGTCTCAAGCGGCAGAGGTTTTGGCTTTGTGGAAGTGGAAGGTAGAGATGAAGACATCTTTATACCTGAAGAGTATGTCCATGGAGCTTTTCACACAGATACTGTTGAAGTTGAGATACTGCCAGAGAGCACTGGAAAGAGACAGGAAGGCAGGATAAGGAACATCCTCGTAAGAGGAATGGAAGAGGTGGTTGGAACCTTTCAGGGTGAGACCAACTTCGGCTTTGTGATTCCTGATAATAACAAGATAGAAAATGACATTTTCATACCCAGGGAACACTCTAATGGAGCAGTAACTGGGGATAAGGTAGTTGTTACAATAACTGACTATGGAGATCCTATTGCTCGCCGTAAGCCCGAGGGCAAGGTCAGGGAAGTCATTGGCAATATCAATGATCCGGGAGTTGATATTCTTTCAATAGTCATGGGCTATGGAATCCCCTATGAATTTCCTGAGAAGGTCATAAACCAGGCAAACAGATGTCCTGACAGCGTCAGCGAAGCGGACATGTACGGAAGGTCAGATCTTAGGGATGTGACAATGGTCACAATCGATGGTGAAGATGCCAAGGATCTGGACGATGCAGTCAGTCTTCATATTGATGAAGAAGGCAATTACCACCTTGGGGTCCATATAGCTGATGTAACTAATTATGTCCAGGAGAGCTCTGCTCTTGACAGGGAAGCTCTAAAGAGAGGCACCAGCGTATATCTTGTAGACCGGGTTATACCTATGCTTCCCCACAGGCTTTCCAATGGAATATGCTCACTTAATCATGGTGAGGACAGACTTGCCCTTAGCTGCCTTATGACATTTGATGGTAATGGCACACTTATAGATCACGATATTGTTGAGTCTGTGATCAATGTCAATGAGCGTATGTCCTATACTGATGTGGCCAGGATCTTAGAGGATAAGGACCCTGATACCATAGAAAGATATAAAGAGCTGGTTCCGATGTTTGAAGAAATGGCTAAGTTGTCAGTTATCCTTCGCACTAAGAGGGAAAAGAAGGGAGCCATTGATTTTGATTTTCCTGAGTCCAAGATAATTCTGGACAAGGACGGAAATCCGGTGGACATTGTCCCTCATGAGAGAAATGTTGCAACAAAGCTTATAGAGGACTTTATGCTTGCTGCCAATCAGACAGTGGCTGAGCATTTTTATTACATGCAGAGTCCTTTCGTATACAGAGTGCACGAGCAGCCTGATCCAGAGAAGATTGCTTCTTTATCTTCATTTGTATCAAAGTTTGGACATCATATTAAGACCCGTAAGGATGATGGAGTAAAGCCTAAAGAACTGCAAAAACTCCTTAAGGGTATCCAGGGAACCAAGGAAGAGCCTGTGATAAGCAGAATGGCACTAAGGTCCATGATGCAGGCTAAATATAGTACTGAATGCACAGGACACTTTGGGCTTGCATTTGACTATTATTGTCATTTTACTTCCCCTATCAGAAGATATCCGGATCTTCAGATACACAGGATCATCAAGGATTACCTAAGAGGCAGGATGAATGACAAGAAGGCTGGTCACTACAGCAAGATCCTTGATGAGGTAGCTAAGCATTCTTCAGAAACAGAAAGACGTGCGGAAGAAGCTGAGAGAGAAACAGACAAGCTCAAAAAAGCCCAGTTTATGGAAGACCATGTTGGAGAGCGCTTTGAGGGACTCATTTCAGGTGTCACAGCCTATGGCTTTTTTGTGGAGCTTGAAAACAGCTGTGAAGGTATGGTCAGGGCGGCTTCAATGGAAGATGACTTTTATGTCTATGACGAAACGTCCATGAAACTTGTTGGCGAAAAATACCACAAGGAGTATACAATTGGTCAGAAGGTCATGATCAAGGTTGTGGGAGCTGACAGACTTACCAAGACAATAGACTTTAAACTTGCAAGTACAGATCCTTTGGATGATCCGGATGACTATGTGGAGTACTCTGATGGACGAAAAGCTGTAGAAAAGAGAGCAAGCAAGATCCGAAGGCTTTCCATGCAAACACCTGATGACAGGACATCTTTTGATATTACACCAGGCAAAGAAACTCGCGGCAAAAAGCCAGAGGATAAGAAAAAGTCCACTAGAAAAGTTTACAAGGTGCATAAATACAAAAAATCTGCCACCAGCAAGGCTGCAAGAACAGCTCAGGGCAAGGGCAGATCCAGGAAAAAGAGATAACAATGGCAGAAGATAATAAGGCAAGAAAGCTAATAGCAAACAACAAAAAAGCATATCATGACTACTTCATTGAAGAAAAATATGAAGCAGGACTTGAACTTTTTGGCACAGAAGTTAAATCCCTAAGACAGGGAAAGTGCAGTATCAAGGAGTCGTGGATCAGCATTGATAAGGGAGAAGCCTTCATAATGGGCATGAATATAAGTCCTTATGAAAAAGGAAATATATTCAATAAAGATCCGCTTCGTGTTAAAAAGCTTTTGCTTCATAAGGCTGAGATAAGAAAACTCGACCAGCAGAAAATGGTTCAGGGCTATACACTGGTACCCCTGGAGGTGTATTTTAAGAATGGAAGAGTAAAGGTTGAAATAGGGCTTGCAAAGGGTAAAAAGCTCTATGACAAGCGCGCTGACATGGCAAAGAAAGATCAGCAAAGAGAAGCTGAAAAAGAGTTTAAGCAAAGGTTCAAGTAAACCTTTGACTTAAGGAGGATGTAACTATAATAATGCCTGAAGATAAAGACGGATGGTTAGATCAGCTAAAACAGGTTGAGACAGCTGACGGAATAAGGTACACAGGTAGTAAGGAAGCTTATCTTAAGTTTCTTAGGACTTTTTATACCACTTTAGAGGATAAGGCAGACGAGATTGAGAATTCTTACAAGAATGGTGACATGGAGTTTTGCACCATTAAGGTTCATGCGCTAAAGAGCACAGCCAGGATAATTGGAGCAAGGAAACTTTCAAAACTGGCAGAGAAACTTGAAGAAGCTGGTAAGAAAGGGGACTTTAAAACCTTTGATGCCCATATCGATGAGCTTCTTACTATGTTCAGAGGGTTTAAAGAAAACCTTGCCCGCCTTCCTTTGGAAAAAGATCTGATAAAGAAAGAGCCTATTTCAGACGAAGCTATTTTGGATGCATACGAAGCGCTTAGGACATTTGCACTACAGATGGATGTGGATGCCATCAGAATGATACTTGATGAACTTGAGGTTTACGAATTAAAACCACATGATCAGGAGAAAATTGAAACAATTAACAGAAAATTGTTACAATTTGATTGGGATGGAATAGAAAAACTGTTACAATAGAAGTATAAATATACGGAACATGCTGGAGGTTGTTTATCGATGGCTGTCAACAAGGCAATTGTAATAGGACAAAAAGAATCATTCTTTATCAAAGTGCTTATTAAAAAGATGCAGGATGGAATGATCCAGACAAGGTATGTTCAGAATACGGTCGATGAGATCAACAGGAATATTAACGAAGCTGATATTGCTGTTTATTATATGGACTCCGGAGAGGTGATAGAGTCCGGTATCTTAAGGTTTATAGTAGATACACTTAAAGACAAGGAAAAGAAGCTGATCCTTATAGGAGACCCTGCTGACACCAGGTTTTTAAATGATGATATTCCAGATGACATTCTCTATCAGGTTCTTCCAAGACCACTTGATAATGACAAGTTTATGTCTGTAATATCTGAGTTCTTCAAGAAAAGCTCCATGGATGAGTTTAAAAAAAGCATCCTGGTCTGCGATGATGATCCCAATTACCTTGGACTTGTCAGAGAGTGGCTCAAAGATACCTATAAGGTATCAGTTGTTACATCAGGACTTCAGGCTATTAAATGGCTTGGGAAAAATAAGGCAGACCTGATTCTTTTAGACCATGAGATGCCAGTTACCACCGGGCCACAGGTGCTTGAAATGCTCAGGGCAGATGAGGAGACCAGATCTATTCCTGTCATGTTCCTTACAGGAAAGAGTGATAAGGAGAGTGTTCTTGCGGTTGTAGCTCTCAAGCCCGAGGGGTACTTCCTTAAGAATATCGAGAAAGACGAACTGCTTGAAAAACTTTCGCAATTCTTTGCGCTTCAGGTGGCGAAAAGCTAAACCTACAGGTTATTGATTTAATCTGTGTTTATGTATATACTGAAAAAGCAAATTAAATAAGGGTTAGTAAAGGTTTCGACAGGGATTTTGAAGCTGGAGAAGCTATCCGCAGGACGGTGCGTTAAACTTCAAATTAAAATTAAACGCTGAAGATAATTTAGCATTTGCTGCCTAAGGGCAGCTCGTGGACCTAAGTACACCTACATACTTAGTCATCCGCGTCAAAACTTGTAGGAAACGACATGGCAAGTGCCTCGAGGCCATGGTCGTATAAGGGGCTACAGATCATTTTTGGTTGCCTATTACTGAAGGTGTGATGGAACAGGAATGCAGAATTCCGAAATAACAGGCTATGATAGTAGAAGGACAGGGGATGAATTTTTGGACGCGGGTTCGACTCCCGCCTAATCCACTAAAAAAGCGGCTCAGTTGAGCCGCTTTTGCTATGTTTATATTTCCTTGGCAACAAATAATGTTCCAACTTTTTTCTTTTCTATGATGTCATAGAGTTTTTCAGGATTTTTTCCGTTAGTAACAAGAACGTCAATGCCATGTGAAGTTGCAAGCTCAGCAGCTTCTAACTTGGTGATCATTCCACCGGTTCCGCGATTTGAGCCTGAACCTGAAGCAAGGCTCTTGAGCTCATCAGTGATCTCTTCAACACGGCTTATGACTTTCGCATTTTTGTCTGTCTTGGGATTGCCATCGTAGAGCCCGTCTATGTCGGAGAAGATAATAAGCTTGCAGGCGTTGCAGAACACCGCCACCACAGCAGATAACATGTCATTATCGGAAAAGAGCTTTTTCTCCGATTCGATTTCTGCGTGGCTTACAGAGTCGTTCTCGTTGACAATAGGAATGATATGGTTCTCTAAAAGAGCATCAAAGGTGTTTTTGAGGTTCTCGCTTCTGACAGGATCAGCAATGTCTCCGTTGTCCAGAAGGATCTGACCCACCATTCTACCATATTCACTAAAGAATTTGTCATACAGGTGCATAAGCTCAGTCTGACCAACAGCAGCAGCGGCCTGTTTCAACCTGATCTCTTTTGGCTTTTGTGAAAGTCTCATCTTTCCTGCACCAACTGCAATGGCGCCAGAGGAGACAAGCACAAGGTCATAACCAAGGTTCTCAACACCAGCTAAAGCCCTGCACAGATGATCAAGTGCTCTGATATCTATATTTCCATCTTCATTGGTGATGGTAGAAGTACCGACTTTTACCACAATTCTCTTTTTACTTACAGCCATTTCGTTTTTCCTTCTTTTATATTTTAAAGTGTTAAATTGAAAATCTTAATAAAAAAGTCGCTTTTTGGCGACTTTTTCGCGTTAGTTATGGATTTTCATGGTACTTGTCATAGATCTCAGCGAGATATGTCTTGACTATCTGGATGTTGGACATCTTGCGAAGATCTGCATTGCCCATGTTTACAGCAATTTCATCTGCAAGAAGGAGCATATCATAGATCTTTAACTTGAATTCATTACGACTGAGCTGATCTACATTTATCTCCATAAGTGGAGCGCCAAGCTTCATTGTCACATTTTCATCAGCAATTCCTGTCTGAACAATGCGGGTCTCAGGATCAAAGTTTACATAGAGGATGAGCTTTTCCTTTTCGTGCTTCTTTAAAGTAGTAGGAGTCTGGTGTGAAGCATCCATCCACTCGTAGAGATCAGCCTCATCAGGGTTCATAAGGAACTTGGTGAGATCTTCTCTGTGCTTTTCAACATACTGCATATATTTGCTGGCGTTAGGACCAGTATAAGCCAGTTCTACCTTAACACCATTATCTGTTTTAACAAGACGGCATTTTTCAGCAACTTCCTTGATCTTAAGGGAGGTTTCTGTATTGCCGATCATCTTAAAAGTGCCGGTTTCCAATTCCTGCTTAAATTCCATTGCAATCTCCTTGTCTGTTTGTAAGTAACTACCTTTAAATCAGTTGTTAGTATAGCATAAAGATTTTAAAAATGATATACTATCTAAAGTCTGAGAAAGGGTTACTCGGATTTAGTATTAGAGAAAGTTTTGTAACGGGTAAGAAATGGCTACTAATAACAGGGGAAATTCATCCAGGGGAGCATCTAAAAAGAGCTCAACCAGGTCTAAAAGTGCATCAAAAAAGGTAAGGCCCAAGGAGGAAGAAATTCTCGATTACTCCTTAAAGAGTGAACTTGTGGTCATCGGAGTGGTGGCACTTACCATCTTTTTATTTCTATGTAATTTTGGCATATGTGGAGCTTTTGGAAACACTGTGAGCAGTGTTTTATTTGGCTTGTTTGGATTTACAGCTTATATTGCTCCGCTTGTTATTCTTGGCACAGTTGTAATTTCTATTGCTAATTTTGGCTCAAGCGCATCCACCAGGAAGGTTGTCTCAGGGATAGTTCTTTTCTTCCTGCTTGGTATCATTGCTGAGCTTCTTACTGGACGGCCTCAGTCCGCAGAATCTTATGACATAAAAACGATATATTCTCAGGCCAGTGAATTTAGAAACGGTGGAGGATTCTTTGCCGGCTCACTTGCCTATCTTTCATACAAGTATCTGTCACTTGTGGGATCAGTTCTTTTGATCCTGCTTCTTTCAATTGCAGCAATAGTTGTATTTACCCAGCATTCATTCGTTGGTGGTCTTAAAAAGGGCGGAAGACGAATTATCGACAAGACCAGACAGGAAGCTGACAACTACAGAGACTACGCTGAGAAACGCAGAGAAAAAATGGAACAGCGAAGAGCTCAGGTTGAGGAGGAAAGACGTCTTTTGCTTGAGCAGAAGGAAGATGAGAAGATCCTTCGAATGGAAAAGAAGGTTGCCGGAGTAATGCTTGATACCCAGCTTGATAAAGATGGGGAGGATGAAGAGAAGGATGAGGACATCAAAGTCCACAGACTTGAAGATAAGAATGATAAGAATCTCTTTATACCTGATGAGGATGAATTCCATGACGACATTCATGAGATCACTTTAAAGAATGCTATCGATGAGATAAACGGAGCTGATGAGGAGCTTTATGAGCCTGACAGCCACGAAAGATACAGGATTCATGAAGAACCACAAAAAGAGATCCATGAAATGCATAGTTCTGAGGAAACAGCTGACTTAAGAGATGAATTGGATGGGCATTACGAGGACGATGAAGATGCAGATGCTGATAAGGCACCTATGAAACTAGTTGCAAAAAGCGCTGAAGAACAGGATAGCGATCACGATCCGCTTCCGGATGTTCCTATTCATGCAGAGCACCTTGGCAATGGCATGAATGGAGACTATGTGGTTCATGCTCAGGATCATATATCTCAGTCTTCTGGTGCAAATACCAGCATAAATGGGGCTTCAAAAGGAACTGCATCATCCTTGGGACCAGGACCTCACACCACAAGTCCCGGCATGGAAAAAGAGATTGAAAAACATAAAAAGGCGGTTAACAAAAAGTATGTATTCCCGCCGCTTTCTCTCCTTGAAAAGGGTGTTAAGAACAAAAACACAGACACTGCAAGACAGCTTAAAGAGACAGCACTAAAGCTCCAGGAGACCCTAAGGACCTTCGGAGTAAATGTTACAGTTACTGATATCAGCCAGGGCCCTGCAGTTACCAGATTTGAGCTTCAGCCTGAAGCCGGAGTCAGAGTAAATAAGATCGTATCTCTTTCTGATGACATCAAGATGAATCTTGCTGCCAGCGATATCAGGATAGAAGCTCCAATTCCTGGTAAGGCTGCTGTAGGAATAGAGGTGCCCAACAAGGAGAACCAGGCTGTTGCATTAAGAGATTTGCTTGAGTCCCAGGAGTACAAGAATTTTTCCTCAAAGCTTGCCTTTGCTGTAGGTAAGGACATTGCAGGCAAGACTGTAGTGACTGATATTGCCAAGATGCCACACCTGCTTATTGCAGGAGCAACAGGTTCCGGTAAATCTGTATGTATAAACACTATCATCATGAGTCTTATCTACAAGGCTGATCCAAAAGATGTACAGATGATCATGATCGATCCTAAGATAGTGGAGCTGTCTGTGTACAACGGTATCCCACATCTTATGATCCCTGTGGTAACAGATCCTAAAAAGGCTGCAGCAGCACTTAACTGGGCAGTTGCAGAGATGACGAGCAGATACAAAAAATTTGCTGATACAGGAGTCAGGGATTTAAAGGGTTATAACAAGATACTTATAGAGCAAAACGATCCAGACAATCCACCGCTTCCGCAGCTTGTTGTTATCGTAGACGAGCTTGCAGACCTTATGATGGTTTCAGCCAACGAGGTGGAGGATGCTATCTGCAGACTGACACAGCTTGCAAGAGCTGCAGGTATCCATCTGATAATCGCAACTCAGCGTCCATCAGTAGATGTTATTACTGGTCTTATCAAGGCTAATATGCCGAGCAGAATAGCGTTTGCGGTGTCCAGTGGTGTTGACTCAAGAACAATCCTTGATATTAACGGAGCAGAGAAGCTTCTTGGTAAAGGTGATATGCTGTTTTACCCCCAGGGGTACACCAAACCAGCCAGAGTTCAGGGTGCGTTCGTTTCAGACAAAGAAGTGCAGGCAGTTACTGATTTCCTGAGAAACCAGGGAATTGACTCTTCATATAGCGAAGAAATAGAGATGCAGATAAACAATCTGCAGAGCCAGTCAGGATCTTCAGGCGGAGCATTTGGCTCTGGCGATCCGGATTCAGGCAGAGATGAGTACTTTGTTCAGGCAGGGAACATAATCATAGAAAAAGAAAAGGCTTCAATTGGAATGCTGCAAAGGGTGTTCAAGATCGGCTTTAACAGAGCTGCAAGGATCATGGACCAGCTGTGTGAAGCAGGAGTAGTTGGAGATGAGGAGGGAACCAAGCCTAGAAAAGTACTGATGTCAAAGGCAGAGTTTGAATCATATTTAAACGGAGGAGAGTAAATGGCTGTAAAGAGTGATATCGAAATTGCACAGGAAGCTAAAATGCTTCACATTAGAGAGGTGGCAGAGAAACTGTCCATTACTGAGGATGACCTTGAGTACTATGGCAGATACAAGGCCAAGTTAACAGAAGAATACCTCTCAAAGGTCCAGGAGAATAAGAAGGGCAAACTTATTCTCGTAACTGCGATCAATCCTACCCCGGCAGGTGAAGGAAAAACAACTACCAGCGTTGGACTGGGAGATGCTCTTAACAGGCTTGGATACAAGACTGTAATTGCACTTCGTGAACCTTCACTTGGACCATGTTTTGGTATTAAAGGCGGAGCCGCAGGTGGCGGATACGCCCAGGTTGTTCCTATGGAAGACCTTAACCTCCATTTTACTGGAGATTTTCATGCAATTACTGCTGCAAACAATCTTCTGGCCGCACTTCTCGATAATCACATACAGCAGGGTAATGAACTTGGCATCGATACCAGACAGATCATCTGGAAGAGAGCTGAGGACATGAACGACAGAGCTCTTAGAAATATAGTAGTAGGTCTTGGCGCCAAAGCAGACGGCGTTCCAAGAGAAGATCATTTTGTAATAACAGTTGCTTCAGAGATCATGGCAATCCTTTGCCTTGCCAGCGATATGAACGACTTAAAGGCAAGACTTTCAAGGATAATTGTTGCTTATACAAGAGATGGCGAGCCTGTAACTGCAAAAGACTTAAATGCAGTTGGCTCAATGGCAGCTCTTTTAAAAGATGCTATAAAGCCTAACCTTGTTCAGACTCTTGAGCATACACCTGTTATTGTTCACGGTGGACCTTTTGCTAATATTGCTCACGGTTGTAACTCAGTACGTGCAACCAAGACAGCTCTTAGCATTTCAGATTATACAGTTACTGAGGCAGGATTTGGTGCTGATCTTGGTGCTGAGAAGTTCCTTGATATCAAGTGCAGGATTGCAGGTCTTAAGCCTGATGCAGTTGTTTTGGTAGCAACGATCAGAGCCCTTAAGTATAACGGCGGTGTTGCAAAGGCTGATCTTGGAACAGAGAACCTTGATGCTCTTAAAAAGGGTATTGTAAACCTTGAAAAGCACATTGAAAACATCCAGAAATATGGTGTTCCTGTAGTTGTAACCTTAAATGCATTCCTTACAGATACTCAGGCAGAGATGGACTATGTTAAGGCATTCTGCGAGGAGAGAGGATGCAAATTCGCTCTTTCAGAAGTCTGGGCTAAGGGCGGCGAAGGCGGGGAGGCTCTCGCTAAAGAAGTAATTGAAACAATAAACACCAAGCCTTCTAATTACGCACCGATCTATCCTGATGATATGTCACTTCAGGATAAGATCACTACAGTTTCCAAGGAAATCTATGGAGCAGACGGAGTAAACTTTGCACCAGCTGCACTTCGCCAGCTTAAGAAGATCGAAGAAATGGGATTTGGAAAACTTCCAGTTTGTATGGCTAAGACCCAGTATTCACTTTCTGACGATCCTACACTTCTTGGAAGACCAAGAGATTACAACATTACTGTTCGCGAAGCATATGTATCTGCAGGTGCAGGCTTTGTAGTTGCTCTTACAGGTGCAATAGTTACGATGCCAGGTCTTCCTAAGAGACCGGCAGCCTTTGACATTGATGTCAATGAAGAAGGTAAGATTGTAGGATTATTCTAAGGAGCTATCATGAGTGCTACTTTAATAGATGGTAAAGCAATTTCAGGACAAATAAAGGATGAGCTCAAAGAGAAGTGCAAGGCGCTTAAGGACAAGGGCATAGAGGTAACTCTGGCAGTTATCCTTGTTGGAAATGACCCTGCATCCCAGGTTTATGTAAGAAATAAGAAAAAAGCCTGTGAGTATATTGGCTATAATTCTCTTTCCTATGAGCTTGCGGAAGACACCACAATGGATGAGCTTCTCAACCTCATAAATGAGCTTAATGAGAGAAGCGATGTAGATGGTATTCTGGTTCAGATGCCACTTCCATCTCATATGGATGAGAAAAAAGTCATAAATGCCATTCGCCCTGACAAGGATGTAGATGGATTCCATCCGATGAATGTTGGAGCGCTGGTAGTAGGAGATAAGGGATTTGTTTCCTGCACTCCTGCAGGAGTTATACAGCTCCTTAAAAGAGGACTTCCTGATTATGACATTTCTGGAAAAGAGTGTGTCATTATTGGAAGATCCAATATTGTTGGTAAACCAATGTCTCTTTTGATGCTCAGGGAAAATGCCACAGTTACTGTTGCACATTCAAGGACCAGGGATCTTGAAGCTGTGTGTAAAAGAGCAGATATTATCATTGCTGCTGTAGGTAAAGCAGGTGTGATCACAAAAGATCATGTTAAACCCGGAGCAGTGGTGATTGATGTTGGTATTAACAGAGGCGATGACGGAAAACTCTGCGGAGATGTGAAGCTTGATGAGGTTTCTGAAATTGCCGGGGCTATAACACCTGTTCCTGGTGGAGTTGGTCCAATGACAATAGCCATGCTTATGAATAATTGCTATGAAGCTGCATTATCACATAAGTTGGGAGAGTAGATGAAGTGTCCTAATTGTGGCCTTGAGATTCCGGAAGGGCATATGTACTGTGACCGCTGTGGCCTTGAGATCAATTTCGTACCAGATTTTGAGCCTGAAGTTGAAAATGAGATCAATGCCACATTATCCGGAATGGCAGATGAACTAAATAAAGAAGACCGAAAAAAGGAAGAGAAGAAAAAGAAGAGAGAGAAGCTGATCCGCTCCATTATTTCAAGGTGGCAGGTCATTCTTGTCTCTGTAGTTGCTGTGGCTCTTTTGATCTGCGCTGGATTTTATTTCTTTGCCTTTAATAACAAGTCTTCTCTTTATTATCTAAGTATTGCTGAAAGTGAAAAAACTTCCGGCAATATTGAAGATGCCATTAAGGTACTGGAGCAGGGACATGCTGATCATCCAAATAATACGGATATAATATTCAGAATGTCAGACTACTATCTGGAAGATGGCAGGACTGATGAGGCGGTAGAAACCTTAAAGCTCATCACAGATGGAAGCACTTTTTCAGATGAAAAGATACTTAGTGCCTATGAAAGCATCATTTCAATCTACAGGCAAAGCGGTGAATATGATAAGATCGCAGAGGCTTTAAACGGAAGTGATAATTCAGCTGTCAATGAGCTTCGCAAGAAGTTTGTTCCTGCCATGCCTGTCATGAGTCCTGTTTCCGGAACTTATACAGAAGTTAATGTGAACATTAAACTTCTTGAAGGAACATCTAACAAGATATATTACACAGTTAATGATGGTGAACCTGATTCCGGAAGTATACTTTATGACAATGAGATAGTGCTTGATGACGATGGGACATATAACATTAAGGCTGTTGCCATTAATGAGTACGGCATTTCAAGCCCTGTTTCAGAGAGCGAGTACATTGTTGAAAAAGGTGCTCCTGCAGAGCCTGAAATAATGGAACCAAGTGGTGATTACAATCAGAATACCATGATTGTTGCCGTTGCAGAGGCTGGAACTTCTATCTTTTATACCACTGATGGAAGTGATCCAACTATGGAGTCCAAACAGTATGTTTCACCTATCACTATGCCAGTTGGAAGCAGCCATTTCAGGTTTATCGCCTATGATAATGACGGCAACTGCAGTGAGATAGTGGACAGGCAGTACCATCTTGTATATACGAGACTTGTATCCACTGAGCAGGCAGTGAATAACCTTGTAAGCACTTTGGTAAGACTTGGCTATCTTTTGGATAATTCAGGAAAGGCCATAGGCATAGAGGGACATAATGAGTATATTTATAACTCTGTGATTGAGATCCAGGGCGCAGGTGAGTACTATGTGGTCGTTGAAAACCATGTATCCAATGACGGAAGCGTAGCGCCTACTGGCCTTATGTATGCAGTAAACACCCACGATGGTGCAGTAAACAGACTTGGCTATGATTCAAGCGGCAAATACACGCTTATCACAATATCAAACAGGTAAGCGTGCTTTAACAGTTTAAAGGTTTAACGCTTGAAAATTTAGTAGCCATCGTTTATTATTATTAAATTGAGTGTGAAAAATCATTAAGGGGAATAATATTCTTATTGGTAGGAGGATTACTATGTTCAAGATTTTGGAAGCCAGAGAGCTGACAACAAACATTTATCAGATGATTGTTGAGGCTCCACGTGTGGCTAGTGCCTGTTTACCAGGACAGTTTCTGATCATTCGTGTTCATGAAGATGGTGAGAGAATACCTCTCACAATTTGTGACTATGACAGAGAAAAGGGAACAGTAGAAATTGTAGTACAGGCTATTGGTGCTGAGACCTTAAAGCTTTCAAAGCTTAAGGCTGGTGATGAGCTGGCTGATGTCGTAGGACCTTTAGGTAAGGCTTCAGATTTAGTCTACGAAGACATTGAAGAATTAAAGAAAAAGAAGATTGTTTTCATCGCAGGTGGTGTTGGAACAGCTCCAGTTTATCCTCAGGCTAAGTGGCTCAAGGAACATGGTGTTGACTGCGATGTTATTATCGGTGCAAAGAACAAGGATCTTGTTATCCTTGAGGATAGATTTAAAGAGGTTTGTAACCTTCATATCACAACAGATGATGGTTCCTACGGAAGAAGTGGAATGGTTACTGTAGCACTTCAGGATCTTTGGAATGAAGGCAACAGGTATGATCACTGTGTTGCTATTGGACCAATGATCATGATGAAATTCGTGTGCAAGCTCACCAAGGAACTTGGTATTCCTACAGTAGTGAGCATGAATCCTATTATGGTTGATGGTACAGGAATGTGCGGAGCCTGCAGACTTACTGTTGGCGGCGAAGTTAAATTTGCCTGCGTAGATGGTCCTGAGTTTGATGGCCATCTGGTTGATTTCGATCAGGCTATGAATCGAATGAAACTCTACAAGACAGAAGAAGGAAGGCTCATGCTTAAAGCCCAGGAAGGCGACACACATCACGGTGGTTGCGGTAATTGCTAATATTCTGAAATAGGAGATACGATATGGATGGATTTGTAAGAGTTCCTGTTCGTGAACAGGATGCAAAAGAAAGAGCCAAGAACTTCAAGGAAGTTTGTCTTGGATATAACAAAGAAGAAGCTGAAAACGAAGCAACAAGATGTCTCAACTGCAAGAATCCCAAGTGCGTAGAGGGATGTCCTGTATCAATTGATATTCCTGCATTCATTCAGCAGGTTAAGGAAGGAAATGTTGAAGGCGCATACCAGATCATC
The DNA here is from genome assembly GCA_015056565.1 of Butyrivibrio sp. Taxonomy (GTDB): domain Bacteria; phylum Bacillota; class Clostridia; order Lachnospirales; family Lachnospiraceae; genus Butyrivibrio. The sequence goes on from SVGB01000007.1 coordinate 22,379, forward strand.
AGTAAGTCAAGTGCACTTCCTGCTGTATGCGGAAGAGTATGTCCACAGGAGAGCCAGTGTGAAGGAAAGTGCGTAAGAGGAATCAAGGGTGATCCTGTTTCAATCGGTAAGCTCGAGAGATATGTTGCTGACACAGCAAGAGAAATGGGCATCGTACCTGAGGGTGCCAAGGAGAAAAAGAACAAGAAGGTTGCAGTCATTGGTTCAGGCCCTTCAGGACTTACATGTGCTGGAGATCTTGCAAAGATGGGCTATGACGTAACTATTTTTGAGGCCCTTCATGAGGCTGGCGGAGTTCTTGTATATGGTATTCCTGAGTTCCGTCTTCCTAAGGACGCAGTAGTTAAAAAAGAAATTGAGAACGTTAAGGCTCTTGGCGTAAAGCTTGAGACAGACGTTGTTATTGGTAAGTCAGTTACAATTGATGAGCTTATGGAGAAGGAAGGCTTTGAAGCTGTGTTTGTTGGCTCCGGAGCAGGCCTTCCAAGATTCATGAACATTCCTGGTGAGCAGGCAATGGGCGTTTTCTCAGCAAATGAGTATCTCACAAGAAGTAACCTTATGAAAGCATTTGATGAGAATTCAACAACTCCTATTATGAGAGCTAAAAAGTGCGTAGTAGTAGGTGGTGGTAACGTTGCTATGGACGCAGCAAGAACAGCTCTTCGCCTTGGAGCTGAGGTTCACGTTGTTTACAGACGTGGTGAGGAAGAGCTTCCTGCACGTAAGGAAGAGGTTCATCATGCTAAGGAAGAGGGTATCATATTTGACCTTCTTACTAACCCTGTTGAGATCCATGAGGATGAGAATGGATGGGTAAAGAGCATCACATGTATCCGTATGGAGCTTGGTGAGCCTGATGAGTCAGGCAGAAGAAGCCCTGTAGAGATTCCTGGATCAGAGTTTGAAATTGAGTGCGATGCAGTTATCATGGCTCTTGGAACATCACCTAACCCTCTTATTTCTTCAACAACAAAGGGCCTTGAGATAAACCGCAGAAAGTGCATTGTTGCTAATGAAGAGACTGGTCAGACATCCAAGGATGGAGTATTTGCAGGTGGAGATGCAGTAACTGGAGCAGCTACTGTTATTCTTGCAATGGGTGCTGGTAAGGCAGCTGCCAAGGGTATCGACGAATATCTTTCCAATAAGTGATCTTGAGTATATACGATCAGGCTTTGAGAGCATAGGATAGATTTATATCTTTCCTATGCTCTTTTTTTAATTCTTAAGAAATCTTAAGAAATTTCGACGGTAAATCTTAAGAATTTGCTGATAACATGAGGGTAACACATATTATAGAATGGCAAGGTGTGGTATAATATCAAAGATTGTGAGAATGGAGAGAAAAGAGTAATGGATAAACAGGAAAAAATTAAGATTGCGATCACTGCTGGTATTGCAGCGGTTATTTTACTTATTTTGGTTTTAGTGCTGACACTTTCTGGTGGTAATGATAGCAGCGATGATCAGAAGCTATCTGAAAACATCCAGGACTACGTTGAAGGCGCGGCAGGGGATACTTCTACAGATAATAAGGAAACCCCTTCTGATGATGCTTCAAGCGAAAAGTCAAATGAAGACGAAAAAGAAAGTGACAGCGCAGTAGAGAACGCTTCAACTGATGTTCTTACTACAACAGCTGAAATGGAAAAAGCTAAGGATACAGTATCTGGAAACAGCTTTTATGCTACAGATAAGGCTACTTTGAAGAATGTGTATAAGAGCCTTAAGATTGATGAGGAAGCGCAGCTTAAGGAACTTAGCGCATATTGGTCCAGTGACAATATGACTGCTGTAAGGGATCTTACACACCTTGAGAGGTTTGAAGCTATGTCTTACAAGCTTTCTGGCACCAATGACTTTTTCTATTATGGTGAAACAAATGGTGATGGTAAGCCTAATGGAACAGGGCTTGCTGTATATGGAGATGACCAGTACTACTATGGTCAGTGGGCTAATGGAGTAAGAAGTGGTAATGGAACCTGGATCTCTTTTTACCCTAAGTACAGTCAGTATGTGGTAACTGAGCATTTATATACAGGACAGTGGGCCGATGATCTGCCAAATGGTCAGGGACAGGAACACTATGATTACAATTACGACGAAATGAACGAAGCTGACTATTATCTTCAGAATGCTATCGGTGAGTTTAAAAACGGTCTCTACAACGGAGAGATGTATGTGATCACAGTCGATAAGAATGATGATACTACTGAGTGGGAGGGAATATGCAATAACGGCTCATGGGAGCAGGTTCTTTATACTTCAGCAGACAGTAAGGGCAAGGTTCCATATCTGTCACAGATGGAAGATTCAGACCGACATCTGTACATGACTATTGAAGGCGCTAAGAACAACGGTGTAAGAGGCATTATCTACGGTGGAAGCGTAAAAGGATATTGATTTGATAAAGATTAGTGTGATCTGCGTTGGCAAGATTAAGGAAAAGTACTGGATAGATGCAATCTCTGAGTACTCCAAAAGGCTTTCAAGGTACTGCCGGCTAAACATTATCGAAGTACCTGATGAGAAGACTCCTGATGGAGCATCAGTCTCTGAATGCGATGCCATAAAAAAGAAAGAGGCTGAAAAGATACTTAAAAAGATTGATGATAATGGCCTTGTCTGCACCCTGGAGATTGAAGGAAAGCGCTTTAATTCTGAGGAGTTTGCTTCTTTCATTGATACAAGCGCCAATAAGACCAGCCACATCCAGTTTGTGATCGGAGGATCTTTAGGACTGCACAGCAGCGTCCTTTCAAGGTCTGATATGGCAATTAGTTTTTCGGATATGACATTTCCTCATCAGATGATGAGAGTTATTTTGTTAGAACAGATATACAGGGGCTTTCGTATCACAAACGGAGAGCCTTATCACAAGTGACATGGGGATAGATCTTTTATATGAGCGAGATTACTGAACTTAGGCTCTCACTTACAGCAGAGGATGAGAGAAGTATTTTTGGGGACAACGACAACTACATAAGAAAAATTGAGAAGAGTCTTTCTGTTGAGATAATTGACAGAAATGGCGAGCTTCACATTATTGGAGACAGAGAAGGGGTTAATAATGCTTCTCAGATAATAAGGGACCTTGTCAGGTTATCAAGACGAGGATCTATGATTGAGGAGCAGAGTGTTGATTACGCCATCTCTCTTAAGAAGGATAAAGAGAAGATTGAACTGTCAGAGGATGAAGATAAGAATACTTTATCCTACATCGACACCGACGTTATCTGTCACACAATAAATGGTAAGCCCATTAAGCCTAAGACCCTTGGACAAAAGAAATATATCGATGCCATAAGAAATAAAATGATCGTCTTTGGTCTGGGACCTGCAGGTACTGGCAAGACTTATCTTGCTATGGCAATGGCGATTACTGCATTCCAGAGAGAAGAGGTTGGAAGGATCATACTGACAAGACCTGCTATTGAAGCAGGGGAGAAGCTGGGATTTTTGCCAGGAGATCTCCAGAGTAAGGTTGATCCCTACTTAAGGCCTCTATACGACGCACTTTATCAGATAATGGGTACTGAAAACTTCCTAAGGAACATGGAAAAGGGTCTGATTGAAGTTGCGCCGCTGGCTTACATGAGAGGTAGAACTTTGGACAATGCCTTTATCATTCTTGATGAGGCCCAGAACACAACTCCTGCTCAGATGAAGATGTTCCTCACACGTATAGGATTTGGTTCAAAAGTGATAATTACCGGTGACTCATCTCAGAAGGACCTTGCGCCAGATACAAAGTCTGGCCTTGATATTGCAGAGAAGGTTCTTAAGGGAATAGATGATATAGCATTCTGTAATCTTACAAGTGCAGATGTTGTAAGGCATCCGCTGGTTCAAAAGATTGTAAAAGCCTACGAGGACTACGAAAAGAAGGCTGCGAACAAGCAGGTTAAGAGAAAAATACAGAAGGTGGAGAAGCAAAAGTCAAATGGAAGGGGATAAATCAAAAGCCAGATATAATCTTACCTATTTAGCTCTTTTTATTTTTACAGGTGTCTTTGTTTTTGCTTTTTCCTTTATCGTTGGAAAGAGCTATGAAGCCATACTCAGAAATACTGTTGTTTCCATGCTGGCCACTGGAACAGTTCTTTTCATGATAAGAGATGCTATTGGAAGGGGACCAGAAGGTTTTTCCTATGACAACTATTACAGAAAGAGCCGATTTATAGTGGTTTTTGCTGGAATGGTTGTTCTTTCGTGTGTGTTGTCCCTTGTTCCCAATGAGTTTTGGCCATACATGTCACTTTTTGTGATACTGGCTCTTTTTTCCAACAGCGAGATTGGCATGATAGCTGGTATTTCTTTTACCACAATATCAGTTATGCTGGAAGAAAATGGCAGCTATGGAGAATTGTTTATGTACGTCCTTGCAGGAGCTGTGGCTATAGCACTATTCCGTGATCTGAAAGAGACTACAGCCATTGGACTTCCTGTGTTTATATCCCTACTAATGCAGGCTGTGCTTATAATAGCTTATAACGTGCTGTTCCAGAACAGGACATTTTCTATAAACATCCTGATACTTCCAATACTTAACCTTATGCTCAACCTGATAATCCTTCTTGTTTTTCTTAACATGTTCGGGGTTTATGTAATAAGAAAATCCAATGACATGTACATGGAGATCAACGACGTTGCATATCCGCTGCTGGTTAAGCTAAAAGAAAAGGATAAGGATGAATTCTTTAGAGCTATCCACACAGGATACCTTGCAGAGAGGATTGCTCTTGGCCTTGGCTTTAATGACAGGGCAGTAAAGGCCTGCGCATACTATCACAGGATAGGTGTTCTGGATGGCGGCCTTAAGTGGGCAGATGTTGAGCATTACTATGTGGACAACAATTTCCCTATTGAGGCGGTGGAGTTTCTTCATGAATACATTGAACCTCCAAAGGGGGCTGTCAAATCAAAAGAGGCTCTGGCTGTTCAGCTTTCTGAGACTGTTATTGCCTCAATAATGTATCTTATCAAACAGAATAAAGATGCTAAAATAGATTATGACAAGCTTATTGACAATCTCTTTGATAAAAAAGAGGCCAGTGGCGAATTAAAGGACTATGCGGTTACCTTCATTGAATACGACAGAATGAGGGCAATTTTAAAGAAAGAGAAGCTTTACTATGACTTTTTACGTTGAGAATGAAGTGGATGCAAAGTTTGATTTTGATATAGAAGAGCTGGCTATAATGGTTGCTGATAAAGTGCTTGAAAGTGAAGGGTGCGACCACGATGTGGAGATTGGTCTTACCATCACAGATGATGATGGTATAAAAGAGCTAAACAGTCAGTTCAGAGATATTGATAAGCCAACAGATGTTTTATCCTTTCCCAATGTGAGCTATGAAACTGCTGGAGATTTCAGCGTTTTTGAATCTGATCAGAAGGTGGACCTTATAAATCCTGACACGGGCAAGATAATGTTTGGGGACATTGTCATAAATGAAAAGAGAGTCAGAGAGCAGGCCATAGAATATGGTCATAGCGAAAGACGGGAGTTTGCTTTTTTGGTTGCTCATTCAATGCTGCATCTATGTGGCTATGACCATATGGAGAGTGATGAGGCTGCAGTAATGGAGAAAAAGCAGGAGGAGGTTCTAAGTAGCCTTGGCATAACAAGGGACTGAGGACTTTGGAATTTATTAGTATTGTTGTGGGAGAACGCCGTAGTGAAGACGTATGCTGAAGCTAAGCGAATAAGACCAGATATTCTTACAGCAGCAGTGTATATTTCTGCATGTATTTTCATGGTCTTTTTGATCATATCAGAAAAGATATTTGGAGATAAGGGGATGTATTTTGCTGCAGGCCCTTTGTCCATTTATCTGCTTTTTTATTTGGGACTTGTTTTATCAGTACAAAAAGCGGTTTATATAATGGTCAGGTTAAGGGCCAGAAGGTCGCAGTACCTTAACGCTGAAGCCAATATGCAAAGATCAATGAGGATCTTTTCTCTCGCTGGCATTTTTGCAGGAGTGATCCTTATCCTTTCATGCTTTGTTATTTCTACTAAGGGATTTGGAATAGAAAGGGGATATATCCAGATAATAATTGCAGGGGCATCAGTTCTTTTTCTGGGAATTCAGGGAGTGCTTCGAGGCTATTTACAGGGAATTGGCTATACCAAGCCTATCGTGATCGCAGATATGCTGATTGCAATAGTTACCATGGTATCCGGCATCATAATATCTGGAATTTTATACAAATTCGGTACCAAGGTTAATGACCTGTTCCATGTGGATGAGTTTTCATCAGTTTATGGTTCTGTAGGCATGATGGCAGGCGTATTTATTGGTTCGCTTACAGGTTTTATTCAGTCAATAATAAGCTACAACCTCAGAAAAAATGAGATTGCAAGCTTTGTTAAGACTGGAGCACCAAGATATCTGGATAACAAGAATGATGTTATAACCGGCATTAGACCAATTATGCTTCTTTACTGTTCGCCTGCGCTGGTACTTCTTTTTGATCAGTGTTTTTACTCTGTTTACATGAGAAAAGCTCATGCTGACATTGACTTTAAAACTGTTTATGGAATGGCTTTTGGCAGAGTTGAGGTTTTTGCAGTGCTTATATTGCTGATCTGCAGCATTCCATTCATCAAGTCGCTTAACAGGGTAATGGCAAGAGTTGAGAGGGATGAGCATGAGGGCTCAAGAGAGAGATTCAGGGGCTTTATGCGCTATTCCAATATGCTTTTCATTCCAGTATCTGTGTTTTGCTTTGCGGCAAGTGAGCTTTTGATGACTTCAGTGTATGGAAAGAGCAGCGATCTGGCCAGCTATTCACTGATGCTTGGTTCGCTCATTATCTATTTTGGCGGTTTCATGGTGATGTTCTCATGGCTTTTAAGCCACATGGGCAAATCAGTTTTGACAATGTTAAACGCCATGGTCTGCCTTGCCTGTCACGTGGCATTTATGATCTTGTTTGTGCCGGTTTTAGGCCTTGGAATCTACGGAGTTTTGCTTTCTGTCATAGTTGCAGCAGTCATTTATGATGTTCTTAATCTCTTAGAACTTTCCAAGATCCTATCGAACAGACAGGAGTATGTAAAGACATTTTTGATGCCTCTTCTTTCATCGGCAATTGCAGGGGCAATCGTGTTCCTGCTAGGGAGGCTGTTTGCAGGACTTATTGGAGAAATCCTGACACTTGTTATTTGCGTTGTAGTATTTTGGGCTTTATACATGATAGCTATGATCTTTTTAAGAGGCATAAGAGCCCATGAGCTTCGCAAGGTCTTTTTAGGACAGCTCTTTTATGGTATTGCTACAATGATACAGACAGAAGAGCGATATGAGGGATAATATTGAGTAAAAAAATATACGTATGTGGTGGCGGTGCATCAGGAATGTGCGCTGCCATATATGCTGCAAGAAATGGTGCACAGGTGTGCATAATTGAAAAGAACGACTGCCTGGGTAAGAAACTCTCAATGACTGGAAATGGAAGATGTAATCTCACCAATTTAGACATGAGAGAGGACTGTTATAATGCTGCCTCCAGGAGCAGGATGAGGGATTGGCTTGGAACGTATGGCGCGGAAGATGTCATATGTTTTTTTAAATCTCTGGGGGTTGTAGTAAAAAGTGAAGATGGCTATATCTACCCTGTATCTGGTCAGGCAAGGACTGTTGTGGATGCCCTTAAAAATGAGATAGAAAGACTGGGTGTAGAGGTTGTTTTCAAGGAGCAGCTTAAGGCGGTGAATGGTCTTGATAATGACCATGTTGAGATCATTACTGATAAAAAGAGATATGAAGCTGACAAGTGCATTATTGCAGTTGGATCCCTATCTGGTGTAAAGAGCACCATGTCCACAGGAGATGGCTACTACATCTGCAAGAAGCTTGGAATGAACATAAAGGACACATTCCCTGCTCTTGTGGGATTTAAGATGGACGAGGGCGAGTATCTTCCTGAAAATGGCGTAAGGTGCGACGCCAGGATTTCATTTATCCTTGGAAGCGAAGTCTTAGCAAGTGAACAGGGAGAGCTTCAGATAACTTCAGATGGGATCTCAGGTATTCCGGTAATGCAGGCTTCAAGAGATGTAATAAGATTTGTCCAGGAAAAAAAGCCTGTATATGCGTCTATAGATTTTTTCCCTGACTATGATGAAGAGAGCTTTTTGGCTCTAAAAAAGGACATGCTAAGGCTCAAGGATGAAAGAACAGTATCGCAGTTTCTGCTTGGATTTGCCAATCAGGGAGTCACTGACATGATCCTAAGCAGGATGAAGCTGTCAAAGACCATGAAGATGAAGAATATTTCAGACTCTATGGCAGAGTGTATCCTTGACAGCTACAGAGACTTAAGGCTTAAGATATCTGAAAGCTATGGTTATCAGGCTTCCCAGGTTACAGCTGGAGGAGTCAGTATAGCTGAGATAGGAAGCGATTTTTCTTTTAACAGGAATAGGAATATTTACTGTATAGGCGAACTTTTGGATGTAGACGGCAGATGCGGCGGTTATAACCTTCAGTTTGCCTTTACCAGTGGATCCATTGCAGGATGTGCATCTTCCCTATAAGGAATAAGATTTGATATATGATTAAAATTGGACAGATAAAGTTAGAGATTGACGAAAACACCACATATGATGAGGAGAAGCTAAAAAAAAGACTTCTTCAAAAGGCTGCAAAAAAGCTTAAGATTTCTCCTTCAGAGATCACAGACATAGAGATTTCCAAGCATTCAATCGATGCAAGAAAGAAACCTCTTTTGTTTGATGTCTACGTTGTTCTGATCAGAGTTTCAGGCAATGAAGAAAAAATTGTTAAAAGAGCCAAAGATAAGAATATAACGGTATATGACAAAAAAGACTATGACTTTTGGAAAGCCTGCGGGATAAGTCCTTTTGCCTGTGACAAAAGAATTGTGATCGTAGGAGCTGGTCCAGCAGGTCTTTTTTGCGGCTATGAACTTGCAAAGCATGGCTTTAAACCCCTTATTCTTGAAAGGGGAGCTGATGTTGATAAGAGGACAGACATAGTAAACAGCTTCTGGAAGGATGGGAAGCTTAACACTGCTACTAACGTGCAGTTTGGAGAGGGCGGTGCCGGGACTTTTTCTGATGGTAAGCTAAATACCATGGTCAAGGATAAGGACGGAAGGCTTGACAGGGTACTTGATATTTTTGTATCCCATGGTGCGCCTTTGAAGATCAAGTACGAGGCTAAGCCCCACATTGGAACTGATATCCTGAGGGATGTTGTAAGAAATATCAGAAATGACATTATAAAGCTTGGAGGAGAAGTGATCTTCGAAAGCCAGGTTACTGACATAACACTTGGTGCTGATGGAAGCATAAACGGTACTGTTTGCGGTAATACAGAGTACCCCTGTGACTACCTTGTCCTTGCAATTGGTCATAGTGCCAGGGATACATTTTATATGTTAAAGGATAAAGGTGTCAGCATGCAGCCCAAGCCCTTTGCTGTAGGCTTTAGGGTAGAGCATCCCCAGAGCCTTATTAATGAAGCGCAGTATGGTAAAAAAGATATAAGCCCTTTATCAGCTGCTGCCTACAAGCTTACAACTACAACAGGCGCTGGAAGAGGAGTGTATTCATTTTGCATGTGTCCTGGGGGCTATGTAGTCAATGCATCCTCTGAGGAAGGAATGCTTGCTGTCAACGGTATGAGCTACAGCGGACGAGATGGTAAAAATGCAAACTCTGCAATAATCATTACAGTTGATCCCAAGGATTTTGGCGGGGATGATGTGCTTTCAGGAGTGGAATTCCAAAGAAGGCTTGAAAAGAATGCCTATGATCTTGCAAAAGGCAAGATCCCTGTAGAGTATTACGGCGATTTTAAGAAAGCTGTTTTAAATGAAAATGATGGTACTAAAGAAAACCGTAGCGAGATTACAGATGAGTCTTTTTCTCCTCAGATGAAAGGTTCCTACGAGTTTGCCAAGGTTCATGAAATCCTTCCGCAGGAATTAAACAGTGCATTTGTGGAAGGAATGGAGAACTTTGGAAAGATGATCAGAGGCTACAATGATGACAGGGCACTGGTTTCAGGTGTTGAGAGCAGGACTTCATCACCTGTCAGGATAAACAGAGCTGCTGACGGCTATTCTGAAAATGTAAATGGACTTTTCCCTTGCGGAGAAGGGGCTGGATATGCAGGAGGCATCATGTCTGCAGCAATGGATGGCATCAGGATAGCACAGCTTCTTGCAAGAAAGGCGGCAGGAGTTGACTAAAGAAGAGGCCAGAAAAGAGGCTCTTTTAAAAAGAGATGCTCTTAAGGAAGATGTCATAAATAGTGGAAGCAGGATCATATTTGATAAGCTAAAAGCTCTTTTGCCCTACCAAGAAGCCGAAAACATCCTTATCTACGCCTCCATGAGAAGCGAAGTAATTACAGATGAGATAATATCTGATGCGCTTTTAGAAGGGAAAAAAGTCTTTTGTCCAAAGGTTGTTGACAGGAAAAATGGCATAATGAAATTTGTAAAGATCCATGCTATAGAAGACCTTAAAGAGGGATATTTTGGCATAAGAGAACCTGAAATAACAGATGATTATTTGGAGCCGTCCTTTGAAGATGGTGAGAGCATCGTTATAATGCCGCTTGTCTGCTTTGACGACAGGAAAAACCGAATAGGTTACAGTGGTGGATTCTATGACAGATATCTGGCAAAACATAATAACCTTAAGACCATTGCTATTGCCTTTGAATGTCAGCATGTTGAGGGGCAGATACATGTAAACGACTTTGACATTGCACCTGACATGATAGTTACTGAAGAAAGTATTTACTGATGGGAAGAAAAAAGAGAGATACAATTGAATTTCGTTTTTATGAAGTCCCGCAAGGCCAGGATTGTCTGGCTCTTCTTGGCGAGAGCTGGATTAGGGTATATGGGATTGATGAAAAGTATCTTCACTTCCACAATCTTTTTGAGGTTGGTTATTGCAGAAATGGAAAAGGAGAGCTTGTACTTGATGAGGAGATAAGACAGTATGAGACTTCAATGTTTTCCATAATTCCAGCCAATTATCCCCATACTACATTAAGTCCTGTGGAAAATTTCTGGGAGTATCTGTTTTTTGACGTAGACCAGATACTTAGGCTGGTCTATCCTGGAAATCCCACCAAACAGAGAGAAGCAGCGGAGATAATCGACAAAAACGCTGATCTTATATACGAGCATGAGCATCCTGAGATGGCTGAGGTGATCAAAAGGATCATGGAGGAGATGAGGGATAAAAAGCCTTACTACATCGAGACAACCCAGAATCTGCTTAAGGCATTTGTACTGATGCTAATTAGGTATCAGAGCCAGCAGGAAGCTGCAAGGAAGATGAGTATTGATGGAGATGATGGCTCTGCAATGATGCTTATAAGACCTGCGCTTGAGTATATTGACAAAAACTATGCTGATCCTATAAAGGTCTCTGAACTTGCCGACTGCTGCAACATAAGTGAGCCTCATTTCAGGCGGATCTTTGTGGATACCATAAATATGTCGCCAATTGATTATCTCAATCTTGTAAGGATACAAAATGCCTGCAAGATAATGAATAAGACGGACCATTCCATGGAGGTTGTGGCATCTGAGTGCGGCTTTTCAACTTTCTCTACATTTAACCGCAACTTCAGGAAATTCCTGGATACTTCGCCATATCAGTGGAAAAAGAACAAAGACAACTACGAAAATAAACTCCTAAATTACAACATAAATGCACTGAAGGGGTGGTGACAAAAGTTACTTAAAGGTTTACGAAAACTTTTTGTTCACATTTTCGACATATTTGATTGAAAATGCACATTTTAGACTTTAAAATGTGTATTTTTTTTGCTCTCAGTTGTTATAATGTACACATAAACCGATCGGAAACACCAAGTTTCCGTCAAAATGTATAAGCCTATGTCACATGTACTCATCTGACATATGTGCAATGTACATAAAGGTATCAAATCATTTTTTCATTTAGGGAGGGTAAAAAATGAAAAGAAAAGCACTATCAATTTTCCTTGCATCAGCTATGTCGCTTTCACTTTTAGCTGGATGCGGTGGCGCAGCAGACACAGCTTCAACCACAACAGACAACACAGCAGACAACACAGCAGAGGCTCCAGCACAGGATGCAGCTGCAGAGGCAGCTCCTACAGCTGACGTTGCATCTGAGGGTGAGCATGAGCTTTCAGTTTATGCTTGGGACAAGAACTTCAATATCCCAGCTCTTGAGGCTGCAGAGAAGGCTTACCAGACTGTTGATCCTGATTTCAAGCTTAACATCGTTGAGCAGTCAGCTTCATCAGACGTTGAGAATGCCATCACACTTGCTGCTTCATCAGGCGATTACAGCCAGCTTCCTGACATAGTTCTTTTCCAGGATCACTACATCCAGAACTACGTTACAAACTATCCTGATGCATGGCTTGATCTTGAGGATGCAGGAATCAACTGGTCAGATTTCGGTGCTGAGAAGCTTTCTTATTCAACAGTAGGCGGCAAGCACTACGGCGCTCCTGTAGATAACGGAACAGCAATTTTTGCTTATCGTACAGACATTCTTGAAGAGTGTGGCTACACAATTGATGATGTAACAGGAATCACTTGGGATGAGTGGCTTGAGATTGGACGTGTTGTTAAAGAGAAGACAGGTAAGTACCTTGTTTCTATGGACCACAACGGAGACGATCTTCCTTACATGATGATGCAGGCTGAAGGCCAGTCACAGTGGAAGGATGGAGAGCCTAACTTCGTAAACAATGACACATTAAAGCAGGTTCTTAATGTTATTATCACAGGCGCTAAGGACGGCGTTATCTACCTTTGCAACGACTGGTCAGAGTACACAGATACATCTATCATCGGCGACCAGGTAGCAGGCGTATTCAATGGTAACTGGATCATTCCTACAATGCAGCAGGTATCAGAGAACAGTGGTAAGTGGGCTATCACAACAGCTCCTACACTTTCTGGAAAAGAAGGATATGCAGCTAACGGTGGTTCTTCACTTTACGTAACAAGCAACTGCTCAAAGCCTGAACTTGCAAAGGCATTCCTTGCATACACATTCGGAGGCGGAGAAGGTGCTATGGCAACATATGATGACGCTCTTAGAAACGGTGGTGTTATCACATGCTGCATCTCAGCTTCAAAGTCTTCTGTATACCAGGAAGGTGTTGATTTCTTCAATGGTCAGTCAATCTATGCTGATATCGTTGCAATGGGTGCTAACGTTCCTGTAGTAGAGCAGAACGATTTCCACTACTCAGCACGTACTCAGATCCAGGCTGCTATCACAAACGTTATCAACGGATCAGACCTTGATACAGAGCTTCAGAACGCAGAAGATCAGGTTAGATTTGAAATGGGCCTGTGATAAATTTGCTCATTACATTCGCCAATTTATCGAAGGCGGTCTGATGATAAAAATACGGGGAATCGGACTTCCGATTCCCCTATTTACTAGAAATAACAAAGCTATTTAATGTCACAAAGGGGGACAACAATGGGAAATAAGAAAAAAATGGGGCTCCTTGCCAAGCAAAGAGCTGCTGGATGGGCTTTTCTCCTTCTTGCGTCCGCAATGATCGTTGTTATGAGCTTTTACCCTATGGTACGGGCCCTTATTACATCATTTAAAACGGGCTCTTCAGCCAATCTTCAATGGGCAGATCCAATAATTTACAATTATAAGAGAATGTTTCAGGACAAGATGTTCATGAGATCAGTAGGAAATACATTCCTTTATCTCATTATCCAGGTTCCAATCATGCTTGTTCTGGCAATTCTGCTTGCACAGCTATTAAATAACAAGGATCTTAAGTTCAAGGGACTTTTCCGCACATGCATATTCCTTCCTTGTGCTGTATCACTTGTTTCTTACTCACTTATCTTTAGATCAATCTTTGCTACACAGGGTCTTATCAATATCATTCTTCAGAAGATAGGAATCATCTCTGAAGGAATTAACTGGCTTGGAACAACATCTACTGCAAGAATCGTTATCATCATTGCCCTTATCTGGAGGTGGACAGGATATAACATGGTTTTCTATCTTGCAGGACTTCAGAATATCGAATATTCAGTGTATGAGGCAGCAAAGATCGATGGCGCCAATGGATGGAAGACTTTCTGGTACGTAACAGTACCGCTCCTTAGACCAGTTATCATCATGACATTTATCATGTCAATAAATGGTACTTTGCAGCTCTTTGATGAGTCAGTCAACCTGACAAACGGCGGACCTGCAAACACAACCATTACCATGTCTCACTACATTTACAATAACTCATTTGGACAGGGCGTTGCCAACTTTGGCTATGCATCTGCCATGTCATTCTTTGTATTTATCCTCGTTGCTATACTTGCAGCAATAAACCTGAAAGTAGGTGATACACGTGACTAAGAAAAAATACAATAAGAGTGCCACACAAAAAAGACTCATACCTACATACATTTTTCTTGTTATAGCGTCATTTTTCTCGGTGTTTCCTCTGTACTGGATGATTACTGCCGCAACAAATATGACTGTTGATGTTTCAAGAGGTAAACTGTGGTTCGGCACTCACCTTGTTGAGAACTTTAACAACCTTGTGGCATCTACAAACCTTTGGAAAGCCTTTGGCAATTCATGCCTTTACTCAACAGCCCAGACCATCCTTTGCATCTTTGTATGTTCACTGGCTGGATATGGTTTTGAGCTTTATCATGACAAGGGAAAAGACCTTTTATTTGCTATACTTCTTATGGCAATGATGATCCCTGGAGTTGCTACCATGATCCCTCTTTTCACCATGATGAGTAAGTTCCATTTCCTCAATACAGTATGGGGCTTTGCGCTTCCAGGTATCTCAACACCATTTATGATCATGATGTTCAGACAGAACTCACGTAATTTCCCTCCGGATATCATGGAGGCAGCAAGAATAGACGGACTTTCAGAATTTGCCATATTCTTCCGCATGTATATGCCTGTAATGAAGTCAACTTACGCTGCAGCTGCAGTTATTGTTTTTATGAATTCATGGAATGCTTATATGTGGCCAAGAGTCGTAATGACAGACAACAGAGCACAGACAATGCCAATGCTTATTGCAAATCTTGCTGGAGGATACACAATTGACTACGGAATGCTGATGATGGGAGTATTGTTCTGTTCACTTCCTACCATGTTTGTATTCTTCGTGCTTCAGAGACAGTTTGCTGAAGGTATAACAGGTTCTGTTAAATAAAAAGATTGAGGAAAAAGTTATGGAAAAATTTGTTTATGACATTGTTGGCGACCCTAAGGTATTTCAGCAAAACAGGCTCCCGGCACATTCTGATCACATTGCTTTTAAGTCTTTTTCAGAGCTTATGTCAGGAAATACAAGCTACAGGATTTCCCTTGATGGAGTGTGGGAGTTTCACTATTCAAAAAACATTAAGGATGCACCGGTAGACTTTTTTGAGAATTCTTATGATACCTTTGGCTGGGACAGGATACATGTTCCAGCACACATCCAGATGGAAGGGTATGACAAACCTCAGTATGTAAACGTGCAGTATCCATGGGATGGAAGAGAGAGCCTTACTCCTCCTGAAATACCACAGTCCTTTAATCCTGTTGGTGACTATGTTAAGCACTTTACTCTTCCTGAGAACTTTGATAAAAACAAGGTCCACATTACTTTTGAAGGTGTTGAGAGCGGCTTTGCACTGTGGCTCAATGGAAAGTATGTGGGATATAGCGAGAACTCTTTTGACCCAGCTGAGTTTGACCTTACAGATAAGCTGCAATCTGGCGACAACAGGCTCTGTGTGAGGGTATTTAAGTGGACAAGCGGAAGCTGGTGTGAGGATCAGGATTTCTTCAGATTCTCAGGTATATTCAGAAGTGTTTATCTTTTAAGTATTCCGGTAACCCATCTGTATGACCTTAAGACAATACCTGTACTTGATGAGAGTTTAAAAAACGGAAGCCTTAAGTTCGAGTTTACAACTATGGGCAGCGGCTCTATTGACCTTAAACTTTTGCATGAGGGAGAGAAGGTACTTGAGGGCAATATTCCTCTTTCTGACAGTGGAAACACTCATGGAAGCTGTGATGTGAATGGACCTTTGCTTTGGAGTGCTGAAGAGCCTAACCTCTATGAACTTCTCCTTACTGTAAAAGATAAAGGCGGAAAAGTAACTGAGGTTATAAGGCAGAATGTGGGCTTCAGGCGCTTTGAGATGAAAGACGGCCTGATGCTCCTTAACGGAAAGAGAATAGTATTCAAGGGCGTCAACAGACACGAGTTTTCAAATAAGAATGGAAGAGTGCCAAGCAGGGATGAACTTTTAACTGACATTCTCACCATGAAGAGAAACAACATCAATGCCATAAGAACAAGCCATTATCCTGACGCATCCCCTCTTTATGAGCTGTGCGATATCTATGGCCTTTATCTTATTGCTGAAAACAATCTTGAGACCCACGGAACCTGGGAGCCCTTTGAGAGAGGCGCCAAGGGCGAGGACTACGTTGTGCCAAGGGATAATCCTATCTGGGAAGGACTTCTTTTAGACAGGGTAAATTCCTGCTATCAGAGGGATAAAAACCATCCTTCGATACTTATCTGGTCTTGCGGTAATGAAGCTCACGGCGGCGTTGTGCTTCATAAGATGGCATCTCTTTTTAAAGAGCTTGATAAGAACAGGCTGGTTCATTATGAAGGTCTTTTCCATGACAGAAGATATCCTGATACTTCTGATATGGAGAGCCAGATGTATCCACCTGCTGCTGCTATTAAGAAGTTTCTTGATGAAAATAAAGAAAAGCCTTTTATCTGCTGCGAGTACTCCCATGCAATGGGTAATTCCTGCGGCGGAATGCATCTTTACACTGATCTTACTGATACAGAGCCAAGGTATCAGGGCGGATTTATCTGGGATTACATAGACCAGTCCATAACTAAAAAAGACCGCTACGGAAAAGAATTTGAAGCATACGGCGGTGACTTTGACGAAAGACCAAATGATGGCAACTTTAGTGGCAATGGAATCTGCTATGGTGACAGGACTCCTTCTCCAAAGATGCAGGAGGTTAAGTTCAATTATCAGAACATTTCCGTAGAATTTGATAAGAGCGGCAAGAAGTTCAAGGTTATAAACAAGAATCTTTTTGTAAATACTGACTCTTTTGACTGCTTTGCGCTACTTACTGTCAATGGAATTGAAAAGTTGAAAGAAAAGATCGAGGTTTCAGTAATGCCTCTTTCAACTAAGAGCTTTAATGTTCCTTCTGACTTTCTTGAAAGCATATCGGTCATGGATGAGGCAAATTCTGTAAAGGATGAGAATACTGAGTATGTTCTGACAGTATCCTTTGTCCTTAAGGAGGATAGCCTTTTTGCGGCAAAGGGCCATGAAGTAGCCTTTGGACAGACTGTTTTAAAGAGCAGCTTTAAAGAGCATAAAAGCGCACTTCCTCTTAAGTTTGTCCTTGGTAATAATAATGTGGGAATATATGGACAGGATTTCTCGTGCATGTTCAGCTATCCAAATGCAAGCCTCTTATCCTATGTATACTGCGGCAGAGAGATGATGATCAAAAATCCTCTTCCTAATTTTTGGAGAGCGCCGGTTGATAACGACAATGGTTACATGATGACAAGCAGGTATGCACAGTGGAAAATAGCAAGCCTTTATCCGACACTTAGAAGACCTGATGCGCCATTTGTGATGCCAGATGTTATTCCGGGTCCAGACAGCGTAACAATAAGATACACCTACTTTATGCCTACAACTCCAGAAACAGAGTGTCATGTTGCCTATGAGGTATTTGGCGATGGCGTCATCAGATGTGAGCTGGATATGGATCTTAATGAGGAACTGCCAGATCTTCCTGAATTTGGAATGATCTTTAAACTCTCAGCTGACTTTGATCAGGTTTCATGGTACGGACTTGGTCCGGAAGAGACCTATGCTGATAGAAAGAGAGGCGGAAAGCTGGGTCTTTATCAGAATGAGGTCAAGGACAACATGGCAAAATACCTTGTTCCTCAGGAATGCGGCAACAAGTGTGATGTGCGTTTTGCCAAGGTTACTGACAAGCGCGGCAGAGGAATGATGTTCTTTGGAAGACCATTTAACTTCAGTGCACTGCCATATAGCCCTCATGAGCTTGAAAATGCAATGCATCCATTCGAACTTCCAAAAGTCCATTACACCTATGTAAAGACATCTCTTATGCAGATGGGAATTGCAGGTGATGACAGCTGGGGATCAAGACCTCATGAAGAATTCAGACTTCCAAAAAAAGGAAAATTAAAATATGATTTCTACTTCAGAGGAATCTGATAATAGAATGATCATAGAATTTTGAAGTGTGCTCCGGATGCCTTTGGGTATCCGGGGCTTTTTTGCCTTTAAAAGCTCATGAAAGCTAGACATTTCAGCGCTCATATGTGATAATCTAGTAGAGTGTTAAAGGCCCTGCAAATGATGCAGGGCTTAGTTTTAGATGAAGGGATGAAATGGCATGAATCTTATAGAACTTTGCAAGAAGGCCAAAGCTGCTAAATATGAAGTGGCAAGCCTTTCTACTACCCAGAAAAACGATGCACTTAATTTCATAGCCCATGAGCTTGTTTCAAATAGTGACAGTATCATTGAGGCTAATGCCATCGATGTCAAAAAAGGACAGGAAAATGGCATGCATGAAGGCCTTGTTGACAGGCTTCTTCTCAATAAAAAAAGGATTGAAGCTATAGCTGAGGGACTCAGACAGGTAGCAGCACTTCCTGATCCCATCGGTGAGGAACTGGAACATTTTGAAAGACCAAATGGCCTTAAACTCAGGAAAGTAAGGGTTCCCCTGGGAGTTATAGGTATCATATATGAATCAAGGCCAAACGTCACAGCAGATGCCTTTGCTCTTACATTTAAGGCAGGTAATGCAGTTATTCTAAAGGGCGGAAGTGATGCGATAAACAGTAATATTGCAATTGCAGATGTGTGCAGAAATGCTCTTGCTAAAAAAGGCATTACACCTGATGCCATTCAGCTCATACAGGCAACAGACAGAAATGTTACTGCTGAGTTTATGAAGATGAATGAGTATGTTGACGTGCTTATTCCAAGAGGCGGCGCAGGACTTATCAGGTCTGTGGTTGAAAACTCCACAATACCTGTAATAGAGACAGGAAGCGGTAACTGCCATATCTATGTGGATAAGGAAGCTGACCTTGAAAAAGCCATTCCTATCATAATAAACGCTAAGACCCAGAGGATAGGTGTCTGCAATGCTGCAGAATCACTTATTGTCCACGAGGATATAAGAGAAAAGTTCTTACCACTCTTTTCACAGGCAATGAAAGAACACAGTGTTGAAGTAAGGGCAGATGAGGCCAGCAAGTCCTTTATAGATGGAGCAATAGATGCCACTACTGATGACTTTGGAAAAGAGTATCTTGATTACATTATCTCTGTTAAGACCGTTAAGGACGTGGATGAAGCTATAGAGCATATCAACAGATATAACACCGGACATTCAGAGTCCATAATTACAGAAAACAAAGCTACTGCCCAGAGATTTCTTGATCGTGTGGATGCAGCATGCGTATATGTTAATGCATCAACAAGATTCACTGATGGCTTTGAGTTTGGATTTGGTGCTGAAATAGGAATCAGCACCCAGAAGCTCCATGCGAGAGGCCCTATGGGACTTAGGGAACTTACATCCTACAAATACCAGATTTATGGAGAAGGGCAGATCAGAGGATAACATGAGCACTTTAGAGTATTTAGATGAAAGAAAGCACATAATCGATGTGTCCAAAGAACTAAATGAAATAGGTCTACTGGTAAGAACCTGGGGAAATATCAGCTGCAGGATAGACAAGGACCATTTTCTGATAACACCAAGTGGTATAAGGTATGAAGACCTTACTCCCGAGATGATAGTATTAGTTAAACTGGATGACATGTCCTATGAAGGCGACTATAAACCATCAAGTGAAAAGCTTGTTCACGCAGCAGCTTACAAGGCAAGAAAGGACTGCGACTTTATCATCCACACTCATCAGGTATTTGCGTCCTGTGCTGGAACTCTTGGCATCAAGAAGGTCTTTTCCTATTTCGAAGATGAAGATGTCACAATCCCTGTGGCACCATATGCACTTCCTGGCACGCAGCTTCTTGCTGATAACGTGGCAAGGACACTTAATAAATATAAATCTTTAAACGGAATAATCATGTCCAACCATGGAACTTTGTGCCTTGGAGAAACATCCAACGAAGCTCTGTTTGAGGCTGAGATGATGGAGACTGCCTGCAGGAACTTCCTTGAGGATGTCTGCAAAATGGATATGCCTCACGGGGTAGAGGAGATGTTTTCTTCTCACATTGAAAATGGGGATATCATTTATGATATTCAAGACACTCCCGAGAGAGTAAAGACCATACACAAACAGGTTTATTCAAAACGTGGAGACGTAAAATACATAGTACACAACAAATCTGAAGCAGTAATGATGGTATCAAGAAGAGCTAACCACATGAAACCGCTTCTTGACGATTTTGCCCAGCTTATTGGTGTGTCTGTGAAAATTCCTTCAAACGAAGGGGAGATATATCATAACATCAGGAAAAAGGTAAACGTTTTGTTTGTGCCCAATGACGGTGCATATTGCTTCGGACCTTCAAAGGACGATGCTGAGGCTGTTGCAATTGTACTTGATAAAGGCTGCATAGCCTACATTGCTGCCATGAGAAATGGTGAAGGCCACTATCTGTCACTGTTTGACTGCATAAAGATGAATCGCAATTACCGCAAGAACTATTCAAAGCTTGCAGAAACAGTAATGCATGAGGAAAAGAATGATTAAAAGACCAGAAAGAATTAAAACCGGTGATACTATAGGTATAACTGCTCCATCTTTTGGAGCTTTCATAGAACCTTACAGCCTTCTTATCGATATCGCTGAAGACAATCTAAGAGACAGAGGTTACAGGATATTAGAGGGCAAGACAGCAAGACTTGGAGACGGAATAGGGATCAGCACTGATCCAAAGGTCTGCGGTGCAGAGCTGATGGACTTTTACAAAAGAGATGATATCGACGCCATTATTTCTGCAGGCGGCGGAGAGCTCATGAATGAGACCATAACTTATGTGGACTTTGACGAGCTTAAAAACTACAAGCCCAAATGGTATGTTGGATATTCAGATAACACGAACTTCATCTTTCCACTTGTGACTATCACAGGAGTACAGGGGATTTATGGGCCATGTATTAATGGCTATGCCAAGGTTTGGGAAGATACTGAAAATGATACTTTTGCTATTTTAGAGGGGACTAAAAGCTCTTTTAAGGGCTACGATATGTTTGTGGAGCCCTCAAAGGAAGAGAAAACTGAAATAGAAGAGTATACAACTGAGTATCTTAAGGCTCCCTATGCTCTTAATGCTAAGAGACAGCTGGTATCATATGTTCATGATGGAAAAAAGCTCATACCTGCAAATGGAGCTGAAATTAAGATGAAGGGTGTTCTTCTTGGGGGCTGTCTTGATGTTCTTTCTAATCTTGTGGGAACACGCTTTGACAGGATGAAAGAGTTTGTGAAAAATAACCCTGAGATCATCTGGGTTTTGGAAGCCTGCGACCTTAATCCGATGTTCATAAGAAGGTCGATCTGGAATCTTAGGGAAGCTGGCTGGTTTGATACGGCATCTGGTTTTGTGATCGGAAGACCAAGAGCCTCCTGGAAAGAAGCAATAATGGGAGCAGATCAGTACAACGCTGTTACAGATGTTGTAGCTAATCTTGGAGTTCCGGTCGTAATGGATGCAGAGATCGGGCACATAGATCCTATGCTTCCAGTTATCATGGGTGCTCAGGCAGAAGTGAATGCTAAGGGTAATGATTTTTCGTTTTCCTATAGCTAAGGTGAAAACAAATTGCTGGTTCACATATTTTAACAAAAAATTAAGTGCAATTGCGTTAATGATTGTATATAATAAAGTTGTTTATGAATATACATTATGGAGGGCACTCTAATGAAAAATAAAATTGCTTTAGGACTAATTCTTACCATGCTCTTTGCACTGGCAGCACCTGCCACAGAGGTATATGCTTCAAGTGCAATACCTGACTACTTTGATTTTGGTGCGCTTACAATGTCAATACCAGCTGGCGGATCACAGAAAATGTGGCTTAGAGCTAATTATGACTACACTTACTATATTGAAGGCGCAACCAGCAATGCTACTTATCTTGAAACCGACTTTAAGAGCGGCTCAAAGGATGTAGTATTCCATATTGGTCCAGATGAGCAGTCAGGAAATGTATTTTTCCATTTCTATGTAAACGACGAAAAGGTTCAGAACGATGATCTGCATGATGAGATTGAGATCTATGTAAAGAACAGACAGCAGGTATTTCCAAGCATTCCTGCTCCTATCGCCAAAGGCAAGACTGGTACTTTAGTTCAGGAAAACAAGGTATCAATGCTCTACAATGACAAGGGCGTAGCAATGGCTTCATTCTCACTTACATATGGAAAGGGAAGCATGGCTACATTTGGACTTAAGGGAATTGAAGAGAACGGTTCAAAGTATTTTTCAATCCTTACTGGATATGACAATGCAACACCTCTTATTTCAGGAACCGACAAGGAAGTTATGATAGCCAACGGATATGCTGGAGTAGTAGTAAATGGAAAATTTGTAAACTGGCCATAAATAAAGGCAATAAAAAAGCAAGCACCTTGGTGCTTGCTTTTTTATGCTTAATTAGCAGATTTAACTTTCATCCATGCATCGTTGTAGAGCTTGTCGCCGCTGTCTCCAAGATACTTGAAGGCTTCAAGCTTCATAGAAGAAAGATCAGGGAAGGCTACCTTGGAACCCTTTATATCTTCGTCTTCAATGTTGTTCTGAGCTTCAATGTTTGGTGTAGAGTAGGTGATGTATTCAAAATTCTTAAGGGCGATATCACCTCTGCACATGAAATCGATCCATTTTTCTGCGTTTGATACGTTTTTGGATCCCTTTGTTATTACCCAGGAATCGATCCAGATATTGGAGCCTTCATCAGGAACAACATACTCAAGATCTCTGTTTTCTCTTACTGTATATATTGCTTCTCCGGAATAGATAACTCCAAGAGCAGCTTCTCCGCCGATCATCTTGTCCCTTACCTGATCGATGACATAGGCCTGAACAAGTGGCTTCTGTGCTATAAGATCTTCAGTCGCCTTCTCAATCTCTGCTGGATTTGTGGAATTGAGAGAGTAGCCGTTTTTAATAAGTGCTACCATGTAGGCATCTCTTACTGAATCCTGCATGAGGATCTGTCCGCTGTATTTAGGATCCCAGAGGATATCCCAGCTGTTTACAGGATCAGTGACCATTGTCTTATTGTAGAGGATACCAACTGTTCCCCAGCAATATGGAACTGAATATCTGTTACCTGGATCAAATACTTCTGAATTCTTAAAATATTCATCGCCGATGTTCTTGGCGTTTGGAATATTTGTAAAATTAAGAGGCTGGATCATATCTTTTTCAATGAGCTTTTGTATCATGTAATCTGATGGACAGATAACATCGTAAGCAGAAGTGTCCTGGGCAAGCTTGGCAAACATGATCTCATTTGTCTCAAACATGTCGTAGACAACATCGATGCCTGTCTCTTCCTCAAACTGTTCGATCACATCTTCGTCAATGTATTCGCCCCAGTTATATACATAGAGTTTTCCATTGCTGCTCTGGCCAGATGAACTGCCACAGGCTGATAAGCATCCGATCAGCATAGCTGATACAAGTGCCACTGATAATAGTCTCTTTTTCATAATCCTCTTTATTTCTCCTTGGTTTTATTATTTGGTGATCTGTAAATGATCATCAAAAGAGATAACACAGCTATAAATATTATAGCAGAAAGTGCGTAGATTTCAGGCTGAATTCCTCTTTTTACCTCATTGTAGATAAGTGTTGATAATGTTTCAAAACCTGAGCCCTTGGTAAAGTAGGTGATGATAAAGTCGTCCAGGGACATGGTAAATGCCATTAGCGCACCTGATACAACACCTGGCATGATCTCTGGAAACATGGTCTTTCTGAAAGCGTAAAAAGGTGTTGCTCCAAGGTCCAGGGCTGCTTCATACACATAGAAGTTAAGGCTCTTTACTCTTGGCATCACACTTAGCATTACAAAGGGAATGTTGAATGTGATGTGTGCAAGAAGGATAGTAGTAAAGCCAGCACCGATGTGAAGAAATCTAAACAGCAGCATCAGCGAGATACCGGTAACAATATCTGCGTTGATCATAGGTATGTTGGTGATACCCATGACTACGGAGCGGAGCTTGGAATTTAGCCCGATCATAGCTATGCAGGTTATAGTACCTATTATTGTTGAAAAAATAGTTGCCAGTATAGCGATGGACAGCGTGTTTACCAACGCGCTTGCAACTGCCTGGTCGGAAAAGAGCCTTGTGTACCACTTAAATGTAAAGCCTCCCCATTTAGCTCTTGATTTGCTTGAGTTAAATGAAAGGATGATAAGTGTAACGATTGGTGCGTACATGAAGATAAGGATAATGGAAAGGTATATCTTTTCGAATGCTTTTTTCATCAGAGTATACCTCCTTCCTTATCAGAAAGGCTCTCAATGATCATATTAAGAAGAATGAATATCATAAGAACAATTGATAATCCGCTTCCTAAATGCCAGTCATAAACCTGGGTAAACTGCTGCTCAATTATATTACCAATAAGAAGAATCTTGGATCCGCCAAGCATTGTAGAAATAGCAAAGGTTGTCAGTGCAGGAATAAACACCATGGTTATACCGCTTATGATACCGGGAACAGACAAAGGAAGAATGATCCTTAGGAATGTCTGAACCGGACCTGCGCCAAGATCTCTTGCTGCATTTATGATATTGTCATCGATCCTGGATAGTGAGTTGTAGATCGGCAGTATCATAAAGGGCAGGAAGTTATAAACCATACCAAGTACTATGGCACCTGATGTATTGATGATGTTTATAGTAGGAAGGTGCAAAAATTCAAGCACCGTGTTTATAACACCTTTTCCTTCAAGAAGGGTCATCCATGTAAGGGTTCTTAAAAGGAAGTTCATCCACATAGGAAGAATGAACAAAGTTACAAGATAAGTGTTTCTTGTAAGCTTCATGGATGCAAGGATCATTCCAAGCGGGTAGGCAAGTAAAAAACAGATGACAGTACTAATAAAGGCAAGAGCAATAGAGCGGTAGAGTGCCTTTAAGTAACCTGATTCTGAAATCCTTGCAATATTGTTAAAAGTAAAAGCGCCGCTATTATCTGTAACACCATAATAGATTACCATGGCAAGTGGAACTACAATAAAGATCACAGCCCAGGCAAGATATGGTGAAGCCATAAGGTATGCGCTTTTCCAGCTTTTAAATAGTTTCACTTATTGCCTCCTCGTCCTCTGAAACAGGAACATTCATGATCTGAATATTAAATGGATCTACCTTGATGCCGACATTTGTTCCAACTTCTGAGAGTTTGGTGGAGTGTACAAGCCATTCATAGCCACAGGCTTCAACATCCATCTCGTAGTGAACCCCCTTAAAGGTAAGGCCTGTTACTACACCTGTGATAGTGCCTTCTGATGGAGCAACAAGTTCAACGTCCTCAGGTCTTATGACAACGTCAACAGGCTTGTTCTCACCAAAGCCCTTATCTACGCAGGCAAATTTGGTGCCGAGAATATCAACAAGCTCATCCCTTATCATGGTTGCTCTTATGATATTGCTGTCTCCGATAAAATCAGCAACAAAGGCGTTTTCAGGCTCGTTGTATATGGTCTCAGGAGAACCTTCCTGCTGAATGTAGCCCTGATTCATAACTACGATGTGATCAGACATGGTAAGAGCTTCCTCCTGATCATGGGTTACGTAGATGAAAGTGATGCCAAGCTCTTCCTTTAGCCTCTTAAGTTCGTACTGCATATCCTGACGCATCTTAAGATCCAGTGCACCTAAGGGCTCATCCAGCAAAAGAACTTTTGGCTCGTTTACAATTGCCCTTGCGATGGCGATACGCTGCTGCTGACCGCCAGATAAAGAGTCGGGCATACGGTTTTCAAAGCCTTCAAGGTTCACCAGTTTAAGAGCGTATTTGATCTTGTCTTTGATATAGCTGTCAGACTTGTTTTTTATCTTAAGGCCAAAGGCGATATTTTCAGCGATACTCATATGGGTAAAAAGTGCGTACTTCTGAAAAACAGTGTTGAGCTGTCTCTTGTTTGGTGCAAGAGAAGTTATGTCCTGCCCATCAAAAACAACCCTTCCCTGGTCAGGCTTCTCAAAACCGCCTATTATCCTGAGAGTTGTGGTCTTGCCACATCCGGAAGGTCCAAGAAGTGTCACAAAAGAGTTCTCGTAAATATCAAGGTTAAGGTCATCTAAAATAAGCTGACCATCATAGGATTTTGAGATATGCTCAAGTGTTATAAGGCTTTTACCCATTATTCTGTCTTCTCCTATTATTAATAAAAATATAGCAATCTTCTTTATTTTATATGAGCCTACAACTGTGTCAATTACTTTTTTTGATATATTTAAAGTTTGTTTTAGTTGTGATAGAATGTGGTAAATAAGCGATTTTCAAAATGGCTCTTTAGGAGGATAGGAAGGTGGCTGCAAAAGATAAGTATGTAGCATATGTGTCCAGCTATACATCAGGGCTTGGAACTAAATACGGAATCAGAATCTATGATGTTGATCTTAAGAATGGAAGACTTACCGAGAAACAGAAAGTAGAGATCACCAATTCTTCTTATATCGGAATATCACACAGTGGAAAAACTCTGTATTCTATCACTGACGATGGAGTAGAGTCATACAAGATCTTAAAGGACGGCAGTCTTGAGTTCTTAAATGAAGCTTCCATCAATGGCATGAGAGGCTGCTACGTAAACGAGACTCAGGACGACAGATACCTTGTGACTGCAGGATATCACGATGGCAAGGTGACAATCCTTAATCTTAACAAGGACGGAAGCATCGGTGACATAACTGATGAAAGATATCACAAGGGCCTTGGTACTGCAGCAGGACGTAACCACGTTCCTCATGTACAGTGCGTCAAGGTATCCAAGGACAACAAGTATCTTCTTGCAGCAGATCTTGGAATGGACAGGATCAATATCTACGCTCTTGATATGGAGACTGGTAAGATCAAGGATGCAGACGTTATTCACTGCGACCAGGAGTCTTCTCCAAGACATATGCAGTTTTCCAAGGAAGGTAAGTTCTTGTATGTATGTCTTGAGCAGAAGTGTGCTATAGATGTCTACGAGTATCATGAAGATGACAATGGCATGCCTGAGTTTAATAAGATTCAGGAGGTCAGCAACTCAGATGAGTCTGATTCAATCGGTGTTGCATGTAGTGCTCTTTCTTTCTCTGAAGATTACAACTATCTTGTAAGTTCAACAGCAGGAGAGAACAATGCCATCGTGTACAAGGTTGATAAGCAGACAGGTCTTTTAACCAAAAAGATCCAGCTGCCTGTAGCGGGAGAGTATCCTAAGGATGTTGCTCTTTTCCCTGACAACAAGCACCTGGTATCTTTAAACCATGAATCTGATTCGCTTACTTTCTTTACAGTGGATATGGACGCTGGAACAATGGTAATGAATGGGCCTGAACTTCCAATATCCAGACCCAATTGCATCGTATTCCATAAGCTTGAGGGTTAAGACTTTTTGTAAAAAGAGATTATGCTTTCGGCTCTGGATGTCATATTGGACATCATAAGGTCGAGAAGTGTGACAGCACACATTGATTCAACAACTACAACGGCTCTTGGTACAACTACAGGGTCGTGACGGCCTTTAATATTTATTGTAATGTTTTCCCCATCCTGATTTATTGTCTCCTGTGTGGAGGCAATACTCGGGGTGGGTTTTATATATGCCCTTAAAATGATCTCGCTTCCATCTGACATTCCGCCAAGGATTCCGCCGCTGTGGTTGGTCTTTTTGCTTATCTTTGATCCAATTGCCTCAAAGGCATCGTTGTTTTCTGAGCCGTAATAGGCTGCTACCTTGAAACCGTCGCCAATTTCAACGGCTTTTACAGCACCTATACTCATAACAGCCTGGGCAAGCCGGGCATCAAGTTTGTCAAAGACGGGCTCGCCAATTCCTGCCGGGACACCTTTTATCCTGCATTCAATGATTCCGCCAAGGGAGTCATTTTTTTTGCGGCATTCTTCAATCAGTTCCATGGCTTTTTTATCTGCTTCCAAATCAGGCATTGCTGTGGGAGTAGTAAGCCTTGCGGCGTAGTCTGTGTTTTTTGGATCGATCTCGATATCACCTATAGACTTTGTGTATGCAATGACCTCAATACCCATTTTGCCAAGAAGTTTAGAACAAATAGCACCAGCAGCAACACGGCCTATGGTTTCTCTGCCTGAGCTTCTTCCGCCTCCTCTGTAGTCCCTGAAGCCATACTTCATATCAAAACCATAATCAGCATGCCCTGGTCTGTAATATGACGCAATTTCCTTGTAGTCTGAGGATTTCTGAGACGTATTTTTGACCATCATTGAAATCGGAGTACCAGTGGTCTTTCCATCAAACACGCCAGACAGGATCTCAACAAGATCATCTTCCTTGCGGGATGTGGTGGCGTTTGAAGTGCCCGGTTTTCTTCTGTCTAAAAACTTTTGGATGTCTTCTTCTGTAAGCTCTAGCCCTGCAGGGAAACCATCTATTACACATCCAAGTGCCTTTCCATGGGATTCTCCCCAGGTAGATACGTTAATATTCTTGCCAAATACTGATCCTGCCATAATACTCCCTTCATAAATAGCCTTATTATCTTACTTTTTGAATTGTAATATTATTTCCGAAAAAAAATAAGTAGTGAATTTTTTGTGAAAACGTACTATAATACAGTAGTATTATTATAACTAGAGTTCTGGATATCAGAAATAGAGGGGATTTTTGATATGAATGCCAGTAACCTACAGATGAAACTTACCTTTAAAAGCAAGGTGATTTCTCAGGTAGAAAAATTTAATAGAAAGCATAAGGCTTTGTCTTTTCTTGGACTTGCTTATGCTGTTGTTGCAATAACAACATATAATTTTTTGTTCTATTTCTATAGAAATGGCAAGAGATTTACTGCACTTGCATGTATTTTGTTGTTCTTTGTATCCAGCAGCAGCTTTTCTTATCCTGCAATGTCGCTTAATATAAGCTTTGCTTCTGATAGCAGCGGTGAAAGTGATGATGTTCTTGGAACTTCAAGAGCTCTTTCAGATGAGACAGTAGCTGAATCAGATGCCGAGCTTGTTGCTGAGACGGTGGTTGATTCTTCAGTGATCGAACAGGAGAGCACAGATGTCAATCCGGATGTAGCTGAGATCGACAACATGGCTTCTCTTAATGAGATCCTTGAGTCCACCGAACAGATAGATCCGGAAGCGCTTGCAGCTTATGGATATGTTTCTGACAACGAGGAAGAAAAGAGTGTAAATGAGGCCGAGGAAGAATCCTTTAGCAGCGATGACTGGAAGATTGTTCTTGTAAACAAACAGCATCCGATTCCTGAGGATTACTCTTTTGAGCTTGGAACTATAAGCGGCAGCATGAGATGTGATGAGAGGATCATCACACCACTTCTTGACATGCTTAAGGGAGCAAGAGCTGATGGCGTTAATCTGATCGTTTGTTCACCTTACAGAGATATGGACAGACAGACTATGCTTTTCTCAAATAAGGTAGGCAGATATATGGACGGAGGTTTGTCCTACATGGATGCTTACAATCTGGCTTCTCAGGCTGTAACTGTTCCCGGATCATCCGAGCATCAGATTGGTCTTGCGGTTGATATCATTACAGATGGATATTCATCGCTGGATGAAGGCTTTGGAGATACTGCAGCGGGCAAATGGCTTGCAGCTAACAGCAGCAAGTATGGATTTATACTTCGTTATCCTGATGGAAAAGAGAACATCACCAGCATCGAGTATGAGCCATGGCACTTTAGATATGTGGGTGTTGAGGCTGCTACTGTTATAACTGAGAACAATCTTTGTCTTGAAGAATTCTGGAATATTTACATAGATTAAACAGAAACGGATTTATATTTTTATGTACAAGATTTTAAAAAAGGACGGCAGCGCCAAGAGAGCAGAGTTTACCACTGTTCATGGCAAGATCCAGACTCCTGTTTTTATGAATGTTGCAACAGTTGCAGCTATCAAGGGCGGGGTATCCACTGAGGATCTGGAAGGCATTGATACACAGGTCGTTCTTTCTAATACTTATCATTTACATTTGAGACCAGGAGACGATCTTATCTATAAGATGGGTGGACTTCACAAGTTTATGAGCTGCAACAAGCCCATTCTTACAGATTCAGGAGGGTTCCAGGTCTTTTCTCTTGCAAAAACAAGAAAGATAAAAGAAGAAGGCGTCTATTTCCACTCGCATATAGATGGACACAAGTTATTCATGGGGCCTGAAGAGAGTATGAGGATTCAGTCACATCTGGGTTCAACAATTGCTATGGCCTTTGATGAGTGCCCTTCTGCGAAGGCTGACCATGACTATGTTCAGATGTCTGTAGACAGGACCACGAGGTGGCTTAAAAGGTGCAAGGCGGAGATGGCAAGAATGAACAGCCTTCCGTATACGGTCAATCCTCATCAGATGCTCTTTGGTATCAATCAGGGTGCAATTTTTGATGATATCAGAATCGAGCATGCCAAGGTAATAAGCGATCTTGACCTTGACGGATATGCGGTTGGAGGACTTGCTGTTGGTGAATCTCATGAAGAGATGTATCACGTTCTTGAGACTGTTGTTCCGTATCTTCCACAGGAAAAACCAACTTATCTAATGGGCGTTGGAACCCCTGCGAATATTCTGGAGGCAGTTGAGAGGGGAGTTGACTTTTTTGACTGTGTATATCCAAGCAGAAACGGCCGACATGGTCATCTCTACACTAACAGAGGCCATATCAATATCATGAATGCAAAGTATGAGCTTGATGATACGCCTATTGAAGAGGGCTGTCAGTGCCCGGCCTGCAGAAGATATTCCAAGGCCTATATAAGACATCTTTTAAAAGCGGGAGAGATGCTTGGAATGAGGCTGTGTGTTCTTCACAACCTGTACTTCTATAATCATATGATGGCAGAAATAAGGGATGCTATCGAAAAGGGAGAATATGCTTCCTATAAGAAGAACAAGCTCTATGGCATGATGGAATTTGATGGGGAAAGTACAGGAGACTATCAGGGCATAGATAAAAACTGGAGAAAAGGTTAAATTTGTAATCACCAGCCATTAAGATTGCACACTTGAATTTAGTTCCTGCATCTTGTATTATGAATTGGTGTATATAATTATTTAAGGTATGGAGGAAGTTATGGGTTTATTTTTAACATCTGAGGCAACTGCCAGTACACAGAGTATTATTTCTATGGTGGTTGTTTATGCTGCAGTAATCGCAGTTTTCTATTTTCTTTTTATGAGACCACAGCGCAAGGAACAGAAGCAGAAGGCTCAGGTTCTTGCAGCACTTGCAGTTGGTGACAGTGTGCGTACAACCGGTGGGTTCATTGGAACAGTTATCGATATCAATGACGACATGGTTATCGTTGAGTTTGGTAACAACAAGAATTGCCGTATACCTATGGTAAAAGAGGCAATTGTTGAGGTTGAGAAGCCTGAAGATGCGGTAGCAACTGCTAATGATACTTCTGATTCTAAAAAGAAGTAATATTTTTCGTGTCTATTAAAGCCTGATTGGCACTTGCCAATCGGGCTTATTTTCAAATATGGAGGAGAGAGGTATGAAGCTTAATATTACTTGTATTCCTGGTGATGGAATTGGCCCTGAGATTGTGACTGAGGCAAAAAAAGTCCTTGGCAGAGTGTGCGAAGCTTATGGCCATGAACTTATTACCAGAGATGTTCTTATGGGCGGCTGCTCAATTGATGCCTATGGAGTTCCTCTTACAGAGGAGACTATAGAGGCAGCAAAGAGCGCAGACGCTGTTCTTATGGGATCTATAGGTGGAAATACATCCACATCTCCCTGGTACAAATTAGAACCATCAAAGAGACCTGAAGCTGGACTTTTAGGTATAAGAAAGGCACTTAATCTTTTTGCCAATCTTCGCCCTGCTTACCTTTATCCTGAGCTTATGAAGGCCTGCCCTTTGAAGGAAGAAGTCGCAAAAAAAGGTTTTGATATGCTTATTATGAGGGAGCTTACCGGCGGTCTGTACTTTGGAGATCGCTTTACCAAGGAGGTTGATGGAGAGCTTACTGCTACAGATACACTTGTCTATAAAGAAAGTGAAATAAGACGAATAGCAATTAAGGCCTTTGAAGTTGCAAGAAAGCGTAGAAAGAGTGTTATCAGCGTCGATAAAGCCAATGTTCTTGATTCTTCAAGACTCTGGCGCAAGGTGGTAGAAGAGGTGGCTAAGGATTATCCTGATGTTACCTTGGAGCACATGCTGGTTGATAACTGTGCAATGCAGCTTGTAAGAGATCCTTCACAGTTTGATGTGGTACTTACTGAGAACATGTTTGGTGATATTCTTTCTGATGAAGCCAGCATGATAACAGGTTCCATTGGAATGCTTCCCAGTGCTTCACTTAATGACACAAGCTTTGGACTTTATGAGCCAAGCCATGGAAGCGCTCCTGATATTGCTGGCAAGGACATTGCCAATCCTATTGCAACAGTTCTTTCAGCAGCAATGATGCTGAGGTACACCTTTAATCTTGATAAAGAGGCTGATGCAATAGAAAGAGCTGTGTCAAAGGTTTTGGAAGATGGATACAGAACAGTCGACCTTCTTGGAAGCTCAGCCGGAGATTCCTATAAGCAGGTAGGATGTAAGGAAATGGGAGATCTTCTCGTTGAACGAATCACTGACATATAAAACTGAAAAGAAAATATATGATATATTGCCTCATGAACCAGAGACCATGGCGGCCACTTTGTTCGTCATAGGTATGGCGGCTTACTATTTCTGGAGGATGTTTGCAATAACGCCGAGTTACGATGAGCTATATACCTATTACACATTTATAAGTAAGGGACCTGTTTACGCAGCTATTCACTGGCCTCTACCAAATAATCATGTAGGATATTCGGTATTATCAGCAATATTTAACTATACTGGCAATTCTTATATAGGTCTTAGGGGAGTATCTTTTGTCTGTGCGGTTTCAAACCTGATCCTTGTTTACAGGATATGCAAAAAATACTATGCTCACGGACTTGCATTTTCAGCGATGCTTTTGTACTCGTCCATGCAGATCGTCAACGAGTATTCAATACAGGGAAGAGGATATACGCTTGGAATAACCTGCTTTTTGATATCGATTTATTGCGCATCCTATATCTGCAGTGCTGACGAGACAAAAAATAAGTATTTTTGGGCACTTGGAATTTCTTTTGTCCTTTCACTCTATACAGTTCCAAGCAATGTCTATTTCGTGATCCCTGTAAGTATTGCAATTGGAGCATATCTTCTTATCAATGCTTACCGCAGCAGGGATATGCATGGGAATATTACCGAGACATCCTATTTTAAGAAGTTTAGAAAATTCTTTATTACCGGGATATTGGCAGCTCTTATTACTGTTTTCCTGTATGCTCTTATCTGGCTTGCAATTGGATCAAACCTGCTTGTGAAGACAGAGGGCAGTGGATACTTTGGACTTAGCCATGCCACGGTACTTCTCAGGAGTCCTGTTACATCACTTTTAACAGGAGCAAGATATATGCTGGACCAGCCCTATATCCAGAGCTTGCCTCATGGGGAATTTGCGAAAAGAGTTCTTGGCTGGAGCAACAGCTTGTACGAATATATGCTCCCTGGACTTGCTCTTACAGTACACATTGTAGTCCTGGTGTCCTTAGGAGTTGCAGTATATGAATGCTTAAGGCACTTTGCTTATTCAAGGACCATTATAAATTTCATGGTGCTGAGCAATATGCTGGTTACCGGCGCTATGCTGCTGATCCAGCAAAAACTTCCGTATCTGAGAGTCTTTACTTACTCTGCGGTTGTTGTGACTTTGTGCTTTTGTGCATGCATTGAGAGGCTTATTAATGTAACCATAAGGATTTACAACAGGGAGATAAAGGGGGCAGACGAAAAGACAGTTCACAAGGAAACAGAAACTACCATAAAGGGAGATAAGTGGTACTCCGGAATTGGTGTGTATATTCCTGTTCTTGCTGCCATAGTTCTTTTCGCACTAAGGTTTCTGACACCATCATTTACCTGTCAGCTTGATGAAAGGGAAAATGATCTTCTTGAAACCCTGTATGTGGCATCTGTTGATAAAAGGCAGAACATGGCAGTCCTTGACTGTGATCAGCAGTATCTTCTTAAGTTTGCCTGGGATATAGACTGTGATAAAACTGATGTAAATGGCGCAGATTGTGTTATCATAGACAAAAACATGATGACGCCTATGTACAGCGGAGAGGATTTTTGGAAATTCTATCAGACATATGAGACCATAGACTGGGATTATGTGAAAACTCTTCGGGCTATCTATGAAAATGAGAGATTCATTCTATATGTAAAATAAGGAGGAGATGAAATGGCTATGAATAGCGACAGAGTAATGAAGGGGCTTCAGCAGGCTCCACACAGAAGTTTGTTTAATGCACTTGGTTTTACTGAAGAAGAGAGAAACAAACCACTTATTGGTATTGTGAGCTCTTATAACGAGATCGTACCTGGTCATATGAACCTCGATAAGATTACAGAAGCAGTTAAGCTGGCTGTTGCTGAGGCTGGTGGAATGCCTGTAGTTGTTCCTGCAATTGCTGTTTGCGACGGTATTGCAATGGGACATATTGGAATGAAGTACTCACTGGTTACCAGGGACCTTATTGCAGACTCAACAGAGTGTCTTGCCATTGCCCACGCATTTGATGGAATGGTGTGCATTCCTAACTGCGACAAGAACGTTCCAGGACTTTTGATGGCAGCTGCAAGAGTTAATATTCCTACAGTCTTTGTTTCAGGTGGCCCTATGCTGGCTGGAAGGATCGATGGTCACAAGACATCTCTTTCATCTTTGTTTGAGGCTGTTGGATCAGTATCAGCAGGCAAGATGACCAATGAGAAGCTCTGCGAATATGAAGAGAAGGGATGTCCAACCTGCGGATCATGCTCAGGAATGTACACAGCAAACTCTATGAACTGCCTTACAGAGACAATAGGTATGGGACTTCCTGGAAACGGAACCATTCCTGCAGTTTATTCAGCAAGGATCCGTCTTGCAAAGAAGGCTGGATATGCTGTGATGAAACTAGTTGAAAAGAACATCAGACCAAGAGATATCATGACTAAAGATGCATTCATGAATGCCCTTGCTCTTGATATGGCTCTTGGATGCTCAACAAATACAATGCTTCATCTTCCTGCAATTGCTCATGAAGCTGGTGTGGATATCAATATGGAGATTGCTAATGAGGTATCTTCAAAGACTCCAAACCTTTGCCATTTAGCTCCTGCTGGTCCTACATATATGGAGGATCTCAACGAAGCAGGCGGTGTTCCTGCGGTTATGTCAGAGCTTGTTAAAAAAGATCTCTTAAACCTTGACTGTCTTACTGTTACGGGAAAGACTGTAAGAGAGAACATAGAAGGTGCTGTAAACAAGAATCCTGAGGTTATAAGACCTATCGATAATCCATACATGCAGTCTGGCGGAATTGCTGTACTTAAGGGTAATCTTGCACCAGATACAGGTATTGTCAAGAAGTCAGCTGTTGTACCTGAGATGATGGTTCACGAGGGACCTGCAAGAGTATTTGACTGCGAGGAGGATGCTATTGAGGCAATCCTTGGAGGAAAGATCGTAGCTGGTGACGTTGTTGTTATCAGATACGAAGGACCTAAGGGTGGCCCTGGAATGAGAGAGATGCTCAATCCTACATCAGCTATTGCTGGAATGGGACTTGGCTCAACTGTTGCTCTTATTACTGACGGCAGATTTTCCGGAGCAAGCAGAGGTGCTTCTATTGGACATGTTTCTCCTGAGGCAGCTGTTGGCGGACCAATTGCTCTTGTTGAAGAGGGAGATATCATAAGCATCGATATTCCTAACAACTCTCTTAATGTAAAGGTTTCTGATGAAGAGCTTGCAAAGAGAAAGGCTAACTGGCAGCCAAGAGAGCCTAAGGTTACAACCGGATATCTTTCAAGATACCGTGAACTTGTAACATCTGGTAACAGAGGAGCTATCCTGGAAATCCCAAGATCATGATCAGCTAATAATATATGTGAGGAGTATGGAAAAATGGTATTAACCGGATCTCAGATTGTTCTTGAATGCCTTAAGGAGCAGGGGGTAGATACAGTATTTGGCTACCCTGGAGGAACAATCCTTAATGTCTATGATGAACTGTATAAACAGCAGGATAACTTTCTTCATATACTGACATCCCATGAGCAGGGAGCAGCTCATGCTGCTGATGGTTATGCAAGATCTACAGGAAAGGTTGGCGTCTGCCTTGCAACCAGCGGCCCTGGTTCAACCAATCTTGTAACAGGAATTGCCACAGCTTACATGGATTCAGTGCCAATGGTGGCCATTACAGCCAATGTTAACCTGCCTCTTCTTGGAAAAGATACTTTCCAGGAGGTAGATATAGCAGGAATAACAATGCCTATCACCAAGCATGGTTATATTGTTAAAGACATAAAGGTTCTTGCTGATACCATTAGAAAAGCCTTTAAGATTGCAAGAACTGGTCGCCCTGGCCCGGTTATTGTGGATATTACCAAGGATGTTACAGCTGCAAGCTGCGAGTACAGACCTGTGATCATTACAGATGAAGAGCCTGAAAAGGACTTTGATGAGGACGATGTAAAGGCAGCTCTTAAGCTTATTAAAGCTTCAAAGAGGCCATATATCTATGTTGGTGGCGGAGCTGTAATATCCGGAGCATCAAAAGAACTCAAGGAATTTGCAGAGCTTATTGACGCTCCTGTGTGCGATACACTAATGGGTAAAGGCGCCTTTGATGCTGAAAACAAGCTCTACACAGGTATGATCGGAATGCATGGCACAAAGACCTCAAACTTTGGAGTAAGTGAGTGTGACCTTCTTATCACTCTTGGGGCAAGATTTTCCGACAGAGTAATTGGAAATGCCAAGACCTTTGCTGGAAAAGCCAAGATACTTCAGGTGGATGTGGATGCAGCGGAGATAAACAAGAACATTAGGACCAATGTTTCAGTTATTGGAGACCTTAAGGAAGTTCTTAAAGTGTTTAATTCAAAGCTTGAGCAGATGGATCACTCCGACTGGATAAAAAAGATCCAGGATTATAAAAAGAAATATCCGCTCAGCTATGAGACAAATAAGCTCACATGTCCTTATATAATTGAAGAGCTGTATAACCTGACCAAGGGTGATGCGATAATCTCAACTGATGTTGGACAGCATCAGATGTGGACTGCCCAGTATTACAAATTTAACAAGCCGAGAACTCTTTTGACTTCCGGAGGTCTTGGAACCATGGGCTATGGCCTTGGAGCCTGCATAGGAGCACAGGTGGGTAATCCTGACAAGCTATGCGTCAATATCGCAGGTGATGGCTGCTTTAGAATGAACATGAATGAGCTGGCAACAGCTTCAAGATACAATCTTCCTATCATAGAGATTGTTATAAACAACCATGTTCTTGGAATGGTAAGGCAGTGGCAGACTCTTTTCTATAACAAACACTACTCGCAGACTGTCTTTGAGGATAAGGTGGACTATTGTAAGGTTGCAGAAGGCCTTGGATGCGAGGCCATAAGGATCACCAAGAAGTCAGAGGTTGTACCTGCTCTTAAGAAAGCAATAAAATCCAAGAAACCTGTACTTCTTGATTGTATAATAGAAGAGGATGATAAGGTATTTCCTATGGTGCCTGCCGGGGCATCCATAAGCGAAGCCTTTGACGCTTCTGATCTTGAGGCAAAGAAAAAATGATCTAAAGATAAACTTATGAGGGGTTTATAGGAGATTATGAAAAAAGCACTGCGGGGCTCAGTGATAGGACTGGTGGCAATACTTCTTGTTCTTGCCATTGTCTATGTCCTTCTGGGATTTTATTACATGGAAGGGTTTCCATGTTTTACCTGGATCAACGGTGTTTATTGCACCGGAAAAACTGTATCTGAAGTCAATGACGAGCTTATCCAGAATAGTGCCTACGATGGGGTAGCTATTCTGGATAAAAGTGGTGCAAGATTATTTGTCAGCTCCAAAGAAGCTGAAATGTCTGTGGACTATACTGCCTCCCTTAGCGAGGCGTTCTATAGCAGAAACCCATTTGCATGGGGATTCTACGTCTTTAAGAATTTAAATACAACTTATAATCCAACTATTTTTATCAATAAGCAAAAGGTTCTCGAAAAGGTTGGCGGATGGGAGATATTCGTAGAGCCTAAGGACCTTGAATGCAGCATAGAAAAAACTACAAATGGTTACGAGATCATAAATGCAAATATTGAGATCCCGGTTAAGAACGTAGTGTCAGAAAAGGCCTATGAAGCCATGGTAAGCAGAGAAAGTGTCCTTGATCTTTCAAATATGGACGATTGCTATCAGGTGATGGACCTTACCAAGGACCAGAAAGAAAAGGTGGAATTCTTTTTCAAGCTTGAAAAAGTCCAGAATATTGATGTTGCATACAATGTTGGCGGCGAAAGCGTATCACTTAACAGATCAAGGGCCAGTGACTTTATCCTTACAAAGAAGGATATCAATCTTGCTCTTTCTGAGAAGGTTAATGCCAAGAAACCTGGAAGTGGACTTTTTTTAGTTGGAGGAGTAGAGAAAAAACTCTCTGAAGATGATGATATAAGCTTTTTTGAAGGAATTGCTGTTGATAATGACCTAAACCCTATTGTCAGTGAGAGCAAAATATATGATTATCTTAAGGATATTGCTGACAGCCATGGTACATCCTGGATGATGGAGAGATACAGACACGGTGAAGGAGAAGAGGTTGTCGTTAATGAAAATAGCAAGGGAGATGGTACTATCTACGACATTTCTTCTGAATTTACATTTCTGAGGGATGGTATCGAAAAAGGAGAAGGACTTATTGGCACAAGGGTCCTTGATTTATTGCCAAGTGCTAATTCTTACAATGCAAAAGACCTTCTTGGCAAGACCTATATTGAGGTCAATATGGGGGATCAGGTGCTCCACTACTATGTGGATGGCAAACTTAACATGGAGATGCCTGTTGTAACTGGCAATATAAACCGTGGAAGAGGAACTCCTACTGGAATATATCCTGTTTACAACAAGAGGTATCATACCTACCTTAGGGGTGTCGACTATGTATCCTATGTTAATTACTGGCTAGGTGTACATAAAGGAGTCGGTATCCATGACGCCAACTGGCGCAGTAAATTTGGCGAAGAAATATATAAATCAGACGGCTCCCATGGATGCATAAATTGCCCTGAGGAATCTGTTTCTATTTTGTGGGAAGTGGTAGAAGTTGGCACTCCGGTGATACTGTACTACTAAAAGTATTTTATAAAAAATTTACTATATACTCTATCGTAAATAAACGATAATATATTTATGAACTCTTTGCTTATGATTGTGCAATGAATATTAATAAAAAGGAGAAATGGCACATGAAGGTTGTATATGGGAAAAGCGGAACGGGAAATGTAGAAGAAGCAGTCAGGGGAATTTCCGGACCTAAACTGCTTATCATGACCAGTGGGGGAGATGATTTTGAGAAGAATGTTGAAATGCTTGAGAAGCTATTTCCCGGTGTTCCCAGTATAGGATGTATTGCTATGGGATATGACAAAGCAGTTCTTGAGAAGGGAGTTGCTATCACGGCCTTTATAGACGGAGTGACTGTAGCTGCAGGAGTTCTTGAGAATGTCTCTGTAAGCCCTGCAAGACATATTGACAGGCTTATCAAGGATGTGGAATCAGTACACCCCGGCAGAGATAATACCGCAATAATTGATCTGTGCGCAGGTAATGACGCAGTAGTTATGTCTACAATTGGTGGGATAATGAAAAAAAATAACCTGCAGATCATGGGAGCTACAGGAGACGCCGGAAAGGTAGCAGCTAACGGTGTGGTTTATCCTGATGGCATGGCTTATGCTGTTATCAAAAACAACACCGGCAAAGTAAAAGCTTATAAAGAAAATATCTATGAGCCCAAGAGCGATATGCAGCTTGTGGCTTCCGAAACCGATAAGAGCAAGTATTATGTAGGCAAACTAAACGGCAGGAGCGCTAAACAGGTATATATGGAACTGACGGGAGCTTCTGAATCTGAGGCGGCATCCCAGACCTTTAAAAATCCTCTGGGCAAGATGATCGGCGATGATGTGTGCATTACATCCATCAAAGACATTTCCGGAACCGGACTTGTAATGTACAGGCAGATAAACGATTCGGATATCCTCACTCTTTTGGAAATGAGGGATCCCATGGAGGTTGCAAGAGAAACAGTTGAGAAGATAAAGAGAGACTTTGGCAAGGTTTCAGCTATTTTTTCAGTAAACTGTGTTTTCAGATACCTGGTTCTTAAGGATAGAGGGGAGCTTAATTCCTATCTTGGAGAGATAGCATCTTTGGGTACATCCTGCGGACTTATTGGATATGGTGAACATTATAACGCTCAATTTGTAAATCAGACTATGACATGTGTTGTTTTTGAATAAAGACAAAAGGAGACAGAAAATGTTTGAAAAATTATTTTCCAGAAATAAGCAGGATGAAGAGATAAATAACGCACAGATCGTAGAAGATCAGAAAAAAAGAGAAGACGAGAAGACAGATTCTTTAATATATCTTGCAGAATCAATTAAATCATGTCAAAAGGAATTGGTAGATAATGAAGTTAAGTCACTGGCGGAAATTCATGACATGGGTATCTCTGTAAACAGTGTTATTGAGAGCAATGCTCAGCTAAGGGAGCAGATGGAGGCTTTCAATACCAAATTTGCCGATGTAAATAGCAGCGCCAGCAAATTTGAAGATGTTAAGCAGGATATTCTTAAAAGCGTAGAAGGCGCCCAGGCCAAGGTCGAAGTCTTGAAAAGCGGGTCTCAGGGTGTGAGACAGAGCTTTGATGAGATGGCTGATGCTTTTGAGGGGTTCAAGCAATCTGTTGATCAGATATCTGAATATATGAAAACCATTATAAGTATTGCATCCCAGACAAATCTCCTGGCTCTTAATGCTTCGATTGAGGCTGCCAGGGCAGGAGAGGCCGGAAAAGGCTTTGCTGTGGTTGCTACCGAGGTCAGAGAGCTTGCCGATGAGATCAAGAATATGACAAGCCAGGTTAATGAATCCATCGAGGCTGCGGGACAGATGAGCGAAAAGCTTACACTTAGTATGCAGAATTCTGTGGAAGCTATGGATAAGAGCCTGCAGGAGGTTGAGGAGACCAGAGGTTCTTTTGAAGAGATAATAGGCAGCGCCAACGGAGCTAATGCAGTTGAGAGAGAGATAGAGAATACTGCAAGGGAAGCTTCTGATGAGCTGCAGAAGATTGAGAACAACATCAACGATATAAATGCAAAGAATGAAAATCTTGTGGTCAGCCTTGATAAGATCAATGCTCTGGGAACAACAAAGAGCAGTACCTTTGAGAATATTGACAACCTTGTTTCTCAGATACGTCCAATAGTTAAAGATTAAATAGTTGATATTGTAATTGAAGCTTATTGATAATTTAAGACATGCAGATTGTATAAGGGTCTGCATGTCTTTTTTATATAAAAAAGAAAATTTCTTCAAATTTTTTTATACGGAAAAACACTCTGCCAAGGCTACAAAAAAGTTGATTAAAAAATAAAATAACAATGATTATGGAATGACGATATTGACAATTTTAAAACTTGATTTACAATATTTTTTATAGTTTTAAAATGTGATTTTAAAAATGCATATCAACACTTTTTGCAGATTAAAGGAGGAGATTTAAATTGTCACGAGTTTATAATTTTTCAGCTGGTCCGGCAGTTCTTCCGGAAGAAGTGTTAAAACAGGCTGCAGCAGAAATGCTCGACTACAACGGATGTGGTATGTCTATCAATGAGATGAGCCACAGATCAAAAACTTTTGATAATGTTATTCAGACTGCTGAACAGGATATCAGAGATCTTATGAACATTCCTGACAATTATAAGGTTCTCTTTTTACAGGGCGGAGCAAGCCAGCAGTTTGCTGCAGTTCCTCTCAACCTTATGAAGAATAAAAAGGCTGGTTATATCATCACTGGTCAGTGGGCTAAGAAGGCTTATCAGGAAGCTCAGAAATATGGAGAGGCAGTTGAACTTGCTTCAAGTGCAGACAAGACTTTCTCATATATTCCTGACTGCTCAGATCTTGATATCGCTGATGACCTTGATTATGTATACATCTGTGAGAACAATACGATCTATGGAACAAAGTTCAAGACTCTGCCAAACACAAAGGGCAAGATCCTTGTATCAGATGTTTCATCATGTTTCCTGTCTGAGCCTGTAGATGTAACCAAATATGGCGTTATCTACGGCGGTGTACAGAAGAACGTCGGACCTGCAGGTCTTGTTATCAGCATAATCAGAGAGGATCTCATTACAGATGATGTTCCTTCATTCACTCCTACAATGCTCAAGTGGAAGACCCAGGCTGACAATGGCTCTTTATACAACACTCCTAACTGTTGGAGTATCTATATGTGCGGCCTTGTATTTAAGTGGCTTAAAGCCCAGGGCGGCCTTGCTGAGATGAAAAAGAGAAACGAAGAGAAGGCAGCTGTACTCTACGATTATCTTGATCAGAGCAAGATGTTCAAGGGAACAGTAAGACCGCAGGATCGTTCACTTATGAATGTTCCTTTTGTAACTGATTCTGAGGAACTGAATGCCAAGTTCATCAAAGAGGCAACTGAGGCAGGCTTCGTAAGCCTTAAGGGACACAGAACAGTTGGCGGAATGAGAGCTAGTATCTACAATGCAATGCCAATTGAAGGTGTTAAGAAGCTTGTAGAGTTCATGGATAAGTTTGAAAAAGAAAACGCATAACAGGGGGAGAATAAATGTACAAGTATAAATGCTTAAACCCAATTGCCAAGATTGGTCTTAATAACTTTAATGATCAGTATCAGGCAGTTGATAATGTAGATGAAGCTGAAGGCATCCTTGTTAGAAGTGCCAACATGCTTGAAATGGAGTTCTCAGATGAACTTCTTGCAATTGCAAGAGCTGGTGCGGGTGTAAACAACATCCCTCTGGACAGATGTGCAGAAAAAGGAATCGTTGTATTTAACACTCCTGGAGCAAATGCTAACGGTGTAAAAGAGATGGTTCTTGCAGCTATGCTCATTGCATCAAGAGATATTATCGGTGGAACAGAGTGGGTTAAGGCAAATGCCGGAGATCCTGATATTGCTAAGATCACAGAAAAGGCTAAGAAGAAATTTGCCGGAACTGAGATCTTTGGCAAGAAACTTGGTATCATCGGACTTGGCGCTATAGGTGTCCGTGTTGCCAACTCTGCAAGACAGCTTGGTATGGAAGTTTATGGATATGACCCATATCTTTCAATTGATGCTGCCTGGAGACTTTCTTCAGATGTTAAGCACGTAACTAATGTTGATGATATCTATTCAAAGTGTGACATTATAACTATCCATGTTCCTGCCCTTGATTCAACAAAGGGAATGATCAACAAGGATTCAATCGCCAAGATGAAGAAGGGTGTTATCCTTATAAATCTTGCAAGAGATATCCTTTGCAATGAGGTTGATGTACTTGCTGGTATCAACTCCGGCAAGATCAGAAAATATGTTACTGACTTCCCAAATCCTGTTATTGCGGGGCACGACGGATGTATTGTAATCCCTCACCTTGGAGCATCAACAGAGGAGTCAGAGGACAACTGCGCAGTTAAGGCAGTTCTTGAGATGAAAGATTACCTTGAAAATGGTAATATCAACAACTCTGTTAACCTTCCAAACTGCGATATGGGCGTATGCCATGGACCACGAGTTGGCATCTTCCACAAGAACGTAGCCAACATGATCGGTCAGTTTACAACAGTATTCGGCAACATGGGCATGAACATCTCTGATATGACCAACAAGTCAAGGGGTGACTATGCATATACTCTTATTGATCTTG
This sequence comes from Butyrivibrio sp., assembly GCA_015056565.1. GTDB lineage: Bacteria > Bacillota > Clostridia > Lachnospirales > Lachnospiraceae > Butyrivibrio. Next base: position 66,562 of record SVGB01000007.1, read on the forward strand.
AGGAAAGCGTTACAGGAGAGATCGTTAAGAAGCTTCAGAAGATTGATGGAGTTATCAGGGTAAGAGTAGTAAGAAAAGACATTTGATCCAAAGAAAATATAGTAAAATAGTGGGAGAGATTTTGTTCTTTGCAAGGTCTCTCCTTAAATTTTGTAATGGAGGATTACGATGGCTGATATAAGACCTTTTAAAGCGTACAGACCCGCACCAGAAAAGGTGGAGAAGATTGCTGCTCTGCCATATGACGTGTACAACAGACAGGAAGCGAGAACAGTGGTGGAAAAAAATCCCGATTCTTTTCTTGCTATCGACAGACCAGAGACATTCTTTGAACCAGAGCATGACATGTATGCCAGGGAAGTATATGAAAAAGCTGCAAGCGAGCTTCACAAAAAGATGGAAAACGGTGATTTTATCCAGGATGAGGAAAACTGTTATTACATCTATGAGCTGACATTTAAGGGAAGAAGCCAGACTGGTATCGTAGCTCTTTCTTCTATTGATGACTACTTAAATGGTGTTATTAAAAAACATGAAAACACCAGAGAAGAGAAGGAGAAGGATAGGATTGACCATGTATATACCTGCAAGGCTCAGACTGGACCTATTTTCCTTTGCTACAGAGAAAACAAGACCATAAACGAGATCGTTTCAAGGGTTAAGGCTATGGATGAGCCAATTTATGACTTTGTTTCTGAAGGCGATGTAAGAAACAGAGTCTGGCTCATGGACGATGAAGATGAAAACAACATGATAAGCCGCGTGTTTACTACTATAAATGACGTTTATATAGCTGACGGACATCACAGGTGCGCATCTGCTGTAAAGGTGGGCCTTAAGATGAGACAGGAAGGCGAAGGAACTCTTAGAGGCAAGCAGCAGTCTGACTACTTTTTGTCAGTTCTTTTCCCTGATTCTGAGCTCATGATCATGGACTACAACAGAGTAGTGAAAGATTTAAATGGCCTTACAACCAGTAAGTTCCTTGACAGATTAAAGGAAAAATTTGATATTGCAGAGGAAAAAGAACAAGTAAGACCATCTAAAAAAGCAGAGTTTGGCATGTATGTTGATAAGAAGTGGTACAGACTGACTGCTCATAAAGATCTTTTAAAGGATGATGCTGTTGAGGGACTTGATGTATCGATCCTTCAAAATGAGGTTCTTTCGCCAATACTTGGTATTGGGGATCCAAGAACTGACAAGAGGATTGATTTTGTGGGCGGAATAAGAGGGCTTTCTGAACTTGAGAAAAGGGCAGATGGCGATATGTGCATTGCCTTTTCAATGTATCCAACCTCTATTTCTGAACTTTTTGAAGTTGCGGATGCCAAAAGGCTGATGCCTCCTAAGTCTACATGGTTTGAGCCCAAACTTTTAAGCGGTTTATTCATACATGATATTTGTGGTAAGATATAAGTAATCTGATAATTAATGGAGGGATTACCGTGAATAATAAACTATACAAAATGATGAACTGGCCCGAAATAGAAGAGATAATTTACTCTGATGGTGACAATCCCCACAGAATACTTGGAGCCCACAAGGTCGGAAACAGCTACCTTGTACAGGCTTTTTATCCGGATGCGGTTTCTATAAAAGTCTATATAGAGAACACTAAAAAGAGCTATGAAATGGAGCTGGCTGATGAAGCTGGTTTCTATGCTGTGATAGTGCCTTTTGTAGACAAGCTTAAATATCATTTTGTTATTACAGACCAGGATGGCGAAGAAACAAAGGTTTATGATCCGTATGCTTTTGAGGCTCTTATGGACAGAGAGGACTTTATAAAGCTTGGCAGCGGTATTCACTTTAAAATTTATGAAAAATTAGGCGCCCATCTCATGGTAAGAAATGGGATAAAGGGTTGTGAATTTGCTGTTTGGGCTCCATCTGCAGCAAGAGTAAGTGTCATTGGCGATTTCAATAACTGGGATGGAAGGATCTGCCAGATGCACAGGCTGGATCCAATTGGAGTTTTTGAGATCTTTATACCAGAAGCCAAAGAAGGCGATGGCTATCAGTTTGAGATCAAGACCAGAAATGGTTTGATCCTGAAAAGACCTGACCCATATGCCATTCATTCAAAGGGAGAAAACGGCGTTATCTCAGTGATCTCAGAAATTAAGCAGATTGAATGGAATGATGAAAAGTGGGTGGCTGGCAGAAAGAAGCTTAATCTGGATGAGGATCCGGTTTCCATTTGCGAGATAAGTCTTGAAGCTTTTGCTGGAAGACATGAAGGCAAGAGCACAATGGAAGAGATAACCAGAGATGTTCTTGAATACGTCTGCAATCACGGCTTTAATACAATTGAACTGATGCCTGTAATGAAGCATGTTCCAGGACACTTCTATCATATACTTAACTTCTTTGCGCTGGATGATATATATGGAACACCACAGGATTTCATGAAATTTGTAGATGCCTGTCACGAAGCAGGTATCAGGATAATCCTTGACTGGGTTCCAACATTCTTCCCAAAGTCATCCTGCGGACTTAGCGAATTTGATGGAAGAAGCCTTTATGAGTATGCAGATCCAAGGATCGGAATACATCCAAAGTCTGGTGATCTGATATTTGATTATGGAAGAAAAGAAGTAACAAACTTCCTTCTTTCTAATGCTTTGTTCTGGATTGATAATTTCCATATCGATGGAATAAGGACTTCAGATATTTCAAGGATACTGTATCTTGACTACGACAGAAAGCCGGGAGAATGGATGCCTAATATCTACGGCGGAAACGAAAATCTTGAAGCTCTGGAATTCCTTAAACAGTTTACATCTGTCCTTCACAAGAATTATCCTGGGGTTGTTCTTATTACAAAAGAGACAGCCTGCTGGCCTCATGTTACTGATAGTATTGATGAGGGCGGACTTGGATTTGACTTTAAGTGGAACAATGGCTGGAGCAGAGATTTTCTTTCATATATGGAAAATGATCCTCTCTTCAGGGCAGGACATCACGATGAGGTTACTTTCAGCCTTATCTACAGCTATACCGAGAGATTTATTCTTGCTTTTACTCATGAAGATATTGAAAAAGGCCTTGAGGGACTTTACTATCGTATGCCTGGAGATTCTTCCCAGAAGATGGCAAACCTTCGCCTGGCTGTTAGCTTTATGATGGTTCATCCTGGCAGAAAGCACCTGTATATGGAGCCTGATGCCCTGACTGTGGATCAGTCGGTATTCGTAGAGAACATGATCAAAGATCTTAATGATCTTTACTACAAAAAACCGGCTCTTCATGCCTTTGATGGCAATGACTCCGGATTTGAGTGGATAAATGTACTTGCATCAGACGAATGTATGCTGGCGTTTGTCAGAAAGACCGACAATGACAACGAAATGCTTGTTGTAGTAGCCAACATGGCTGGTGTTGAGAGACAGTTTGAGATTGGCGTTCCGGCTGACGGCAGATATTTAGAGCTGTTTAATTCCGATAACACAAGCTATGGCGGTAAGGGCCTTCTTAATCAGGGCAGAAAAGAGGCAAGACGCAAGGAATGTGACGGAAGAAACTACTCCATAAGTATTGAAATGGCTCCAGTTTCCCTTTCAATCTTTGGTTATACTCCATACACTGAGCAGGAGAAGAAGATAAGAGCTATCAAGGAAGAGCAGGAGATCAATAAGGAAAAAGAAAAACAGGAGCGTCTTGAAGCACTTAAAAAGAAGCAGTCCCTTGAAGAAGAAAAGCTTCTTAGAGAGCTTAAGCTAAAGTATGAAAAAGAACTAAAGGAGCAGGAAAAAGCCATCGAAGAAAAGTATGAAAAGATCGAAGAAGAGCGGATCTTTAGCATAGTTTCTGAAGAAGCCTTAAAGAGAGTTACAAATAAGCCTGCAGCTAAGAAGACAACTGCTAAGAAGGCTTCTGCTCCCAAAAAGAGTACTCCCAAAAAGAAAAAGTTGTAATTAACCAAAATAAAATCTATAATGATAAGGTCGCATCCATAATGGATCCCATATTTTGTGGGATCCATTATGATGAAGGCCGAAAGTGCTGGAATAGCGCAGTCGGTAGCGCAACTGATTCGTAATCAGTAGGTCGAGGGTTCAAGTCCCTTTTCCAGCTCTGTATTAAAAAAGGAGACAACATATTGTATTGTTGTCTCCTTTTTTGTGGTATAATAATGTGTCGAATTATTTTTAATGCATTGAAACTTTATTACAGTTCAGTGCGGAGAGGGTATAACCATGAAAGAATTAAAAGATTACGTACGTACAATACCGGATTTTCCTGAGAAGGGCATTATGTTCAGAGACATAACATCTGTACTTCAGGATGCTGAGGGGTTCAAACTTGCTATTGATAAAATGCAGGATCTTATTAAGGATCTTGACTTTGACGTAGTTCTTGGAGCTGAATCAAGAGGATTTATTTTCAGTGCTCCTATCGCTTATAACAGAGGCAAGGCACTGGTTCCTGTAAGAAAGAAGGGCAAGCTCCCTTGCGAGACAGTAGAGGTTTCATATGACCTTGAGTATGGTCAGGCTACACTTGAGCTTCATAAGGACTCAATCAAGCCTGGACAGAAGGTTCTTTTAGTAGACGACCTTATGGCTACTGGTGGAACAATCGAAGCTATGATCAAGCTTGTTGAGATGCTTGGTGGAGAAGTAGCAGGAATTCTTGTTCTCATGGAGCTTAAGGGCCTTAAGGGCAGAGAGAGACTGAGCAAATACAGATTAGATGCAGCACTTAGCTACGAAGGGAAATAATCTTAATGTCGCAACACTTCGATGACGGAAAAATTGAAGCAATCCCTGAGTTCCAAAGCCCTGAGAGTCTCTATCAGGATCTCATCGACAGAGTCAGAAGATATCACCCATCAGATGATATCTCCCTGATCGAGAAGGCTTATAAACAGGCTGCTGAGGCACATGAGGGACAGCTGCGCAAATCTGGTGAGCCATACATCATTCACCCGCTTTGCGTAGCCATAATCCTTGCTGATCTTGAGATGGACAAAGAGACCATCGCAGCAGGGCTTCTTCATGATGTCGTTGAAGATACCATATGTACAAAAGAAGAAATAGAAAACGATTTTGGCACAGATGTTGCACTTCTTGTTGACGGAGTAACCAAACTGACTGCTCTGCAGCTTACATCGGACAACACTGGCAAGACTCCTGAGCAGCTTGATATGCAGGCTCAGAATCTTCGTAAAATGTTCCTGGCAATGGCCAAGGATATAAGGGTTATCCTTATCAAGCTTGCGGACAGACTTCACAATATGCGTACTCTTGAGCATATGCCAGCTGAGAAACAGCTCCGTATTGCCCAGGAGACGCTGGATATCTATTCTCCAATTGCTGGAAGACTTGGTATCAGCAGGATCAAGGTTGAACTTGACGACCTTTCTTTAAAATATCTCAAGCCGGATGTTTACAAGGATCTCTCTGAAAAGGTTGCTCAGAGAAAGAGCGAGAGAGAAAAATATGTTGAGGACATCTGCGAAAATGTAAGGAAGAACATTGAAGCTGCAGGTATCAAGGGCGAAGTCAACGGAAGAGTAAAACATTTCTTTAGCATCTACAAAAAGATGCGCAATCAGAACAAAACTCTGGATCAGATTTATGATCTTTTTGCTATCCGTATCATTGTAGATACGGTGAAGGACTGTTATGCGGCCCTTGGCGTTATCCATGAACTGTACAAGCCAATCCCTGGCAGGTTCAAGGATTACATTGCGATGCCTAAGCCCAACATGTATCAGTCACTTCATACAACACTTATTGGACAGACCGGTCAGCCATTTGAAATCCAGATAAGGACCTATGACATGCACAAAGCAGCTGAATATGGTATTGCAGCTCACTGGAAGTACAAGGAATCCTCCGATGGCAAAAAGGCTGATAATGGTGAAGAAGAAAAGCTCATTTGGCTTCGTCAGATCCTTGAGTGGCAACAGGATCTTTCTGATAACCAGGAGTTCATGAGCCTCTTAAAGAGCGACTTGAATCTCTTTTCCGAGGACGTTTACTGCTTTACTCCAACCGGAGAAGTCAAGAATCTGCCAGCTGGATCAACACCTATCGACTTTGCCTACAGCATTCACTCTGCAGTAGGAAACAAGATGATAGGAGCCAAGGTTAACGGTAAGCTTGTGCCCATTGATTACAAGATCCAGAACGGCGATCGTATCGAGGTTGTGACCAGCCAGAACTCAAAGGGACCAAGCAGAGACTGGCTTTCAATTGCAAGATCAACCTCTACTAAGAACAAGATCAACCAGTGGTTCAGACATGAGCTTAAGGAGGAGAACATCCTTAAGGGAAAAGAACTGCTGATAGAATATTGCAAAAGTAAGGGAATGGACTATTTCTCCATTGCCAAACCTGAATATCAGGCTATTGTTACAAGGAAATACGGCTTCCACGAGTGGGAGGCTGTTCTTGCAGCTGTTGGACATGGCGGACTTAAAGAAGGCCAGATCATCAATAAGATCCTGGAGCTTGGAGACAAGGAACATAAGCGCAATATCACAGATGAAGAGGTACTTGCTGCTGTTGCTGAGTCCAATGTAACGCCTCAGGTGTCAGGCTCGGATAACGCTATTATTGTTAAAGGCGTTCATGACGTTGCAGTTAGATTTTCAAAGTGCTGTAATCCAGTTCCTGGAGATGACATCTGCGGATTTGTAACAAGAGGACGTGGCGTTTCTATACATAGAAGAGACTGCATCAATGTAGTTAAGATGCAGGAAGAAGACAGAACAAGACTTATTGAGGCGAGATGGCAGAGTGATACAGGCGCATCAGGCGGTAAGTATGCTGCTACCATCAAAATCTTTGCCAATAATAGAAGCGGTCTTCTTGCTGATATATCAAGAGCCCTTACAGAAAAAGATATTGATATCCTGTCCATGAACACCAGAACCAGCAAACAGGGACTTGCTACCATGGAGACATCCTTCCAGGTATCTTCAAGGGATCAGCTTCGTGATATTGTGGACAAGATCAGACAGATAGACAGCGTTATAGACATTGAAAGGACAACAGGCTGATGGCTGATACTAAGGTTGGAATGTTCACACTTGGCATGATCGGCACCAACTGCTACTTTGTTTTTAAAGAGGATGAGGAAGATGAAGACGGCAACAGACATTGCATCTTTTTTGATCCTGCAGATAAGGGAGCCAGGATTTTTGATGCTTTAAAAGAAAACAAGATCGTGGTTGATCTGATCCTTTTAACCCATGGACATTTTGATCATATTGGCGGAGCCCGTGAACTTAAGGAATTATCTGGCGCCAAGCTTGGATGTCTTCGCGAGGAGGAAGCTCTTTGCAAGGATCCATATCTTAATCTGTCAAATAACTATGGCATGAACCTTACTGTGTCGCCAGACTTACTATATAGTGACGGCGAAGTGATAAATGCCGCCGGTTTAAAATGTAAGGTTTTAAAAACTCCAGGTCACACCTCAGGCGGATGCTGCTATTATTTTGAAGAAGGTAATATCCTTATCAGCGGAGATACTTTGTTCGAGGAATCTGTTGGAAGAACAGATTTTCCAACCAGCTCCACAAGTCAGCTGATAGCTTCCGTCAAAGAAAAGATCTTTGTACTTCCGGATGAGACTATAGTTTATCCCGGACACGGCGAAGTGACTACAGTTGGCCACGAGAAACAGTATAATCCATTTATAATCTAAAAAAATGCAGATAATATATATTAAAGAAGACAAGTTTCAATATGATATCCACTCCCTTTATAAAGCGTTTTACCCTACTGAGCAGATAAGGGTGATCGTAGGAGACATGGGGGCGAACCCTGACAAAGAAAAGGATATTTCACCTGATGATGAGATATCCTTTATTGATGTAAATAAGACCAAAAACGATTTAAAAAAAGACATTTATTTAGATCTGTCAAAAAAGACAAATAAGATCTTGCCCTGGGGTGATCTTACAGGAATCCGTCCTACGAGAATAGCAATGAACCTTCTTGAGGAGGGCAGATCTGATGCGGAAATACATGAATATATGAAGGATACTTATCTTGTTTCAGATGAAAAGATAAACATCGCCATAGATATAGCAAGAAGAGAACAGGATATACTAAGGAACATTGACTATTTAAATGGTTACAGCCTTTATATAGGTATTCCTTTTTGCCCGACAACTTGTCTTTACTGCTCCTTCACATCATATCCTATTGGGGCTTACAGCAGCATCGTAGATGATTATCTTTCCTGTCTTGAGAAAGAGATAGATTATGTGGCGGAAAACTTTGCTGGTAAGACTCTTGATACAGTCTATATTGGCGGAGGAACGCCAACAACCTTGGAACCTGATCAGATAAGAAGACTTATAGGGTATCTGAAAAAAAAGATAGATCTTTCAAAAGTAAAGGAGTTTACTGTTGAATCTGGAAGACCTGACTCTATAACAAGGGAAAAATTACAGGCCATGAAGGAAATGGGGGTTACCAGAATATCAGTAAATCCTCAGACTATGAATGATGAAACCCTTCGCCTTATTGGAAGGCGTCACAGCGTATCTCAGCTGGTAGGTGCTTTTAAGATGGCAAGAGAAGAAGGATTTGATAATATAAATATGGACATCATCCTGGGACTTCCGGGTGAAAACAGCAGCGATGTGGAGCATACTATAAATGAGATAAAAAAACTCGATCCGGATGACCTTACTGTCCACTGCCTTGCTATAAAGAGAGGCTCCAGGCTCAATGAAGTCATCAGGGAAAAAGAGATATCTGGCAGCCTTAAGATCCCGATGCTTGATACTATGTCTGATATTGAGAACATGGCAACTATTGCAGCTAAAGGAGCTGCGGATATGGGACTTAAACCTTATTATCTCTACAGGCAAAAGAACATAAGCGGTAACTTTGAAAATACAGGTTACGCAAGAGATGGCAAGGCTGGTATTTACAATATCCTCATAAACGAGGAAGTTCAGTCAATTGTTGCTTTGGGAGCAGGCACTGTAACAAAAAGGGTATACCATCAGGGCGGCAGGATCGAAAGATGCGACAATGTAAAGGATGTTAAAATGTATATGGAAAACATCCAGGAAATGATAGATAGGAAGAAGAAACTCTTTGAGGAAGAATAAAGCGATAAAAAACATACTATGTATCATATTGATGTCTGTATTGCTATTGGGGTGTCAGTCAGAAAATGATCAGTTTGCCGGCGAGACCTTATCAGTACATGAGGAATCTGATTTTTCAGAACAGGTTGCAAAGGCTGGGGGACCAGTTGGTTCAGAAAATGATGACAGCCAGGTTAAGGATAATATGAAAGCTGTTTTAAAACCTGATCATCCATTTGGTGCTGGTGTTTTCTGCTGGGATCATCTGGCTGATGAAGAAGATGTAGATTGCCTTGTAAAAAACAATATTACTGAGATCTATCAGTATCTTAAACCTGAGTATTCCGATGAAGAGATAGTTTCTTTTCTAGAGAGAATGTCTGATAAAGGCATTGATGTGTATATCCTGGATGGTGAACCCACCTGGTCCTATAAAGAGAACCTGCGATATGCTGAGGCTGTGATCGACAGGATTGCTTATATCAATAATTATGTAAGCAAGAGAGATAGGATAATCGGGGTTGTGTATGATATAGAACCCTATGTTCTTGATAAGTGGCACAGTACACCACAGCTTATCATGGATGAGTACATAGACAATGTGAAGTCTTTAAAGGACAAGATAGAAAGACGAAACTACAACATAGAAATGTGTGTATGTGTGCCTTATTCTTTTGACCTGATGGGTTATGAACAGCACCTGTATAGTTTGATCGATAGTGCGGATCAGGTACTGGTTTTAAACTATAATAAAGCCAATGAAATAGAAGATATAAGGACGGAAATGCAGATCACTGGCGATCTGGGGAAGAGGATCATAACAGTATATGAGTTGCAGCCTGGTCTGCTTTCTCAGACTAATAACAGTGTTACCTATTACAAAGATGGACTTGGAGCCATAAAGACCAGCTATGAAAAAATGCTAACTGAGTATGAAGGCAAGAAACTTGGAATTGCATACCACACTCTGGAATATCTAAAGGTACTAAGCTACCAATAATCATAAAAATAACCCTTCTTGGAATTTTTATTTCTAAGAAGGGTTTTTTAATTGATAATTTTAATTCAAAATGTAGCTTTTTTTATTTATTCTTTATAGCTTATCCTGTCTGGGGTTATTATTATTAGATTATAAGAAATGCTTAACATGAGGGATATTATAACGTTATATGCTGGCAACTAAGGAAAAATCCTACAAATTAAAGAGCTTCGTGGCCATAATGCACAGTTTTGACGGCAATAAAGACAGTAGTCATGTTCATACCGTTGAGATCAACTGCACAATAAAGACTACGGAAGATATCATCGATTACAGGATGACAGAGAACCTTATTGGAAGCTGCATCTCGAAATATGAGAACAAATATCTTAATGACTTTGATGAATTTAGAGATGATGCGACCATTGAACATTTCGGAGAGGTGCTCTGTGGTGAGATTGATGAAGAACTCATGGAAAATGGCTACAGCATGAACAGGTTTGAGATCGGTGAAACGCCACTAAGGGTTTATGTGATAACTGACGAACTTAGAGATTAAAAGGGAAAAGAAATGAAAAAGAATTTTTGTAAGATCGTAGCAATAATACTTGCATCAAGCATGATGAGCATGACTGTATTTGCGGCAGAGGACAGTACTAATTCAAATGTAAATACAAGTGAGAGTGTTGAAACTTCGCAGCCTGATAATGCTGGTTCTGGAAGCGATAATAACTCTGAAAGTAAAGGCTCATCGGAAAACACAGGATCTGATAATTCAGGGGGACAGACACAGCCGGCTGCTCCAGCCGAAACGCAGCCAGCTGCTTCAAGTGAAACACAGCCTGCTGCTTCAAGTGAAACACAGCCAGCTGCTCCAGAAAGTGAAAATCCTGATACATCAAAAAGCGATGTGACTCCTACGAGTACTGAAGATAATAAGGGTGAAACTAAAGCTGAAACCGCAGATGGGACAACTCCTGAAAAGACAGAGGGAAAAGGAACAGGAAGTGATGATGCAGCTTCTTCAAATGTGGCCCAGCAAAGCACTGCAGAAGCTGATAAGCCTACTGAATCTGGAAGCGGTGATAGTTCATCCGAGGAAGAAGGGGAAAGAAGATCAGCGCAGATACAGTCTGACAGTTGGTCTAATGGCACGATTGAAGATGTAATGGGCGTCAAAGCGGTGTCAGATGGACAGACAGTTACTATTTCCTACAAGACAAAGTGTACAAATGAATGGGAACACACATGGCAGAATTACCCATTGACCATCACATATCCTGATGGCACAACCCAGGAGATCCGGATCGATTATGACAAAGTGGCTCATGGTAATAACTGGACTGATATTCCAGGTTTTTCAATAACAGAGACATCAGATCAGGCTGATACGATCACTCTTAATCTTTCAATTCCTGCCTCTTACTTTGCAAGTCAGGACTTTACCGTAAGCAGTCAGCAATATACAACAAGCGTAAGTGGTGAAGTTATAGAAGATGTTTCCACAAATGACCCCAATGCAGTATATGAGGGAATTGGACTTGACGGCAACTTTAACGACTGGGATGCAGTAACCAAGTATGAGCTTAAAGAGCCTGAAGGCGAGCACAATGTTGAGTCAGTTGCCTGGGTAATAGATTCAGACAGAGGCTATGTATATATCTATATCAAGGATGATGGAAATAACTCAGCTACATGGGCAGGTCCAAATCACAACGGAAAGTTTGAGATCTTAACGGATCTTGGAAACAGAATGCTCATCCAGCTGACACAGGACGGAGCTGTTGTTGCTGCAAATGGCTATGACGCTGTACATCAGGGAAGTCAGTGGGAGATAGCAATTCCGATCAGTGAGCTTCCTACAAGTACTGGTGGACTTTCCTTTGGACTTTATCAGGGAGATTCAACTCTCTCGGGATATGGAGATGTTGGAGAAGTTGGCTCACAGACAGGGATAACATATGATGGCAACACCGATGACTGGAAGTACTATCCATCAACTCTTATTGAATATTCAACACCTGGAACAAATGAGATTGTTGTTGATGCAGAAGCAAAGCAGTATTGTGATCAGGAAGAGAATATTTACGGAGAATGTACTACTCAGATGCAGAGGCATCTTGATGGAAGAGGTCATGAGTTTACAACCGGAGTGAGTATTGCAGTAAATAATGACTGGGACCAGAACAAGAAATTAGAGATGCGTCTGGTTACAGTTGACTCAAATGGTATAATAAACTGGAACCCTCAGAAAGAAAACCTTCCTGATGGCTCTTATGAGTATTACATTTTTGCCACTAACTGCTGGGGAACCAGTAAGAATATAAATGAGCTTTGTGATGCAGATGTGTGCTACGGAAAGACTACAGTTAATATTTCCGGAGAAAAGCAGGAAATGGAATGGTATGTCAATACTGTTAAGCTTGCTGATAGATATGGCATTGATGCGTCAGATGTAAAAGTTGTATCTACACGGTATATAAACATCGGAGATGAGATAGTAACCTGTGGCGGTACAAGTACAGGCCCATGGGGCGGAGCTGCAATGTGCATGTTCTTCGCTGCTGCTCCTTTTGTTATCAAAAAGAAATTCATATTTTAAACAGACTAGATTATAAGACAGACACTGGGAATAGCTCTCTTTGATCCCCGAAGGGTCAGATGTGAACTATCCCCAGTGTTTTTTGTCTTTATAAACATTTCACAGAATGTTGGTAATATTATTACGACTAATAGTATATAATAGAAGTTGAGAATATGGCTGCGGAGGTAAACAATGCCTATTACATCACGTATATCTGCTTTTATTTCCACGATAAATCCGTCAAATACTACAAAACTGATCATATTTTTGGTCCTTGTAACTATCTGGCTCCTTAATCTCAGGATTTTCTATAAAGTAAAGAACCAGGCAGCTTTTATAACAATTGGAATGGGCGGACTGTTTGTGCTTATGATGATCTTTCTAAGACCGATTGCTACAATGCCGCTTGCCAGGATAGTTGCTGCACTAGCTGGACTCTTTGGCCGTGTAACTGGCTTCTTTTCAGCCTTTTTTAAGTATGGTATCATTTTTGTCGAGACTGCAGGCGGGTCCATGACACTACAGATAGATTTTGAGTGCTCTGGAATAATAGAGATCATGGTATATATAGCAATCCTTGCTTTTTACAAGGTCTATACCGTCTCTGAGAGAGCAATCCTTTCTGCTGTTGGAGTAATATATATCATACTTGCAAATGCACTGAGGATCATAATCATAGCCACCATGATCCATTTTGGGGGCGAGCAGATGTACTATGTTGCCCACACATATATTGGAAGAATATTCTTTTATGCAGCAACAGTAATTTTGTACTTCTATGTATTTACAAAATCACAGGTTGTGAGAATGAAGGTAGGAAGCTTCTCTTACGATAAAGAAAAAACAGACGCTCCTAAGGATCAAGAGAAAAAGGAAGATAAATAAATATGGGAATAACTACATTTTTTAATTCCTTCATATTCTGGGGCGCCTGGGTGATCATCCCATTTATCATGGAGATCATACCCTCAATTGGAAGTGCCATTACTCTGATAAAAAAGAGGATCAGAAATTATCATCCAAAGCCCCCTGTTGCATATCCTGAAATATCTCTTATTGTGCCTGTATATAATTCCTATGATTCTTTGCGGGAGTGTATCAAATCAATACATGATTCAAGTTACGATGATTCCAAGATAAGAGTCTATCTGGTAAATAACAGGACCAAGGATGATTCTTTTCATGTGTACACAGAGGCACAGAAGGAATTTCCAACAGTAAGGATGCAGTGGTTAAATGCCAGGCAGGGAAAGAGCAGAGCTCTAAACCTTGCGCTTTATAACAGCACTGGCAAGTACATTATAAATATCGATTCAGATGGCGCCCTTGAAAAAGATGCACTAAAGAACATGATAGATGTTTTTGAGTCTGATTCATCTATTGGCTGTATGACTGGTGCAATCCTGACCATTCCAGAACAGATAGAGGAGTACAAGCATTTCTTTTCAAGGCTCCTTAGACAGATTGAGTTTGTTGAGTATGCCCAGGCCTTTCTCGCAGGAAGAAGCTATGCTTCTGAGAAAAATGCGATTTATACTTTATCTGGTGCGTTTTCAGCATTCAGAAAGTCAACTGTTCTAAAATCGAGGATGTACAATACCAATACAATTGCAGAGGATACACAGATAACTTTCCAGATGAGGTATCTTATGGGTCAGAAGGTTAAGCTGTGTGACAACGCAATATATTTCGTTGGCCCAATAGAGGGTATGAACAAGCTCTACACACAGAGACAGAGGTGGCAGAGAGGATCTTTGGAAGTCGCCAATATGTTTGATTCCAAGGATTTCCGCCCTATCAGAATGCTTAAAGATGTAAATGTCCGTACTCTTTTGTACGATCATACCTTTGCGTTTCCCAGGATTGTATGGATCCTTGCTCTTGTGTGCCTGTATTTTATGGACTTTTCAACCAAGATGATCCTGCTTTCAAGTGGCCTCATTATGCTGATATATGTGGTGATCGCCTATTTGTATTTCTGGTCCATCAGTATATTCCTTAAGGAATTTCCTGATATACGAAAATACTATAAGTCGCTATGGTGGGCAATTCCCATATTGCCGCTTTTTAATATGCTTACTTTCTTTATCAGACTTACAGGTATATTTAACAGCATGAACACCACCAGCGCATGGAAGACCAAGACCTTTACGGAGGAAGTAGAAGAGTATAAGAGTGTTGTAAAAAGCGATATGAAAAAGATATCTCTTTTGAACTCAAAGCTCTATCATTTTATGAATGAATCATGAAAAATACTAAAAGAAAAAGCGGACTTATCAGTATTCCACTTATCTTAATAGTAATGCTTATAGTGGTCACGGCATTTGTTGCTCTGACCTATTTTGAGATGCAGCGATACGAGGACGGAATCCTTGATGTTTGCGCCACTCAGCAGGACAGTTATGTTCAGCTGGTAATTGATCAGATAAACCTTAAAGAAAACAGAACAGACCAGGAGATCATAGAGAGTATCCTTAGTACTTTGGATTCCTCATCAAACAGATATTGGACCTTTTCCAAGGATCAGACAATGCTCTATGTAAAAGACGCTCTGGAGACCAACAGGTATCAGGCTCTTACTGCAAACTCTTACTACACGACAGACTCCTCCATGGACTTTATCAGCAATCTGGAGCTGAATAAGGTTAAGCATGAAAGGATCTTTTTGGACAACAAAGAGTATATCGCCAGCGGAGCGCTGTTTGACTACGAAGGTGAACAGTACAGGATATGTCTTTTGACAAATACGACAGTTCTTTTGGATAACAACAAGTTCCTGGGATCAAAAATGGAGCTGATCATCATATTTGTGGTGGTCTATTCAGCTGTATTTGTCCTTCCGATAATCCTTGCAATCGTAAACAACAAAAACAAGAAGAAGGTCTTTTCAACTGAGGCTGACCTTAAAAATGCCAATGACGTTATTGAGGTTTTGAATGAAAGGCTTGTAAAGGATGAAATCTATGACAACCGCTTAAATCTCTTTAACTTTACAGCCATAGACAAGTTCCTTGAAGAATACAAAAAGCAGGCCAAGGCATTTCCTATTTCTTTTATTGCGTTTAAATACGGACAAAAAGAGACGGTATCTAACTTTTTTGGAGCTAACTGTATTCTATTTGGAAAAAGAGATATCAAATTTTACGATGGCAAGAATCACCTGGCTCTTATCATGTCGGTTAAATGTGACAATGAAAAGGCAAAAGAGATAGCAAAAAAAGTTAAGGCTGATGCAGAACTTCTATCTCTGGAAACCGCAAGGTCCAGGCTTGATCTTAAGATGATTTACGACAGGACAATGAGGGCTATGGGAAATCCTGAGATAGTTTCACCTATTTCAAGTGATAAGCCCATGAGACCTGATTCAAGGACAGAATCAAGATACAGATCAAAAGAAAATAAGTCGTAAGGGGAATACAATTGCGTAACGATGCACTTAGAGAATACAAGTTCAAATTGTACTTAAATGCCAATCACTATGTGATATTTAATGGCAAAAAAGGTGAGAGCCATCCTCATACCTGGGAGTTTGCCATAGAGCTTTTGGTAGATAAGGACAAATTCATTATGTTCCTTGATTTTGAGAAGGCAATTGACGATTTTTTAGAGCCCTTTCAGGACAAGCTTCTTAATGATATAAAGCCCTTTGATACAATAATCCCAACCCTTGAGAATATGCTGGATTATTTTGCACCTATTTTTTATGAGGAGATCAAAAAGATTGGCGGACTTCTGATAAAGATTGAAGCCAGTGAAACACCATCAAGAACCTACGTCTATTCCTTCAGAGGCAGGGATGAATATTTGAACGATCTTAAGGAGCACATGAATACTGCTCTTGATAATATAGTACATTCCATCGTGGAAGAGAGTCTAGATGAAGAGTAAATTACCAGGCTTTTTGGCAATCTTAATAACAATCGCATCTTTGTTTGGGATTTCTTTTCTTCTTTTAGAAATTATAGTCAATAACGGCTTATATCCCAGCGGTCAGGATGCATATTATCACCTTTTCAGGGGAGATATGCTATATAAAGCTATTGCGAGAGATAATTATTACCCTCTGTACAGTAGCATGTGGTACAACGGCATTCAGCCCCTTAGGTATATTGCGCCTCTTTCTGCTGTTTTGCTTGCCTTGTGCGAGATGTATTCTGGAGGACAGGTCTTTATAGCTTATGTCTATTATTGTGTCGTGATCTTTGCTCTGGGGCAGCTTATATGGACTATCATAGGCTTTAAAAAGAAAAGACCTCTTACAGGAACAGTATTTGGAATGATCTACTTTTTTCTTCCTGTAAATATCTATGTTTTGTTTAGCCAGGGCAATCTTGCCATGGCTCTTTGTGTCTTGTTTATACCTTTATTTCTTTTTGCTGTATCAGAGTATCTTGAAGGGGGCAGATTCAGGGATCTTGTGGCGATAATGCTGCTAAGCTGCCTTATGATCCTGTCACATACTGGAACAGCACTGCTTCATTTTCTTCTTGTATGTATCTACATGCTTATCCAGCGCTTCTTTTTCAGGAACCGAAGAAGAATGCTGAAGGTCTTTTTGAGCTTTTTTATTTCCTTTATGATCTGTGGCGTTTATACACTGCCAATGCTGATACATGGCTATGACTTTGAAAAGCTTGATAGAGCAGGAAACTACTATCAAAGCATTCTTATTTCATTAAATCCCTTATACAGGATTGATGTTCCTGGTGCTTTATATTTTGGGCTTTCCCTTTTGATAATTGCTGTTCTGGGAATAATGGTAAGTAATCATAGATCAGCCCCAATGTTTATCTGCGCTGTGGTGACAGTTCTTTTAACAGGTTCGACAGCTTTCCTTATGATCCGTATAATTCCAGGAGCTGAGATGCTCTGGATGATAATGCTCTTTCCAGGTGGAGTTAGCCTTATCCTTCTTGGAATGATGTACTGGAATAAACTTAGAAAATGGATACTTGCAGTATTTGTGCTTGTCATAATGGCTGACGTTATCCCTTCTCTTTACTGGATTTATGGAGATGGAAGTGCCAAACAGCCTGGACAGAGAATTGTAGAACTCTCAGAAAAAACTCTTATAAAAGAGGCAAAAGAGCAGACTGCCCAGAGAGTAGCATTTATTGATCTTGGTGACCTTTCCGGAGAAGGCGTTTTTGCCCTAAGCTATGGATCAGACGGTGTGCAGGAGGTCTTTGGACAAAAATATGAGTCGGCGGTCACCAGTGACAACACAAGAAGGCTAAACATGGCCCTTAGTGATGAGTACTATAACTACCTGTTTGACAGATGCATAACCCTTGGAGCTGACACGGTCATTATTGACAAAGAGCAGGTACCTTACGGTGAAAAGAGCCTTGTAAAGCTGGATAAAGCTGCTGAGAGATGTGACTACGATTTTCTTTATGAAAACAGCAGGTATATGCTTTATCACCTTGCAGGCATTGATTCTTATTTTGGTACAAAGACAAGCTATGATGCAATTGGCATTGGGTATAGTGCATATTCGCTGTCCCTTGCTTTCCCAAATATCAAAGAGACCAGTGATGAGTATTTGGATCATTACAGCTTCGAGGAGCTTTCTAAGTATAAAACTGTCTATCTCTCAGGCTTTTACTATGATGACAGAATAGCTGCTGAAAATCTTGTAAAAAAGCTGTCTGAGAACGGGGTAAGAGTTGTTATTTTAGCAGACGGAATGCCTGAAGACAGGGATACCAGAACAAAGACCTTCCTTGGGGTTACCTGCAACGTGATCCAGTTCGAAAATGGATATCCTATTCTTTATACTGAAGATTTTGGAGAGATGGATTGTGATCTGTTCCCAAGAGGATACTCCAAGTGGATCACCTATTACTTGAACGGCCTTAAGGAAGTTAAGGGCACTATTTACGACAACAACATTGAGCTTGCGTTCTTCGGCTCAGGAATAAATGAGAATGTCTGCTACATAGGTCTTAATATTCCTTTTTATTACTACATTACAAGAGATTCCCACGCTGAAAAGATCATGCAGTGGGTAATGGGGATGGAGCCAAATGTTCTTCCGGATAAAGAGATCTACCCCATGGAAATCTCTACATTTTTAAATGGCATTATGATTAACAGCCCTGTGGATGAGCTAAACAGCGGGATAGCATATCAGGACATTTTCAGATCAGACAGACAGCTTAGTGAGGACAATAACCTTTTGGTTGTCAACTCTGGGAACACCATAATAAGAATGGTTTATCCATATCTTATGGAAAGCCTTATTGTTACGGGAATCGGAGTTGTTTTGTGCATGATCTTCCTTATATACTGCCTTTCATCTGAGCTAAGAGACAGGCAGATGCTAAAGGAAAACTCTGAAACAAAAGAAGAGGATGATCTTACTGGAACTTGCGATACTGAAGAAAAAGATGAAGACCTTAAAGATGCTGAAACTGAAGATGAAGATGAAGTAAATACGAAAAAGTATGATCTTAAATCTTTTGATATTGATATAACTAAAGGTGACGATTTTGATATTCCATTTGGACAGAAGGGCAAAAAATAGGCTTCCAGGGATAAGGAAACTGAATTTTTTAAAATCAGTGCCCCAGTTTCAACAAAACAAGTCCACATATAGTTGAATGTAGTTGTGCAATATGCTATAATAGTTAAAAATGTGACATATTGCATGTAACTATAAATTTTGCAATGTCAAAGGAGGTTTTTTATGTTATTTCAACTTTACAGCGACCATGCATCTATGCAGCTGATTGGTTGGGTATTAGTGTTTGTGGGACTTATTCTCATGAACGAGATTGGTCGTAGGACCAAGCTTGGAGGAATGATTGTATTTGTAGCTATCCCTACAATCCTTACAATTTATTTCATCCTTGCTCATGTAGGTATGTTTGGTGGCAAGTCAAATCCTACAGTAGCATTTATGGACGGATGGTTCCATTATTTCAAACTTTACGCTGCTGATATAGGCTGCGTAGGCTTCATGATGATCAAGTATAAATGGGGCATTGGTAAGGAAAAATGGTTCAAGTGGTTCCCATGGTTCATCGTAGCAGCAAACATTATGATCGCTAACGTTTCTGATATGGAGTCAGCTCTTGCAGCTTTCTCAATCACCGGCAACCTTTCAGGTGCTTGGTGGGCATCAAACGAAGGTGTATTCATCTATGGTGGATGGTGGAACGTTGTTAACGCTCTTGCAGGACTTATCAACATTTTCTGCATGACTGGCTGCGTACATCTTTACACATCAAAGGACAAGAATCAGGCAGATATGCTCTGGCCTGATATGACAATCTGGTTCATCCTTGCATATGACGTTTGGAACTTTGAGTACACATACCTCAACCTTCCAACACATTCATGGTACTGTGGTGTAGCGCTTCTTCTTGCTCCTACATTTGCTAACGCATTCTGGAACAAGGGCGCATGGATACAGAACCGTGCTAATACACTTGCAATCTGGTGCATGTGGGCACAGGTTGTTCCTGCATTCCAGCTCAGCTCACGCTTTGCTGCAGCTCTTCCTTCAGTATACGGCGGAGCTACAGAGGCAGGCATCACAACTATGGATCTCTATGCTAAGGCTATTGAACTTTACAATTCAGGGGCTGGTAAGACAGCACAGGCTGGTGATATAATCACATCCATGGGTATCACCGCTAATCCTACAGCTCAGGGTGTTGTTGCTATTTTGGCAATTGCAATCAATGTGGTTTGTATGACAGAAATCATTAAGAGATCGATCAAGCTTGGTAAGAATCCTTATGCAAACGAAGTATTTGGTGATACCAAGGACTTCCAGCTTGCTATGGAGCGTGCAGAGTAATGGATAATGTTCGAGTAATTGAAGTCAAGAGGAGCATCTTTGAGAGTAATGACAAGGATGCAGAAAAACTCAGGGGAGAACTTAAGGAGTCTAAGACTTTTCTTTTAAACCTTATGTCCAGCCCTGGATCTGGTAAGACTACTACACTTAAGAGGACTATCGAGACTCTTAAGGACAAGTACAGGATTGGCGTTATGGAGGCTGATATCGATTCAGATGTTGATGCCAAGGCCATCGCTGAACTTGGAGTTAAGTCTATCCAGCTTCACACTGGTGGAATGTGCCACCTTGATGCTGACATGACAAGACAGGGTATAAGAGAACTTGATGTTTCGGATGTGGATTTTGCAATCCTTGAAAATGTTGGTAATCTTGTTTGTCCCGCTGAGTTTGATACAGGAAGCACTAAAAATGCCATGATCCTTTCAGTTCCTGAGGGACATGACAAGCCACTTAAGTACCCACTTATGTTCTCCATTTGTGATGTGGTACTTATCAACAAGATGGACGTTGCTCCCTACTTTGACTTTGATCTTGAAAAGTGCAAAGAATACATTCATATGCGCAATCCCAAGGCTATCATCATTCCAATTTGTGCCAAGACAGGCGATGGTATTGATGAATGGGCTGCGTGGCTTTCTGAGCAGATAGAGAAAGCTATTAAGTAAACAAAGATTGGCATTGAGACGAGAGAAAGCCATGCGATAAACCAGGGGAAGTTTATCTTTATCCTTAGTTTCGCATGGCTTTTTACTTTAAAAAGAACAAATAAATCTGATCAGAAGACAGATAAGGTAAAGACTAATGCATGAACTTGGAGTTGTTTTTCGTATAATAGACGACCTTACAGAGGTGGGAAAAGAAAATGACCTTAAGAAGATCCACTCAGTGACGCTTCAATTGGGAGAGGTTTCCGGAGTGGTACCTTCTCTTTTGGATGACGCATGGAAATGGGCTGCTGCCAGAACAGAGCTTATGGACGGAGCAGAACTCATAATTGAGACTCTTCCTGCTGTTACTTTCTGTGAGGACTGTAAGAGTGAATATGAAACCGTTGCCCATGGCAAGATCTGCCCTAACTGTGGCAGTGAACATACATATCTCTTAAAGGGCAATGAGTTTATGATAAAAGAAATTGCGGCAACGTAAAAAGAGGTTTTGGGTGTAAGAAAGGTAGGAGAAAAAATGGTTGATATGAATACAATGGATATGAAGGATCTGAATACTCCATATTCACTGGATCCAAACAGAAACAGGATCGACCCAAGAGCTGGCATCATTCCAGAGTGGGTGGATATGAATGCCCCATTCAGAGAGCCACTGGCGAGGCTGGCCAAGGCTATCACTGATAGAAAAGAAATTAAGCTTGGTCTTGAGAAGATCACAAAAGAAAGCCCTGAATACTGGGGTATTTACAATCTTGTAACTGACGAGCAGTGCGAGATTGCTCTTAAGATGGAAAAGAGAAAGCCAAAGACTTTTGAAGAAATTGCAGCTCTTTGTCCTGAATACTCAAAAGAGGAGCTGCAAAAGCACCTTGATGAGATGTCATACAATGGCATCATTGAGTGGAACTACGAGAATGAAAAACATGAAAAGCAGTATGTTCTTCCGATGTATGTTCCTGGCTCTGCTGAGTTTGGCAACATGAATGGAAAGCTCATAAAAGCTCATCCTGAGGTGGGACCATTCTTTGAACGAATGAGCCGTATTCCTCTTGAGGGACTTACACATATGGTACCCATGGGCGGTGCTGGTGTCGGTATGCATGTTATCCCTGTAGAGAAGGCTATCGAGATGGAGAACACTGCGATCGGACTTGAGAAGATCTCATACTGGCTCGATTACTATGAGGGAAAATACGCTGCATCTCCATGTTCATGCAGAAGAAGCAGAAAGACTTATGATCAGGGCTGTGCTGATGATCCTGAAGGATGGTGTATTGCTATTGGTGACATGGCAGACTACGTTGTTGAGACACAGAAGGACGGACGCTATATCACCAAGGAAGAGGCTCTTGAGATATTTAAGCAGGCAGAGGACAACGGCTTTGTTCACCAGATCACTAATATTGATGGTGAGCACAAGATCTTTGCTATCTGTAACTGTAATGTGAATGTTTGTTATGCTCTTCGTACATCACAGCTTTTCAATACTCCTAACATGTCACGTTCTGCATATGTTGCACACGTCGACAAGGAGAACTGCGTAGCATGTGGACGCTGCGTTGAGGTTTGCCCTGCTGGTGCAGCAACTCTTGGTCAGAAGCTTTGCAAGAAGGATGGCAGCGAAGTTGTTTATCCTAAAATGCCTCTTCCTACTGAGAAGAAGTGGAGCAGAGAGATGTGGACTGAGGACTACAGAGACATCAACCGTATCAACACTCACAAGACTGGTACAGCTCCTTGTAAGACAGCATGTCCTGCTCATATTCCTGTTCAGGGATATCTTAAGATGGCAGCACAGGGCAGATATGAGGAAGCCCTTGCTCTTATCAAGAAGTACAATCCACTTCCTGCAGTATGTGGACATGTATGTAACAGACGCTGTGAGGATGCTTGTACAAGAGGAACAATTGATCAGGCAATTGCAATTGATGAAGTTAAGAAGTTTGTTGCTATGCGTGATCTTGAATCAGATACACGCTACATTCCAAAGAAAGTCATTCCTAAGATCGGTGGAGGCTTTGATGAGAAGGTAGCTATCATTGGTGCTGGCCCAGCTGGTATTTCATGTGCTTATTACCTCGCACTTAAGGGATACAAGCCAACACTGTTTGACAAGAACAAGAAACCTGGCGGAATGGTTACATATGGAATTCCTTCATTCGTAATGGAAAAGAACGTTGTTGAGGCCGAAGTTGATGTTCTTAGAGAGCTTGGCGTTGACATCCGCCTTGGAGTAGAAGTTGGTAAGGATATAACTCTTAAGCAGCTCAGGGAAGAAGGCTACAAGGCGTTCTACATCGCTATTGGCTGTCAGGGCGGAAGAGGAGTTAATGTTCCAGGTGAAGATGCCCAGGGCGTACTTAAGGGTGTTGATCTCCTCCATGAAGTAATTGACAACGAGGGCTACAAGCTCGTAGGAGATACTGTTGTTATCGGTGGTGGTAACGTTGCTATCGATGTCAGCCGTACAGCAATAAGATGCGGCTCTTCAAAGGTTACACAGGTTTCTCTCGAGACAAGAGACATTATGCCAGCTCTTCCTGAGGAAATTGAGATTGCAGAGTCTGAAGGCATTGAGCTTAAGGGCGGCTGGGGACCAAAAGAGATCCTTACTGAGAATGGAAAAGTTAAGGGAATCGTATTTAAGAAGTGCACTCAGGTCAAGAATGCTGAGGGACGTTTTGATCCAAAGTATGACGAGAATGAGACCATCACCATCGACTGCGAGAATGTTATCCTCTCTGTTGGTCAGGCAACTGTATGGGGAGATCTGTTAAAGGATGAGAATGTAGAGTTCAGAGGACCAGCACCAGCAGCTGACAAGGTTACATTCCAGACAACAGTGCCAGATATCTTTGTTGGTGGCGATATGTTCTACGGACCTAGATTTGCCATTGATGCTATTGCATGTGGTAGAGAAGGTGCTGAATCTATCCACAGATTTGTACAGCCTAATTCTTCACTGACAATTGGCCGTGATCCTAACTTCTTTATCGAGCTTGATAAGGATGACATTTCAGTCAAGGATTATGACCATGTTGGAAGACAGACAGCAGGTGTTAAGAAGTCATCAGATGGCAAGCTTTCATTCCGTGACAACAAGCTTGTATTTACAGAAGAACAGGTCAAGAAGGAAACTTCAAGATGTCTGTCCTGCGGTGCATCAATTGTTGACCCTAATAAGTGCGTAGGCTGCGGACTTTGTACTACAAGATGTGAATTTGATGCTATCAAGCTTACAAGAGACAATCCAGACTGCTCAAATATGAGACGTGCAGAAGATAAGCTTAAGTACATCCTTCCAAATGGTGCTAAGCAGGCACTTTCAAGACCATTTGTAAAGAAGACTCCAAAAGAGACTGCATGGCTTAAGAAATAAGGTTATAAATGTCGTTTCTTGACAGCGAAGGCGGTTCTTTGTGACAGGGGGACGGTTCTTTTGTCACATTGCATTTCATGCAACGTGACAAAAGAACCGTCCCCCTGTCACTAAAGAACCGTCCCCTCTGTCACTAAAGAATCGTTCCTTATACCATATACTTGACGAATTCAAATAAAATGTATATTAATATGAAAGTGAACGTTACAAACGTGTCAATCAAATTGTGAAGGGGACATTTATTTTAAATGGCTACAAAGAAAGAAACTAAGTCTAAGAAGAATTCACTTCTGATAGTGGAGTCACCTACTAAGGTAAAGGCTATCAAGAAGTTTTTAGGTTCAGGCTATGAAGTGGCTGCAAGTAATGGCCATGTACGAGATCTTCCAAGAAGTTCAATGGGAATTGATATCGAACATGATTTTGAACCTAAGTATATAACCATCAGGGGAAAGGGAGATGTCCTTGCTGAGCTTAGAAGACAGGTCAAGAAGGCTGACAAGGTTTATCTGGCAACCGACCCGGACCGTGAGGGAGAGGCTATCAGCTGGCACCTTTGTACTGCTCTTAAACTTTCAGAGGCAGATGCAAAGGTTCAGAGAGTAACATTCAATGAGATCACCAAGAATGCTGTCAAGGAAGCTATGAAGCATCCAAGGGACATCGATATGAACCTTGTTGATGCCCAGCAGGCCCGCAGAGTACTTGATAGAATGGTTGGTTATGAGATATCCCCTATTTTATGGTCTAAGATCAAAAGAGGCCTCTCAGCAGGAAGAGTGCAGTCAGTTGCTCTTCGTATCATTGCAGACAGAGAGGATGAGATAGATTCATTTATTCCTACAGAGTACTGGACACTTGATGTGAACCTTATGGCTGAAGGTGAGAAAAAACCTCTTGTAGCTCATTACTATGGCAAGGGCAATGAGAAAAAGGAGATAAGCTCAAAGAAAGAGCTTGAACAGATCGTTAAAGAACTTGAAGGCAAGAAATACGTTGTAAGTGATGTCAAGAAAGGCGAGAGAAGTAAAAAAGCTCCACTTCCATTTACAACATCAACTCTTCAGCAGGAAGCAAGTAAGTCCCTTAACTTCTCAACTCAAAAGACTATGAGAGTTGCCCAGCAGCTCTATGAAGGAATTGAGCTTGGTAAAGAGGGCACAGTTGGACTTATTACTTACTTAAGAACTGACTCTACAAGAGTTTCTGCAGAGGCGGTAGAGGCTGCCAATGATTACATCGTTAAGAACTTTGGAGATAAGTATTTAGCAGAGGGCGCCACCGCTAAAAAGAGCGAAGCCAAGATACAGGACGCTCATGAAGCTATAAGACCTACATATATAGACAGAACTCCCGTGATGGTAAAAGATTATCTTTCAAGGGATCAGTTCAGACTTTATCAGCTTATATGGCGCAGATTTATGGCAAGCCGCATGGCTGCTGCCAAGTATGAGACAACATCAGTTAAGATTGACTGCGGCGAGCACAGATTTACAGTTGCTGCATCCAAGACTGTATTTGATGGCTTCCTTAATGTCTATACTGATGAGGATGATCAGATTGAAAAGAATGTGATCATGAAAAAGCTTGATACCAGCACCAAGCTTAAGTTTGACAGCTTTGATTCTCAGCAGCACTTCACACAACCAGCTCCTCACTACACTGAGGCTTCACTTGTTCATGATCTTGAGGCTCTTGGCATAGGCAGACCTTCAACCTACGCACCAACAATCTCAACCATCATGGCAAGACACTATATCACTAAAGAGAACAAATCTCTTTATATAACAGAGCTTGGACAAGCTGTAAACAAGATGATGATGGAAGCTTTTCCACAGATCGTTGATGTAAACTTTACATCTAACATGGAAGCGCTTCTTGATGGTATCGCTGAGGGCGATGTTAAGTGGAAAACAGTTATTGAGAATTTCTATCCTGATCTTAATGAAGCTGTCACTGCAGCTGAAAAAGAACTTGAAAAGGTTCAGGTACAGGATGAGGTTACGGATGAGGTCTGCGAGCTTTGTGGCAGAAACCTTGTTATCAAGTATGGCCCACATGGTAAATTCCTTGCATGTCCAGGCTTCCCTGAGTGCAAGAACACCAAGCCTTATTTTGAAAAGATCGGTGTTTCATGTCCTAAGTGCGGCAAGGATATTGTTCTTAAGAGGACCAAGAAGGGACGTATTTTCTACGGATGCATTGACAATCCAAACTGTGACTTCATGTCATGGCAAAGACCTGTTTCAAAGAAGTGCCCTAAGTGCGGGGGCGTGATGTATGCCAAGAACAACAAGCTTGCATGTGGCAATCCTGAATGCGGACACGTAGAAGATAAAGTAAAAGAATAAACGTAAAACAAATAATACAAATTTTCAGAAATCTTTAGCTTTTTTTCATAATTGTAGGCGCTTTATTGTTTGAAGCGCCTATTTTTTTATGATATGATACAAATAGTGTAGCTGGATTATTGACGCAATTTCGTATACGACAATATCTGGACGCTGCATTGGGGAAAAACGTAAAAAAAGGAGAATTCTGATGAGTAGTGTACAGCTACTGGATAAGACTAGAAAAATAGGAAAGCTTCTTCATACAAGTAATTCTGGAAA
This sequence comes from Butyrivibrio sp., assembly GCA_015056565.1. Taxonomy (GTDB): domain Bacteria; phylum Bacillota; class Clostridia; order Lachnospirales; family Lachnospiraceae; genus Butyrivibrio. The sequence goes on from SVGB01000007.1 coordinate 93,661, forward strand.
AGTGGTTTTTAACGATATATGCAGAGTCTTGTGTGACATTTTATCCTCTAACATGTTTGTAATCAGTAAAAAGGGTAAAGTCCTGGGAATTGGTGAGAGTAAAGATGTGGAGTCCATCAGTAACCTTTTATCCTGTAGCGTAGGATCTTTTATTGATCCCATGTTAAATGAAAGGCTTTTAACGATCCTTTCTACCAAGGAGAATGTAAATCTTGAAACTTTAGGGTTTGAAGGTGTTGATTCATCAAAGTTCCAGGCTATCATCACACCAATTGAGATAGCTGGCGAGAGGCTTGGCACACTTTTTATCTACAAGACAGACAAGCCCTACGACATTGATGACATTATCCTTTGCGAATATGGAACAACGGTTGTAGGTCTTGAAATGCTTCGGGCCGTCAACGAGGAAAATGCAGAGGAGAGCAGAAAGCTTGCGGTTGTTAAATCTGCAATTGGAACACTTTCCTTCTCGGAGATGCAGGCGATCATCCATATCTTTGATGAGCTTGACGGAATGGAAGGAGTTTTGGTTGCAAGTAAGATTGCTGACAGGGTTGGCATTACAAGGAGCGTTATCGTAAATGCCTTAAGGAAATTTGAAAGCGCCGGTGTAATAGAATCCAGATCCTCAGGAATGAAGGGCACTTACATAAAAGTTACCAACGATGTGGTATTTGGCGAGATAAAAAAGCTAAAGCAGGAAATATAATTTGCCGATGTATATTGTATAAACAATAACAGCGACATGGATGTGAAATATGATGAAAGGATTTATCAGATATGGTAAATCCTTTCTTTGTTTTTACATAGATTTTGTATGGCATCGACATAAAAAACACAACATAAAGTATATTATGCTTGTAATTTACATAAAAAAATTTTATTATTAAATAGAATAATAAGGAGGAGTGGGTCTGTGATTAATAGCAATGTATTTGATTACATTAATGTTATGGACAAGGCTTCAGATGCAGCCTGGACCAGGAACGAGATAATTGCCAATAACATTGCCAATGTTGACACACCAGGTTACAAGAGGCAGGATCTCAATTTTGAGGACGAGCTTGAAAGGGCTCTTGGTCATAACAGATATAAGACCATGGACGAGAAGGTTGCAAACCTGAAAAACAAGCACCTTGAGGCCAGAGTTGTCAATGATTATTCAGGCTTTTCTTACAGAACAGACAAGAATAACGTCGATATTGACACTGAAAACGTTATGCTTGCAGCTAACCAGTTAAAATACCAGGGACTTATGTCGGGACTTAAGCATGAGTTCAGTACCCTGACCATGGTTACCAAGTCTTCATGATAGGAGGTGCTAGATGAGCATATTTGATTCTTTTAATATAAATTCATCAGGTATGACTGCTCAGAGATTCCGCATGGATATCATCTCTGAGAATATCGCCAATTCCAATACCACAAGGACTGCTGACGGAACTCCTTATGTGAGAAAGGTTGTGACTTTTTCTGAAAAGGGCACCCAGACTCCTTTTTCAAGGATCCTTAATGAGAGACTTGATCATTACTCAGGAAGAGGTGTTAAAGTTTCATCTGTTCAGGATGACACCTGGACCCAGATGAACATAGTTTATGATCCATCCCATCCAGATGCGGATGAGTATGGTTATGTTACATACCCTAATGTCAATACAGTTACAGAAATGACTAACCTCATAGATGCAAGCCGCTCTTATGAGGCCAATGTAACAGCTTTTAATGCCAGCAAGAACCTTGCTACCAGAGGTCTTGATCTTGGCACTAACTGATAAAAAGTTTTAGGAGGGGATTATGGCATCTCTTGATATTTCTCAGCTTAGAAATGTTACCAGTGATGTGATAAGGCATGCAGAAAAGACAAATAGCAAAGTCTACAATGTTCTTGGTGATTCCGGGGAAGGGAATGACGAGTCTTTTAAGAGCATTTTTGCTTCAGTAGTTGATAATATCTCAACCACTAACGCTTATTTGTCAGATGCTGAAAATGAGGAGATCAAATGGGCACTGGGGCAGACTGATAATACCCATGATCTTTCCATAGCGCTTCAGAAAGCCAGCACAACTTTGCAGTATACAGTTGCGATCAGAGACAGAGCTCTTTCTGCATACAGAGAACTTACACAGATGCAGATCTGATTCTTCTGTTTAGTGTGTTTTAGAAATAGAGGGGAGGGAGAAATATGCCAGAAAGATTTAGGGCTATTTGGCAGAAGGTTCTCGATTGGTGGAATGCGTTTACAGCCAGGCAAAAGACCTTGATAATAGGTGCCAGCACGGTTGTACTGCTTACCATCATAATTTTGGTGTCTGTTTTAAATCAGCCACAGTATGTTACTTTGGTTAACGCCAATTCTACCAAGGAGGCTTCCGAGATCAAGGAACTCCTTGATTCCAATGCGGTTAATTACAAAATGTCAGACGATGGATTGGAATTCCGGGTTCTTAAAAAGGATCAGGGAAATGCCAGTCTTCTTTTGGGTGCCAATGACATCCAGTCCTATGCATACAGCATCGACAATGTAACAAACGGAAGCTTTTCAACAACTGAATCTGACAAGCAGAAAAAATACGTGCTTTATCTTGAGAGCAGACTCGAGCAGGATTTTATCTCAAAATTTGAAGCCATCAAATCTGCTAACGTTCAGCTCAACATTCCCGACAATGACGGAACACTTATTGGCAATCAGGAAGAGGCTTCTGCATGGATCCTTTTGCAGCTTAGTGAAGGCGGCAAGTTTGATGAGGAAAATGCAGCCTTTTTGGCAAAAGCTGTTGCAGTTGCAGTAGGCAATGAGAACACCGACAATATAGTGATCCTTGATACGGAAGGCAACATGCTCTTTTCCGGAGGAGAAGATACAACAACTTCAGGCCTTGCATCAACTCAGCTGTCTGTTAAGGCTAAGGCTGAGCAGCTTGTTAAGTCTGAGGTTAAAAAGGTATTGCTTGGAACTAAGCTATACGACAACATCGAAGTTGCAAGTAATCTGGTTATGGACTTTTCGAGAAAAGAAGTTACAGACCATCAGTACACTCCGGCAGAAGACCAGACTCAGGGTGTTTTAAGCCATGAGGATACATACAACGCAGAGAATGTTAATGGCATTAGTGGTATTCCTGGAACTGATTCAAACGCAGATGATGAGACAACTTATGTGACGCTGGATGATACCAACTCCACATCATCGATCACAGAGGAGTCAAGAGATTATCTTCCAAATGAGAAGATCACCACTGAGTCCAGTGTTCCTGGAGCTATCAAATATAACGAGTCTTCGATTTCAGTAACTGCCATCAATTATCTTGTTATGAAACAGGAAGACTACAAGCCAGATGAGCATGATGGAGCAACCTGGGAGGATTTTAAGGCTGGTAATACTGAGCCGGCACCAATAGAAGTGCCTGAAGAGATGATAAATGTAGTATCAAAGGCTACTGGAATCAATGCTGAAAATGTTGCGATGGCAGCATATACAGAGTATGTGTTCTTTGACAGAACCGGGGCTAATATTACTGTTACAGATATTCTTCAGATCGTTCTGATCCTTGTGATCCTTGGACTTCTTGCTTTCATCATTGTAAGGAGTATGTGGACTTCCAAGAAGACAGAAGAGGAGCCGGAACAGCCAGAACAGCTTTCTGTTGAACAGCTTCTTGAGTCAACTCCTGAGGAAGTGCTTACTGATATCGAGATGGATACAGGATCTGAAACCAAGAGACTTATTGAGAAGTTTGTGGATGAGAATCCTGAAGCTGCTGCAACGCTCCTTAGAAACTGGCTCAATGAGGACTACGGCTGATTATTTGCTTTATTAAAAAAGGTTTTGTGAGGGAATTGTTATGATGGACACAGAAACTGGCGGAAATCCCATAATCGCCGATTTTACAGGGACTCAAAAAGCAGCGATTTTGCTGATTGCCCTTGGGCCGGAAAAATCATCTGCCATATTCAAGCATCTCAAGGAAGAGGAGATTGAGGAGCTGACACTTGAAATTGCTAATACAAGAAGTGTCACATCCCAGGTAAAGGAAGCTGTACTTGAAGAGTTTTACGGCGTATGCCTTGCTCAGCAGTATATTGCTGAAGGTGGTATCACCTATGCTAAAGAGCTTCTTGAAAAAGCTCTCGGAGAAGACAAGGCTCTTGACGTTATCAGTAAACTTACTGCATCACTTCAGGTTAAGCCCTTTGAGTTTATCCGCAAGACTGAGCCATCACAGCTCCTCACTTTCATTCAGGATGAGCATCCGCAGACCATTGCCCTTATTCTTTCCTATATGTCTGCGTCCCAGAGTGCTATGATCCTTTCAGCCCTTGCTCCTGACAGGCAGGCTGATGTTACTAAGCGTATTGCATCCATGGACAGAACAAGTCCGGATACTATCAAAGAGGTTGAAAAAGTATTGGAATCAAAGCTGTCTTCTTTAGTAAACCAGGATTATACGATCATCGGTGGTGTAGACGCAGTTGTAGAAATTCTCAATACTGTAGATCGTGCCACAGAAAAACATATTATGGAGACTCTGGAAATCGAAGAGCCAGAGCTTGCAGACGAGATCAGAAAGAAGATGTTTGTATTCGAAGATATCCTTCTTCTGGACGACCGTTCTATTCAGAGAGTGCTGCGTGAGGTTGAAAACTCTGATCTTGCTCTTGCTTGTAAGAGTGCTACTGAGCAGGTTCAGACAGCAATCTTCAATAACCTCTCTAAGCGTCTTGCAGCTATGATCAAGGAAGATATGGACTTTATGGGACCTGTTCGTATGAAGGACGTTGAAGAAGCCCAGCAGAAGATTGTTAATGTCATCAGAAAGCTTGAGGATTCTGGTGAGATCGTAATCTCCAGAGGTGGAGGTGATGAGCTAGTTGTCTAATCTTTTTAAAGCTGGTTATGTAACCTATGACAGCACAGAAACACGAATAATAGATAGTAACGATCTTGCAAATAAAAAGATCGAAGCGTTTCAGGAACAGGAACTTAAACGTCAGAGAGCCCAGATGGTACAGGAAGACAGTTATCCAGACATGGAAATGGGCGACGACTTTGTTCCTGGAATTGAAATGGAACAGCTTTCTCAATTAACAGAGGATCAGAGCATGCTTGAGCCGGTTGCTGATCCTCAGTTTGATATGGAAGCAAAACAGGCTGAGATGGACCTTAAGATACAGCAGGCCCAGGAACAGGCTGATATGATCATTCAGAATGCTCAGCAACAGGCTGATGCCATAATGCAGGATGCTATGCAAAAAGGCCACGACGAGGGGTATCAGGCTGGATATCAGGAAGGCGCCATGGCAGCTCAGGCTCTTAAGGATGAGATTGAACAGCAAAGAGGCGATCTTGAGAAGGAATATCAGCAGATTGTTGACGAACTTGAGCCTGAGATGGTGGATGTCCTTACCCAGATCTATGAGCATGTATTCAATATAGAACTTAGGGAAGACAAAGGGATAATCCTTCATCTCTTAAAGACGACTCTTTCGAGGATAGAGCCCGGAAAGGATCTTATTGTGCATGTTTCATCTGATGACTACGATGATATCATGGATGAAAAAGAGACCTTAAATGCCTGTGTTACATCTCCTAACACCACAATGGAGATCATCGAAGATCCGCTTCTTAAGGAAAATGAGTGCATGATCGAGTCTGACAGCGGCGTATTTGACTGCAGCCTTGGAGTCGAGCTCTCAGAGATATCAAGAAAGCTAAAACTCTTATCCTTTGACAGAAAAAGAAGATAACGGTGAACAATTATGCTTGTTTCGTCAGTTGATCTATCCAAATATAAAAAAATGCAAAATGCTCCATTTTACCGGACCAGAGGTAAGGTGGTAAATGTGATCGGACTTACTATCGAGTCGGCAGGACCTGATGCCAAGCTTGGAGATATCTGCCTTATCTATCCCAAGAAAAAAGATAATGAGTCCCTTACTGAGTTTGTGGCAAAACCAGCAATGGCAGAAGTTGTTGGTTTTAAAGATGGCCATGTTCAGCTGATGCCCTATGAGAACACCAGCGGCATTGGCAATGGAAGTATCGTAGAAAACACAGATTCACCTCTTCGTGTAAACGTTGGTGAAGGACTTCTTGGCAAGACTCTGGACGGGCTTGGCAGAATTGATGGAACCAGTTATGGACAGGGAACTTCCCTTGAAGGCGGTGTAGCTTATTCAGTTGAGAATCAGCCACCAGATCCTATGACCAGAGATCCTATATCTGAAGTTCTTTCTCTTGGAGTTAAGGCTGTTGATGGCCTTTTAACTGTTGGTAAGGGGCAGCGTATCGGAATATTTGCAGGTTCTGGTGTTGGTAAATCAACACTTCTTGGTATGTTTGCAAGGAATACCCAGGCGGACATCAATGTCATAGCCCTTATTGGAGAGCGTGGCAGGGAGGTGCGTGAATTCATAGAAAGAGACCTTGGCGAAGAGGGTATGCGAAGATCGATCGTTGTCTGTGCAACCTCTGACAAGCCTGCTCTTGAAAGACTTAAGGCGGCAAAAACAGCCACTTCAATAGCTGAATACTTCAGGGACAAAGGCAAGGACGTTCTTCTTATGATGGACTCCCTTACCCGTTTTTCTATGGCTCAGAGAGAGATTGGACTGGCATCCGGAGAACCGCCTGTATCAAGAGGATATCCTCCGTCAGTTTATGCTGAGATGCCCAAGCTCCTTGAGAGAGCCGGTAGATCAAGAAGTGGATCAATTACAGGACTTTATACAGTCCTTGTTGATGGCGATGACATGAATGAGCCTATTACCGATACTGCAAGAGGTATCCTGGACGGGCACATAGTTCTTAATCGTAAGCTTGCGCAAAAGAATCATTACCCGGCTATTGATGTTCTGGCAAGTATTTCAAGATGTATGTCAGCTATTGCTGATCCCGAGCACAAGAAGGCTGCAGGTAAGCTGAAAAATGTCCTTGCTACCTACAATGACGCAGAGGATCTGATCAATATCGGTGCTTACAGAAATGGTGCCAATAAAAACATCGACTATGCCATTTCTAAGATTGATATGGTAAACAGTTTTCTGATGCAGGAGACGGATGAGAAGTTCTCTTTTGAAGAGATCAGATCTCAGCTCATCAATATGTTTGCGGATTAAGAGATGATCGTTTATGGCAAGATTTGTTTATAGGATGCAGAGCGTTCTTAATATCAAGCAGCAGACTGAGAACCAGACAAAAATGGAATTTGCGCTGGCGCAGAATGAACTAAATCAGCAGCTTGATATTCTGGATGAATACGTTCAAAGAAAAGAGAGATATATTAAGGAGGCTGAAGAACTTCGAAATGCAACCTCCTTAAAGCTTCAGGATATTTTGGACAATCAGTATGCCACTGCACAGATGGATGTCATGATAAAGCAGCAATCTCTGGTGGTAAAGCAATACGAAGAACGTGTCGAAAAAGTAAGAGTAAAGCTTACAAGAAATGTCCAGGAGAGAAAGATGCAAGAATCCTTAAGAGAAAGGGCTTTTGCAGAATTTCTTGAGGAACAGAAACAGGAAGAAGCAAAAGAGAACGATCAAAGAAGTAGTTTTACCTATGCACAAAGACAAAAGGAAGAATAATAAATGGCTGATACCAGTTTATTAAATGGCCCACAGGACCCCAAGGCGGCAAAGGCCAAACTTAAGGCGGATAAAAAAGAATACGCAAAGAAACTAAAAGAGCAAAGAAAAGCCCAGAAGGAGCAGGAGAGAGAATTTGCTGACAGATCTGCTGAGATTAATGGCGACAATGCCGGTGGTCTTGCAACAATCGTCATTACTTTTCTTATCATCCTTATATGGCTTGCTATCATGGCTCTTTTGGTTAAGCTTGATGTGGGAGGTTTCGGATCAGATATACTTGCTCCTCTTATCAAAGATGTTCCTTATATTAACCTGATTCTTCCGGATGGCGCAGTCAAGAAAGAGTCTGAAACTACTCAGATAGTTGTGGATGGAACAACTATAACAGATGGGACAACAGGCACTGACGGTACAGCAAGTCTTGCTACACTTGATGATGCTCTTGCTTATATAAAGAGACTTGAAAAGGCTCTTCAATCTGAGATGGAGCAAAACAGTGCTCTTACCGCAGAGAATGAGAAGTTAAAAGCCGAAGTTGCAAGACTTGAGCCCTTTGAGCAACAGCAAAAGGCATTCTATGAGGAAAAGGCCAAGTTCTATGAGGAGATAGTCTATGGCGAAAACGCTCCGGACGCAGAACAATATCAGGCCTACTATGAGATGATAGATCCTGACAATGCTGCAGAAATCTATAAAAAGATCATTCAGGGACAGGCTGATGATGCAGCTATAAAGGCATTTGCTACCACTTATTCAGGTATGAAGGCCAAGTCTGCCGCCAAGATATTTGATGAAATGGTAAAAGAAAACCAGATCACGCTGGTGGCCAAGATACTGGCTCAGATGAGTGTTGAGACAAGGGGGGATATCCTGGCAGCTATGGAAGAAGCAAACGCTGCCAAACTGACACAGCTCCTTGAGCCTACTTCACTGGAGAATAAAACCACAAAAGTTACTGGCTAAAATGTTTTAGGAGAGTGTTATGAAAAAGAGATTGTTGGCAATATTGCTTGCCGGGGTGATCGCATCTTCAATGACAGGGTGTGGGGCAGAGCCTGCTGCTCCTGCTCAGGAAGCTGAAGCTTTGGAGGATAAAGAGGAAAGTACAGAGGCCACAACTGAAAGCTGTACTGAGGAGTCTCCTAAGGAAGAAACTGAAAAGGAAGACAACTCAGATCTTATCACTGGGGAAAATATGCTGACAAATGGGGATTTCTCAGAAGGAACAGACCCCTGGTATACATTTTGCCAGAATGGAAATTGTGAGATCAGCGTAAATGGCGATGGAAACCTTGATATAGACATTAAAAGTGTAGGCACCGTTGCACACGGAGTTCAGCTCTACCATGACGGATTTTCTCTGGAAGAGGGGTGCGTATACAAGATCTCTTTTGATGCATCCTCAGATGTTGATGGAAAGACTCTTGAAATGCGGTTTCAGCTAAACGGCGGTGATTATCACGCCTACTATCTTGAAAATGTTGTTGTTGGCCCGGATATGCAGCACTATGAATATACATTTACCATGAATGAGACAGGAGATCCTGCTCCCAGATTTTGCTTTAATATGGGCGCTATAGGGGATATGGACAGCAAGACTCCTGAGCATCATGTTTACCTTGACAATGTGGTCCTTACCCTTGAAGATGCAACAAACAGAGTAGCAGGCAACTGGGCAGTAGATATACCTGATATCGCTGTAAATCAGATAGGATATCTGAAAAATGCCTATAAGAGCGCGACCTTAAGGGGCTCAGCTCTTTCAGGAAGTGCCGTGCTTGTAAATGAAGATACAGGTGAAACAGTTTTTGAAAAGAAAATCGGAAGCAGCATCGATGACCCTGACACTGGAGAGAAGGAAGCTATCTTTAACTTTACTGATATCACAGATGAGGGAACCTATCATGTAGAAGCTGGCAGTGCGGTTTCACCTTCATTTAAGATATCTGATGATGTCTATGATGAGGCCTTTAAGGCATCTATCAAGATGCTTTATTATCAGAGATGCGGAACTGAGCTTACTAAGGACCTTGCTGGAGACTTTGCTCATCCTGTCTGCCATACTCAAAATTCAGTTCTTTACGAGGACAGATCAAAGACCCTTGATGTAACAGGCGGATGGCATGACGCAGGAGATTACGGAAGATATTCAGTTGCAGGGGCCAAGGCAGTTGCAGACCTGCTTCTTGCTTATGAAAACTATCCTGACGTATTCGACGACAATGTGGGTATCCCTGAAAGTGGAAATGGTATACCAGATGTTCTTGATGAAGCAAGGTATGAGCTTGACTGGCTCTTAAAGATGCAAAGAGAGGACGGCGGCGTTTACCACAAGGTTACATGTCGAAACTTCCCTGGCGAGATCATGCCAGAAAATGAGACAGAAGAGCTTATAATAATGCCTGTCACAACTACAGCGACAGCAGATCTTTCAGGTGTTATGGCAATGGCAAGTCGCGTATATTCAGATATTGACAAAGAGTTTGCTGACAGATGCCTTGAAGCTGCTAAAAAAGCTGCTGACTATATAGATAAAACTGAAATAGATACTGTAGGCTACAAGAATCCTTCTGACATCTCAACCGGTGAGTATGAAGATGTATGCGATATTGATGAGAGATTCTGGGCATATACTGAGCTATACAAGACAACAGGGGATAAGTCCTACGAAGAGTCTCTTAAAACAGTGCTTCCTGATAACGGATATTCCCTTGGATGGCAGGGAGTAGCTGGCTATGGCGGATATGCTTATCTGTCTGCCAAGAATCTTGATGCAGATACCAAGGCTAAGGTTATTGATGAAGCAGAAAGGTACGCAAAAGAAGTTATTTCAAATTCTGCAAAGTATTCCTATGGCTCGTCGATTGTTGGCGAATACCCATGGGGAAGTAATCTCACTATTGCCAATAATGGAGAGTACCTGTTCCTGATGAACGGACTTATTGACAAAGTAAATAAGAATGTTGCAGATATGCAGCTTAATTACCTCCTTGGCAATAATTCAACAGGCTATTCATTCCTGACCGGTTTTGGTACATTATATGCTGATCATCCACATCATAGACCTTCACAGGCAATGGGGGTAACTGTTCCTGGAATGCTTGTTGGCGGACCAAACAGCGGACTTAACGACGCGTATGTTCAAAATGTGCTTAAGGGTTCCCCAAGTGCAAAGTGCTATGCAGATAATTCCCAGAGCTATTCAACTAACGAGATAACAATATATTGGAATTCACCACTTATTTACCTTCTTGCTGCTGAAAAAAATTCATTTTAAGGGTTAAGTATATATTTTAATATCCGATATACATAGCGTAAGACTATAGGTAAATTATGCCTTATGTTTAAAAAAAACTAAATACTGAAAGGAGGATTTAGATGGGCGGTGCAAACAGTGCAGTAAGCGCGATTGCAGCTTACATGACACAGGGCGCTGCAGCTAATGTTTCAAATGTCTCTTCGCAGAAGAATTCTTCTAAAGCGGCGATTACAAACTTTGACAACATTTTGAATAAGGTTTCTGATACATTTGTACAGACCAAGACAGTGGATGTTTCAAAGGATGTAAACAAACAGCTTGCAAGTTCAACAGAGACTACTGGTGCTGATACCAAGACTGTCAACTTAAAGGATATGACAAACAACGCGAAAAGCGTAAATGAAAATCCGGCGGATACAGCAGCAATTGACGATCAGACAGCAGTAAATGAAACAGAAAATCAGGTGGTTGATGAAAAGTTGCAGGAAGCCATTAACGAAGCGGGGGAAGAAATCATCTCCCAGATTGCAGAAACATTTGATATCTCCGAAGAGGAAATAGTAGATGCAATGCAAGTACTTGGCCTTATGGCTGTGGATCTTTTAAATCCAGCTAATCTGACACAGCTTGTGACTGAGATCCAGGGACAGGGCGAGGCCATCGATCTTATCACAGATTCTGATATATATACATCACTGCAGGACCTCATGGAGGGTGCGGAGAGTATGAAGAGCGGACTTATGAATGAGTTCGATCTATCAGAAGAAGATTTACAGGCAGCCATTGAATACACCAAGCAGGGATTTGGCGCAGCGCTTGAAAACGCAGCTGATGAGAGAAATCTGCTGAGCTTTGAAGCAGAGATTCCAGAAGCTTTTGGAAAAGAAATTGATGCTGGAAAGATAAACGCATCCGTGTCTGAGGCAATCCAGACGAGCGAAAATGCAGAAGAAAAAACTGTTGTCATTGAAACTGAAGGTCAGGAAACAGAAGGCAATAAGGGCAATCTTCCAAATGAAGCTCAGTCTACAAATCTTTTCAATCAGGTAATGAACAACATAGCTGATGCGGCAGCTGAGGTGGATGCATCGTCTTATGCAAGCTATGCTGACAAGACCCAGATGGAAGATATCATCAGACAGATCACTGAAAGAATCACTATATCGCAATCACAGACTGATACCAGCATAGAGATGCAACTTCATCCAGCAAGCCTTGGCCATGTGAATATTCTTTTGACCAGCGGCAAAGATGGAATAGTTGCAAAGTTTACTGCTCAGAACGAGATAGTCAAGGAAGCGGTGGAAGCACAGATGGCACAGCTACAGCAAAAGTTTAATGAGCAGGGAATAAAGGTAACTTCAGTAGAAGTCACAATTGCAAGCCACGGATTTGAACAGAATCTCGATCAGCAGGGCGACAGGCAGCCTAAGGAAACATCACAGGATAAGAAGGTAAAAGGCCTTAGGAGGATCAATTTATCAGAGGTTTCTGGTGATGAGGAAATAGAGCCTGAAAGCGAAGCTGAGAAGATTGCAGTTTCAATGATGGAAGCAAATGGAAGCACAGTTGACTTCAGCGCATAAAACTTAGGGGAGACCAGTTATGGCAGATACAAGTTCAGTAAGTGCAATCATAAAGAACGGTGAAGTAGTCAATTCAGGAATAAAGACAGAAGAGCAGAAAGCGGCAACTAAGACTACGCCAAATGGATATGATAAGGATGCATTCATGCAGATCCTGGTTGCTCAGATGAAGTATCAGGATCCAATGGAGCCAACATCAAATACCGAGTATATTTCACAGTATGCTACATTTACTCAGGTTGAGCAGCTTTCAAATATGGCTAATGCCATGAGCCTTTCAAGGGCTTCAGAGATGGTTGGCAAGACAGTTGTTATCACTCAGAAGAATGCTGATAATGGTACAACTTCAGAGGTTCAGGGTGTTGTAGACTATGTTACTTACAGTGGTAATAAAGCATACTTAAACATCAATGGAACTGCCTATGACATTGATAATGTATCACAGGTTCTTGCTACAGACTATGTTGACGCACTTGAAGCTGTTGAGGATTTCCAGAAGGCCATTGATAAGCTTCCAAATCTGGATATGATAACTGAAGAAGAGCATGGCGAGACCATTGACAATATGTACGCTTATTATAACGACGTAATGGATAAGAAAGCCAAGAATCTCATGAACAAGAACTATGTTACATCACTTCTTCAGTATGTAAACAGAATTGACGATATAAGAGAGGATGGCCACAGGACCTTTAAGAAGGAAGAAGCTTAAGTAGATTTTATGTTTCATGGAGGATACAAAATGATATTGGATGACCAGAGATTCATGTCCATTGGCCAGGTCCAGGATCAATATTTAAATCCTAATACTCCTAAAGCAGGCAAAGATAAAAATTCTTTGCCTGCAGGAGAAAATTCTTTTGCCTCAGTACTAAATAAAGTTAAGGATGCGTCCGATATTAATAACAGTAATGATACTGTTAAGTTTTCTAAGCATGCCCTTAACAGACTTAGCATGAGAAATATCGAACTTACAGGCGAGCAGATGGAGAGACTTAATCACGGTAAGATCGAGGCAGGAGAAAAGGGTATCAAGGATTCACTGATACTGGTAGACCAGCTGGCATTTATCGTAAATGTGCCAAGCAGCACAGTAGTAACAGCAATGGATCAGACAGAAAACAAAAACAATGTATTTACTAACATAGACGGAGCGGTTATTGCATGATTGGACCGAAGCGGGAATAAGCCTGTAGTGCTTCCTGCCAGGAAATCTTTTGATCCGGACAGACTGCCGGATCAGTCGCAAATAGCTTCGTCCGAAATCCGGAAATAATCCATAGATATCTGGTGAATATTTATGTCTTATTTCTATATTCAAATGATGGAGGACTTTGCCTTATGATGAGATCACTTTATTCTGGTGTTGCAGGACTTCGTACACATCAGACCAAGATGGACGTTCTTGGTAACAACATTGCCAATGTTAACACAACATCTTACAAATCCCAGTCAATCACATTTTCAGACCTCATGTATCAGACAACTCAGACAGCATCTGGCGCCACAGCCACAAAGGGTGGTGTAAACGCTCGTCAGATCGGTCTTGGTGCTAAGTCTGGTGCTATTTCTACAGCAATCGAATCTCAGGGGGCAACACAGACAACAAATAACCCTTTCGATATCATGATCACAGGTGATTCTTTCTTTATCGTTAACAATGGAAAAGAGAATCTCTACACAAGAGACGGCTCCTTCTATATTGACGGTGCAGGCAACCTTGCAATGCAGTCAAATGGCTATTTTGTACAGGGATGGGCAGCTAAAGAGAATAAGGAAACCGGTGAGATCACAGTAGATAAAAATGGCGGACTTACACCACTTCAGATCATGAGTGCAGATAATTCAACATATTCACCTGCATCTACTTCAGCAGCTTTATACTCAGGAAACATTGATGATCACGACACTAACGTTACTTCTGATGATGGTAAGACTATAACTCTTGAGTTCTATGACAATAAGGGCTACCTTTACACAGGAAAGTTCACACTTAAAGATACAGGCACAGACCACCTTTTCTCGCTTCAGCTCAAGGATATTCTGGATTCATCAGGAAACACAATAAATAAGGTCCTGACTGACGGAACCAATCTTATGGATCATATCACCTTTGGAACAACTGATTCCAAGGATTACACTTTTGCTGATACATATGATATTACTGTTGGAACTAAAACATCAGATATTTATCAGAAGGCAGGAACAAATGTATATAAAGATATTCCAAGGACGGGAGTTTTGTCTGATCTAATGACATCCAGCAAAACTACTGCATCTGGAGCACTTAGCAAGCTGTACGGCATTAGTGATGCTGAGGTAATATCACAGGAACATGGCTATTCAAAGTCTTCAACATATGCGATCGATGATGCAGGAACATTGACCATTACATATGAAAAAGACTATGTAAAGGGTCAGTCTCTTAACTCAGGCTATAGTTTCAAGACATCAAATACAACAGATAATTACTATGTATCCAACGGAGCTACAGGCATAGCATATCAGGTTCCAACAAATGCTACTGGTAAGATGAAAGATCTTATCGCAGGACCTAAAACTACACTTAAAGAAGTTTTTGGAATGGATGCTGCAGATATTACAAAGTACACAGCTGATGAGAGCTATTCCTACACATTCACATCAAAAACAGGTACAAGCCCTGATGTATTTACTGTAAGTAAGAGCACAACACTTCCAACTACACAGAGTACTACAACATATCAGCAGCAGGATTCTTTTGATAGCTGGGATAGTGACTTCATGGATGCAAGCAAGAATCTTACACTGGCTAGCACTACAAATGCATACAAGGCTGCTAATCCCGATGAGCAGTTATTCTATTCATATGCATCAGGGACACTTAAGGTTGTTGGATCAAAGCTTGATGATTCAAAAGCTTTTACACCTGCAGCTACAGCTGAGTACACTGGAACAATAAGTGAGTTTGAAGCTGGGAAGCTTATAGATGCAACAGCACTATCTGACGATCAGAAGCTTGAACTTGCAACTGTTTTAGATACAGCTTATGGCACTGCATTAACAGGAGCAGATGATGCAGCAACAATAGGAAACGTTGAAACTTATTTGCAAAATAATAACTATAAAAATTTATTCTTTGGCCAGCTCACTGGTACAGTAGGCCTTGTATTTTATACATCATCTCCTTCTATGGTTGCTGATCCTACAAAAGAAGTGTTTACAGGCACAAACTTCTCAAAGGATTTCACTGCAGCTGAAGGAACAGGCGCTGCCCAGTTTACAGTAAAGACTCCAAAGACATATTTCAAGCATTCTGACGGCTATGCGTATGTTTTATCAGGTAACGAAAGCAAACTTGGTGATTACAATGCCAATGTATTAAATCAGGTTTATGGAATTGATCCATCAAGTACATCAATGGGTTACTCAGCTAATTCTTTAGTTAAGTTCAGCTCAACAGGAGCTATTACAATTTATGACAACAAAGAAGAGCCATTGAACCTTGATAGTAATTATGCAACAGCAGAAGGATCTTTTGATACAACAATAAACTGTGTAACAAAGAATCCTACAATTGCTTATGATGATGTACCTCTTACCGGAAACATTGTAGATCTTCTTTCTGTAGCAACAGGAGATGGTGCTCAGCCAAATCTTCTTAAGAATGTTTACGGTGTGACAGATGAGGATGCAGATGCCTATGGAACAGACGGAACATATAAGATAAACAACGACGGCAGCATCTCACTTTACACAGGAACTCAGACAATCCAGCTTATGTTTAATGCAGCAAACGGATCACTTACAACAGCTAATGGACAGGCATCAGGCCTCGTAAACATGAAATTTGATCAGAGTATTGATGGGCTTGAGGCATTCGGATTCCAGGTATCAAATGCAACTGATCCTGCGGAACTTGCTAAGAAGGGAACTGTTGAATTTGACTTCTCGACAGTTACTAACTACAACACCAGCGGATCATCTACCATCAAGGCAGTTAAGGGAGATAAAAAGAGCCTTAACACTGGTAGAGCAGTAGGTGAGATGAACGGTGTCAACATCTCTACAGATGGTCAGATCTACGCTACATATTCAAATGGTCAGACCAAGCTCCTTGGACAGATCGCATCAGCTCAGTTTGCTAACGCATCAGGTCTTTCAAAGGAAGGTGATAACCTTTATGCTTCAACTCTTAACTCTGGCGAAGCAACTGTTCAGGACATCACAACAGACGGTGGCTACATGAATACCGGAGTTCTGGAAATGTCAAACGTAGACCTTTCAAGAGAGTTCACAGAGATGATCACAACACAGCGTGGTTTCCAGGCTAACAGCCGTATCATTACAGTATCAGACACACTTCTTGAGGAACTCACCAACCTTAAGAGATAATATTTAAAAAGATCAGTAAAGGCAAATCCATCAGATCAAATTCCCAGGACCTGTGTCCTGGGAATTTTTTTGAATTAATACATAAAAAATTTATTCAATTAATACTGTATTCCACAGCAAAAAGTGTTAAAATAAGTTCGATACCACAATATCTAGTACTATGCCAATTTATATGTTGTGGTATGTCAAGGATGAGTTGGTGGGGGAATATGGATGTCTTCAATTAAATTTCAAATTGAAATCCCCAAAATGAAATTATGCTCCAATTATGTCTAAAATGTGAACAGTTTTAGCAGTTTTTAGCATTTAAAAGTGTTAAAATTAAGGTGTGAAGAAATTTAATTTCAAACACTGCTGAAAAAATTAGAAATTTTGAAATTTTCAAATATAAAAAGGGGGAAATGTTGTGGATATTGCTTCATTACTTGGAGTAGGACTGTGTTTCGTCTTTATGATCCTCAGTATTGTATTTAGTGCCGGTATTGGAGGCGTTAAATACTTCGTGGATGCTCCGTCAATGATGATCACTTTTGGTGGCGCTTTTATGGCGGTTTTGGGATCCCGGAGCATGCAAAGTTTCATCAATGGTCTTAAGTCATACACGCTGATCTTCAAGATGCCTTCTGATGATACCAAGTCTGTAATAAAGAGCATCATTGATCTTTCAAACACAGCAAGAAAAGAAGGCCTTTTAGCTCTTGAAGAAGCTGCCAGCGGACTGGAAGATCCTTTCATGAAAAAGGGTGTAATGCTCATAGTTGATGGTACTGAGCCGGAACTTGTAAAAAGTATCTTAGAGGCTGAAATTGATGCCATGGCTGAACGTCATAAAGAAAACTACTCATTCTTTGCTGATGTAGCAGGTATGGGACCTTCTTGGGGTATGATCGGAACCCTTCTTGGACTGGTTCTTATGCTTCAGAACATGTCTGATCCATCATCTATCGGACCATCTATGGCGGTTGCCCTCATTACAACATTCTATGGTTCAGTTCTTGCAAACTGGTTTTGTTATCCCGCTGAGAACAAGCTCAAAGCCAGGAGCAATGCTGAGTATATGAGTAAGAGCATAGTTATTGAAGGTCTGCTTTCTATTCAGGCAGGTGAGAACCCGCGTGTTACTGAAGAGAAGCTTAAGTCATTCCTGTCACCTGCTGACAGATCAGCATATGAAGCAGAGAATGGCTCTGGAGACGGCGGAGGAGAATAATGGCTAAGAAACCTGAAGAAGTTAAACCCGGTCTCCCCGCGTGGCAAGGTACCTTTGGTGATCTGATGAACCTGCTTCTTTGTTTCTTCGTTTTGCTTTTCTCCATGGCGACAATGGATGCAGCGAAGTTTGAAGAGGTTGCAGCTTCATTTAGTTCAGCCTTTAGTGTATTTTCAGGTGGTGAGATGGCTATAGGTAAGGGAGCCCTCATTGGCGATGGTGTATCCCAGCTCACAGAGCTTTCTTCATATATTACTTCCATGGGACTTGCCCAGAGCGGAGAAGACTCTGACTCTGAGGAGACTGCTGTTGGAGAAATGGAGCAGCAGGAACTCATGGAGGCCGCTGAAGCTGAACAGCTTGAGGCTTCCGCTGAACTTGCTGAGCAGATAGAAGAAGCGCTTGAAGAGGGCGAGATTGATAACATGGTTTCCCTCAATTACACCAGTCAGTATGTTCAGCTTACTATACAGGGATCTATCCTCTTTGATTCTGGTAAGGTCGACCTTAAGGAAGATGCATTACCAGTTGTTGAGAAGGTTGGTCAGATACTTGAATCCTATGCAGGCGGAACAATAGAGATTGAGGGACATACAGATAATATCCCTATGGGTGGCGGCGGAAAATATGCCAACAACGATGAGCTTTCATCCGGAAGAGCCCTGACAATCTTTTATTATCTGACTGAGAACACTACGCTTGACCCTGCTAATCTGGTACATACCGGCAGAGGTCAGTATGATCCAATAGCAGATAACTCTACTGATGAGGGAAGAGCCCGAAACAGAAGAGTTGAGATCAAGATATACAATCCTTTGAGTGCATCTTACTAATTTGAGGGGAGATAAGGAAATATGAAAAAGAATCTTTTATCAATAATCATCCTGGCACTTCTTATAGTGAATCTGGCCATGACAGGATTTATGCTTCTTAGCGTCATGACAACCAATTCACAGACAGCACATCTTATTTCAGATATTGCTGCAGCCCTTGAACTTGAAGCAAACGGCGGAAACACAGGCGGATTTTCAGGCTCAGCATCCGGAAATGTTGCTGTAACAGACGTTGCTACATTTGGATTTACCGGAGATGAGAAGCTTACCATCAATCTTAAGGCTGGCGCCGATGGAAAGAGCCACTACATGGTAGTTGAGGTTGTCTTCTCTATGAATAAGGCAAGTGCTGACTATGCAACACTTGGAACTGAAGAATCTCTTGCAAGTATGAAAGAGCTTGTAAAGAGTAAGGTAACAAATACTTTGGCATCCTACTCAATGGAAGAACTTCAGTCAGGTGGAGATGAGACTGCAAAGGAAACAATCCTTGAAGAAGTTCAGGAACTTTACGGTTCAAACTTTATTTATGATGTAAGCTTTTCTAGTGTGCTTTATAACTAATTCTTTTAGAGGAGATTCACATTGAGCGAAGTACTATCACAAAGCGAAATAGATAGTCTGCTGTCGGCAATATCGACAGGTGAGCTTGATATGGAACAGATGCAGGGCAATGACGAAAAGAAAGTCAAGGATTATGACTTCAAACGTCCTGCCAAGTTCTCGAAAGAGCACTTGCGTACCCTGGAGATGATCTATGAGCACTATGGACGTCTTTTATCAACGACGCTTCCTATTTATCTTCGAAAGAACGTTTCTGTTTCAGTAGCAAACTCTGAAACTGTTACATATTCTGAGTTTTCAAACGCCCTTTCGAACCCGGTAATCTTGGGAGTAATAAGCTTTCTGCCTCTGCAGGGAACCATTATATTGGAACTTCAGGCCAATATTGGATTTTCATTTATTGACAGAATGCTTGGCGGAGAGGGAGCTGGACTTGATAAACCAAGACCCTTTACAGACATTGAGATGCCTCTTATTGAGAAGCTGGTCACCATCTGCATGCAATTGATGGTAGAACCATGGCAGAACGTAGTGGCGATCAATCCTGTAATGGAGAGGATAGAGACCAATCCACAGTTTGCACAGGTTATTTCACCTACAGATATGATAGCAATTGTCACTCTCAATATTAAGATTGGCGATACAGAAGGTCTTATGAATGTATGTCTGCCTTACTTTACGCTTGAGAGTGTTATGGACAAGCTGAACACCAAGTTCTGGTTTTCTACTATGCAAAAGAATGCAGAAGAGGATTATCAGGATTATCTGGAGTCTATGGTAAGACATGTGGATGTTCCGGTTAAGGCTGTACTTGGAAGGTGTAATGTATCAGTCAATGATTTTGTTCATTTACAAGCTGGAGACATAATAAGGCTTGATAACAGGGTTAATACAGACATGCAGGTTTATATTGGAAATCTATTTAAATTTACTGCATTGCCTGGTACCGCAAAAGATAAATATGCCGTACGTATCACGTCGGTAGTGAGAGAGGAGGAAGAGTAGGAGCATGGATGGAATGTTATCTCAGGACGAAATTAATGCTTTACTTGCCGGTATGGATCCAACCGGTGGAGGCGATGCTGCGCCTGCAGATGCTCCTTCGGACATGGGGGCGCCAGAAGCTTCGGTAGCTTCAGCACCAGTAGGTGGAGGCGATATTGATGAGTCGCTCCTTACTGATTCAGAGAAAGATGCAATTGGTGAGGTTGCCAATATCAGTATGGGCTCCTCAGCAACCACACTGTACTCTTTGGTCAATCAGAAGGTAAATATCACCACTCCTCAGGTTGAACTTGCTAACTGGGAGAATGTTATCAATAACTATGAAAGACCTTGTGTATTTATTCAGATCAAATACACTGTAGGTCTTGATGGAACTAACATTCTTATACTTAAAGAGCATGATGTTATGGTCATCACCGACCTTATGATGGGTGGAGATGGAACTAATACAGATGGTGAGATCGGAGAACTTCAGCTTTCAGCTATTTCTGAAGCCATGAACCAGATGATGGGCGCTGCTGCCACATCTCTTTCAACAATGATCAATCAGAAGGTAGATATCAGCCCGCCACAGGCAACTCTTCTTGAAATGATCAATGATGATCCTTCAGATATTGCGGATTTCCTGACAGGAACCTTTGTAAAGATTTCATTTAAGATGCAGGTGGGCGATCTGGTGGATTCAACTCTTATGCAGTTGTATCCAATAGATTTTGCTAAGACCCTGAAGGATACAGTTATTGGTGCAGATGCTGCAAATCAGGAATCTGCTCCAGCTCCAGCACCGGCTCCGGAACCTGCTCCAGCACCTGCTGCCGCAGCTCCACAGCCAATGCCTGCAATGGATCCTTCCATGATGGGGCAGCCAATGCCGCAGATGGGAATGCCGCAGATGGGAATGCCACAGATGGCTATGCCACAGATGCAGATGGCTCCTCAGATGATGAACATGAACATCCAGCCCGCTCAGTTCCAGAACTTTGCTGGTGGAACAACCATTATGGCTGGTGGCGAGAATATTGGTATCATCAAGGATGTTCCGCTTGAAGTTACAGTTGAACTTGGAAGGACAGCCAAGCCTATTTCGGACATTCTCGATTTTGCACCGGGAACTATCATAGAGCTTGATAAGGTTGCTGGTGAACCTGTTGATGTTTTGGTAAATGGCAAGTTTGTTGCCAAGGGAGAAGTTGTTGTTATCGAGGAAAGTTTTGGTGTCCGAGTAACAGAGATAGTTCAGTAAGGATGGGGCAATCTTTATGAATTCTTATTTACAGCTGATCATTATGCTTGTTGTATTCATCGGAGTTTTGGCTGCCACATATTTTTTTACCAGGTGGATGGCTGATTTTCAAAAGGATAAAACAGCTACCGGTAATATTGAGATCATAGAGACTGCCAGGATTTCCAGCACAAAGTATATACAGATTGTCCGCATTGGTCAGAAATATATGGCTATTGCAGTTGGCAAGGACGAGGTTACAAACCTCGGAGAAGTATCCAGGGAGGACCTTATTTTCAAGGAAGAAAATCCGCAGGACAATATAAGTTTTAAGGATATTCTTGAAAAAATCAAAGGTGAGATCAAGAAGTAAATGGCTAGAATAAGGGGAGAAGAAACAAGTAAATATATCAGGAAATATCTGAGGAAAGGCATTATTTCTGCAATCTTTTGTGTGATAATGGCGTCTTTCCTTGTCTTTTCTCTGCCTCAGGTAGCAAATGCTACTGAGAATATCATCAGTGACACCAGCCCCACAGATCCTACTGTGGACAGAGATTCAGGTCTTACTGGTACCAGCGATGAGAGAACCAATATAAATCCCCCCGGAAGTGCCGAAACTCCTGACGATCTAAAAGAGCTTAATATTGCCAATACTGTTACTGTGACCTACAACAATGGTAACGGTACCCTCAATGGTGCGCTAAGGATACTTATTACCTTAACACTTATTTCCCTTGCGCCAACCCTTTTAGTGATGATGACCTCTTTTACCAGGATCGTCGTCGCCCTTCATTTTGTCAGGACTGCCATTGGTACCCAAACATCGCCGCCTAACCTGGTGATGATTGGGATTGCTTTGTTTATGACCCTTTTTATAATGCAGCCCACTTTGACAGAGGCCTACAATACAGCAGTTATCCCATTTGAGAATGGAGAGATGGACCAGAAAGAATTCTTTGAAGAGGTTATGAAGCCCTTCAGACAATTTATGTATGGCCAGACCCAGACCAAGGATGTAAGGCTGTTTATGCAGATTGATGGCATTGAGTGGGATGGTGAGCTTGATAGTATTCCAAATGTAGTGCTGGTGCCAAGCTTTATAGTTAGTGAGCTTAGAACCGCATTTATAATTGGATTCCTTATATATATTCCTTTTATTGTAATTGACATGGTAGTGGCTTCAGTACTTATGAGTATGGGTATGATGATGCTGCCGCCTACCACCATATCGCTTCCGTTCAAGATACTTCTTTTTGTACTTGCTGATGGATGGAGTCTTATTATTGGTAACCTGGTCAAGTCATTCTACTGATGAGGAGGTGCAAAAGCTATGATCACTCTTGCTGATATCAATCAAATAGTTGCTTCTGCGCTTATGATGGTCATTAAGATGGCGCTTCCTATACTTCTGACGTCTATGATAATAGGTCTGATCGTTTCAATCTTTCAGACTGTTACATCGATCCAGGAGCAGACACTTACTTTTGTACCTAAAGTTTTAGGTGTATTTATCATGATAATGATATTAGGAAACTATATGCTTACAGAATTGTCAGGCTTTATCGTGACTTTGTGGTCTGACTTTTCCAAGTATGTTCGATAGGTACAGCTATGATACAGCATTCCTTTAGTTATGGAGATCTTGAGATCTACCTGCTTATAGTAGTAAGACTTATGACCTTCATTTATGTCTGCCCTTTCTTTGGAGGAAGGCAGACACCAAACCTTGTAAAAATAGGATACGGGCTTTTGATCTCAATCCTTTTATATGGCGCGGTTCCTTATACGCCACCAGATTACAACACTGTTGCCGGATATACTGTTATTGTTCTAAAAGAGGCAATGGTAGGACTTTTGATCGGTTTTGCAGTTACGCTTTGCGAACAGATCGCAGCTTTTGCCGGAACTGTGGTTGATATGCAGATTGGTCTTTCCATGGTTTCAATGATGGATCCTGCAACGAACCAGCAGGTTACAATTACAGGATCTCTTTATTCACAGTACCTTACAATGGCGCTGATCATTACGGGGATGTATCAGTATATCTTAAAGGCGCTGGTAGACAGTTTTACATTGGTACCTATAAATGGAGCAGTGATAAATGCTGACAGAATGCTCCAGACAATGCTTAATTTCATGAAGGATTATATAGTTATTGGTTTCAGGATCTGCCTTCCAATTTTCATAATCACTTTCATGACCAATGTGGTACTTGGCGTACTTGCTAAGGTTTCACCCCAGATGAACATGTTCTCTGTGGGTATTCAGATCAAGATTATTGTTGGACTTATGATCATGTTTATCACGATCACCATGCTTTCAGATGCATCCAACTTTATATTTATCAATATGAAGGAGATGATGTCAGATTTTGTATACAGCATGCAGAGCGGCTGATAACAGTACGTTAACAATTCAATATAATCTGCAGTTCTTTGCTGAAGATGCAAATGGTGCTGAAAAGACAGAACAGCCCACTGCCAAAAAGCTAAATGATGCCAGAAAAGAAGGACAGGTTGCCAAGAGTCAGGAAATAGCAACAGCCTTTACTTTACTTGCGCTATTTTTGATCATCTGGATCTTATATCCATTTATTGGAACAAATATTGTAGGGATTTTTGACAGGGTATATAACAGTATTCCTGATGTGGCAAGGACCTATGACGGAAGGCTCCCAATAGCCTATATCAGAAGCATTATTTCAAATGCGATACTTACCATGGGGCTTATTGCGTCCCCGTTTTTTATACTGGGTTTTCTGATCGCCTTTATAAGTGATCTTGTGCAGGTCGGGTTTAAGCCTACATCAAAACCCTTAAAGCCCAAGCTTTCAAAGCTCAATCCCATAAGTGGTATGAAAAAGATCTTTTCAACCAGAAAACTGTTTGAGCTTGCCAAGTCGCTTCTTAAGCTTGCTATCATGGCAGCTGTCATATATTCATTTTTAACCGGAAGGACAGAATCTCTTTTCCTGTTATATGACATGCCACTTCAGCAGGCTATTGGTCTTATGGGAAACCTTATTATATCCCTGGGAATAAGGATTGCAGCGGCTTACATGGTCATTGCCTTTATTGATCTTATCTACCAGAGGAGAAAGTTCACCAAAGACATGATGATGACCAAGCAGGAAGTAAAGGATGAGTTCAAGAACTCAGAAGGAGATCCTGCTGTCAAGGGTGCACAGAAGCGCCGAATGATGGAAGCTTCCAGAAGACGTATGATGCAGCAGTTGCCACAGGCTGACGTAGTAATCACAAACCCTACTCATTATGCTGTTGCCATAAAATATGACGCTGATGAGTCTGATGCGCCTGTTGTAGTTGCTAAGGGTGCTGATTATCTGGCTCAGAAGATCAAAGAGATAGCAAGAGACAATGATGTAGAGATTGTTGAAAACAAGCCGCTCGCCAGAATGCTCTATGCTAATGTTGAAGTGGGAGAGCTTGTTCCACCAGAGCTATATAAGGCTGTAGCTGAAGTACTTGCCTATGTATATCACTTAAAAGGCAAGATCTGATATTGATCTGAAACTATAAACCATACGGAAGGAGGATAATGATGGATCTTAAGAAAATCAGAGATCGCGTATATGACTATGGTCTGGCGCTTTATATTGTTGCTGCTATTGTTATGCTCATTATTCCGCTTCCTGACTGGCTTTTGGATATATTGCTGGCTTTTGACATGTCACTTTCATTTGTGATCATGTTTACTGCCATGTTTGCCCAGGATGTTTTGCAGATGTCTTTTTTCCCCACCATTTTGCTCTTTACCACAATATTCAGGATAGCCCTTAACGTTTCATCCACAAGACTTATCCTGACCCAGGGCAGTGCCGGTGAGGTTATTGAAGTGTTCGGCTCCTTCGTTGGTGGCGGTGATCTTATTGTTGGTGCCATTGTTTATGTAATTCTCATTATTGTACAGCTTATGGTCATCAACAAAGGTTCTGAGCGTGTTGCTGAAGTATCAGCCAGATTTACACTGGATGCTATGCCTGGTAAACAGATGGCTATTGACGCAGATCTTAATACCGGCGCCATTACAGATGCTGAGGCCAAGCAGCGAAGAGATAAGATACAGGAAGAAGCCAGCTTCTTTGGAGCCATGGATGGTGCTACCAAGTATGTTAAGGGAGATTCCACTGCCGGTCTTATTATCACTGCAGTCAACCTGATCGGCGGAATAGCCATGGGCGTTCTCAGAATGGGAATGGATGTCAATACCGCCATAAATACCTATTCAATACTTACTATGGGTGATGGACTTGTAAGCTCGATTCCTTCCCTGATGATATCAATGTCAACCGGTATTCTGGTAACGAAGGGGTCAAAAGAGGCAGACTTTGGCCATGTTCTCATTGGTCAGCTCTTTGGCACAGCCAAGACCCTTTATCTGGTTGGTGGCGTAGTGGCAGGTCTTGGTATTTTATCACCACTTCCTACAATACTTTATGTTACATTTGGTGCAGCGTTTATCATACTTGGACGTATTGCAAGCCAGACCATGGAAGAAGTTGCTACAGAGGGCGAAGTTGCATCTGAAGAAGAGCAGCAGGCTGAAGAGATAAGGCAGCCTGAGAATGTCACAAGCCTTCTTCAGGTTGATCCTATCGAGCTTGAGTTTGGCTATGGTATCATTCCTCTTGCTGACGTCAATCAGGGTGGTGACCTTCTTGACCGTGTCGTAATGATACGTAGACAGATTGCTCTTGAGCTTGGTACTGTTGTGCCCATCATCAGACTTCGTGATAACATTCAGTTGAATCCCAATCAGTACATAATTAAAATTAAAGGTATACAGGTATCTGATGGCGAGATCCTGTTTGACCATTACATGGCAATGAATCCAGGCCATGTTGAGGATGAGATCACCGGTATTCCAACAACAGAGCCGTCCTTCCACCTGCCAGCTACCTGGATCACAGAAGGGCAGAGAGAACGAGCAGAGAGCCTTGGCTATACTGTTGTAGATCCACCTTCTATCATTGCTACACACCTTACAGAGATCATAAGAGAGCATATTGCTGAGCTTATGACAAGGCAGGATGTACAGAATCTTGTGGACAATCTTCGTGAGAACAACCCTGCACTTGTAGATGAGCTTGTTCCTAAGCTCATGAGTCTTGGTGAGATTGAAAAGGTACTTCAGAACCTTCTTAGTGAAGGCATTTCCATACGAGATCTTGTTACTATATTTGAAACTCTTGCAGACTTTGCTCCATCAACTCACGACCCTGACATTCTTACTGAATATGTGAGACAGAGTCTTAAGAGAGCAATCTCCAGCAAGTACTTTGTACCTGGAGAAACTACAAGTGTACTTACCCTGGATCCTAAGATTGAGCAGGAGATCATGAGCAGTGTCAAGCAGACAGAAACTGGGGCTTATCTTACCCTGGATCCTGCAAGGACAAAATCTATCCTTACGGCGGTTGGAGAGAATATAAAGCGCCTTGAGGATGCCGGTATGATGGCCATTATTATGGCTTCTCCGATCGTCAGAATGTATTTTAAGAAGATGACCCAGGATTATTACAAGGATCTTATCGTCATTTCTTATAATGAAGTAGAACCAACTATCGAATTACAATCAGTGGGGATGGTAACGGCATAGTATGATTATCAAAAAGTATGTTGGAAGAACTGAAAGCGAGGCAACTGAAGAGGCAAGGAAGGAACTTGGGCCTAACATTGTGGTTATGACTGTAAGACCTGCCAAGAAAACAGGTTTCTTTTCCATATTCCAACCTCAGAAGATCGAGGTAACAGTTGGACTTGAGGAGGAAACTGAAAGGACGCCAAAGTCTTTTTCTACTGAGAAAGAGAGGATAATAACTCCTAAAACTCCTTCAGATGATTACTCTCAGAAGGACACTATCTTAGCCTCCGGCGGAAGAGTTTCGCAAAAGCCTGCGCCTGTAAGTGAAGTAAAAGATGACAACAGCGCTATTGAGGAGAAGCTTGATAATTTAAGTAACCTCCTTGAAAAGAACTTTCTTAAACCGGAAAAGAGTGCACAGGATGAAAGAAATGACTTTGATGAGCCGGTAGCGCCTGTCAATAAGCCTTCTAAAACGAACGAAGTATCTGAAGAGACAATGTCTTTTATAAAGCTTCTTTACAATACTCTTATTGAGAATGAAGTGGATGAGATATATGTCAATCAGTTAACAGACGAAGTTGAAAAGATTTCCAAACCTGGGCTTCCTTTTGATTATGCCCTTGCAAATGTATATCAGAAGATGGTTTTAAAGTTCGGAAAGTCAGAGCCCATTGAACCTGTTTCTGATGGACCAAGAGCAGAGATATTCATTGGACCAACTGGTGTTGGAAAGACCACAACCATAGCAAAGCTTGCATCAGAGCTTTCTGTAACTCAGAAAAAGAAGGTTGCGCTCCTTACCGTTGATACCTACAGGATCGCAGCTGCTGAACAATTGCGCACCTATGCTTCGATCCTTGAGATACCATTCAGGGTAATCTATACAGTGGATGAGATGAAGCAGGCTGCTGAAGACTTCAAGGATTATGATTACATAATGGTGGATACTGCCGGACATTCCCTGCACAATGAAGAGCTTAAGCAGGGAGTTGAGAGCTTTATCAGAGTTCTTGAAGACATCATGGACTGTGAAAACTTCCTTGTACTTTCAGCAACAACCAAGTATCGTGATCTGATTGAGATAGCAGATGCTTACTCAGAGATGGTGGCTTACAAGCTCATCTTCACCAAGATGGATGAAACAGGAGCCAAAGGTAATCTTTACAATATCAGGATCCACACTGGATCACCAATAGCATATATCACCAATGGACAGAACGTCCCTGACGACATAGCGGTATTTGATGCGCAGAGGATAGTCAAGAATTTGTTGGGTGGAAAGAGTTAATTCCTGGGGGAATAAATGGATCAGGCAACACAGCTTAGAAATATAATCAAGAATACAAACACGCCCCAGAGGCCACTTGCCAGAATAATAACAGTTACAAGTGGAAAAGGTGGCGTAGGTAAGAGTAATGTAGCAATCAATCTTGCGGTGCAATTTCGTAAGATGGGGAAAAGAGTAATCATCCTGGACGCCGACTTTGGTCTTGCCAATATTGAAATAATGTTTGGAACTATTCCAAAACACAACTTAAGTGATCTTATATATCAGGGTAAGAATATAAAAGATATCATAACCTGGGGGCCTGAAGGAGTTGGTTTTATCTCCGGAGGCTCAGGTATATCTGGAATGTACAACTTAAGCAGGGATTATCTGGTTTATATAATTGTGAATCTTGCTCAGCTTGATGCCATAGCAGATATCATAATAATTGATACAGGGGCCGGAATATCCAGCGCAGTTATGGAATTTCTGGTGGCCAGCGGAGAGATCATACTGGTTACAACTCCAGAGCCTACATCTATAACTGATTCATATTCTCTTTTAAAGGCCCTTAATCAGTCACCCAGGTTTTCACGAGAAAACACCAAGGTCAAGGTGGTCTCAAACAGAGTATCTTCAGAGGAAGAGGGTCAGCAGCTGTTTAATAAACTAAATGCTGTTGTTGCACGATATCTTAAGCTGCCACTTACTTATATGGGAGCTATTCCTCAGGATCAGATGCTGGCAAGAAGTGTAATGCAGCAGTCTCCGGTTTCAATCCAGTATCCAAATGCCAAGTCTGTAAAAGCTTTTGAGGCTATTGCAGGGCATCTTATGAATCCCGGTGAAACCATGGAGGTTAAGCAAAGGGGCATGGCTGCTTTCTTTTCACATATCATCACAGGCAGGAAGCTGTCCAATGCACAAGTAACAAATACAACTCAAGTATGATATACTGATAATATATTAATCTAGACGGAGAATCGTAAAAATATGCTCACTGACTATATTTCACCAGGAAACAGGGTGGAGCTAAAAGCCACAGGCAAAGTATGGATGGATGAGGATGTCCGTACCAAGCACATATATATGAGCAAAATAATGGATGTGACAAGCGATGACAGGATCGAGATACTGATGCCTTTTGAGAAGGGCAAGATAGTTCTTTTACCTGTCGATGGAGAGTATAGCATGTGCTTTTACTCTACAAGAGGTCTATTTCAGTGTTTTGCAAAGATAGTGGACAGATACAGATCTGATAATATGTATATTCTTGTAATGGATCTTACCAGTGAACTGAGTAAGCTTCAGAGAAGGGAATACTACAGATTCAGCTGTGCTCTTGAACTTAAATCCAGACTATGTTCAAAAGAGGAACTGGAAGCTTTCGAGAAAAACAGGAAGTACTTAGTCGATCCGGGAGACAATTTGCAAAAAAGTGTAGTTGTTGATATAAGCGGTGGCGGACTAAGATTTGTTGCAAATTTCCAGTATGAAGAAGGAAACACTATCTATTGCGCTTATCGTTTACCAGGAAGTTTAAACGATAAAGAGTATGAAATGATCTGTAACGTGTTGAAAGTGCAGGAACTGGAAAGCAGGCCCGGATTATTTGAACATAGGATCCAGTACGTGTACATTGATGAGAACTCCAGAGAAGATATTATCCATTTTATCTTTGAGGAAGAACGAAAAATCAGAAAGAAGCAGACTTAATTATGAAAAAAATTATAATTATTGATGACTCTGCACTCATGAGAACTGTACTGAGTGATATTATTAATTCAGATTCAAGATTCCAGGTGGTTGACAAGGCCAAGGACGGAGTCGAAGGACTTGAGCTTCTAAAAAAGAGAACATATGACGCTGTAGTTCTTGATATCAATATGCCACGTATGGATGGCATAACGCTACTTAAAGAGCTGCATAAGGCCGGGATCAAGCAAAAGATCATGATGGCCAGCACAGATACCAAGGAAGGTGCAAAGGTTACTCTTGATGCTCTTGATCTCGGAGCACTGGATTTCGTTCATAAGCCTGACAGGGCATCTGAGTGTAGAGGAGAAGAGTTTACAAAACACTTCATAAATACTCTTGCTGCGGTAGCTGAGTCGAAAGCGCCAGCTCCGGCAAAATCCTTCTCATTCGAAGAAGCCAAGGAATCCCGAAAGGTAATTCAACTTGTTACCAAATCAGCCAACAAGATAACCGGCAATAAGATAGTGGCAATTGCAAGTTCCACAGGAGGACCGAGGGCGCTTCAGTCAGTAATCCCCAAGCTTCCTAAGAATCTGAAAACACCGGTAGTTCTTGTGCAGCATATGCCTGAAGGCTTTACAGCATCTCTTGCAGAGAGACTTGATTCCCTCTCAGAGGTAAAAGTAAAGGAGGCTGCTGAAGGAGATGTACTTGAAGCCGGTACAGTTTATATCTCCAGGGGTGGCAAGCATATGCACATCATAAAAAATGGCAGTAAGGAAGTTATCCATTATGTGGATGGTCCTACCAGAGAAGGTGTAAGGCCTTGTGCCAACTTTATGTATGAGTCGCTGATGGATTCAGACTACGATGAGATCTGCTGCGTTGTACTTACAGGTATGGGAGCAGATGGAACCGAGGGAATCAAGAATCTAAAGTCAAAAAAGAAAGTTCACGTGATCGGTCAGGAAGAAAGTACCTGCACAGTTTACGGAATGCCCAAAGCAGTAGCAACGGCTGGACTTGTTGATCAGGTTGTAAAGCTTGATAACGTGGCCCAGGAAATCATAATGAGTGTCGGTGTGAATTGAGGGTTTCATTGTTTATTCTTTTTTAATCTTTAGCTTCTAAACTCCTCCATTCAAGAAACCGATATCATGTACAAGAGTATGCGCATAAGCGTTTACTTTTGACAACCAATCATTTCTAATGGAGGTATATAGGTTATGGATGTTTCCCAGTATCTAAGTGTCTTTCTCGATGAAGCAAAAGAGCACCTTCAGTCGCTCAACGACAACATCATGACTCTCGAGCAGGATCCTGAAAATGAAGATTGTATCAATGAGATCTTCAGATCAGCACATTCTATGAAAGGTATGGCTGGAACAATGGGCTATACCAGAATGCAGAATCTTACTCACGACATGGAGGATGTTTTCTCAGATGTTCGTGGTGGTAAGATCAAGATCAAATCAGCAGATATTGATGTATTATTGCAGTGCCTTGATGCTATTCAGGGATATGTAGACAATATCACTGAGAATCAGGACGAAGGTACTGATGAACACCAGAACATTATCAAAGCCCTGGCTGATATCAGAAATGGTGTAACTGGTGGTGATGGCGGTGATGCTGCAGCAACACCTGCAGCCGATGCAGCCCCAGCAGCTGATGCATCTGCCGCAGGAGCTTCTTCTGCAGATGGAGCATCAGATTATAAGGCTATCAAACTGGATCCTTCAGTTAAATCCACATTAGAGGAAGCAGTTTCTCAGGGCAAAAAACTCTTTGGTATTACTGTACATATTCAGGAGTCATGTATTCTTAAGGCTGCAAGAGGCTTCCTTGTATTCAAAGGCCTTGAGGAAATTGGTGAGATAGCAGTTTCTGATCCTTCTACACAGGATATTGAGGATGAGAAATTTGATTATTCCTTCAGTCTTATCCTCATTACAGATGAGTCAAAAGAAAAGGTTGAAGAGATCGTAAAGGCAGTTTCTGAGGTTGAAGGCTGTGAATGCGGTGAATTTGATCTTGGAAGTGCTAAGACAACAGATGAGAAAGAAGAAGCACCAGCAGCACCTGCAGCTGAGGCGGCTCCAGCAGCTCAGACCCCGGCAGCACCAGCAGCACCTGCATCTAAACCTGCAGCAGCACCTGCAGCCGGCGGAGCTGGTGGAAAGAAGCCTGTTGGCAAACCTGTTGTCAATAGAACTGTCCGTGTTGATATTGAAAAGCTGGATGTACTCATGAACCTTGTAAGTGAGCTTATCATCGCTAAGAACTCACTTATATCAGCAGCTAATACATCTGGTGTCAGCAACGGAAATGTAAATGAACAGATTGAGTACCTTGAGAGTGTAACAACAAACCTCCATGAATCAGTTATGAAGGTTCGAATGGTTCCTATCGAGAGCGTACTTCAGAAGTTCCCTCGTATGATCAGAGATCTTAATAAGACCCTTGGCAAGAAGATGGAACTTACAATGACTGGTGAAGAGACAGAAATGGATCGTACCGTTGTTGATGAGATTGGTGATCCCTTGATGCACCTTATCAGAAACAGTGCGGATCACGGTATCGAGTCTGCAGAGCTTCGTGCTCAGCGTGGCAAGCCAGAAGTTGGACAGATTTTCCTTCATGCATTCCAGGATGGCAACAGCGTTGTTATCGAGGTTGGTGATGATGGTAATGGTATTGATGCTGAGGCAGTTAAGAATAAGGCCATTGAAAAGGGTGTAGTTACACCTGATCAGGCCGCACTTCTTACAGAGAAACAGTGTGTAGAGCTTTTGTTCCACCCTGGATTCTCAACAGCTAAGCAGGTATCTGAGATTTCAGGTAGAGGAGTTGGTCTTGACGTTGTTAAGTCAAAGGTAGAATCACTTTCTGGTGAGGTTACAGTTCGCACCAAGCTTGGTGAGGGATCAACATGGATTATCAGACTTCCTCTTACACTTGCGATCATCCAGGCACTGATGGTAATAATTGGCGAAGAGAAATATGCTATTCCTCTTGATTCTATCCAGAGTATTGAGGATGTTTCTCCTGCAGATATTAAGTTTGTTGAAAATAAAGAAGTTATCAATTTGCGCGGAAGCGTACTTCCTCTTATCAGACTCAATGAAGTTCTTGATACAGAGTCCAAGAGAAATCCTGATGAGGATATGGTTGTTGTTATCGCAAGAAAGGGCGACCAGCAGGTAGGACTTGTTATCGATGAACTTATGGGTCAGCAGGAAATTGTTATTAAGCCACTTGGCAAGTACACCAACAAGTGCAAGCTAATAAGTGGTGCAACCATTCTTGGTGATGGTGAGATAGCTCTTATCCTTGATACTAATTCAATTTTCTGATGAGTATTTAAAAAGAAAGGAAGAATGTTATGAACGAACTTAGAGATAATAGTGATGTAGGAGAGCTTATTCAGTTTATCGTTATTAAGATAGATGATGAGCAGTATGGCATTAACATCAAATATATTGATAATATCGTTAGAATGCAGCAGATAACAAGAGTTCCTAAGGTTGATGATTACCTTAAGGGTGTTATCAATATCCGTGGTGAGATCGTTCCTGTCATGAGTGTTAGAATGAAGATGGGACTTGCTGAAGATGAGATTACTGGCAAATCAAGGATCATCATCT
Source organism: Butyrivibrio sp. (assembly GCA_015056565.1). Classification (GTDB taxonomy): domain Bacteria; phylum Bacillota; class Clostridia; order Lachnospirales; family Lachnospiraceae; genus Butyrivibrio. The sequence goes on from SVGB01000007.1 coordinate 127,525, forward strand.
TAAAGACAGGAGAAGGCGATCTTGTCGGAATAATAGTTGACCAGGTTAATCAGGTTCTGACACTTGATACAAATAATATTGAGAAAGTCAGATATGATGACAAAAAGGGAAGTGGTCAGGCTAAATTTGTTGGCGGCGTAGGACATTATGACGGTGGTCTTGTATCAATCCTTGATCTTGACGCTGTTGTTTCCGAAAAGGAAGTAAAAGAAAAGACTTCTAATGCCAGCTGATTGGAGGATTAACTATGGGTGAAATGAGTTTGGACAATATGTCCAACCAGTACTTCGATGTACTAAAAGAGCTGGGTAACATCGGCGCAGGTAATGCGACAACAGCTCTTGCACAGATGATAGGAACCAAGGTTGATATGGCTGTTCCTCAGGTAAGACTCCTTGATTTTAAGGATGTTGGCGACCTTATGGGCGGTGCAGAGCAGATCATGGCTGGTATCTATCTTGCAGTAGAGGGAGATATTGATGGAAGTATCATGTTCCTGCTTAACAAGGTAGCTGCAAGGCACCTTGTAAATAAGCTTATGGGAACAGGCTCTAAGAATGAAGATGAGGAATTTGATGAAGTTGAGATGTCAGCTCTCAAAGAAGTTGGTAATATCATTACAGGTTCTTATCTTAATTCTTTGTCAATGATGACTAACCTGAAACTTATTCCTTCTATTCCTTATGTTGCCATTGATATGGCGGCTGCGATCCTCAGTGTTCCAGCTATACAGTTTGGAATGATGGGAGATAAGATCCTTCTTATTGAGACACAGTTCTTTGACGAGCTTAAACTCAGCGGATGGTTTATTTTGCTACCTGATGTGGATGGATACGCCAAAATACTTTCTTCACTTGGTATGGGTGATGTCCAGTTATAATCGAAAGGGCGAATATGAGTCAGATTATTAAGGTTGGTATGGCCGATCTCAATATTTGTGTAAGCCCTGACGGTATAACCACTCTTGGACTTGGTTCCTGCGTTGGAATAGCAGTAAGGGATCCTGTTACCAAGATAGGGGGCTTGGCACACATTATGTTGCCGGACTCAACTGAGATTAAGAATAATTCAAACATTCCTAAGTTTGCAGATACTGGTATAGAAGAACTGATCAAGCAGATTGTTGCCAAGGGAGCCAGTAGGCAGAGGCTTGTAGCCAAGATTGCTGGCGGTGCTCAGATGTTTGCTTTTCAGTCCAACAACCAGACCATGAGAGTTGGAGACAGAAATGTTCAGGCTACATTAAAAAAGCTTAAAGATATGAACATTCCGGTTCTTGCTCAGGATACCGGTGACTCATACGGAAGAACGGTCATTTTTTATCCAGAGAATGGAAATTTTGTAATTAGGGCTGTTGGAAAGCCTGAGAAAGTAATATGAATACCGATATTGATGAATTAAAAAAAATCAATACAAAGCTGATCACTCCGCTGATAGTGCTTAGTTGTACTGCAATAATTGCGATCTTTACATACTTTAAGCACTATCCAGCAGGTGATTGGTTTATTATTGTTTTTGCTTCTGTAGTTATTTTTCTTGTAATTGGGCTTATAATAGAGAAGATGATCACAAGATTCATGGAGATCAACTATGAAAAAGCTGTAGCAGAAAGAGAAGAAGCAGAACGCCTTGAGGAAGAGGCAAGAGCCGCAATGGAAGCGGAAGGTGGAGAGGAAGTGGAAAACGTTGATCAGGAGCTTCCACCTGAATTCTAAATATTATCTGGGGAAGATAATAAATGGACGAAGCAGGACGTAGTAAATTATGGACCGAATATAACAAGACTAAATCAGCTGATATCCGTGAGCAGCTGATTTTAGAGTATGCACCTTTAGTTAAACTGGTAGCTGGAAGACTTTCTATGTACCTTGGTTTTAACGTTGAGTACGATGACCTTGTAGGATATGGTATTTTTGGACTTATTGATGCCATAGACAAATTTGATTTGATGAAGGATGTCAAATTTGAAACTTATGCAAGCCTTCGTATCAGAGGTGCTATTCTTGACCAGATCAGAAAGATGGACTGGATTCCAAGGACCATAAGACAGAGACAGAAAAAAATTGAAGCTGCCATCAGAGAGATTGAGAAGGATGGCGGACATGTGGCAACAGATGCTGAAATTGCTGCCAAGATGGAAATTAGTGAGGATGAATACCAGAACTGGCAGAACCAGATGAAGGTTACAGGTGTTGTATCTCTCAATGAATTTATGGACCAGGGTGCTGATATTCCTGAGGATTCCAATAACAGGAGTTCTTCATTTGAAAAACCTGAAGAGGCTGTAGAAAAAGAAGAGCTTAAAAAGATGCTTGCGGAATCCCTTGAACTTCTAACAGATAAAGAAAAGAAAGTTATTCTTCTTTATTACTATGAAGAGCTTACATTAAAAGAAATAAGTGAGGTTCTTGAAGTATCAGAATCAAGAGTATCCCAGCTTCATACCAGAGCGCTTCAAAAAATGAGAGAAAAACTAGGTGCTTATCTCGGAATACTCACAAATTCAAGATAATAAAATACTAACTTGCTGAGGTCTATTATGAACGGATATTTTCAAATGGTTATTACTCCAAAAGGGACTGGAATAAGAGTTTTTCCGCCAACCGATGGCGGAGATGCTCTAAATGTCAATGACGTAAGGGGCTATCTTGAAGATAGAAAAATTCCATATGATGTTGTGATTATTAACGATGCTGTGACAAAGGCTGAAGAGGGAAGCGTTACCATTTTCACTGAAACTCAGATTCTTCCTGAGCGTGAAGGGTGTAAATATACTGTTTCCAAGGATCGTATGTCTGTCACGGCGTTTTTTTATCCTCCAAGCGAGGGTGCTGAACTTATGACAGAAAAAGAAGTTCTTGATTCTCTTGCTTACAGAAAGATTACCTATGGCATACAGAATGATGCTATCAAGAAGTTCTTTGAACATAGAGAATACTGTAAAGAGATCGTTGTGGCTCAGGGTAAAGAAGTAATAGAGGGTCATGATGCCAGAATTGAGCTTCACTTTAATGCTAACCTTCGTGCTAAACCAACCCTTCGTGAAGATGGAAGTGTTGATTATTTCCACTTAAATCTTATCAATAATGTTCAGGAGAAGCAGCTTCTTGCAACTCTTGTCAAGGAAGAGCCTGGCGAAGCAGGAATTAATGTTTATGGCGAAACAATTAAGCCCCATGTGGTTAAGACTACATCCATCAAAGGCGGCAAAAATACAATCCTGTCTGAAGATAAGCTTCAGCTTTTTGCAGAAAAAGCAGGTCATGTTACTGTAAAAGAGGGTAAGATCACTGTATCTGACGTTCTGACCCTTGAAAATGTTGATGTATCAACCGGAAACATTGAATATGAGGGAAGCGTTCAGGTAAAAGGTATTGTTGCAAGTAATTTCTCAATAAGAGCTGGTGGAAATATTGTAGTAAAGGGCATTGTTGAGGGCGCAACTTTAGATGCCGGCGCAGATATTATCCTTGAGTGCGGAGCAAAAGCCGGTGGAAATATCAAAGCCGGAGGAAATATAGTGGCTAAGTTTATTGAAAATGCCACAGTATCTTCAAGAGGCAGTATCTCAAGTGAATGCATACTGCATTCCAATGTTTCATCAGGGACTGAGATAACTGTTACAGGAAAGAGAGGCTTTATTGCCGGAGGTAAGGTAACTGCAGCTGAGAGGATAACAGCAAAGGTCCTTGGATCTGAAATGGGAGCAAATACAATAGTTGAAGTTGGTGCTGATCCTCAGCTAAAGATTAGACTTAAGGACCTTCAGAAGAGCATAACTACAGCAAATAAAAACATTGAGAGTATGAAGCCTACACTTGAAGGCTTTACCAAAATGCTCAAGGCTGGCGCAAAGTTTACGCCTGAGCAGATTGCTAACGTGAAAAAGCTCATGGAAGCAAATAAGATCCTGACAGCCCAGATAGAAAAAAATGAGGAAGAATATTCAGAGCTTATGGAAAAACTTGCTGAATCCAAGGAAGCTGATGTAATTGTTGAGGGGACAGCTTATCCTGGAACAACAGTTAATATTGGGGAACTTTCTATGATTGTTAAAAAGCCTGTTCAGTACAGCAGGTTTGTAGTCAAGGAGGGAGATGTTCGCTTAGCGCCCATATGATAATATGAGGCAAAGGAAGGAGGAGATATGCCAATTAACCACGTAGATTTTGGGGTAATGGCCACTTCGACAGATGTGACCACAATAAAGGCTTCGGAAGAAGCAAGACCACTGGCTGATCAACATAACTTTCAGACCCAGTTCAATGAAGAGGTTCAGAACAACCAGCATTCAGTTAATGCAAAAAATGACATTGATCAGGGTCAGCTTAACTCCAATGCTGAAGATAAAGGTTCTAATGAATACATGGGGGATGGCGGAAGAAACAGAAGACAGGGTGAAAAGAAGAATTCTCCAGAGGAAAGAACACTCACAAAAGAACAGATGGAAAAAATGGCTGAAAGTATGCATGACAGAAACGGAAAGCCAATTGATTTTCGTATTTCTTCCGGCTTTGATTTGAAGATTTAAGTTTTCTATATTATAATGTATTGACGTGTTTGTAGTTTCACGTTTAGTTTTTTGTGGGGTATTTGGGCGGAGAAATGATAAGTATTACTGAGATTGTTCTCATTGTTGCCGGTTTTGCGGCGATAATATTAGGTTACCTTCTTCCTGCCGGCAAGGACATGGATGAAGAAGACAAGATGCTCATGGAGAGGGAAATCCGTGAGCTTGTTAGGCGTGAAGTTGAGGATCAGAAGGAAACCATCGAAGACATGGTCGGAGACAGTGTCGAGAATTCTTTAGACAGAACAGAGCGTGCTATGGAGCGCATCTCAAATGAGAAGATGTCTGCAATTGGCGAGTACTCTGATACTGTTATCAGTGATATCCACAAAAATCACGATGAAGTAATGTTTATGTATGATATGCTCAATGATAAACACAAGAATCTTACCAGTGTTGTCAGTGAGGTTACTAAAAAGGCCGATGAAGCAAAGCAGGTTGTAAGAGATGCAGAAGCAACTGCTAAAGAGGCTCAGGAGGCTTCTAATAATATGCTTGCTGCGTCTGAAGAAAAGAGCAACGTAAGAGCAATACTTCTGGATGAAGCAGACGATAAGCTCAGCGGAATACGAATACCTTATAAAGAAAAAGCAAAAGATACATCTAAGGATTTTGTAGAAAAGGATTTTGGTCAGGAACTTCGTGATGAAGGTCTTACAGATCCTGAGATAGAAGCTCCTTCAGGAAATATTGAAAGCGGATATGTTGACCAGAGAAATATCAAAGAGCTTGATGGACTTGAAAAGATTGGTGCAAAAGTTCTTGATAAAGAAGAAATATCTGCCTCACATGTAATTGGAAACACGTCATCAGATACCTCATCAGGTAAGGTTGTTCCTATAACAGAGGCTGTACGGGTTGAGGGCAGAAGTAAAAATCCTGATAAATCAATGCAGGAACTTACAGCTAATGACCCTGTATCCCAGAATAAGCAGATCATTGATATGCATAAGGCCGGTAAATCCAATATGGTCATCGCCAGAGAACTTGGACTTGGTATCGGCGAAGTGAAGCTTGTCATAGATCTTTCCAACAAGCATAGAAAAGTAAGATAAGGAAATGTATAAATGAAACTTAAGTACTATCTTCGCGGAATGGGAATTGGAATAATCCTTACTGCGATAGTTATGGGCTTTGCTTTAGGCGGCAGAAAGACCACTATGAGCGAGGCTGAAATAATTCAAAGAGCAAAAGCTCTTGGAATGGTTGATGGAGATAGCGGAGTATTACTTGATCCTCAGGATCAGGAAGGTGAGGAAACGAAAGATGATCCATCTACATCCAATACGCCATTATTTGAAGAAGGAGCTAAAATACCTGAAAAAGACCAACAAGAAGTCTCTGGCGCAGGTTCATCAGTTGCAGAAATGGCTCAGGAAGCGCAAGAAGGAGAAGATGCGGATTCAGAAGCTTCAAAAGATAAAAGCAGCGCTTCTTTGGCATCTACAAAAGAAGAATCAGAATCAGGAGCAGGTAAATCAGTTGTGACAGATGATTCTGCATCATCAGAATCGTCAAGTAAAGCTTCTACAGCATCTACAGCTTCTACAGCATTGGCAGAAGCCTCTACAGGATCAAGCGCAGCATCTTCAGAAGCTTCAAACACCAAGCAGGCTGCTGCATCTTCGGAGGCATCTGTAGCGACTTTGGAAAGTGGCATAAATACATCTTCTAAGACAGTAACAATTCCTGGAGGACTTAGTTCTGATCAGGTGGCTCAGCTTCTTGTAAGAGAAGGAATTATCGACAACGCAGTTTCTTTTAATAAATATCTTGTAGACAGCAGGAAAGACAGGATCATCCGCTCCGGTGTGAAAACAATACCTGCCGGCGCTTCATATGAGCAGATAGCATCTATTATTACCAGGTAATCTCAAAAAAGAGCAGAAATGCTCTTTTTTCAATGCTTATATTAAAAAACATATTGAATTCTTGATTTTCCTATGTTATTATAACTAAGCTGTGTCTAAATAGGATGTTTATGCCATTTTGCACGGCAGTAACAAATAAACACGTGTATCTGATCTTGGTTTTGGTGTCAGTTACTGATCGAAAGCAAGGCCTGCCGTAAAATGACGCTTTTTGCGGAACTACAGGTTAAGGATATACGGAAGATTAACCAAACGGAGGTATTAAAATGAGCGTTGTATCAATGAAACAGTTACTTGAAGCAGGTGTACATT
>SVGB01000037.1 GCA_015056565.1 Butyrivibrio sp.
AGCTTGTTGACTATGCAAGGGATAACAATGTAGATATAGTTGTGATGGGCCATAACACATACCAGAAACAGGATATAGGAATAGGACATGTCAATAACCAGAACTTTGTGCAGATACCAATGCTGATATTTGCAGACATGCTCAGATACAAACTTGCTGAATATGGTATAAGGTTTGTCCTCACAGAAGAGAGCTACACATCAAAGGCCGACTTTCTTGCAAAAGACTATATCCCTGTGTATAAAAAGAACAGTTCAGGAAACCACTTTTTCTCAGGAAAGAGGATACAGAGAGGACTTTACAGGCACTACGATGGTACAATAACAAATGCAGACATAAATGGAGCTGCAAACATCTTAAGGAAAGTATTCCCAAAGGTAAGCCAATGGGATAGGGGCATAGTGGACATGCCCTGTTCTACAGGATGCATAGAGCATCCTGTAGGTTCATGCCGCTTTGCGGCATAACAGAAACCCTTTCCGACGTGGAGTCGGTGAGGGTAGTTCATCTCATCTCCAATACTGATAGACACATGAATAATATCTCCATCGTGCGAAATCCTGACACTCTTGAGATACTTGGATTTGCTCCTATATATGATTCCGGCAATTCGATGTTCTACAACATTCCGTACTTAGACCTTGAGCATGTAAAGCTGTCTTCAATTAAAACTCATTCTTTCATAGATAAAGAGAGTAAACTCCTGTCATATGTACAGGACAGGAATGTCGTGGATATAGAAAAAGCAATCATGAGTTTTGACATTTACGAAAAGGATCTGTATGAAAGGCAGATAAGGATACCAAGGCTAAAGCAGCTGTATGAACAGAAACTCATGAAGCTGGAAGCTTTCCAAAAAGGCAGGAATATTTGGAAGGATGTGTAGACTGCCATGTATCTCCGGGTCAAACTCAACCCCTTTACTGGGAGAATTATTGGACACATAAAAAATATAATAAGAGCATAGGAACAAGGTGTTAACTGATCTTGCAGATAAGGAGGCAATTATGACTCAGTTTTTATACCCAGAAACAACACTATGCTCTAATGTGACATATGGAATTATTGGAAGTGCAATCCTTTCAGGCAGAAAAAATATGAGAGACCTGTCAGGGCACACTGTGATCATCATCACAAATGAGGTCATTGAGAACAACGTAACAAGAGCTCTGGCAGACCAGATACTGCTTAGTGGCTGTAAAAACATACTGTTCTGTGGAGAGTCATCCGAAGAGATGCAGGAGATCTTTGATGAAGAAGACCGTGAGATCAACGGATTCAATGACATTACAGGCTACGAGGATTTTGCAGTAACCAAGAGATTTGAAGACCTTGAAGAGCTCCCAGATGAAATCGAGATGTGTTGGAACGACGTTATTGTACTTTGCAGCGACATGGCACTGCTTAAAGAATGTAAGAGGATTGTCCGTGATATAATGTAACAATGAAGAAAAAAGGACACGCGAACTATTACAAATCTAAAAGAGCCAGGGAAAAGAGCTTGCGCATCAAGGCAGACAAGTCTTTTCCCAAGGCGGAATTTGAGGAATATTGGAAGAAGCACTCAGATGAACTGTGTGGTGCAGTCTATGAGGGCTTTTTAGATATGCTCGCCAATGAGAAAGTGTTCATGAATGTTCACACCGGATTTGGCAGGAATCAGAAGATGGAGATTGGCAAGGGGAGCATAAGGAGAGTCTGTGAAACCCTGCCTAACAAGCTGAATGTGGATATGTTGCGGGAAATGCTGCCAGGAATTCCGCATATTATCTATGGGGTACTCCTTGAGTGCGACAATATCCCGCTTGTGGAATACTGCATGTCAGGGCCAGAGAAGATACTGTCCAAAAAGATCATGGCGTATATCCGCGCAACCAAGCGTAGCAAGCACATTGCTGACTATGTAAAAGAAAACCTCAACGAAATCGTAATTTACGACCAGCTAAGGGCCAACAAGAGGTATACCAAGGCTACAGACAGCCTGAAGAGGACCATGGAATCCAAGAAGTACCTGCTCAGGGTATTAAAGAGTGAAACCCCGGAGGATTATACCGACCTGTTCCCTCTTGCAAGGCAGATGAAAAGACATTTCATTCTCCATATAGGTCCAACCAACTCAGGAAAAACCTATGAAGCCATGGAGGATCTTAAAAAGGCCGCAAATGGTATATATCTGGCGCCATTAAGGCTCCTTGCCTACGAGCAGTACGACAAGTTAAACCGCGACGGCTGTCCATGCTCCATGATCACAGGAGAAGAGCGAATTCTGATGCCAGGTTCTTTTCACCAGTCATCGACTATCGAGATGATGAATCTGCATGAGGAGTGGGATATGGCGGTCATTGACGAGGCCCAGATGGTGGCAGACAGCCAGCGAGGCGGTTCATGGACCGCAGCGATACTGGGGCTTAGGGCTAAGACTATCCATGTGTGCGCATCTCCAGATGCGGAGAGGATCCTTGGCAGGATGATCGCGTCCTGCGGCGACAGCATGGAGACTGTTTACCATAAGAGGAAGACGCCGCTAGTGATGGACGAGGACGCAGCGGATTTCAGGTTCCCTGAGGATGTTAAAAGAGGCGATGCGCTGATAGTTTTTTCCAGAAAAGACGTGCACAGTGTGGCGGCGGAGTTGCAGGAGACTGGGCTTAAGTGCAGCATTGTATATGGCTCTTTACCCTATGACGTAAGGCACAGAGAAGCGGAGCAGTTTGCCAGCGGCGCCACAGACGTGGTGGTTGCTACAGATGCCATTGGAATGGGGATGAATCTGCCGATCAGGCGAGTTGTCTTTTTGGAGACCACCAAGTTTGACGGTGTGCAGGAGAGACCTCTTACGATTTCAGAGATACAGCAGATTGCGGGAAGAGCCGGAAGATTTGGCATTTACGACACGGGATACGTGGCTTCCTACTACGATTACGAGCTCATTTCGGAGCGCATTACATATAAGCTGCCAATCCTAAAAAAGGCCATGATAGGTATTCCTGAGGAGTTTCTGGAGAAGGATCAGAAGGTCTCATACATCCTTGAGATGTGGAACCAGCTGCCAGCTGAGGAATACTACGACAAGGGAGATATCGAGGAAAAGATCAGAGTGGCCAAGGCCCTTGAGGAAATACGAGACGACAGGGAGATCATTCGCGCCTTTATCAGGATTCCAGCCAAGGTGGAGAATAACGAGATTTTTGACCTGTTCAGGAGATACTACAAGGCTCATGTCCAGGGCAATCCGATCCGGCTTCATGAGACCATGGAGCGCTACAATCCTGAATTTGTCAACCCGGAAGAGGGCAATGCGCTGCAACTATTAGAGCTATATAGCGGTGTTTACGACTTTTTGTACTCATATACCAGAATGCTTGGGGATGAGGACGACCTTGGCGAGATCCTTGCCATGAAAAGAAAGATTTCTGAGCTGATCTTTGAAATCCTGGATAAACAGAATCTTAGCATGAAGACCTGCCTGATGTGCGGAAAGAAGCTTAAGTGGTCCTACAGATACACTGTATGCCAGGAGTGCCATCGAAAGAAGCGTATGCAGGCAAGCAGTCATTGGAAATGAAATCTTTTTTGCGGTTAAAAGATTATATTATAATAGAATCATGATTACTATTTACAGATGAGAATTGTCTTGCAGGAATGCTTGATTAAGGCGATGATGGCCTTGCGGCAAGCCTGAAATATATGTAGAAAGACTAACTATTAAAAGTCAACAGGAAAATCAGTTTTTTGAATAAAACATCATTAGGTGTTTTAGATAGCCCGGAGGCAGGCTTAGGCCTCAATCAGTACCTTGAAAACTGCATGACAAAAAGAGCATCTGAACAGGTGCTCTCAGAAAAGGATGTAAGTTAAAGACTCTTTATTTTCGGTAGGCTTCGCCTGTAAGTTCCATCCGGTAGATGGTGCGTATCAGTTTCTTCGTTGCATGACTGACAGCAACATTGTAGTGCTTGCCTTCACTTATCTTTTTAGATAGGTAAGCGCCGAAGTTCTCATTCCAGTGGCAGACATATTTTGTGGCATTGAACAAAGCATACCGTAGATAACGAGATCCCCGTTTTTCCATGTGGGAATAGCTAGAATCAAGTTGTCCTGACTGGTATGTAGATGGCGATAACCCTGCAAATGCAAGTATCTGATCGGCATTACTGAATCTGGAGAAATCACCAACCTCTGCAAGAATCATGGCTCCCATACGGTAGCTAATGCCGGGGATTGTCATAATCGGAGAGTCGCAAGTATCCATAATGGATTTAATTGAAGCTTCGATTTCATCAATCTCATCCGTCATCACCTCGATCAGATGGATGGTGTGCTTCAACTCCATTGACTTTGCAGGCATAACAGAACCGATTGAATCCTTGGCAGCATCTCTTATGGTGACAGCCATATCTCGTCCGTAGTGTCCCTTAGAAGCTGTTTCAAGGACATTTTTGAGATGAGTAAGGTGACTTTCAGCGATGTAAGAAGCACCGGGGAATTCGGAAAGCAGAGCGTACACGGAAGCCATATGAAGGCTGGGGACTATCTTTTCAAGTTCGGGGAAAAGAATGTTTACGAGACGAGCAACAGATGCTTTGAGTTTCGCACGTTCGTGAACCTTATCGAAACGGTAGCGGGTTAATGACTTGAGTTCTTCACTATGATATGATGTGTCTGAGTAGGGCTTGAGAGTCTTATCAGTCATCAACATCATAGCAATCGAACCGGCGTCGACTTTATCCGTTTTCGTCTTTCTAAGGCTTAGACCTTTTCTGTAAAGATTTGTATGTAACGGGTTGATAACACAGGTGGCGAGACCTTTATCAATAAGCGATCCGAGAAGATTGAGTGAGTAGTGACCGGTAGCTTCAAGACCTACTTTTATTTCATTCAGATCATCAGTCACGGAGAAAATCTTCTCATACAACTCATCAAAGCCTGCTTTGTTATTCGGGATGGTAAAGACCGGATATATTTTATCGGCTTCCGATCCCAGGATGCAGCAATCGTGCTTATCCTTTGCAACATCGATACCAACATAGATCATACGCATGATCCTCCATAAAAGTATTTGACGCTGTATTGGATCCACAGGGCTCTCTGCCGATGTAACCTCGTTCTACATAAACCGTCATGCGGTATCTAACTGATTAACATTGTGACAAAGAGGCTGTGGTTGGAGCCTTTCGACAACCGTCTGTGCGGTAGGAAATTAAAACCAATCCACAGCATCTTCAACAGCATACCCTATGCCTTAGAACAGGTAAAGAACGGGTATGACTATATAATACGAGGAAATGAAATATGAAAGAGGCATTTTTTGCTGGAGGATGCTTTTGGTGTGTCACTCCAATATACAAGATGTATGGAGTAGATAAGGTTATCTGCGGATACGCGGGAGGAGATGAGGAAAATCCCACCTATGAGCAGGTAAAGCACCAGGAAACAGGCCACAGGGAGACAATAAAGCTAATTTACGATCCTGGGAAGGTCTCTTACGGGAAGCTTTTGGATATATATCTGGCAAACGTGGATCCTTTTGACGTAGAGGGACAGTTTATCGACAAGGGATTTTCTTACACTCTTGCAATTTTCTATGGCTCTGAAGAGGAAAAAGAGATCGCAGAAAAGAAGATAACTGAGCTAGAAGCTAAATCCGGTAAAAAGACGCAGATAGCTCTTTTGCCCTATAAGAACTTCTATGAGGCTGAAGAATATCATCAGGATTATTATTTGAAAAATCCTGAAGCCTTTGAGAAAGAACTGATAGAATCTGGAAGAAAGAGCAAGTAAGCCAGAAATGAAGCATCTCAGCGATTATCATGGCACGGATGAGCGCAGATACTATGAACAGGTTTTTTAGAAAAGAACTGTGACCATTTTGTGAAACATGAAAAAAGTTCTTAATATAATTGTTAATTCTTTGACAGTTATATGGTATAGTATGTGATGGTAAATTTGCAGACTACTATTTTTAGAAAGGAATTTTTCATGGCTAATCACGAATTCACACAGTGGGACGGTTTCGTAGGTCGTGTTTGGAAGGACAATATCGACGTACGTGACTTCATTCAGAACAACTACACTCCATACGATGGAGATGAGTCTTTCCTGGCAGATCCAACAGAGGCTACAAACATTCTTTGGGGCAAGCTTCAGGAACTTCAAGCACAGGAGCGTGCTAAGGGCGGCGTTCTTGATATGGATACAGATGTTGTATCTTCTCTTACTTCTCATGGCGCAGGCTATATTTCAGAAGAAACAAAGGATATGGAGCAGATCGTTGGTCTCCAGACTGACAAGCCACTTAAGAGAGCATTCATGCCTTTTGGTGGTATCACAATGGCAGAGCAGTCATGCAGAATGTATGGCTATGAGCCAAGTGAGAGACTCCATGAAATCTTTACAAAATATCACAAGACACACAATCAGGGTGTATTCGACATCTACACACCAGAGATGAAGAAGGCTCGTCACAACAAGATCCTTACAGGACTTCCTGATACTTACGGACGTGGACGTATCGTTGGCGACTACAGAAGAGTTGCTCTTTACGGAATTGATTACCTTATTGAGAAAAAGCAGGCAGACTTTGCTGCAACAGCTCGTCAGGGTATGCGTCGTTATGATTTCCAGCTTCGTGAGGAGATTGCAGACCAGATCAATGCTCTTAAGGGCATGAAAGAAATGGCTGCTATCTATGGCATCGACATTTCTAAGCCAGCTGCTACAGCAAAAGAGGCTGTTCAGTGGCTCTACTTTGGATATCTGGCAGCTATCAAGACACAGAATGGCGCTGCTATGTCTGTCGGACGTGTTTCTACATTCCTTGATATCTACTTTACTCGTGATCTTAAGAAGGGCATCATCACTGAGTCTGAGGCACAGGAGATCATCGATCACTTCACAATGAAGTGTCGTATGGTCAAGTTTGCACGTATTGAGTCTTACAACCAGCTCTTTTCCGGAGACCCAGTATGGGCTACTCTTGAGGTTGGTGGTATTGGTCTTGACGGACGTCACCAGGTTACAAAGACCTGCTACAGATTCCTTCACACACTTGAGAACATGGGACCTTCACCAGAGCCAAACCTTACAGTTATGTATTCAAGCCGTCTTCCTGAGACATTCAAGAAGTACGCTGCTAAGATCTCTGTAACAACATCTTCAATCCAGTACGAGAACGATGATGTAATGCGTGTTACATGGGGCGACGACTATTCAATCTGCTGCTGCGTATCTGCAACAGAGACAGGTAAGGAGCTTCAGTTCTTTGGAGCTCGTGCAAATCTTGCTAAGTGCCTTCTTTACGCTATCAACGGCGGTGTTGATGAAAAGACAGGTGATCAGGTTGGACCTGAGTACAAGGCTATCACAGCTGAGTACCTTGACTATGATGAGGTTATGCAGAAGTTCGATCAGATGATGGATTGGCTTGCACACCTCTATGTTGGAACACTTAACATGATCCACTACATGCACGACAAGTACTACTATGAGGCTTGCCAGATGGCCCTCATCGATACACACGTACGTCGTTCATTTGCTACTGGTATTGCTGGTTTCTCACACTGTGTAGACTCACTTTCAGCTATCAAGTATGCTAAGGTTAAGGCTATCCGCGATGAGAACGGAATCACCAAGGATTTCGAGATCGAGGGAGACTTCCCTCGTTATGGTAATGATGATGACAGAGCTGATGAGATCGCTATCTGGCTCCTTCGCACATTCATGGGCAAGCTTCGTCACATCCACACCTACAGAGATTCAGAGCCTACAACATCTATCCTTACTATCACATCAAATGTTGTTTATGGTAAGGCTACAGGTGCTCTCCCCGACGGACGTCCAGCTGGCGAGCCACTTTCACCTGGTGCTAACCCAGCATACGGCGCAGAGGTTAATGGTCTTATTGCATCACTTAACTCTGTTGCTAAGCTTCCTTACGAAGAGGCTCTTGATGGAATTTCAAATACACAGACAATCAACCCAGGTGCTCTCGGACACACAGATGAGGAGCGCACAAACAACCTCGTAAACGTACTTGACGGTTACTTCGATCAGGGTGCACACCACCTTAACGTCAACGTATTTGGAAAAGAGAAGCTCATCGACGCTATGGAGCATCCTGAGAAGCCTGAGTATGCTAACTTCACTATCCGTGTTTCAGGATATGCAGTTAAGTTCATCGACTTGACTAAGGAGCAGCAGATGGATGTAATTTCTCGTACATGCCACGAGGCGCTTTAATTAGATTTTTCGGAGTTATTTAATGAGTGAAATTATTGGATACGTAAACAAGCTGGAGAGTTTTGGAGCCGTTGACGGACCTGGGGTTCGGTACATCATTTTCCTTAATGGCTGCAGGATGCGATGCGCTTTCTGTCACAATCCTGAGACCTGGAAGGAAGGCGAAGGCCAGCAGTTTACAGCGGATGAGCTTTTGAAAAAGGCGCTTCGCTTCAAGCCATATTGGAAAAACGGCGGAGGGATCACTGTCAGTGGCGGTGAACCCCTCCTGCAGATGGATTTTCTTCTGGATCTGTTTAAAAAAGCAAAAGCAGAAGGAATCACAACCTGCATAGATACAGCCGGAGAGCCATTCACTCACGAGGAGCCTTTCTATTCTAAGTGGAAAGAGCTAATGAGCCTTACGGATACAGTTATTTTGGACATCAAGAACATTGACCCTGATGCCCACAAGGAGCTGACGGGCGTTGACAATGCCAACATCCTGCAGATGGCAAAAGAAATCTCGGATATGGGAATTCCCATCTGGATCCGTCACGTGCTGGTTCCGGGAGGAAGTGACAACGACGAGTACCTTCGCCGCACAAGAGAGTTCATTGATACACTGCCTTCTGTAGAGAAGGTTGAGGTGCTTCCTTACCACACTTTAGGTGTTCCCAAGTATCAGGAGCTAGGTATTCCCTACCGTCTTGAGGGCGTGGAGTCCCCATCCCCTGAGCGCATTGAAAATGCTAAGAAAATTCTGGGCGTAATATGATATAATGTTTTAAAAATTTCAAGGGCGAAGTCAAAAGACTTCGCCTTATTCTCTGGTTTTAGCACCCATGCTCTTTAACTCTTTCTTGCGGGCATACATCATCTGGTCTGCACGATCGAATACATCATGCAACTGCTCATCATTTGGCTGAAGCGTTGAATAGCCAATAGAAACAACAACATCATCTGTACCGATGTTTTCTTCCACTTGTTTGTTAAAGGCGGCAATTACTTCATCCTTGGTATCATAGCCTTTTCCTGATAAAAGAACTATGAACTCATCACCACCAGTTCTGTAAACTGAACCATGATTAAAAAGATTGCAGATGAGAGCACAAGCGTCTTTGATAAGCTGATCACCGGCAGCATGGCCTTTTGTGTCATTGACATATTTAAGACCGTTTATATCACATGCGATAACGGCAAGCTTTTCGACAGCACCTTCACGTATCCAGCTATTTAACTGGGCTTCAGTCTCCATGTAGGCATGTTTATTTCTGACTCCTGTCAGGGAATCAGTATTTGCCATGCTCTTGAAGGCCTTGCTGTTTTCTTTTTCTTCGTCCAGCTTATTGTTGGCAACACGCCGCATCATGAAGAATAATATACCGGAAAATAGGGTAGCGACTACAAGCAGGAATACTATTTGAAAATGATTAGTCCTAAGGCTCTTTTCGCTGATCTCCTGGATCTGATCCTGAATAACGCTTTCACGGATCATTACAACCAGTTCCCATCCGGTATCAGGCACGGGTTGATAGCATATGGTATCTACCACGCCATTTATAGTAAATGTCAGTGCTCCTCGTTTTCCATTTGCAAAATCATCGCGAAATGAATTCCATTTTTCCTCAGAAACACAACCTTTTGTCGCATCAAAGATATTGCTTTTTCCAATAAGTGTGCCAAGCTCTGTTTCTGAGATGTTTCCACCATTTACGGAATACAGCGCAAAGTGTGTACTTTCCTGATCGTCAAAAGCAAGCAGATCAACTATGTCATTAATATCTATCTGAACAAAACATGCCTTAAACTGTTTGCCAATTATCTTTATATCTATCGGTATTGCCAGAAAAAGCTCTTTAGATGAGCCGTAAATGAAGACGGTACTTATCATTTTGCTATCCAAAGTCTTATTTGCAAGGAAAGGATATCTGCTACCACCGGTATATGTGGTATATTGCGTATAAACTATATCATCTTCATCTACCAGAGCGAAACCGTTAAGAGACAGAAGTCTTCTCATTCTACCGATAGCTGCACGAAGATCCTCCTGAGATTCTATTTTTTCATCATCTATAACGCTTACAGCCTTCTCCATGTAGTCAAAATTATTGTTGATCAGGTTTGTAATGGTCTTGGCACGTCTGTCTGCCATGGATTCAAGATAAAACGCACTTACAGCAGAAACAGCCTGATTTGTAGAAGAAATAGCCTGTCTGGAAGCCCAGTAAGTATTAGCAATCAGCATTATCACGATCAGAATACTTCCTATCGCCGCAGTGATAGTCACTGTCTTTTCAGTAATTTTTTTGCTTTTCATTGAGAAACATCTCCATACAAGATTTCAAGCATAGGTGTTGCATCTTCCTGATATATAATTGTTGTATTTTCATCAGTTTTGTCTGGGAAAAGAACTCCTGGTTTATTACCATCTGCGATCTTTACCGCAACTTGCAGGGTATCAAATCCAATTGAGTAGCAATCCTGTACTCCAAGGCAATAAATAACACCATCTTTCAGATAGTGGAGCGCCTCCTTATCATGGTCCATTCCAACGATCACTGTATTACTTCCAAGTTCAGTAACGGCTCTGGCTGTTCCTACAGGATTACTCATGTTGCAACATACAATGCCTGCAATATCAGGATTGTCCTTTAGCATCTGCTTAGCCAGTTCATATGCCTTATCGATGGAGTCCATGTCATACTCAACGGCTACTATTTCCATGTTTTTGTATTTAGCAATAGTGTCTTTGGCACCTTTTGCCCTGTCTTCGTGGCAAGGAGCCCCGTGACTTCCAACCAGTATACCTACTTTGCCCTTGTAGTCGAGTTTTTTACAAAGAGCTTCTGTTAAATCTGCTCCGTCCTGGTAGTTATGGGTATTTCCAACGTAAGCAATCCTCTTGCAACCAGGAGCTGCATCAGAGCTGGAAAAAGTCATGACCTTACTACCTGAAGCGACCATCTCGTCAAGGACAGGAGATATCTTTGCTTCATCTGCCACATCTACTCCGATAACATCATAATTTCCTTTTTGTGCCTGTAATAATCTCTTGGTCTGATCCTCGTAAGAAGCTGCGTTCGGAGCCATATACTCATAAGTTATGGTTATACCCTTTTCAAGATATTTCTTTTGAGCATCTTCCATTCCAAGGGCAACAGCATCCCACCAGGGATGAACAATCTTATAGGTAAAGTAAAAGTTGTAGTGGTCTTTGGCAGGCACATAATCATCAAGATTATGTTCAAAATCTACTATACTGCTGGTGTCGCCCAGTTTAGCTTCAGTATCTGCAGAATATCCGCTATTAGTACCTGCAACTACAAGAGAAAGCGCTACAATCACAAATTTTCGCAATATATTTTTTATCTTGTTGGACATAGCATGCCTCCTGGTAGACATTGTCAAAATAAAAAAACTATCTACTATAAATAATACTATATTTCGCTAGTATTTGTTCTTAAATATGTATTAAAGATTTAAGTTGTTTCAGGGATTTTGACTTTGCAAGATAGGTCTGTTTACCTTTGGCGAAGGCTTAAGTCCTGCGTGAAAGACGTATTTATAGATGATATAATATAATAGTGAATGACTATAGGGTAGCAACTATATGAAAGGGGATTTGGCTATGGTTTACAGAGATTATCAGGGAATCAAGCTGTCAGGACTTGGATTTGGCGCCATGAGACTGCCTGTTATTGGCGGAAATGACGGCAACATCGACGAAGCAGCGGCAATGGCAATGGTTGATAAGGCAATGGCAGAGGGCATCAACTACTACGATACCGCGTTTGGATATCACGATGGCAATTCTGAGATCGTGATGGGTAAGGCGCTGGCCAAGTACCCAAGGGACAAGTTTTACATCGCAACCAAGTTCCCAGGCTATGACCTTTCAAATATGCCCAAGGTAAAAGAGATTTTTGAGAAGCAGCTTGAAAAGACCGGAATGGAGTACTTTGATTTCTATCTTTTCCATAATGTCTGCGAGATGAACATAGAGCAGTACCTGGATTCTAAGTACGGTATTTACGACTATCTTATGGAGCAGAAAAAGAATGGCAGGATAAAGCATCTGGGATTTTCCTGCCACGGTGAATACGATACTTTGAAGAGATTCCTTGATGCCTATGGCAAGGATATGGAATTCTGCCAGATCCAACTCAATTACCTGGATTGGAAGTTCCAGGATGCCAAGGCAAAGGTTGATCTTTTGAATGATTGGAACATTCCTGTATGGGTAATGGAGCCCCTGCGCGGTGGTAAGCTTGCAAAGCTCGATGATCAGTCAGCTGGCGAACTTAAGGCACTTCGCCCTGATGAGGAGATCCCTGCATGGGCATTTAGATTCCTTCAGAGCGTAAAGGGCGTAACTATGGTCCTTTCCGGAATGTCCAGCATGGAGCAGCTTGAAGCCAACCTTGCTACCTACAAAGAGGACAAGCCTCTTAAGGAAAAAGAGATGGAAGCCTTGATGAAGGTTGTTGACAGAATGATGGCAAAGAAGTCAATTCCTTGCACTGCCTGCCATTACTGCGTCAGCCACTGCCCGCAGGGACTTGATATTCCGTATTTCATCTCTCTTTACAACGAGCACCTTCTCACAACTCAGGACGGCGGAATGGGCTTTATCGCGCCCATGGCTATTGCAGCAATTCCTGATGACAAGAGGCCTTCAGCGTGCCTGCACTGTCACAGCTGCGAGCAGGTTTGCCCACAGACGATCAAGATTTCCGACATGATGACTGATTTCGTGGACAAAATTGGATGACCTGTTGAAAATATGCGAAAAAAATCGAGGGCTTCACTCACGCCAGCGTGAGTGAAGCCCTATTTTATGACATTTAGTTGATGATCTTCATTGGTATCATCTGCAAATCGCTTACTCCAAAGAATAGAGAGTTGCGGATCATTCCGATCCGATAAAGGCTAAGTATGTAGAACATCATGAACATGACTGTCACGATGCCAAAAGAGCTAATGAGCTCTTCAATTGTTGGCGAATAGCCGTGTTTTCTGGTGTAGTTGCCGACATATTCGGCGATATTTGCTTTAAGGTTACCCATCTAGTAATCTCCTTTACTTGTTTGAAATTTCTTGCAAATACTGCGCTTAAGTGTAATTCGTCTAATATCATGGTACTGCCTGTATGGGAAAAGAAACATGACTAAAACAGAGAGATTTGAGGGAAAAGTCACCATTTATGGAAAAATAACCGGAAAGATCATGGCTCAATGGTTTAGTTTAAGTGTGTGAAACAATCACAAAGTGTTATGACTTCTTATTATTTTGAAATTATAGTTAGCGATGACTAACAAAAGGAGTTATAATGACGATATATATGGATAGATGCGGAATGTTCATGAATAAATGGGAGTCAATCTGGATGGGACTTTCAGGTTCGGCTATTTTAATGTGGAGGAGGTGACAAACTATTAGTAGTCAATAGGTTTTAGAGAAAATTTTGGATTTATTGACTTAAGGGTAACTTTAATA
>SVGB01000038.1 GCA_015056565.1 Butyrivibrio sp.
ATGGTTTTCATGCTTTTCCTGATAAGAAAAAGGCTTTTCTTGAAACGAACCGTGTTCTGAAGAAAGGTGGAAGCTTCATTGGCTGCTTCTATATTAAAGGGAAATCAAAACGAACAGATTGGCTGGTAAGAAGGATACTTACAAAAAAAAGGATGGTTTACACCGCCATTTCTGACTGAGGAGAGCCTTCATAATGTCCTTCATAAACTGTATTCTAAAGTGGAATGCCACATAGATGGCTCAATGGCATTTTTTACGTGTAAAAAATAATATAAGCCGTTTTAAGGGAGTAAATCGCTGTATTCCCTGGAAACGGAAATGAATCAGCGATTGAACAACCCTCACAGGAACAAGCCTGTGAGGGTTGTTTTATGCTAGAATATAGAAAAGCGTTTTCATCGGCCAGATATCATCATTGGCAGATGCACATGTACCCAGGAGGAACATCCTATGGCCACAGGAAGTCAGACCAAGGAAAAGACATTTAGCAGGATAAAAGAGCCACGGCAATATAACGTGATCATGATAAACGACGATTTCACCACCATGGAATTTGTTGTTTCAGTTTTGGTGGACATTTTTCACAAGGACCCGGTTAGCGCAGAGGCCATTATGCTTGGCGTTCACAAGAACGGACAGGCTGTTGTGGGAAGATACCCTTACGATATCGCAGTGACCAGGGTCAACAAGGCCCTTGCGAGAGCCAAAAAAGAGGGATTTCCCTTTAGAATGACAGTGGAGGAGGCATAATATGGATCTTTCAAGAGAAGCTTCAGAGGTTTTCCAGAAAGCGGTTGCGTTTGCAAGCGAAAATAGCTATGAATATGTCACTCCTGAGATGGTACTTTTAATGATCCTTGACGATGATACCTTTGCGGAGGCCTTCAGGGAGTGCGGCGGAGACTTAAGTATCCTTGACAGCAATCTTCGCAAATATATAAAAGAATACGTGGATAAGGCTGAAAACGGCCAGCCGGAGCTGTCCATTGGCACCAATTTTGTCATAAGCTTTGCGGGACAGAGCGCCTACAGTAGTGGAAGCGACCAGATCCACGTGCGGCATCTGGTTCACGCCATCTGGAACCTGGAAAACAGCTATGCTGTTTACTACATGGAACAGCAGGATATCAGTGAAGCTGACGTGCTGCAGGAAATGGCCATTATTGAATCAGAAAATGAAGAGATTTCTGAGGACGTGGACGGAAGCATCAAGCCCAAAGAGGACAAGGCGGGGATCAGCCTTTTTGCACCGTGCCTCAATGACACATTAAAGGACGTAAACCCTCTTATTGGCAGGGAAAAAGAGCTTGAGCGCACCATTCAGATCCTCTGCAGGAAAGATAAGAACAATCCTCTTCATATCGGTGAGACAGGTGTTGGAAAGACTGCCATAACCTATGGCCTGGTGAAGCGCCTTAAAGCCGATAATGTTCCGGATGCCCTAAAAGGCGCAAAAGTCTTTTCTCTTGATCTTGGAGGTATGCTGGCTGGAACCCAGTACAGAGGCGACTTTGAAAAGAGATTTAAGAAGGTCCTTTCAGAGATTGGCAAAGAGGAAAAGCCCATCATCTACATCGATGAGATCCACAATCTCTCAGGAGCTGGTGCAGTGGGAGAAGGCTCTTTTGATGCCTCAAACATGCTCAAGCCCTATCTTACAGACGGGCATATCAGGTTCATCGGAGCCACTACATTTGAGGAATACAAGAAATACTTTGAAAAGAATAAGTCTCTTGTCCGCAGATTCCAGAATGTTGAGATAAAAGAGCCAACTGAAGAAGAGACTGTTGAGATTTTAAACGGCCTTAAATCCAAATATGAGAAGTATCACGGCGTAAAGTATGGCAAGGGCATCATGGAATATGCTGTGAAGATGAGCGCCAAGTACATAAATGAGCGCTTTTTGCCTGATAAAGCAATCGATCTTATTGATGAGGCCGGCTCCTTTAGAAAGCTTCATCCAACAGATAAAAAGGTCCAGACCGTAGATAAAGACGTGATAAATGAGATCCTTACCGGCGTCTGCAGAGTTCCTATCGAAACTGTGGATACAGATGATGCCGCGGGACTTGAGACCCTGGAAGAGCGCATAAAAACAAAGATTTTTGGACAGGATGAGGCTATAAGCCAGGTGGTAAATGCCGTGAAGTTCTCAAAGGCAGGACTTATCGAAGATGGTAAGCCCCTTGCGAGCCTTCTGTTTGTGGGACCAACAGGTGTTGGTAAGACAGAGATAGCAAGGACTCTCTCTGAGGAGCTTGGAGTTAAGCTGATCCGATTTGACATGAGTGAATACGGCGAAAAGCACGCAGTAGCCAAGCTTATTGGTTCTCCTGCAGGTTATGTTGGCTACGAGGAGGGCGGAATCCTCACTGAAGCCATCAGAAAAAATCCATCCTGCGTACTGCTTCTTGATGAGATTGAGAAGGCTCACGCTGATATCTACAACGTTCTTTTGCAGGTTATGGATTACGCAACACTTACTGACAACCAGGGCAGGAAAGCTGATTTTCGCAATGTCATAATCATCATGACTTCAAATGCAGGCGCCAACAGACTTGGTAAGAGCGGCATCGGCTTTATCAGCACGAACCAGGATGAAAGCGTCCTTACAGAGGCTGTAAAGAACACCTTCCAGCCTGAGTTCAGAAATAGACTCAACAAGGTAGTTGTCTTTAACAGCATGGATGATGATATGGCGGAAAGAGTCGTTGATAAGAAGCTAAAAGAGCTGTCAGCGCAGCTTCTTTTAAAGAAGATCACTCTTTCTGCTGATAAAAAGGCTAAAGACCTGTTAAAGGACAGGGGCGTAAGCCAGGAATTTGGAGCAAGAGAGATCGACAGGATCATAAGAAACGACATTAAACCGCTGTTTGTTGATGAGATTCTATTTGGAAAGCTTAAAAACGGCGGAAAGATAAAGCTTTCAGCCAGAAACAGGGAATTCACCATAGAATCCTCAAAAGCCGCAAGGAAGTGATCCTACATGCCTGTGTACAAACTTGATGACAATCAGATATCTTTTCCTCTGCCAACCCTTGCAAGGGAGGACGGACTTCTGGCCATAGGCGGGACTTTGTCCACAGAAAGGCTAATTCTTGCCTATTCCAACGGGATATTCCCATGGTACAATGAGGGAGACCCCATTTTATGGTGGTGTCCG
The DNA here is from genome assembly GCA_015056565.1 of Butyrivibrio sp. Taxonomy (GTDB): domain Bacteria; phylum Bacillota; class Clostridia; order Lachnospirales; family Lachnospiraceae; genus Butyrivibrio. The sequence continues at coordinate 3,164 of SVGB01000038.1, forward strand.
AAGGAACGCTATATCATAAGGCCAGAGAACATCCACGTATCCCACTCCATGAAGAAATTCATGAAAAAGTACGATGTAAAGGTGGAGCTAAACAGGGATTTCTCCCATACAATGCACAGGTGCAGAGAAAAGAGAGAGGCCACAGAGGAAGGTACTTGGATAACAACTGATATGGAAAAGGCCTACGCAGAGCTTGCAGGTAAGGGCCTTGCTCTAAGCGTTGAAGCTTATATAGACGGGCAATTGGCAGGGGGCCTTTACGGAGTGAACCTGGGCAAATGTTTTTTTGGAGAGAGCATGTACTCCGATTTGGAGAATGGCTCGAAACTTGCACTTATTGGCCTTGCTCAGATACTTACTGAAAATGGCTATCTCATGATAGATTGTCAGTTTCACACTGATCATCTTGAGAGCATGGGCGGAGAGCCCATCAGTTATAAAGACTATATGGAGCTAGTGAAAAAAGGTACTAAACATAATGGAGGGACATGATGAAATACGGAGAGTCTTTATTTGATATCTGTTACCTGTTGTTTGCCATAATAAGCGGCTGTATCATCCTTAAAAGATCCAAGGATACTACGGGAAAGATCATGGGGGTTGCCGCACTGATACTGGGCTGTGGAGATGCTTTTCACCTTGTGCCAAGGGTGCTTAACTACTTTGTAGGAAGAGATTTTACTGTGGCTCTGGGAGTTGGAAAGCTTGTAACTTCGATCACAATGACTGTTTTCTACGTGCTCGTTTATTACCTGTGGATGAGGGTATATAAGTGCCAGGAAAACAAGAGGCTAACAATGGCGATTTGGGGACTCTCCGTGGTAAGGATAATTCTTTGTCTGTTCCCGCAAAACGGATGGTTTCAGAATGAAAGCAGCATGACCTGGGGTATCATCAGGAATATTCCCTTTGTAATCCCGGGTGGTTTTATATGTTATATATATTATATAAAGAGAGCAGGAGATAAAATATTCCGCCCTATGTGGATTTATATACTGCTGTCTTTTCTTTTCTACATCCCCGTTGCAGTGTTTGCGGGGCTTGTTCCTATGCTTGGTATGCTGATGCTGCCAAAGACCATATGTTACATCCTTATGATCGTAGCATTTTTGCGAAAGAGTAAGACGTGACGTTGAGTTCAACATATTCCATATTTTTGCTAATGTAAACGCTTACAATTGAATATGTGCGCATGATATAAATGGAGCATGTACTAAATACTCGGATAAGTGGAGGAGCAATATATGTCTGTGCACGTTATCGATGAAGCCAATCGCTGTTTACAGTGTCCTAACCCAAGATGCAGGGAAAATGGATGTCCAATTCACACGAACATTCCTGAGATGATACGTCTTTTCAAGGAAAACCGCATGATGGAAGCGGCAGAAATGCTTTTTGAGAACAATCCGCTTTCCATGATATGTTCACTTGTGTGCAACCACGGAAATCAGTGTGAAGGAAATTGCGTAAGGGGCATAAAAGGGGAGTCCATACATATTTCTTCAATAGAGAATTATATTTCTGACTCATGTTTTGAGCGACTTGATCTAACACCTGCGCCTTCAAACGGAATGAAGGCTGCAGTCATTGGTGCTGGTCCAGCCGGGATCACAATTGCAATAATCCTGGCGCTTAAGGGCTATTCTATCACTGTGTTTGAAACTCACGATAAAATTGGAGGAATTTTGCGCTACGGTATTCCGGAATTTAGACTGCCTAAATCAATTCTGGACAGGTATTACAAGAAGATGCGCGAGCTTGGAATAAAGTTCAGGCCTAATTTCTCCATTGGTGGTTCCACTGGAATCCGCGATCTTCTTGAAGACGGATATAAGAGCGTCTTTATCGGTACCGGAGCCTGGAGACCAAGAAAACTGGGTGTTCCAGGTGAGACCTTTGGAAATGTCTTTTATGCCATAAACTATCTTAACAATCCTGATGTTTACGAGCTGGGTGATAAGGTTGCCATAATTGGCGCTGGAAATGCAGCAATGGATGTGGCCAGAACAGCCATCAGACATGGCTCCAGAGAGGTTGTTGTCTACGTAAGAGGCGAGCAAGTCAGCGCTTCCCCAGAAGAATTTGAATACGCCAAGGTTGACGGCGTTAAGTTTGAGTACAAAAAGGCAATTGTCCGCATTGAGGACGATGGCCCGGTATTTAAGAATGCTGAGGGAAAAGAGAACCTGGTTCCAGCAGACAGCGTTATCATCGCGATCTCACAGGTGCCACAGGACCGCATTGTCACTCGTGAAAAGGATCTTAAGCTCAACGAAAAAGGAAATCTGGCTACAGATTCTCATGGAGAGACTTCACTTCCAGGTGTTTTTGCATCAGGCGATGTAGTCACGGGTGCAAAGACCGTTGTGGCCGCAGTTGCTGTATCCAAGCAGATTGCAGAGGATATGGACAGGTACATGAAGGAATTGAACTAATATCGATATGCTGTATTGTCTGACAAGACACTTTACTATAATATAATAATAAAGAAGACTGTATTATATGCATTTTTATTCATTGTTCCAGAGGAGTAACAGAATTTATGCGTACATCTGAAAAAATATTCAATTCACTGTTTTATATGGGACTTACCAGAGAGCAATACCAGCGGGTATCAGATGTTATAGGAGAAGATAACCGCAGGATTGCCGTTTCAGGAGGATTTTGCGCTTCAATCTTTTGGATCTTCAGCCTGATAATGTCCTTTAATTCAGATGCTTATCTCGCATGTCGCATAGTCTATGTAGTTGCATTACTGCTCAGTATTGGCTCGGTAATTGTGTCATTATTCATGGTTAAGAAGAGGCCATGGTTATTAAACCCTACCATAGGTGTGCTTTTGGTATCCGTCTTAGGCGCCGGGATAGGTATAGCATTTTGTCAGCCTGATGTAAGGACTGCGTCAATGATCGCTTTCGTGATCATCACTCCCACATGCTTTATCAAGAATTCTATCACGGATTTTTTGATGCTGTTTATCACTGTTATTGTATATGCCGTGTTTGGCGTGAATATTATTGAGCCTGACATTTATTCCTGGGGCCTTGTAAATCTTATCATCTTTTCTTTGGCAGGGATCCTCATTGGTCATTTCATCAACAAAGAGCGCAGCGAGCGTTTTATATATGAGGAATCTGCAAAAAAACTGGCTGAAAAGCAGGCTAAATATGCCAACCACGACGAGATGACGGGGCTTCGAAACAGACGCGCTTATGGTACAAAATTAAAGGCTCTTGCAATGAACCTTCCAGAGCACCTTAGCGTTGTCATCTTTGATATAAACGGACTTAAAAATGTTAACGATACTCTTGGGCACGAGGCAGGAGATGAGCTTATAGTGGCAGCTGCCAAGTGCATCTCTTCAGCTTTCTGGGGAATAGATTCTGTTTATCGTACAGGCGGAGATGAATTCTGTGTCATTTCAGAAGAAACCAGCCAAGAGACCGTTAAGAGATTAGAGGAGATGGAGAAACTCATCTCTAATTATAAAGGTAATATCATCACCAATATTTCTATCTCCTATGGATATGCTACCAATCAGGAATTGAAGGATATCAAATCCATTGTGATTCAGGCAGATAAGAACATGTACGAATATAAGCATGATTACTATGCTCAAAAAGATAATGATCGCAGGAGTCTTTTGTGAGATATATGTGTAATTGTCGTGCAAACAGATATGGATAAGCTGTACTTTGTCTACAGTCTGTGGGAAGTGTTAATTAACACTTCCCTTTTTCGTGGGGATCTGAGCAAGGATAACTGCTGAAAAGATAAGTAGGCACCCTGTGATCTCTTTTCCTGTCATGGTCTGATGCAGAATGAGCCAGCCAAAAAGCGATGAAAACACTGATTCAAGGCTCATGATAAGGGATGCAAGGGCAGGATTTAAGCCGCGTTGTCCGACAGCCTGAAGCGTGTAGCCCACAGCACTTGAGAATATTCCGGTATAGAGGATAGCAATCCAGGAAGTAGGCTCTAAAAGGCTGTTAATCCAGGCAGAAGGGTCAGGCATAAGGTCAAAGAAGATGGCGGCAATAAGTGAAACTGCGCCGCTTACAAAGAACTGGACGCAGGCAAGTGCTACAGGGCTCATTCTGGGAGCGTAGTGATCAACGCAAAGGATCTGGATGGAGAACAAAAGAGCGCAGCACAAAAGAGCAAGATCCGCAGTGGAAATCGAAAAGCCAACGCCAGCTAAGGGGTCGCAAAGAAGATAGAGTCCAACAAGGGCAATTGCCACCGCAGGCCACACCAGAAAACTGCATTTTCTTCCGATGAAAAGACCAAGTATTGGAACCAGCACGATATAGCAGGCTGTCAAAAATCCTGCCTGTCCAGCGGTGGCACCAAGGGCTATTCCCGCCTGCTGGAATGTAGAAGCAAGAAACAGGGCAAGACCACAAATCACACCACCAATTAGCTTATTAGGTGGGATCTTGGATGGCCTCACATTATGTCCTCGTAGAAAAGGCAAAAGGCAAATTCCGCCAATGATAAAGCGGATTCCGTTGAAAGTGAACGTTCCTATATTACTGCCGGCTACAGACTGTGCCACAAATGCCAGTCCCCAGACCACCGAAGCAAGAAGGAGCAGTAATGAGTTTTTTATTTGAGATTCTCTTAATTTTTCCATAACAGGGAATATTATAGCATGCAGTGGCAAAAATAGGTTGTTATAAAGGAGCCTTTTTGATCATTTCTGCTCACGAACGATGTTGTTGCAGGCAGTTATGAAATTCTGCAGTTTCAAAAAATGTCGCATTTATTATTGACAAATTCATTAAGAGAAGAGGTTTCAGACTTATTGGTGCATCCACAAATTGATACTGTTATAATTATTAACGATAATATATTTAAAAAGAACTTTTTATTTCCCATATCACATACTCCCCGGCTGAAATTTCACGCCGAAAAAGAGTCTAGCATAATATGGACAATGCTTTAAGCATATTTGATGAAAGAATGGCGATGAAAAAAAGAAATGAAATAGCCCGTTCAAGCATAGAGCAGGTGGTTTGCATTTTGATCCTTTTGCTTTTTGTGCTGCTGTCTGCTGCTTCGGGAAATTTTCAAGTAAATACTGATACCACCATGCTCTGGGACATTAATGATGGTTGGATCGATGAAAGCGGACAGGTAGTTGATCTATATGATCTTGCCCCGGGGAAACAGTCTGTGACGCTGGACATCAGCAATATAAACGTTGATGGCAAGGCGATCTGTTTTAAATCCATTGATACCAATTTTAAAGTATATGCATCCAATGGGATGATCTACGATTATGAGCCTGTGATGCCAAGGCAATTAGGTGCTTCATATGGTATGCAGTACCATACCATTGCAATCCCGGAGGGGAGCTCATTTTTAAGGCTGGACCTTGAACCGGTATTTCCGGATACTCCGGCAGCTGTAAATAATATAGCCATAAGTGAAGCCGGGCAGTACATGACAGGTGTATTTAAAAGAAATCTCTTTTCATTTGGACAGGGTTCAACAACTATTATTATCGGGATCTTGTTTGTTATAGCAGGAGTTACTGGCCAGATCGTCATGAAATCAACAGGAATTGATTTCATATCCTTTGGTATATCCTGTGTGATGATCGGATTTATCGGCTTTAATGATACGCTGTTTCTTCAGGTGATGACTGCTCGCCCTGACATTGTAAGAGTTGCAGAATATATGTGTCTTGCCTTAATACCATTTCCTGCGCTCTCATTTTTTGCAAGTACAACAGGGCAGTCTCATTCAAGACTGTTATCTGGCGCGTTTATAGCATGTCTTTTAAATGTTTTCCTTCAGATCAGCCTTACCCTGAGCGGGGTGTCTGACTATTATCATCTTGTTAATATTTCGCAACTTATGGTATTAGTCAGCTTTGTGTTGTCTTCAGTGCTTGTTTATAAAGCCATACGACATGGACAGATCAAGCAGACACTGCTTCGCAGCGTGGAATGGGGGCTATTAGCCTGCATACTTGGAGCTGTGATCGATATGCTCCGTTTTCATTTTATGCAGAGCTACGGAAGCTTAACCTTTACCCGCCTTGGCGTGCTTTTATTTACTGCATTTATGGGAATCTATCTATATAGGGATCATATCGATTCTTTGCAGAAAAAGCAGCGGGAGAGTGCTGTATTTGCATCTGAGATCTCAGAAGCTTTTGCCAAAGTCATAGATATGAAGGACCCATATACCAACGGCCATTCAGTGAGAGTAGCAAAATACACTGCTCTCATTGCCAAAGAGATGGGATATGACGCTGAAACAGTAGAAAAATATTATAGAATTGGGCTTCTCCATGATGTAGGTAAGGTTGGAATTCCCAAGGCTGTGCTGAATAAGCCAGGGAAACTTACAGATGAAGAATATGACCTGATCAAATCCCACACTTTAAAGGGATATGAGGTGCTTAAAGATATTAGCATTGTACCTGAGCTTGCAGTAGGTGCTCTGGGCCATCACGAAAGGTATGACGGAAATGGCTATCCCAACGGGCTTTCAGGCGATGAAATCCCAGAAGTTGCCCGAATTATCGCCGTGGCAGATTCTTTCGATGCAATGTATTCCGACAGACAATACCGCAAGCGCATGGATTTTGATAAGGCTATATCAATAATCAGGGAAGCATCAGGAACCCAGCTTAGTCCGGAAGTAGTTGATGCGTTTTTCAGACTTGTGGATAAGGGCGAGATAAAAGCCACCAGTAAATAATATCTGAAGATAAGGAGAATAGATGCGTATGTATATTGATTGCGATGGAATAAAACTGAATTCGTACTTGGATATGCCCAACGGGGATCCTGAAAAATGCCCTTTGTGCATCATAATTCATGGCTTTACAGGTCATAGTGAGGAAAGACATATTGTTGCTGTTCAACAGACTTTAAATGAAATCGGAGTGGCGACTCTTCGTGCAGATATGTACGGGCATGGAAAGAGTGATGGTAAGTTTGAGGATCATACACTCTTTAAGTGGCTCACAAATATACTGGCTGTTGTTGACTATGCGAGGAAGCTTGATTTTGTCACGGATATTTACATGGCAGGTCATTCACAGGGCGGATTGGCAGTAATGCTTGCAGCAGCCATGGAAAGAGATATCATTAAGGCAATCATGCCATTGTCACCTGCTGCAATGATTCCGGAAATCGCAAGAAAAGGTGAACTTCTCGGTTTGAAATTCGATCCCGAGAACATCCCCGATGAAATGGAAGCTTGGGATGGAAGAAAGCTCAAGGGCAATTACGCAAGAGTCGCACAGACTATAAGGGTTGAAGATTTTGTGGACAAGTATCAAAAGCCTGTACTTATCGTTCACGGAGATCAGGATGAAGCTGTACCTTATGAGGTTTCTGTCGGGTTTTCCAAGAGGTACAAGAACTGCAAGTTTGTGACGATCCCGGGAGACAATCATTGCTATGACTATCATCTGGAACTTGTCACCGAGGCGGTTAAAGAGTTCATGGAGGAACATCTGTAAAAAATAGAGGAGGCACATAAAGTATCAAAGGAGATAAGACGAATGGATAACAGGAAAATTTTGGCTGTTCCAAAGATATGTACATATATTGTGATATCAGTTTGTATTTTAGGAATAATACTGGGTTCGTTTTTTGATTACAGTATCAACGTAGCACTGGCGAACAAGACTGACATTGGGGCCTTTTTTTCCACCTATGGTTCATACTTCTCTTACTGTTTATATCCTGCAGCAGGGATGTGTATCTTTAAGGGGCTAATGAAAAAAGGCAACAAATATAAAATGCTGGCGTGGGTGATCATGGCAATCTCATACTTTATGGCTGTTTATTACAGCAATAATTACAACGGATCAAAGGTAAGAGAGCTGTTTGGTTACACAGCTGGAGATTCCTCACCACTTCTATCTGTAATAAGTTGGGGATTCTGGGTAATACTATATTCTTGGGTTCCATTTGTCTGCTACCGGATATTTGATGATGTAAGTCCTGACAAGCTGATCATGACAGGCGCTGCTATTCTGATAGCCGGGATTGTAGCGGATAATACAAACCTATGGCTCAAGCAGGTGGCATCGCGACCAAGATATAAGTATCTGATAACACTTGATGATCCTATGTCGGAGTTCAGGAACTGGTGGCAGATGGTTCCGAACCTCGCAGGCTCAAATGACAGCTTTAAGAGCTGGCCCAGCGGCAACATGACCATAGCAAGCATGATGTTTTCGCTGCCAATGCTTGCTGATGTACTCAAGAAGCGTTCAGAGTTTAAAAATATGTTCTGTTTTGTCCTTGCAGCATGTTTTGTTGTTCTTTACGGATATAACAGAATACACATGACAAATCATTTTCTGTCTGATGTATGTTTTGGAACACTAATCACTTATATCATTTACTCAGTTGTTAGCACAGCATTCTTAAAGGTTGTGAATAGGGAAAAACAAGGATTATGAATAAGCGTAATAGATATAGCCATCATGACTTTCGACAATTACCCATTTTCAATGCTTACTGAACCCCCTCTGCAATCATGCGCAGAGGGGTATTCTTTGAAATCTTGAACGCATATACTTACTGGGAGAGTTTGTGGTGGAACTTCGCGGAAATAACAAAAAAACATGGAAAAAATTCATGTATAATAATGAGTAACAATATTAGAAAAGGAGTCATCGCATGAAATTTATATCCTGGAATATAGATTCAATAAACGCCGCTCTTACAGGCACAAGTCCCCGTTCAGACCTGAGCA
>SVGB01000001.1 GCA_015056565.1 Butyrivibrio sp.
TTGCAAAGCTCCACCGCAAATGACTCAAAAACGGAAATGCGTTGGAACCCTGCTTTGCAAAGGTCCACCGCAAATGGGGCCAAAACAGAAATGCGTAGGAACACCGCCTGTAAAGCTCCACCGCAAATGACTTAAAAACGGAAATGCGTTGGAACACTGCCTGTAAAGCTCCACCGCAAATGGGTCTAAAATGGAAATGCGTTGGAACACCGCCTGTAAAGCTCCACCGCAAATGACTCAAAAACGGAAATGCGTTGGAACACCGCCTGTAAAGCTCCACCGCAAATGGGCTCAAAACGAAAATGCGGTGGAACACTACCCAAAGAGCCATCGCTTCAAATGCCCCATACGCTGTCTAAAAAAATACATTTAAAGAACACATAAGTTATACTGTAATCATGGCTATTCTTGCCTGCGCACAGTATAATTATATAGATAGTTATCAGAAGGAGAAGTCTCATGACATTTCAAGAAATAATCAATCAGATGGGAATAGAGCTGCTCTTGTTTGCAGCCTGCATGTTCTTTGGGATCAGACTCATTATCACAAGGGATGTTCAGATACTTAATAAGAAAGAGGATCCCGCAAATATCAAGCATCCACGTGAATACGCGCTGTACGCGGGGCTGGTTATCATTTTCCTGGGAGTGTCTGCCATCATCATGGGAATCATATCTTTTTTCAATCCCAGGATCGCCCTGGCTTTCATTGTTATCGCTGTTGTGGCCATGGGAATAATGTGGAAATTCATCTATGAGAAGTTCGTATTGGGAAAATAAGCCCCCTACGCCCAAGAAAACACATGCAATATCAGCCTGCCAAGGCGCACGCAGTAAACAACAGCATGCGAAGTGCACATAGCAATATCGTGCCAAGGTACAGGCACGCGTCGGAGTAATAATCTATGAACAAATATCGTGTAATGCTTGTTGACGACGAAGAAGACGTCGCTCAGGCAATTCTTAGAAAACTTGACTGGGAAGCCATGGGCTTTGAAGTCCCAAGGTATGCCAGAAACGGTCTCGAGGCGCTGGAACTCTCGGAGGAGCAGCGTCCTGACATTGTCATGACTGATATCAAAATGCCTTATATGGACGGTATGGAACTCTCAAGGAATCTGAAAAAGCTCTATCCCAACATCAGGATCATCTTTTTTTCCGGGTTCGATGAATTCGAATATGCCAAGGAGGCCATCCGCCTTGAGGCCGAGGAATATATTCTAAAGCCCATTGATTCGGACGAACTCAAGACAGTATTTACCAGGGTTCATGAAGCTCTGGACAGGGACATCGATGAGAAACTCAACGTGGCTAAGCTTGAGAATTATTACATGGATTCGCTGCCCCTTTTGCAGGAGGATTTCTTTGCGTCTCTAGTGGAGGGCAGGATCGCTCAGAATAAGATACAAAAGTTCATGGATGACTACCGCATCGACCTTAAAGGACCCCTGTATCTCACCGCCATAGTTCATATCAGCATGTCCAGTATGCCCGAGGGCATAAACCCGGTGCTTCTGTCGGTTTCCGTAAGGAAGCTTTTGGAGGAACGCCTTGACTCCAAGTGGGGATGCAGCTTTTTCTCATATCTTGGGAGCACTGTGCTGATTTCCCAACTGGAGACAGAGAAGGATGCCAAGGCTTTTACCGATGAATGTGACAGGCTCTGCAGGCTGGCTGAAAGCATCTGTAAGGCCAACGTCACCATAGGTATCGGCGAGGTTGTGGACAGCCTTTCAGGTATTGACGATTCCTACAAAGGCGCCAGGGATGCGGTTTCATACAGGGTTTTGTACGGACACACCAAGGCCATCAACATCTCCGAGATATCTCCCCTTGAGAAGGAGAGCGAAGCTCAGGAGTCCGGAGACAGTCTCACCGACGTTTTCAAGAAGATGAAGATGGGAGACAGCGAAGCGGTGGAGGCAGCAGCCCGGCAGTACATAGAGAACAACCTCGAGAAACAGGGCTCCATTCAGAACCACAGGTTTTTTGTAATGGAGCTGGTCAGCGAGCTCTACAAGTTCCTCCGGGGCAATCAGCTGGATGTCAACGAAGTTTTTGATGCCAACAGTGACGTGTACGCCCTGGTTCAGCAGATGGAGGGAAAAGAGCTGTCGAACTGGCTGAGCACGGTATGCCTTAAGATCAGGGAACTCATAGACGACAAGCGTTCCGACAATACCAGGTCTTTTGTCACCAAGGCAAAAGAGTATGTGGCTGATCACTACGCGGATCAGGATCTTTCAATTGACTTCATCTGCAACTACCTTGGGGTGAGCAGTGCTTACTTTTCAACGGTATTCAAGAAAGAAACCGGCAAGACCTTCGTGGGATATCTTACTGACTTTCGCATGGAGAAGGCGGAGAAGATGCTGGTTGAGACCGATGAAAAGACATATATAATAGCTCAGCAGGTGGGATATTCCGATCCCAACTACTTCAGCTATGTCTTCAAAAAACAGTTCGGGGTTTCCCCTTCAAAATACAAGGCCGGCAGGGAATCATAAAAGTGGAATCCAAAAATTTTCTGAAGGAAAAAGCAAAAGAGCTGCAGGCTCGCTGGAGGCTTAGCCGTTATATGCAAAGTCTCGGCCCAAGAAGCGTTCAGGCTACGATCTCGGTTTCTTTTACCATCGTAGCTTTAGTCTGCATGCTTGCCATGGGCGTAGCACTCTATCAGAGGTTTTATGTGCGTTCCGAGAAGATGCTCACCGACAGCGCACAGACACTGCTTGATCAGACCGTTGTTAATCTTGAGGATTACCTTCGCAGCATGCGAAGGGTCTCGGATGCCATTTACTACAACGTGATAAAGGATGAGGATCTTTCGGAGGATTCCCCCAGCAATCAGATGAATCTTCTTTACGAGGCGCATAAGGACTATCTTATAAGCCTTGCTCTTTATAACGAGGACGGGACTCTTATCAGCGCATCCCCGGTAGGCGTAGAAAAGCCGGGAGTTGATGTCACAACCCAGGAGTGGTTTAAGACGGCGCTCCAAAAGCCCGAAAATCTCCATTTTTCCCTTCCTCATGTTCAGAATATCTTCGTAGACGATCCAACCTTCAAATACTATTGGGTGACCTCCCTTAGCCGTGCTGTTGAGCTTAACCGGAGCGGCGTTCCGGGGCAGGGAGTTCTTTTGCTGGATATGAATTATGCTGTGATCGAGCAGATGATGGAGGATGTTAACGACAATCCGTCGGAGCAGTATGTGTACCTGTGCGACGGGAACGGCGCCCTTATCTATCATCCGATGCTGGCCCAGATCAGTGCGGGAGTTTTTTCCGAGAACAACACCAGCATAGCGGGCTATGACGATGGCAGCCACAAGGAGGATTTTGAGGGAAACACCAGGATCGTCACTGTCAACACCATGAGTTACACGGGCTGGAAGCTGGTGAGCGTGATCCCTACCAGTAATTCTTACATGGGCCTTAAGGATATCAGATACTTCGTTGTGATGATCGTATCCATCACGCTCCTTGCCATGCTGATCCTCAACAGGCTTGTGGCAAACAGGGTTACAAGGCCCATCAGAAAGCTCAACGATTCCATCAGGGATATCGAGATGGGGAAGGTCAATCCCACGGTTTATATCGGTGGTCCCTCAGAGGTGGAGCATCTTGGAAGAACTTTGCGCTCCAGCTACGATCAGATAAATCAGCTGATGAAAGATATGGTGGCTTCCCAGGAGGAGAAGAGAAAGTCGGAGCTTGATGCGCTGCAATCCCAGATAAATCCCCACTTTTTGTACAACACTCTCGACTCCATCGTCTGGATGATAGAGGGGGAAAAATACAACGATGCGGTGTTTATGATAACGCAGCTGGCCAGCCTTTTCAGGGTATCCCTCTCGGGTGGCAAAACCATCATCCCGCTGGAGGATGAGATCAGGCATGCCATGAACTACATGAATATTCAGAAGGTAAGGTTCAAGGATGCCTTTACCATTGATTTTGATATCGATGAAGAGATAAAAAAATGTTGTACCGTGAAGCTCATTGTTCAGCCTATTCTGGAGAATTCCGTGTACTACGGAGTTAAGGATATGGAGGACGGTGAGATCAAGGTGCATGGCTACAGGGGCGAAGACGGTGACATCTACATAGAAGTCTCCGACAACGGCTTTGGAATGAGTAGTGAGCAGCTGGAATTTCTTTTGACCGACGATACCAGAGTGCGTAAGCATGGCTCCGGGGTTGGCCTTATTAACGTGCACAGAAGGATACAGCTGCGTTTTGGGCAGCAGTATGGTCTTAAGATAGAAAGTGAGCCTGATGAGGGCACGACAGTTACCATCCATATTCCGGCAATTCCCTATAACGAGGAGAATCAGAAGCGCCTGGAGGGAGGAAAGGAGCATGAGTATGAGTAACAGGAACATGTTCATTTTGATATTGTCAGCAATACTCATGATTATTCTGGCGGCTTCCACTTCGGCGCTGATCCTAAGCGGCACAAGGGATGATCAGGTGAAGGTTTCGGTTATTGTGGATGACAGTGGCTCGGGAAGATGGTCCTCCTTTATGGCGGGCTTAGAGCAGGCGGCAAAAGACAATGGCGTGAAGCTCAACGTTGTTTCCACAGGCAGGAATCTTACTTTGAATCAGCAGTACAACCTTATAAAGGGTGAGATAGCGGCGGAAGCTGACGGGATAATTCTTCAGGTCATCACCAGCAGGGGAACCGAGAGCATGATCACTGATATCAGGGGCAAAGTGGTGCTGGAGCTGGTGGATACCGGCGCAGACATGGAGGTTGACGTTGAGGGAAAGTCCGCCTGCATAGAGGCAGACAACGTGGAGATCGGAAGGGCGCTGGCCAACGAGGTCAGGATCGCCTTTGGCAATAGACTTGAAGGACATAAGATCGGAATTGTTGCCGGCAATCAGAAGCTTCATTCCATACAGCAAAGGCTCCAGGGCTTTAACGAGAACATAGAGTCCTCGGGAGCGGAGGTTGTATGGATCGAATCCAATAACGTGAGTCTTCAGGACAGAATTGAATTCAGACAGGTTCTGGGGCAGGCGGATATTATCGTTGCCCTTGAAAACGGCGGCCTGGAAGCTGCCAGTGAATATGCCCTTCGAAGCGGAAGTGAAGTCAGCATTTTCGGCGAGGGCACGTCAATTAAGAATGTCAGCTATCTTGACGATGGGATAATCACCAGCATGGTTGTGCCCAATGAGTACTATATGGGGTATCAGAGCGTGACAGCCATAGTAAGAAGACTGGAGAACAGGTTGACACCTATGCAGAACGAGACCATTTCATTCAGGGTGGTGAACAGGGAGAATCTTTTTGATGAGAGCAACCAGAGAATGCTGTTTCCGGTTGTGGAATGACGGCGACGAGAGAACAGCTATGCGGTTGCGGAATGATAGCGACAAGAGAACAGCTATGCGGCTGTGGAATGATGGCGACAAGAGATCAGATATGCGGCTGTGGAATGATGGCGACGTATGAGGGTGCCTTTTTGGTGCCATGGAATAATCAGGAGTTTAGTGTAAATGGGGAAGATATGTAAAAAGTTTATGATATTTCTTTTGACCGTGGTGATGACAGCAGGGCTTTTAGCAGGCTGCGGCGCAAACAGCGGATCAAAGGTCGCAACGAAAATAAAGATCGGAGTCACGCTGTACGACCAGTACGACACTTTTATCTCCCAGCTGATGGAGTGCTTTACGCAGCAGGCTTCCGAGAACGTGGAGGTGGTGGTCTACAACGCCTCCAACAGCCAGCAGACCCAGAATAACCAGGTCAAAAAAATGATCGAAGACGGGTGCAACGTGATCTGCGTTAATCTGGTTGACAGGACGGACCCCACTGCTGTCATTGATGCGGCCAAAAAGGCAGATGTTCCCATTATTTTTTTTAACCGTGAGCTGGTTGAGGGGGACATGGGCAGATGGAACAAGCTCTTTTACGTGGGGGCGAATGCCATCGAGTCAGGCGTTATGGAAGGTGAGTTGGCGGCTGAGGCTATAAAAAGCGACGATACCATCGACAGAAACGGCGACGGGGCTATTCAGTTCGTAGTCCTTGAAGGTGAGGCAGGGCACCAGGATGCCATTGTGAGAACCGAGTACTCCGTTGATACTTTGATCAGGAGCGGCGTAGAAGTGGACAAGCTTGGCTATGCAATTGCCAATTGGAACAGAGCCCAGGCTCAGACCAAGATGTCGCAGCTCATTGAGCAGAATGGCAATAGCATCGAGCTGGTGCTGTCAAATAACGATGATATGGCTCTTGGCGCCATTGATGCATACGAGACGGCAGGCGTATCCGAGGACCTTATGCCGGTGTTTTTTGGTATAGACGGAACCGACGTGGGACTCGAAGCTGTGGCCGAGGGTAAGCTTGGGGGCACAGTCTACAACGACAAGGAAGGCCAGGCGGGAGCCATGTACAGCCTTGCACTCACTCTGGCAAAAGGCGGCAGCATCAGGGACCTTGAGAGTATTTATAACGTAGAGAATGGGAAATATATCCGACTTCCCTATACCAAGATAACCAATGAGAATATCGGGGAGTACCTTAAAAAGGCTGTTGCGAAGAAGAATGCCGGAGAGGATCAGGAGGGAAAAGAACCTGCTGAATCCCCGGAGCCTGCGTCTTCGGATTACCCAATGTTTAAGCAGGTTACACTTAAGTATGACAAGTACTACGAGGGAGACCTTGTGGATGAGAATTATTATGGCGACGACAAAGAGCACCGCCTTTTGTACTATTCTGACGAGCAGTATCTTCTGGTGACGGATCCTTATAAAGAAGCATATCCCGAGCTTGCGGGCTTTCTTCAGGACAGGGTGTTGGACAGAACGGCTGCGGACGGCAATGGTGTTGGCGGAGACTGGGGAGAACTTGATATTGTTGCGGAATATGAGGAGCTGGTTTCCCAGGGGTACAATTTCATCGGGCCCTGGTATGATGTTCAGCGGGAGAACATAGCTCTTTTGAATGATAAGATACTGAGCTTTGTAACATATTATGAGAACTTTGCGGGCGGGGCCCACGGTTATCATTGCAGGATGGGCACCACGGTGGACGTTAAGTCCGGGAAGGAATATGAACTCAAGGAAATTCTGGATGTCTCCGACGAACAGCTTCGCGCCATGATCAGGGACAGGATCAAGATTGAGGATGCCGATGAGTATGAGGATTACTGGGACCTGGATGACAGTCTGGCCTCCTACTATATAGACCCGGATGCGGCAAATGAAGCGGGGAAGGATTACGTTAATCACTACAACTGGACCATGGATCCGAAGGGGATACATTTTTACTTTAATCCCTATGACATTGCGGCTTACGCCTTTGGTATCATTGATGCCACCGTGCCCTACGATATGCTTGGAGATTTCTCGGGGAAGGATCTGGTGGAAGGCGCCTCTGGCGAGGATTCGGCGGAAGAGAAAGGGGACGGTTCTGAAGATGCTGCGACGGGGAACAACGGAGATGGTTCTGAAGGTACTGCGGCGGGGGACAACGGAGATGGTTCTGAAGGTACTGCGAAGGGAAACGAGGGGGATGGTTCTCTTGACACCGTGGAAGGAAGTGGTTCGGGCAAGGATGCAGCCCAGACTATTGATAGCCATGGCTACGTGACGTATGCGGGCTTGTACGTGTCTTCCTCGGAGTGGGATAGCGGCGACTATAACGGACTTTCTCTTTATTATGTTCCCGGCAAAGAGGGCGAAGGACTTGCAAATGGGCTTTATCTAAAGAAGGGAAATAAGAAAGCTTCTTTTGATGAGTCCTTTATGATGGAAGACGAGAGCTCCATCAGCACCTGGAAGGTCGTTACCGGTGACGGCCGCGAGTTTATCTATGTTACTTCCAAGAGCTTTGGCTACTACTATGACTTTTTTGCCTTTGAGGTTACGGACGGGGAGCTTAAAACCTGCGGAAGAGCGGTATTTACCAAGACGGGGCTGGAGCCTTATGCGTACGACGGCGAGTGGCTCAGCGAAGGTGCAGCAGTGGATGCGGAGCACATGTATTTTGGCGAGATAAATACCATTATTGGAGACTTCGTGCTTGTGGGACAGTACAGAGTTGGCGATGACGGAATGCCCGTGTTCAGCGGAGATTACAAGTACGTGACGGAATGCTCAGACCACATTACCCTTAAGAAGGGCATTAAGGCGGATGTTGTGGATGAAGCCGGAAACGTAATAACTGCCGGAGAGGAGCTGCCCGACGGCACACACGTTATGCCATGGAGAACGGCAGGAGATAAGTTTGTGGACTGCTACCTTGATGACGGAAGAATTGTTCGCATCTCCTATAACCGGGACGGGGACGAGCCGGATATAGACGGTGAGTACCTGATGGATATATTTGAGGGCGAGAGCTACGTTGGGTAAGGAGACGCTTTGGAGAGGCTTTTTATATGAAAGTCGTGTGAATTGGGAATATTGCAGGGTATGAGTATTGTGATGAATTGACAACAGCGGCGTGCGGGAATGAATGCGTGCGGGAAAGAGTGCGTGCGGGAAAGAGTGCGTACGGGAATGAATGCGTACGTGTATGAATACGTGTGGGAAAGAATGAAGTCTTTTATTATGTGATTCGCATGTGGCTTTACGGCACAGATTTGGATTTTGATTCTGCGCCGTAAGCCCTTTTTTTCATTACTGTACAGAAATTAAAAATATAATCCATACAGTAAATTTGAGCGGAATCAGTGATAAGCTCCCTGGAAATATTACTGAGTATTACTGTAGAGAATAGAAAATAGAATCTGTGCAGTAATATGTACGGTACAAAATGGGAAAAAAGTTTTGTGCCGTAATTTTTTTACTGTATAGAATTGAAAACATGATCTATACAGTAACAGCACAGATACTGCCTCGGGATAAAGCATATGTCTTTTGCATGAGGGTGCTTTTTCAATATGAAATGTATTATAAAAAAGAAGCGTGACAGATATTCTGCTTATAATAGAAATTCCTGTACTTTTTTCTCAACAAGCTCGATATCCAGAGCTCTTTCATTGGTCTCCAGTGTTACGATCAGGTTATCTCCAAGGATGAGACCGCTTTTTTCGTAGTCCATGAGCTTGTCAAAGTTCCTGGTGGCATAGTTTGCATCCCCGACTTTCCCCAGATGCTCCCAGTAAATTGTTTTGTTTTTTCTTACATTGAGGATAACGAAGTCAGGATACACATTATCTCCTGAGAAAAGGTGAAACTGAGGCTCATACTGATATGGGATGCCCAGCGAAAAAAGATAATCTGCGATGATCTTCTCGGATTTTGAACGAACGTATTCACCACGCGAAGTCTTACTATCAGGTTTCTTTTCATAAGTATTCATATTTCCGGGATGACTCTTCATCCACGTGTCTATCAAGGCTTCCTTTGTGGGCTTTATGGGAGTGATGAGATTCTGTCTCGCCTCGCACAGGTTTTCAAAGTATGTATCTAAGCAATCTGCCTCGTAGTTATTTAAGAAACGATGCAGCCTGCCTCGCATAGTTGTGAGGAGTTCATAGACTTTTTCATCGTATTCTCTCTGGGCAAATAGTTTAACGCGTTCCTTATCGATGGAAGGAATGTATTTTGAGTGAGTTGCTCCTTCTGCAAGAAATTTGTATTGTGTTACACCGTGGCTTGAGGTTACCTGGAGTTTTCCTTTCTCGAGATTCTTGTATTGCTTTTTTCGTTTTTCGGCTCTTTTCAAGAGAAAATCAAGTTGGTTGAGCTGCTTCTGGAGCTCTGTTTTGTAACTTATCATTGTGAATCAGTCCTTTCTTAAAAGAGATTTTAGTGCCGGATGCACCGGATCGAAAAAGTAGAATTTATAGAATATGAATGAGCATTCTTTTGTTCAGCCTATTTAGTTTTAGCGTTTTAGATGAGTTGCAAAAAACACTGGTATAATGTTTAGGGCTGAGCTCATTGTTTGAGGGCACTTTGATCATGTAGGTTCGCTGCACAGATTTGGATTTTGATTCTGTGCCGTAAGCACTTTTTTTCATTACGGCACAGATAATAAAAACAAAATCAATACAGTAAAGTGAAATGGGATTTCTACTAAATCAGCTGGAAAAATTACTGTAGAAAATTGAAAAGTGAATCTGTACCGTAAAAAGAGCAAATGATTACGGCATAGATTAGAAAATCTGATAATGTACAGTCATTTTTTTACTGTACAAAATGAAAAAATAAAAACATGCAGTAAATCCGCAAATGTCTGAATCTTAGCTTTTAGCCGGCAAGAATAAACCAAAGCTGAAACCGCATAGAGAAGGGCGAATCCGAGAGTAGCAGGATTTATATTGCGAGTGGTACGAGCTTCCACGCCAGCACGAAGCTGATAATAGAACGGATACAAATGCACGACAATTACAAATGTACTACCAATACAAATGCACAATCAGATGCAAATGCACAATCAGATGCAAATGCACTACCAGATACAAATATGTAATGGATACAATCGATACAAACAATACAACCAATACAAACAAAACAATAGATAAAAAAACCGCTCAAATCTGAGCGGTTTCATCATCCAAATCGGAGTGACGTGATTCGAACACGCGGCCCCTACCTCCCTAAGATAGTGCTCTACCAACTGAGCCACACCCCGATACGCTAAATATCAGCGACAAATAGCATTATATAACCCGTGGCAGTTAAAAGCAAGTACTATTTTTCGTTAACACCTCAAATCGCTCCTGCCAGGTACAATGCGGCTGAGCCCACTATAGTCAGGCACATAAGGATATTAACTATAAGCTTCAAGCCTCTCTTTTCCTGGGCAAGCACAAAGCCAAGGGACGTAAACACCAGCGTTGCAGCCATATATCTGAAGTCTCCGCTGCAGGTATATGGGTACTTGATCATATAGAGCATAAAGCTAAGAAGCATGAAAACATATGTAGTAAGCAAAAACAGGCTGTTAAGATCCTTTACCATCTTTACACCATAGCCCACCAGGAAAACTACGGATGTTATGATTGCCAAAATAATTGATGCAACATAAGAAGCCTGTGCAAAAACAAGAAGTACACTTCCAATATCCGCAGGATATCCTTCTGCAAACAGCCCCGTCTGGAATATTATCACCCAGGCATTGTGACAGGCATCTCCGCTTATGGGGTGAAATGGAAACTCAATGTGAAGATCTGTCAATGGAGGCACTCCAATGATAGACCAAATGGGGTAATCTCCAAAGTACATAGGCGAACCTACTCCCTGGGTTGGAAGTCCCGGCTTTTTCCCAAATAAAATGAGATTTCTAATGATATAGGAAAATCCAATTGGAATACTAATAAGCGCAAATACCACGTACTGCCCTATAGTTTTCCTTATCTCCACAAGGTTTCCGTCTCTAAGCACCCTTATAAGATAAACCAGTAATACAAGTCCAATGGAAAAAGCGCAGATGGCTGTATTTAGCTTGGTTATCATGGAAAATCCCAGAGAAAGCGCCATAAGTGCAGCATTTCCATAGGTCTTATTTCTGATCCAGACAAGTACTCTCCAGATGGTAGTCATAAGAAGCAGCAGTGCCAGAATGTCATTATTAACTGACCCTGCCAGCACCATCATCCTTGGGTAGAAGCAAAAAAGTACCATTCCGTAGGAGATCACTTTTTTCCCTGCGCCGCACTCTTCAAGAATATGCAGCATTACCAGCATGCACAGACCAGAATATATAAGTGTAAGGATCTGGAGATTCTCAAAGGCAGAGGGCTCACCTACTCCGATATATCTCTGGACAGTGAGCCAAAGGGCCTCAAGAATATGATGGACAGGGGGATGGAAATAACCAAACACCTCATAGGGATCAAAATCCGGAAATTTACCAAACTTATATAGATACTCAATATATCCAAGATGCCCTATATTGATCTGATCTGTCCCTGCTCCTGTAAAAGTCCCGGTATCATTCTGCAGGGTGTAGATATCATGGGTAAGAACAAAGAATGCCCTAAGAAGCATTCCGCCAAAGATCATGAAAAGAAGCTTTGCTTCATCAGTAGTTTTTCCTTTGATGCTAAGATATAAAAAAGCCGCCAAAGTAAGCGCCATAACTACAAATAGAGATACTGTCACAGGAATGCTCGTAGCAAAAAAAGTCTGTAACAATGCTGTCAAAAGAGCTACCGAAAGGATAATAACCCTGCCCCAAAAATACACTCTCTTTTCTATATTAGTCTTAATTGCGCTCTCCACCTTCAAAACCTCACCACTCTTACCTGCTCAAAAACTTGTTGATATTTGTAGCAGTTATTTTTTCATAGGGAAGTCTTATATACTTCCCATCGGTAATCTCAAACTCATCAGCAAGCTCCTCAATACTTCCGCCGTGTCCAAGAGTTACCGCAAGCCTGTACATAGCTTCCGCCTGGCCTTCTTTGTCATTGTACACAGTACCTGTCATCTTGTCATCACGAACTGCCTCAAGACCAACTGTGGTTCCGTCAATTCCAAATATCGCAGGCCAGTCGCTCTTAAGCATCCCGGAAGCCTCGTAGGCGTCAATAGCCCCCAGCGCCATGTCATCATTGTTGGACATGATAAGCTCAATCCCATCCCCATAGTTTTCTATAAAGGAAGCAACCTTGGTCTGGGCCTGGGCTCTGTTCCAGTTGGCAATTGCATAACCAAGCTTATCGACCTCTACTCCTTTTTTTATCAGAGTATCGACTGAATACTCAGTTCGCACGATTGCGTCCTGATGCCCGGCTTCTCCCTCAAGGACAATGTACTGGATCTTGCCATCACCATTTCTGTCGATGGACTTATCAGAAAGACATGTAGATGCAGCCAGCTCTCCCTCCAGTATTCCAGACTGGGCTGCGTCCGCTCCTATGTAAAAGAGCCTGTTCCACCTTCCAATATCTCCCTCGACCAACTCTCTGTTAAAAAAGATAATTGGTACATCAGCTTTTTTCGCTGCGTCAATGACCGTGGATGGGTCTGTCCTGTCCACCAGGTTTACACAGATCACATCGCATCCATCCTCTATCATCTTCTTAACCTGAGCATTCTGAGTCTGCTGAGACTGGGAAGCATTGTAAACAACCAAATCAACATCTTCGACCGCCTCAAGCTCTTTTGTAAAACAATCCATGTACTGACTAAGAAAGGTATCGTACTGGTCGTAAATAGTAACTCCAACCTTGATCTTGTCAGATGGGCGGGCAGCACTATTGGTGGTGCAACCAGACAATATAGTAGCAAAAAGCGGCACCAGACAGCCTGCGATCAAAAAACGCCTGCTGCAATGTCTGACTCTCGCAAATATTTTTTTCCATAAATGATCCTTCATATCATTGGCACCTCATAAATACCCAAAGCAAATCACTCTACAACCGGAAACAGCACTCTCTGATTGCTCACATCAAAGAGATTGTCCCTGTTCACAACCCGGTAGCTGATCTGCTGATCCTCCATAGGAGTAAGTCTGTTGTCAAGCCTTCTTACGATGGCCACAATGCTCTGATAGCCCATGTAGTACTCGTTTGGCACCACCATGCTGCTAATTATGCCATCATCAAGATAGCTTACATTTTTGATACTTGTTCCCTCTCCAAAAATCCTTGAGGTATCAGAAGTTTTCATTGCATACTCACAAACCGCTTCAAGTCCTGAATTATCAAGTGCCACCAGGATATCTGCCCGCTCCTGAGTCTGGTAGATTCCTATCTTATCACTGATGTCGGAAAGGCTATTGTCCACCCACACTACACTGGCACCAGAAGATTCAATGTTCTCATTAAAACCTTCCATCCTCTGGATCAGGCTGTTCTGTCTCTGGTTACCGGCAACAATCCCTATCTTGTGCCCTGCAAGTTCATTGCCAAAAGCAATCCTTACTTCATTGGCAAGAGCTCTTCCTATAGCCAGGTTGTCAGCACTGATGCAGGCTGACTTTCCTTCAACGTCCACATCCATGTCTGCACTGGTGTCCACCAGCATAAGAACCGCTTTGTTGCTGACATCCGAGATCATCTGCTCTGTACTGCGGCTGCTTGCGATCTGCAGAACAATCCCATCAGCCCCTCCAGAGATTTCCTCGTTAATGGCCATCTGCTGCTGTTTTAAGGTGAAGTTCTTACCTGTTGGAACAATTGTGAGCTTAACTCCATTATCCTTGGCTGCCTGCTCAAGTCCCGCCTGAAAAGAAGCCCATCTTCCAGAGCCGCTGTCATCCACAACTACTGAGATCTGCACCGTATCATCCCTGACTCCGCTCATGATAAGAGCAGAGGTGGACGCCATCAGCACGATCATAAGAAGCACTGCTATTACTAAAATAAATACATTTCTGTTACTCTTCATCGCCGGGCTCCTTTCCAGATTCCAGAGCCTTACGGTTTTTCTCTGTATACTCTATTGCAGGAAGGTGGATGGTAACCGTTGTGCCCTCATCAGGCTCGGAGTCTATCTTAAGACCATATTCCTCACCAAAACGAAGCTGGATCCTTCGCTGCACATTGATAAGCCCCACTCCTGAGCCCTTCTTACGGACTCTCGTATCATCTGTCAAAAGACCTTCTACTTCCTCGCTGCTCATTCCAAAGCCGTTGTCGGAAACTGTGATGTAGATGTCTCCATCTTCACCCATAAAGCCTTTGACATGGATCTCTCCATCTTCCATATCCTTAACACCGTAGTACACAGCATTTTCAAGGATAGGCTGAACAATGAGCTTGACTGTGCAAAATCTCTTTATACCCTCATCAATGTCGAAATCGATTGTAAATGCATCCTTAAATCTTACCTTCTGGATGTTCATATAGTTGCTGGCATGACGGATCTCATCCTCAATGGGGATAATGGTCTTTCCGCTTGACAGAGACACTCTGAAAAGACTGGCAAGCTGGGTTATCATAAACACCGCGTCCTCGTACTTGGCTCCCTCGATCATCCAGACGATGGAATCTAAGGTATTGTACAAAAAGTGAGGATTTATCTGGGACTGGAGCGCATCCAGCTCTGATTTTCTCTTTTCCTCCTGGGAAGCCACCATATCCTTCATAAGCTGATCGATCTGGTCATAGCTTCGGCGCAATGTCTTGCCAAGGTGCTCGATCTCTGATGGTCCGCCGATGTACACTGAAGGATTGACCTTGCCCATTTCGATCTCCCTGATGGAATCATTAAGTTTTATGATAGGTCTTGTTACTCGCCATGCAACTAGCCTGTTTAGAATAAGCATGGCAAGAAGGGTGATTGAAATGATCATCATTACAAAGTATCTGATGTCCTTCATGCCAAGATATGAGTTACTGGTTGGGATAACGCTCACAAGCTTCCATCCGGTGTAGCTCATGGTGTTTACTGTGACAATTCTCTCTTCCCCAAGGTACTCTTCCTTGTGACTGCCATCGTCGTAGGTTGCTGCCACAGCGTTGTTCTCATTAAAAAGCCCCGCCTCTATCTGCATCAGCATTGGATGATAGATGATGGCTCCATTGTTGTCGCACAGGTAAACATAGTGCTGGGAAGGGTTGTCGTTTACGCCTTCAAGCATCTGCTCGATCACAGCGTAGTTCATATCTACCAAAAGAACTCCCTGCTCCGGAACACCTCTTCCGCCAAGCTCAACAGCGCGGCTAAGAGACGTTACCCAATAGTATCTGAAGGTCGGGTCATCAACAAAGATATTCTGGACATGTGGAAGTGAAAAGTGCAGATTCTCAGGCTTATCAAGGGCTGCCTTAAACCAGTCCTGGCTGGTCACATCAACTTCAGCCTTTTCAACCGCAACAGGTGATGCGCACACAAGTGACCCATACTCCGTAAAGAGTGCGAGACTTATAAGATAGTCCTTGTGGGCTTCATATAAAAGATTCATCTGTTCAATCGGGGTTTCTTTACTGATATCCTGATCTTTGATCACGTTGTAATAGATGGCATCAGACATACGTCTCATGCTGCGAAGATAGTCCTCAAGAGAAAGGACCGTCTGATCTAAAGTAAGCTCTGCGCTGTCAGTCAGCATCTTCTCTGATCTTACCGAAAATCTCTGATAAAGAGCTATACCCATGGCAAGCATGCAAACCAGGGCTACGATGGTAAAAGAGACTGATATCGTAACCTGGATGCTCCTTGGAACTGCGTTTTTCATGTACCGCTCAAGCTTCCATTTGTAGCGCAGTTTATCAAATTTGCCATTTAAGTGCTTATCTTCCAATGGTCTTATTCCTTGCCAGCCTTATATTTAGAAGGTGATACTCCAAACTGTTTTTTGAAAACATAGCTAAAGTAGTTGGGATCTGAGTAGCCAACCTCCTGAGCTATGATATATGTCTTTTCCTCCGTTTCAAGGAGCATGCGCTCAGCCTTCTCCATGCGAAAATCTGTCAGATATCCAACGAAGGTCTTACCTGTCTCCTTTTTAAATACAGTGGAAAAATAGGCGCTGCTGACCCCAAGATAGCTGCACATAAAGTCGATGGAAAGGTCCTGATCCATGTAGTGGTCAGCCACATATTCCTTAGCCTTGCTGACAAAACTCCTGGTGTTGTCAGATCTTTTTCCTGCGATCAGTTCGTGCATCTTAAGGGCAATTCCTGCAAACCACTCTGTCAGCTCTTTTCCCTCCATCTGCTGCACCACGGCGTAGACATCGCTGTTCATGTCAAAGATCTCAGAGGTATCAAGCTGATTGCTCTTGGCAAACTTGTAAAGTTCACTTACAAGGTCCATGATAAAGAACCTGTGGTTCTGGATCGAAGACTGGTTCTCAAGCCCCTGTTCTATGTACTTCCTGGCTGCGGCCTCAACTTCCGGATCCTCCGCCATCTTGATCTTCTTGAAAATATCAATGAGGCTGTTCTCATCCTCAGAAATGTCATCGCTTCTGTCCATAGGTGAAATCTCTGAGATGTTGATTGCCTTGGTGTGTCCGTACAAAACCCTGTAGGAAACGGCTTCCCTGGCACCCTTGTAGGACATATCAATATCTGAGAGGTTATCTACAAGAAGTCCCACTCCGATCGTAACATTGGCCTTACAGATACTCTCTGCCAGCCTGCAGAGTCTGTCGCAGTCGTCGGTAAAGGCAGTTGCATCCTTCTTTTCAACAAACTGAGCCACCATGACAGTGCTGCCCAGATATGAAAAAAATCTGCACCCCCACTTCTCATCCATCCTCTCCTCAAGGAGTTTGCGCACTGAGACAGATAAAAGAACAGGATTCATTCCCTCAGGAATGCTGGAGCTGCTGATGTGGACCACAGCCACCACAAACAAAGGTCCCTTAAGGTCTATGCGATAGTCAGTCAAAAACTTCTCAATTTTATCATTTGCGATCCTTCCCTCTATAAGGGCTGCAAAAAAGTCCTCCTGAAGAAGGGGAAGGGAATCCATATAGTAATTTTCAAGCTTAGCAACGTTAAGCTTCTCGTCAATGTCCCGGTCAAGAGCCTCATGAACTCTGGTAAATACCGCCCTAAGCTCATCAGAATCTATAGGTTTTAAGATATACTCTTCCGCCTCAAGCCTTATTGCCTCCTTGGCGTATTCAAACTCATCAAAGCCGGAAAAAATTATGATCCTGATATTTGGATATAGCTGCTTAAGGTTCCTTGAAAGCTCCATACCATCCATATAGGGCATCTTGATATCGGTCATGACAATATCAGGCTTTAGATTTTCTGCAAGTTCCAAAGCCTCAAGACCATTGTGAGCATATCTGGGCTCTTCAAAGCCCATCTCTTCCCAATTTAGTTTTCTAAGTATTGCCTGGGCGACGTCTTCCTCATCGTCCACCAGCATGACACGGTATCTATTCATTTGTTTTCCTTTATTTAGTCATCATGAACCGTGTCATCAGACTAAAATGCTGCATATACTTGTACAAATAACCCGGTTCAGTATCGATCAAATTCAGATGTTTAAGCGTACTTTTCGTGCATAACCTTCCACATAATGCCCATGATAAGGGTAGCCACAATGATCACTATGAAGGAAGCTACTGCATTAAAGAAAGATACTACTCCCATAACGAGAGCTGCAACACCGAGAAAGATTATGATCAGTCCAGCATAGAACGTGTACTCCCTTGGATGCTTTATCTCTTCAGGATGCTCCTTCTTTATAATACTTACATCTCTAGTTATTATAAGCCTAATTCCAAAGAACATGCACACGGCGAATGCCAACATCTCGATTCCCATGTGATTGATAAGTTCCATAAATGTCATATTCATAATCCCTTTCTCTTAATCGTTAAAATAGCAAAACATTAACCAGTCACAATATGTTTGTCCCCGCCACATAATGTCCGGTCTCACACTACTTCTCCGCCTGCGCCACGTCCCATTTCGGGTATTCATATACTTCCCTTTGGACGATTTCATGAGCTGTCTGGGGCCCGGGGGTCTGGTAAATATATTTTGACACGCGATTATTTAAGCTGCGGAAATGAGACCTATAAATCTCTTAGCGCCCTTGCGCGTAGAGATTTATGTCCAGGGCTCATTGGAGCGTTTAGCTTAACGAGCGGGGAAAAATATATTTACCAGACCCCCGGGCCCCAGACAGCCATGAAATCCCCCAAAAGTTCGTGTAATCAAAAGGGGACATGGCGCAGGCCATGCCCCCAGATAATTATAAGGGATGATATTACTTCTTAGCAACGTACTTACGGATATCAAGTGAGATAGCTACGAAGATAACCAGTCCGATGAAGATGTACTGTGCGTTAGCATCTACACCGAGGTACTGAAGAGCTGCCTTTAAGAGCTCGAATACAGCAACACCGATGATAGCACTTGAAACCTTACCACGTCCACCAGTAACTGATACACCACCGATTGTACAAGCAGCGATAGCTTCCATCTCGTAGCCGAGACCTAAGTTAACTGATGCACCACCAGCCTTAGCACCAAGCATGAATCCTGCAAGACCGTACATCATAGCAGCCTTCATGTAGATAAGTACCATTGTAAGACGAACAGGAACACCTGCAACCTCTGCAGCCTGTGGATTACCACCTATTGCATACATATATTTACCATGTCTTGTCATGTTGAAGATGAACCATGTGATCGCTGCAACAATGATTGCGATCCAGATAAGGTAGCTTATGCCAAGGAATTTTCCTGAAGCAATGTTTGTGTACTCTGTTGTGTATCCACCAAGAGGTGTAGCGCCTGTGTAGATAAGTGCAAGTCCATAAACGATTTCCATCATAGCAAGGGTGGCAATGAATGGAGGTACGTGAAGGAATGCAATGAAGAATCCTGTGATAGCTCCGAATGCACCAGTGATTGCAAGTACGATAAGAAGTGCAACGAAGACGTTAAGTGGCTGCATATCAGGGAAGAACTTTCCTGAGTAGTCAATCTTCTGAAGAAGAGTACCTGCGATACATGCTGCAAAACCGATCATACGTCCAGCTGAAAGATCACAACCAGCTGTGATAACACAACCTGCAATACCAAGAGCGATTACAAGTCTTGAACTCATATTCATAAGAATGTTGAACAGGTTGTTTGTTGTAAGGAACCTATCGTTTGTGATACCTGTGTAAATAACCAGGATGAACATTACGATGATAACACCGTTATTTATAAGAAAATCTACTGCTTTCTGTTGTTTTGTCTTAACCATTGATTTGTCCTTTCTCATATTAGAACTGAGTAGCGTAGCTCATGACTTTCTCCTGAGTCATATCGCTTTCTTCAGTTATCTCGCCTCTAAGTTTACCGTTACACATTACGTAGATTCGATCTGACATACCAAGAAGTTCTGCCATTTCGGAGGATATCATTATGATAGCCTTACCCTGCTTGGCCAGATCTGTCATGATCTCATAGATCTCATGCTTGGCACCTACGTCGATACCTCTTGTAGGCTCGTCCATTATGAGAATATCAGGATCGTTGGCAAGCCATCTTGATACAATAACCTTCTGCTGGTTACCACCGGACAGATTGGAGATATGCTCCTGCATACTTGGTGTCTTGATGCTGAGCTTCTCGATACTGTCATTAACAACTTTGTTGATCTTGCCGTGATCAAGAACAAATCCTGCTGTTAAGTATTTGTTGTAAACTGAAACGCCTACATTATCCTTGATAGAAAGACATCCAAAGATACCATTACCTCTTCTGTCCTCTGTTATCATTCCGATGCCGGCGTTCATAGCATCCTTAGGTGACTTGATCTTAACCTCTTTGCCGTGGATCTTGATCGTACCCGCTGAAAGATTTCTGATTCCAAACAGACCTTCCATAAGCTCTGTTCTCTGAGCACCTACCAGTCCACCAAATCCAAGGATCTCACCCTTTCTAAGATTGAAGGATACATCCTGGAATGATTTCTCGTGGATTGAAGAAAGCCCATTTACTTCCATAATTACCTCGCCAGGAGTTCTGTCCTTGACTGGGTAGATGTTTGTAAGCTCACGACCTACCATCTTGGCGATGATCTCGTCAATTGTAAGGTCTTTTGCTGGCCATGTCCCGATATATGTACCATCTCGCATGATCGTAACATCATCAGCAATTCTCTTGATCTCATCCATCTTGTGTGAGATGTAGATCATTGCAACGCCCTTGGCTCTCAAGCCTTCCATGATCTTAAAGAGCGCTTCTACTTCACTATCTGAAAGAGAAGATGTTGGCTCGTCAAAGATGATAACCTTGGCGTCATGGGAAACTGCCTTGGCAATTTCTACTGACTGCATCTGTCCAATGGACAGTGTGTCAAGCTGCGCCTTAGGATCAAAGTCCATGTTAACCTCTTTGAGCCACTTCCCTGTTTCTTCGTACATAGTTTTATGGTCGATCACCTGAAGTGGACCAAATTTCTTTACCGGAAATCTTCCAAGGAACATATTCTCTCCTACGCTTCTTGCAAGAACCGGCTGAAGCTCCTGATGCACCATGGCTATACCTTTTTTCATAGCCTCATCAGGATTCTCGATCGTTGTCTTTTCTCCGTCTATATATATCTCTCCGGCGTCCATCTTATAAATGCCGAAAAGACATTTCATAAGTGTTGATTTACCGGCTCCGTTCTCTCCCATAAGTGCATGGACGGTACCGGGCCTAACTGCCAATTGTACGTTATCCAGTGCCTTTACACCGGGAAAGGACTTGGATACGCCCCGTAGTTCCAATTTGTACTCTGATGCCATACCGTGTCCCTTTCTTCGCTCTGAAATATACTTTCCCCTTAATAAAAGGTGCGGGTGCTAATTGGCGCCCGCACCATATTATTTCTTTAATTACTTAATTACTTAAGTGAATCAAGAACTGACTGTGCGTTGTCAGCTGTAACCTTTACGTAATCGCATCCGATGTAGTAATCGTTGCCAGCACCTGTGATGTAGTTGATAGCTGCATCAGCTGCACCGTGTGACTGAGCGATGTGATCGTTGAATACTGTACCTGTCATTGTTCCAGCAAGTACGTCCTCAAGAGCCTCTGTAAGAGCATCAACACCTACAAGGTAGATGTCCTCGCCAACCTTACGTCCAGCTGCCTCGATTGACTGAAGAGCACCAAGTGCCATAGCATCGTTGTTGCAGAATACAACTTCTGTCTCAGGATGAGCTGAAAGTGAGTTAGCAACGAGCTGCTGAGCTGTAGCCTGATCCCAGTTACCAACCTGGTCATCGAGCTCTTCTACTGTCCAACCAGCATCCTCAAGAGCCTTAACTGAGAACTCTGTACGATACTGAGCATCAACGTTCTCTGGGTCACCCTCGATCATGATGTACTGGATCTTGCCATCACCATTAAGGTCTACCTTATCCTGTCCAAGGTCTACAAGGATCTCACCCTGCATTGTACCTGACTGACGAGCATCACATCCAACGTATGTTACGTTCCAGCCGTTTGACTCCCATCTAGCTTCCTCGTCAGCATCTGGCTCACGGTTGATGTAAACAAGAGGGATGTTAGCGCCAACTACAAGGTCTGTAATTGTTGCTGCTGATGATGAGTTAACTGGGTTGATGATAAGTACGTCAACACCCTGTGTGATGAAGTTCTGGATCTGGTTTGTCTGTGTAGCCTGATCGTTAGCACCATCAACGATTGTGATGTTGTCCTTTGAGAAGCCCTGTGAAATGAGGTAGTTCTCAAGCTCTGTTCTGAAGAGTGTCATGAAGTTATCAGCGAACTGATAGATACATACACCAACCTTCTTGTCTGCAAGATCAGCATTACCTGCTGTCTCTGTAGCTGCCTCAGCAGCCTCAGTAGCTGTCTCTGCTACCTCTGTAGCTGTCTCTGCAGCTGTCTCAGCTGTCTGTGTAGCTGTGTCAGCTGCTGCGTTACCGCAACCTGCCAGCATTGAGAGTGTCATTGCAGAAACTGTTAAAAGACTTACCAATTTCTTTTTCATTAATACTTCCTCCTTAAAAAAATGTTAACAATTTGTTTACAATGGAAATTATATCAATGGTTTTTGTGCAAAAACATAGATTATTCTTCTTTCAATCTTAGAAATCCTTTTATATTTTGTTCTTATCCCACTATTTTGCACAAATTGAATGCTGTGTTTTTGTGCATTTTTGCATTTTGGAAACGTTTTTTGTTTTTATCGTGTCGTCATTTTGTATGTATGCAATAAAAAAGCTGCTACCACAACAGGAGCTGCTTCGTATAATTATCTTTTAACCATTTATTCTACTTCTGTGGAGCCATCTTCGTAGGTGATAACCCAGTAGCCTTTACCAGTGCCACAGTCCTCGTGGTACTCCTTGCCAACAATCTGGCGGCTGTCTGCTTCAGCATTTGCGGTATCTACACCTGCTGCCAGGGGAACTTCATCATAGGCTCCCATCTCGATAAGCACCTCTTCCAGGTTCTCAGTGCTGGCATTTAATGACACAGCATCAGAATGCTCTTCATCAAAAGAACTGTCTGCGATGTTGTATTTGCTGACATCCACCACAGGTATATCTTCATTCTTTCCTACCGCTTCAGATAACATGGCGCGATATGACGGAACCATCGTGCACATTACAAGATTAAAAATGAAAATTGAAAAAATCGTCCCTGATAGTATGAGGATAATCTGACTTGCTCTTCTCATATCAAATCCCTTTTCCTTTTTTTGCTATGTTAAAAAGAAACAGCATATGCAGCCTGTTTGTAGATAGGTCCTGCAGGATAACTCTGGTAAGTCTGCTTGTAGTAGCCACTTCCTTTGGCTCTTTGCATCTCTGTATCAAATATGTACCAGTTATTACCTATCTTCACCTCAGTCCAGGCATGTGGTGTCTGACCTCCAAGCGATGACTGGACCGTTCCGGTACAAACTGTAGCGTCATATCCAAGACCTTTTGCTATGTATGCGAAGGCTGCTGCAAAGTTGTAACAGTTTCCTCTTCCGCTTGTGAGGATATCAAGCGCATAGCCTTCGGTCCAATCCCCTGCCGGAACATCGTTCTTTCGCTCGTATACTGAAGAATTGACAAAGTAGTTAAAACATTTTTCAAGCTGCATTTTCTGTGTCATATCCTTGGTAGTGCAGACATCAAACAGGGCTGCTGTCTTCTTCATTATCTCTGACTCTGGATCCATAAGGGTTCCATCAGCTTTTTTCCATTTGATCCCCGCTGGTGTATGTACGAAATGCTCCCCAGGGATGTTCTCTTCTGTGAAGTTTTCTGCCGCCTGTCCCTTTACAACCGACTTAACCTGCTCCTTTAAACCTTCATTCACACCATAGAGAGCATTCTCCCTGATCGAAACCACTGTATCCGGGATAACTGCTCCTGACAGGGCTGCAGGAAAACAAAGAAGCTCAGTCATATTCTTGTTATACAGGCAGTTGCTATAGGATGCAAAATAAGGATTGTTCTCGCTGACTGTTATGGATCTAAGACTCATAAGGCCTCTGAAAGCATTTGATGAAATATCAATAACATCGCTTCCTATATGGATTGTTGCTACATTAGTATTTCTTTTAAAAGTAGTCCCGCTTATTTTGGTGACTTCCTTGGCACTGGCCTGTGCGGATGGTATCAAAAGAACTGCTGCCACCATAAGTGCTATACAAGCGTTAAACTTTAGCTTTATCTTATTTTTTTCTTTCCCCACAGTTTTCATTTATCTTCCACTCTCACTTTAGTTTTCTTAGTAATCATTGGACTGACCGCTCATTGGATTGGCGTTATATGTCGGATCATATGTTACTGCCTGTCCATTGTCCCCATAAGCCGGTCTTGTATTCATAATGCTTGTAAGAGTCGCATAGTTTACATACTTTTGAACATCCTGGTCCACTCCGCCTTCAAGAGGATGTTTTCCATATCCCGCAATACCGTAGATGGCATCTGCATATGCTTCATGATTGTTGCAGGCTATCTGGCAGTACTGCTGATTCCAGGTATTTGCATTAACATGCACCCACTTGATCGGTGCTGCTCCAGGGTTCTTCTGCTGGATAGTATCATTTAAATAGTCAAGGATAAGTCCAAGAGCCCTTGTTGCACCTGCACTTGTAAATTCATGGGCACAGAACACACCATAGGCTGTTCTGTACACCTTGCTTCCACTCTTTTTAACTTCATCCTGAGTCAGCTCTCTTCCTGCATTGCAATATGCCTGCACAATACCAGTAGCATATGCAACCATCTCTATTTCAGGTATCTGGGGCTGAGTGTTTGTATCATCCTTCTTACTGCTCTTTTTCTTGGTCTTACTGTCTGCAGTCATGACCTGGGTATAAATATTTGTAGCCAGCTGCCTTGCAATGCTTCTTGCCTCGGTCTCCTGGCGTCTGTTCATTCCGCCGTTGTTGTGGATCTGATCAGGAATGACTACCATTCCGTCTTTCTTTTCCTTGGTGAGCTGATTGGAAGGAACGATGTATTCATTACTGCTGCTCCAAGCCTGAGCTCCTCTTGTTATTGGAGCATTTGCCACTCTCTTTTCCTTTATCCCAAATATTGCATAGTGCTCTACAAGCTTGGCTGGATCTGCACCATAAGCAATTCGAAGATCATTGTAGTTAAGGAAATAATAAAGGGGATTATAACCGTACTTAGCGCCATAATCCACGCCGTTATATACGGTAGTTCCTTTTAGAAGTGTATTATATGTATCCTCTGACAGCTTGACTGCGTCATTATAGGCATAGCATTTTACAGGAAAGCTAAAGAAAATTGAAAGGATCAAAGCGTAACAGATCCCAAGCTTCAATACTTTTTTGTCCCACACGTTAGACATTCTCATCCTCCAGTTCTTACCTCTATCCAAAGGGGCATAGTAAGATCATTCAAAGTATTTATCGGCAGTTATTTGTAAATAATTAACCAAAAAGTCAGATTATTTTAAGAATTAATATGCCCAATTTAAAAAATGATTTTCCGACGCAAAAAGTGTGAGAGCCTTACGACTCCCACACTCTTATCTGTGTTGAAAGATCAGCTTATGACAGCTGAAGCACTATTTTTCCTGGATAGCTGTATTAAAATTCCCAATGATACAAGCATTACTATTATCCTGAACATTGTATCAGTGACAGGATCGTCTGTTGCTGCTCTTCTGGCACCAAGCACCTGTGGCTGATTGTCAGAAAGATCATTGCCATAACTGGTCTCAAAAGGCACGTTGATGTATGTTACTGAGCCGTCAGCATGAGTTATCTTGGCTCTTGCTACACGGCCATTAATAGCTTCGGTGGTCTTCTTGCTGGCTGTAGTCCCTGTGTTTGGAGTATAGCCTTCACTATTGTCTTCATTAACTGATGTTCTGGTGTACTGGGTCGCAGAATTTCCTCCAGAGCCCTTGTTAGGATCCACCACCTGAAGCTTACCTTTTATAGTGGTTATGTTGTAATAGTCAGTGACTTCGTTGCCGCCTGCATCCTCGATCACGACTTTTGTGATCTCATTAGTGCTAACACCAACGCCAGTCTGACTACCCACTATCGTTACAGACGCTATTCTATGTCCTTCTTTAAGAGTTCCACTTAGCAAATCAAAAGTCGCATTAGTTATAGTAGAACCATCATCGTTTTTGACTGTAGTTCCAGCTTCTATCACTAATGAAATCTTGTCTTTTTTCAGCGCAAATGGATTGAAGTCATTGTCGCTTTCTTTCAGGCTATCTGATATAGGATGCACCGCAACCTTTTCAGCTAGTGATTTCCCACGAATATCAGTGACAGTTATGTCTTTTACATCTACAGGCTCTTTACCTCTGTAATAGGTAATATCATTTAAAACCTCGTCGATCACAGTAGTGTAGGCAGACGTGATATTTAAAAAGAACTGTTCATTCTCATATTCAAATTTTGTACAGTCCTCTGATGAAGCGTAGGATTTAAATGTTAGAAATTTTCCCAGACAGTTGAAAATGAATCCCAGTATTGGCTTGGGCTCATCGTATTCATCCTTTTGGAGGGTATCCACAACTACTATTTCAAAACCTCCGATCAAATGCTCTTGTCTGTCATACTCTATTTCGTAAACAGGTTGTCCATTTTCACCAAGAAGCTTGGGATAAATATGAAACTCAATATGCGACTCCAGTTCATCCAATTCTTCAGCATGTTCAGGAGTGATATCAGCATCAGGTGATACCTCTTCCTCAAGCTGTAATGGATTCTGCCTGAGTCTGATAACACCGTCAACATGGATATTAACATCAGAGTTCTCGCCGGCTGTGGAGGCATTCTTTACCACATACCATACTACATAATGGGTAGATGGATCAAAATCATCCACTACTCCTTTTATTTCCGCCGCAGAAGGAAGCGTAGATATTATAGCTGTAACTGCATTAGAGGCAGTAAAACCGTCCCCCAGCAGCTCATTTTCTGCTCCATCAACTTCATCAGTGCTAAAGACAAGTTTGCTGTCTTCTATAGCGCCGTTAATTCTTATGGCATCAGAATACTCTGTGGAAGAATAAGACGCCGGCTCATCAGGGATATCTGCTCCTATATCATTGCCCCTTATATAGAAGCATACATCATGAGGCTTCTTTTCCTTTTCTTCGTTTGTAGCCCCAGTTACAGACTGTTCTTGAAAAGGCTGTTCCACTAAAGGCATCTTTTCCAGAATCTTATTCTCTGAAAGCTTATTCTCTAAAAGAATACCCTCTAAGACAGTGGGTTCTTTAGAAACCTCATCAGAAACAAGAGAAGTCTCCTGCACATCTTCCGTAACAGGTTCATCCTCTTCCTTCTTTTGAAGAGACTCCTCTTTGGCTTCTCTATTCTCTACTATAACACTATCACCTTCTATTTCCCCAGCGTAGGCGGTTACAGCATTCGTCATTATTAAAATTGTCATAAAAAGGAGCGCTATTGCTCTTTTTCCCCAGACCATCATAAGACCTCAAATAATCTTCACTTTAGCACACTAGTCCATCATACCAAATAACCAATCATAATCTCAATCATATTTGGTTTAAATTTTGTCAGTTCACAGAATTTTCATAGCGTCAGATACAGAGGACACTCCGATGATCTCAATGTCTTTGAAGGTCTTTTTTAACTTGCTCTCCAAAGCCTTGGGAACAATACAGGTCTTAAAACCTAGCTTCTTGGCCTCCAATACTCTGGCTTCGCCCATGCTTACGCTCCTTACCTCCCCGGAAAGTCCAACTTCTCCAAAGGCTATGACATCATCGCTTATAGGTTTGTTTTTAAAACTTGAAACCAGAGCAAGACAGATTCCAAGGTCAAGGGAAGGCTCAGCAATCTTCATTCCTCCTGCCAGATTGACGTAGGCGTCGAAATCACTCATCTGTAGCCCTATTCTCTTTTCCAAAACAGCCATGAGAAGGTTCACTCTGTTATAGTCAGTTCCGTTGGCCTGGCGCCTTGGAAATCCGAAGTTTGTTCTTGTAACCAGAGCCTGCACCTCAATAAGGATTGGCCTTGTGCCTTCAACCGAGCAGGTGACAATGGATCCGCTGGCACCTTCAGGTCTTCCATCCAGCATGAACTCTGAAGGATTGGTAACCTCCACAAGGCCCTTTTCCTGCATCTCAAACACACCAATCTCGTTGGTCGATCCAAACCTGTTCTTGACTGCCCTCAGTATCCTGTATGAAGCGTGTCTGTCTCCCTCAAAGTAAAGGACAGTATCCACCATGTGCTCCAAAACTCTTGGACCAGCCACCTGGCCTTCCTTGGTCACATGACCAACGATAAAGATGGAAATATTCATGCTCTTTGCAATGCGTAGCAGCACCGACGTTGATTCCCTGACCTGAGACACACTTCCTGGCGCTGAAGAAACAGACTCATTGTACATGGTCTGAATAGAATCTATGATGACAACCTGCGGCTTAAATCTTAAGATTGTCTCCTCTATATTAGAAAGATTAGTCTCGCACATGAACCTCAGCTTCTCGCTAAAGTCTCCGATCCTGTTTGCACGAAGCTTGATCTGCTGAAGGGATTCCTCACCTGAAATGTAGAGAACATCTCTTTTGTCCCCTGAGATATTCCCTGCAACCTGCAAAAGAATAGTGGACTTACCTATACCCGGATCTCCGCCCACTAAAATAAGAGAGCCTTTTACAAGGCCTCCGCCAAGCACTCTGTTAAGCTCACCAATGTGGGTGTCATACCTCTCCTCATCGTTTAAGACGATCTCGGAAAGAGTCTTGGGACTGCCAGCCTCACCACCTGATATTGGCGTACCTGCAGCCTTAGATGCCTTAGAAGCAGGCTTAACTGTCTCCTCCACAAATGTATTCCACTGCCTGCAGCCCGGACACTGTCCCATCCACTTTGATGACTCATATCCACACTCCTGGCAGAAAAAAACCGACTTTATCTTTGTTGCCATTTATCCTCCCAAAACCTGTTTCGCCTGTATCTCTTTTGCGAAAGCAGAACTTTTCCTCTAGTATACACTTACTTCTAAAAATAAGAAAATTTTAATATCATAAAGCCCCTTGGTGCTATATAATTATGGTGTAAATATACATTTTCATTTTTATTAGGAGGGTTACTATGGCTGTCGTAGAACAGTTGATCAGAGCTGAGAGCGATGGTAGCATCAGCTTTGGCAATTACAAGCTTCCCGAGAAAAAGAAGCTGGAGAATTTTAAACATAATGGGAGTATCCTCAAGGTTAAGACCTACAAGGATATCACAAAGCTTGAAAAGGATGAAAACTTTGTATATGAGTCCGTACCCGGAACTGCAGTAACTTCATTTGCTGAGTCAGATAAGGGCGTGGAGTTCAAGGTTGAGGGCGACACAGATGCCCAGATCACACTTGGACTTATGGAGAATACAGAGTACAGCGTTTTCGTTGGCGGCAATAGCATCGGCAAGATGAGTACCGGTCTTGGAGGCAAGTTAAACCTTAGCGTTGAGCTTACACCAGGCGAGGCAACAGCTGTAAAAGTAGAAATGTAAATTTAATATGTAGACTGCAAAAGAGCTATCCATCGCGGATAGCTCTTTTTATATATTACTTTTTCTTTTTAGCTGCAGGTTTCTTTGCTGCTGGTTTCTTTGTAGTAGTCTTCTTTGCAGTAGTCTTCTTGGTTGCAGGCTTCTTGGTTGTGACAGTCTTGGCTACCTTTGTGGCCTTTCCTGCCCCTGTGGTCTTAACGGAGACCTTCTTGACTGAGGCCGCCTTTCCGTCTTTTCCCACAAATACCACCTTGTCGTCCTTAAGAGTAACTGTTACATCCATACCAGCCTTGATGTTGCCCTTAAGAAGTTCTTCAGCCATAGCATCTTCAATGGTCTGCTGGATAGCTCTCTTAAGAGGTCGTGCTCCCATCTTGGCATCTGAGTGCTTGGTAACAAGGAACTTCTTAACCGCAGGTGAGATGGTAAGATTTATATCCATCTGAGCCTTACATCTCTTTGAAAGGTTCTGAGACAGAAGAGTTACGATGTCCATCATCTCTTTTTCATTGAGAGTATGGAATACCATGATCTCGTCAATTCGATTGATGAACTCAGGCTTGAAGAGCTTTTTAACTTCGTCCATAACACCGCTCTTCATATCCTCGTAGTCACGCTTTGCATCAGCTCCTGCGCCAAATCCAAGCTTTTTAGGGTCTACGATCCTCTGGGCACCTACGTTACTGGTCATGATAAGGATAGTATTCTTAAAGCTTACCTTCCTGCCCTTGGCATCTGTAATATGTCCATCGTCAAGAACCTGAAGAAGGACGTTAAAGATGTCAGGATGAGCTTTTTCAATCTCGTCAAACAGGATAACAGAATATGGATGACGTCTTACCTTCTCTGAGAGCTGGCCTCCCTCGTCATATCCCACATATCCTGGAGGTGATCCGATCATCTTGGATACCGAATGCCCTTCCATGTACTCAGACATATCAACTCTGATAAGAGCATTCTCATCTCCAAACATGGCTTCTGCCAATGCCTTAGAAAGCTCTGTCTTACCTACACCGGTTGGTCCAAGGAAAAGGAATGAACCAATTGGTCTGTTTGGATCCTGAAGTCCAACTCTTCCTCTTCTGATTGCCTTGGAAACAGCCTTGACTGCATCCTCCTGGCCGATGACTCTCTTGTGAAGTACAGACTCAAGCTTAAGGAGCTTCTCTGACTCCTTCTCTGCGATCTTCTTCACAGGGATCCTGGTCCACTCGGCTACAACCTCTGCTATATCGTTTTCATCTACTATATATGCTGATGATTTCTGCTTCCTTGCCTCTGCATTCTTAACTCTCTGAAGCTTGCCCATAAGAGCACTCTGCTCCTTGTTAAGAAGTCCTGCTTCATTGAAATCAGAATTCTTAAGAGCATCTTCAATCTGCTTATCAAGATCTGCAACAAGTTTCTCCATCTCTTTTACCTTAGGAGAAACACCCATGGTGCGAAGTCTTACAGCAGAAGCAGCCTCGTCAATAAGGTCAATTGCCTTGTCTGGAAGATTTCTGTCATTGATATATCTCTCTGAAAGGTCAACTGCAGCCTTGATTGCCTCAGGGGTAACAGTTACCTTGTGATGCTCCTCGTACTTACTTACGATTCCCTTAAGGATCTCTGTAGCCTCTTCCTTGGTGGGCTCATCCACATTAACCGGCTGGAAACGTCTCTCAAGTGCGGCATCCTTCTCCACATACTTGCGGTATTCACTGATAGTAGTTGCTCCGATCATCTGAATCTCGCCGCGGGCAAGAGATGGTTTTAATATGTTGGATGCATCGATAGCGCCCTCTGCACCGCCTGCTCCAATAAGGGTGTGCATCTCATCAACGAACAAAATGATGTTGCCATCTTCAGCAACTTCCTTGATGACCTTCTTGATCCTCTCCTCAAATTCACCTCTGTACTTGGATCCAGCGATCATACCGGAAAGATCCAGTGTCATAAGGCGCTTGTTCTGAACTGTTAGAGGAACATCACCGGAAGCTATTCTCTGGGCAAGACCTTCAACCACAGCGGTCTTACCAACACCAGGTTCACCGATAAGACATGGGTTGTTCTTGGTTCTTCTTGAAAGGATCTGAATGACCCTCTTTATCTCACGCTCTCTTCCAATAACCGGATCAAGCTTGCCTTCCTGGGCAAGTGCTGTCATATCCCTGCTGTACTGTGCAAGGATTGAAGACTTCTTCCCTGTTTTTCCAGCTGCAGCGCTCTTTTTTCCAAGATCCTCCTTAACAAGGTTAGGATCCTCACCCATGGCTGCCAGAGTCTCTGCGTAGATCTTCTGTGCAGGCACATTCATGGTGCTGATGAGCCTTACTGCAACATTCTCACCCTCTTTGATAAGGGCAAGTAAAATATGCTCTGTTCCTGTCTTGTCAGCATGGAACCTCTCAGCCATCTTGTGAGCTTCCTCAAGGACCTTCTCAGCTCTTGGTGAAAAGCCGTCCCTGTCCAGGGTCCTGACGTTGCTGTCCGGAACAATAAGATCCCTTATCATCTCCATCATGCGGTTCTCATCGATTCCATTGTCGATAAGGATCCTTGATGCAACGCATCCGTCCTCTAAGATAAGACCCATAAG
Organism: Butyrivibrio sp.; assembly: GCA_015056565.1. GTDB lineage: Bacteria > Bacillota > Clostridia > Lachnospirales > Lachnospiraceae > Butyrivibrio. The sequence continues at coordinate 31,909 of SVGB01000001.1, forward strand.
TATGTGCTCAGTACCTACGTAGTTGAGCTTTAAGGTTCTTGCTGTCTTCTTGGCAAGCTTAAGAGCTTCGTTTGCCATAACCGTAAACTTAGAATCCATTTTTACTCCTCTTCTTTCTGTCAAAAGAAATATCTATACCTGTAAACTGTCTGCTATCCCTCATAGTGGTCATATATCTGATCCACCAGTGAATGAATATCATCTCTGCCAATCCCCTTACACATGGCTCTTGCAAGAACAACCGCAAGCTCGCTCTTGGCCTCATTAAGAGCCCTTAGCTTGTCAATGTCGATTGCTATGATAGCGCCTCTTCTCCTGTCAATCTTCACAAAGCCATCCTGCTGCAAAATAGAATAGGCCTTGTTGACAGTGTGCATATTGATGCCAATGGTCTCTGCCAGTTGCCTTACACTTGGAAGCTGCTCTCCCTCCCTGAACTGTGAGGTGGCTATCCCAAGTATGATCTGATTGCACAGCTGCACGTATATAGCTTCATCACTGTTAAAATCTATCTCAATGATCATATGCACCTCCTAAATCCAAAGTTTGTGATATATTTAGTATAACATATGATACAGTTTTTTCAAATCCAGACATGACGGACAAGACACGGGGACTGTTCTGTTGCTGACAGGGGGACGGTTCTGTTGTCAGGTTTTATTTTGATAAAACCTGACAACAGAACCGTCCCCCTGTCAGCAACAGAACAGTCCCCGTGTCTTGTCTCTTTAGTTTCAAACCGATTTACAATTTTTTTTGGGTATTCATGATATTCTTGGACTGCACTCCATTCTTAGTGTTCTTGGACATTGATACCCTTCCAGCCCTGTCTCTGTCAGCAGCTCTTGCCTGTTCATTTCTCCAGTCAGCTACTCCGCCAGATACGTTTTCAAGGTCGTTCTCATTAAGAGCATTTTCATTTAAGTTCTTTTTGTTTTCTGCCATATTTGTTATCCTCCTTGAATTATCAAAACTTTTTATTGTTTCACTTCAAAATAGAGCATTGTAAGATCATCAAACTGTGGTGCGCCTTCTATGAATTCATTTACGGCTTCTCCCATAGCTTCAAGGGTTCCCTTGCCATCCTTGTCAGCATTGTCATTCAGGCACTTAAGCATCCTCTCTGTATCAAAGAGAGCATCATCACCTCTTGTTGCCTCTGGAACACCGTCAGTGTAGATAAATAGCTTGTCGCCCTTTTCAAGGGTGATCTCATCTTCTGCAAAGTCGATATCTTCCATGATTCCCATGGGGATATCATGCTCGGAGTTGTATAGTTCGTAGCACTTCTTAGATGCCCTGTAGATTGCAGGGTACTCGTGGCCTGCGTTGGAGAACCTGAGCTTCTTTTCAGAGATACAGTAAATTCCAAGCCATACAGTAACAAACAAAGATTCCTCGTTGTTCTTGCACATCTGATAATTGACTCTTTGCATTATCTCAGGAATATTCTTTACAGTGCGGGCAATATTCCTGATCGCAGTAATTGCTACTACCATGAAAAGAGATGCCGGAACGCCTTTACCTGACACGTCTCCAACTACAAGACAAAGATGATCATCATCAATTAAGAAGAAATCGTACAGATCTCCACCAACTTCCTTGGCTGGATCCATGGATGCATAAACTTCAAACTCGTTTCTGCCTGGAAATGCAGGAAACTTCTTGGGGAGCATACCCGCCTGGATCTTGGTGGCAACTCCAAGCTCTGCTTCCACCTTTTCCTTTTCAGCAGCCATTTCCCTGATCCTGTGCATTGTGTCATTCATATCCTTTTCCATGTCGGAAAGGCTGCTCCAGAGAGTTTCTATCTCATCTCCTGTTCTTAGAGACAGACCCTCAAAATAATCTTTTTGTTGTTCATCCTCCAGGATGGCTTTATCTCTCCTTGTATACTGCTGAGCCGTTAGCGCCAAAGTATTGATTGGAGCAATCATCCTTTCATGTGTGAGCCTTGCCATAGTCCATGCCATGGCAAAAACTACAGCAATCAGGAGTACAAAATATATCACAAGGTTTATCAACATCCTGTTAACGAAATCAGTAATATTTATATCACTGGACATATAGCCCATAAAATTGCCGTTTCTATCTATGATCTTAGTATAGTTGGTGGCAATCCATCCATTTAGTTTTCCATAGTCAAGAAACATCTTTGTCTCGGACTCAATGACCTGCTTTATCTCATCCGGCGTATCTATATTAGTTATCTCCTCTGATATCCATTGTCCCGGAAGATAAGCACTATCAATATCATATCCATCAACCACAAAGATAATCCTGTCAGTTTCAGGGTCAGTCATGATGAGACTTACACTGTCAAGTTCTGACTCTTCCCTGCACTTAACCAGTATTTCTCTTGCCTTCCAGAAGTCTTCATCCACAAGCTCCATTAAGCAATCCGTATAATCCTGGGAAAAAGGGTCTTTTTTTATCTCCTCAGGTATAGAACTATATGTATCCCACACCTTTTTATAAAAACTTTCAAGATAGTCAGCATCAATAAGAGATACCGCAAACCTCATATCGTGTGCCGTCTCTCTTTTATAACTCTGCATCGTGCTTATAACATTCATTACAAAACTAATCCCGCTAATGACCAGTACCAGAAAAACTGATTGAAAGAATATCATGGTAAAGATCTTTCGTCTCAGGGATTTTCGATTTGGCATCCTACCTGCCTCCTGGGAAGTATCTTGTCAAACCTATTTCATTATGCTCTTGGAACATCATTAAGGCCTCCGCCAAGGCCATTATTACCAGGATGAGCCTTGGTTATTAACTCAAAATCCTTTTGATCCATTTCGATTTTCTCCGAAAATAAGAAAGTTCCACCTGTTATCTGTTCCAAGCTTTTATCATCGACTCTGCTTTCCTTTGATACTTTATCATTATTTATCGACATAATCCACATCCTTATCTTCTAAATTTATTAAGTCCGCCGCCTTCATTTCTTGTCAATCCTGCCTTTGGTTCAAGAACATTTTTGTCAGGTTTTATGCTATTTCCTGTGAAAAAACTAGTCACCCAATCCCAAAGACTAAATCCCCCTGTAACCTCGTCAAGTTCTTCATCAGTAAGAGCCTGAGCATTTTCTAATATATTATTCTTCTTGTTATTTTTCTTTCCCATGATATTGATACCTCCTTATTGTTTCCTTTCTGATTGTTTATACGAACTTAAATATAATATGGCAATTTTTTTATAATATAGCGTAGGAATCAAGGTAAGATCACTCTTCTACATTTTCAATTGTATCATTTTGTGGCTGTGCATCTTCGGAAGGTGCATCTTCGGAAGGTGCCTCTTCACCCGAATCCTCTGTACTATCCTCAGGTTCAGGAGGTGTGGCTTTCTCCTCTATAGCAGGCGAAACAATGATTTCTTCTGCCTTGGCATCTTCTACGGGCTCATCCGAAACAGTTGCGTCTTCCTCTATATCTGTCTCCGGTTCCTTTGGTTTTTCTGTAAAAGCAGCGGCGTCTTCCTCTATATCTGCCTCTGGTTCATTTACTTCTTCTGTCAAAACAGTGATATTATCACCTTCTTTATCAGTCTCTGCCACTTCTGGCTGCACAGGCGGGGTATGATTGTCTTTTGCAGCTTGAAGCTCTAAAGGCTCGACCTCTCTTTCAGCATCAGTGCCTTCCTCAGCAGCCTCTTTTGCAGCCTCTCTGACTTCCACAGCCAGCTCCTGACTTTTTGCATAGGTCATAGTCTCAACTTCATTCCCCTGCTCATCGTATACAGGGATAGAATTGTAGAAGTTGTTAAGCCCTTCCCCTTCTCCAAAATAAGAATCTATGAGGCTGTATTCATTTCCATAAACATCACTTAAACTGTATTCGTGACTGATATCTTCAACATAGGCGGTAGTGACAGTAAGCTCCTTTTCCGCCTCGTAATAAACAGTTCCTAGAGAGAACACTCTTGGAGTGTCCTGAATTGTATAAAGATCACCTGCGCCGCCAAGAAGCTCATAATACTTTTTTTCAATTTTATCAAATTCAATGCTGGCAGCTCCTACAGACCCATCATAAGAACTCACAGTACTGTAGCTGCCAATGCTAAAATTCTCTCCTGCCGGATCTGAGAAAACATTCAAATATACAGTAGTAACTTTTTCTTCCCTGGCAGCTCTTTTCAAATAGTCTGTTCTTGACTCATTATCAAGCATATCCAAGGTAGATGCACTTCTTGCATCTATCCAGTAACACACTGGTATGTAGCCCTGATATGATCCATCATCAAAGGTCTTTGTGATATACATGCTGCAGATCTGCCCATTTAGCAGATACCACACCTGATCAAATGGATCAACACTGTATATAGTCTGATCCTCTCCACCTGTCTTTTCTCTTGAGTACTGGTTGGTTTTTCCTATTGTTCCCAGATAATTTGAATCACTGTCAAACAAGGAAATCGTTACATTTACTGCATCACCCACTGTTATCGGTTTCGTATCACTGATCTTAACTTCCGCCGGAGCATCATATTGATCATGCACATCTTTTTCAGGAAGAGTCACTGTAATATCTTCCTTGGTTATCCTGTCTGATAGTATTTTTTCAAAAGCTTTTAAGGTTGGATCCTCCTGATCCTCATCGTTTACCCCGACAGTCTCATAGAGTATATTCCAGCCTTCATTCCAGTAGTAATCTCTTTTTATCTTGTCAATAAGTTCGCTCTTGCTGGTGATTTCCACATCAGTCCAGTCATTACCAACAAAGCGTCCGGCAATGTTCATCAGTGCGAATCTTGCAACTGCAAGCTTGTACTCTTCATTTATTTCTGCTTCATTGTATATCTTTACAACATCACTGGCTAAGTTGTTGCAGACTTCACTTGTAATTGTCTGGTAATCCATAACGTAGTATGCAGAAAGCGGAAAATAAATACTAAGACCGCCATTCATAACTCCAGGCTCCTGCCACTTATTATAGATAACACATTCATTAAGATCATCAAGAACCCTTTGCCCTGCACTCTTAAGCTCATCTGAAAAAGGAGCTTCTGCGCTTGAAAATGGGGTCACAAACCTGCGAATATCAAGAAGGTTAGAAGAACTAAATCCATTCTTTGTTGCAAAATGTGACCTTTCACCAACTGCGCTTAAAATGTCATAGTAAGCAGCATCAGTTTTTTCAAGTTCAGATAAAAGAAGCGTTGCAAACTCAGAAATTGAACTGTCAAGTCTTGTGACTTTTTCCATATCAATAACAGAAAGCGTAGCTTCGTTATTTTCATATTGAGTGATATAGCCATCTACAATCTTTTCCCCAAGCTTATCAGTACTTATATTGGGGGCAGCATTTAATGCACCAAAAAGTGCCTGATAATTCCAGCCTGTACCAGGCTCATTCTCTTCAGATCCCACATAGTAGTCTGTTAAATCTTTTAAAGTGGTTACAGCCTCATAGTTGGCCATTTGGCAGGCATCAAAGCCTATAAGATCAAACTTTCCGCCGTTTTTAATGAAGTCACTTCCCATAAGTGCTTCCCGTAGCTTTTTTAAGGAAAAACCTGTATCAGGGATATCGGTACTATTCGGATTGTTTTTCTTATAATCTTCTTTAAAAAGGTCATCTGCACCAAATCCGCTATAGGCCCCGCCATGGTCCCATAATATAAGGTCATAATCATCACATGGAGCATAGGCTGCGCCATAATCTATAATACGTGAAAAGAACTGAGGATCTGTAATATACTGACTTACATAGGTCTGGCGATTGACCATCCTGTTGTATCCTTCAGTTTTAACAACTTCCCACAGCTGAAGTCCACTGATATTAGTTCCGTACTTTTTAAGAAGGTCATCAGTCATACCCGATATTCTGGCTTTTTCTGCATTACTCAGCTTATCCTCATCTTTATCGGGATAAAGCATATTTTTCACATAATCCCTGTAAGTAGAGGGATCATTCATATGCCATTTTTTAGTTCCGCCAGTAACGATATAAACCTTAATTTCCTCAGGTATATCAGACCTTAAAAGGTCCAGCAGATTTCCTGTCCCACACTCCCCATCTGTTTCAAGATTCGTACCATCAAGATAGATAAGGATGGTGCGGTTAAAATAGTCCCTTACACTGGGAACATCATCGGAAGCTGCCTTACTATCACTTCCAGCATCATATTGTTTATCTTCACTTTGCTTGTCTTCACTTGCTGCAAACTCGTCGCTGCTGACATCCTCCTTAGTGGCCACAGCATTTTCCATGAACTGCACAACTTCAGACATTTTCATCAGAAAGCTGGCATATGTACTTATGGCCTCCTCGGCATTTGGAGAAGCAAGCCCCTTAATAAGTTCGAGTAAGGAACGATTCCCCGTCTTTAGGATAAGCTGCTCATAGCGCTCTGTTGCTACACCTGTAACCTGCGCCTTTGTATACGCTATGTCACCTTTCTTTGAAGGAATAATAACCTTTCCAAAAATTGTATTAAGGGCAGGCAGACTTTTCCTGGCAAGCTTGTCATCTGTCACCTTGATTTCAAGGTTTATTTCATTCTTGCCTTCCTTTATTACATAGCTTTCCTTAGAGTTATACAAGACATGCATTCCTGGAAAGCTGTCAGAATAAAGGGTTATTCCGACAGGAAAAAGATTTGAAATATCTTTTAATGCAGCTTGTTCAGCTGCCATGGAAACAATTAAAGAATAATTGGATGCCATGGCTGAAGTTGACAAAAATATCGCTGTCAAAACTGCTGCCAAAAAACGTATAAATCTTTTCATTGCCTGCTACCTCAATTATTTTCCTTGCAGATTTTTAAGAGTTCCCAGTATAGCTCCGTTGCTGCCACCCTTGTCATCAGCTGCCTTGGAACGCGCAAAAGCAAGAAGTGTTACAAACAAAAGGTCCAGATTCTGCTCCTTGGTCCACAAACGATAGAATCCATCAACAGGTATCGCAGCTGCCAATTTATGATCTGCTGCATCATCTTCATGAGGATATTGGCTTGTCTGCTCAGCCCGCGCAATCTCTACTCCATCACGGGAAATAACATATTTCATCCCAACAATTGTAGCGTCTCCAGCTGTATAACTTGTATCGACAGATATACCATTTTCCTTAAGATGCTTCCATACATCGACACCATCAAACTCAAAGGTGCTATGGTTATCCAGTATGATCGAGCTCCATTGTGACTCCTCTTCGTGTCCCACAAGATGTGATGTGGTAGTTCCATGCTCATGGTCTATAAAGTCAAATTTATAAGCATTAGCTAAAGAGAATTTGCTCATTTTGGCTTCATAGAGCACCTTCCTGTTTCCATCTTCAATACGATGCCCATATTTTGCAGTACCAAGATCAGTAAGAAAGTACAGTTCTCTTTCATCGCCCTTTACTGAAGGAGCATATCCGGTATAACCTCCTTCTTCCTGAAGCTTTTTTATCTCTTTTTTATCCTTGCCTCCAATTATGCTGGAAACAATTACAATTAGTAAAAGAACTCCGCCTACTACCATGGCATAAATGCTCATCCAGCTTTTAATATGGAACTCTGCAGGATTATCAGGGTTATATAAAATGGTGACAGTTTTCCCAAGAGAATCGGCGCCTACAGCCTCCTGTGCCCTGTCTGTGTATGTTACGCCATCAACTGAATATTCCACAGTAGCCCAATAAGTAGGATCATCACCGGTGGTATCCTCCTCAACGTCTATGATGGATCCCTGCGTCTGTATAAAGCCCCGTGACTGAAAAAAAGTGATATACACACCAAAAATAAATATGACAGCTGAAAATACTGCTATAAAATATTTGAATTTAATTCCACGTACTGAAAACATCTTCCACCTCCATGTTATTTAGATATTAATAACATTTTAACATTTATGCGTTTAGCAATTGGCTTAAAATTTTATTAATTGTTAGTAAAAAACAAGAATGATCAGCCTAATAAACTGATCATTCTTGTTTTTATGATGGTTTATTTACTTGTCATCGTCCAGGTCCAGGAACTCAAATTCAAAATCGTCTTCATCACCAATAAAGTTTTTGGCTCTGCGTTTTGGAGCTTCTTTTTTGGGTTCCTCGGCGTCAGAATCGCGGTAGCTTCGTCTGCCTTCTGGATCTCCTTCAGGTCTTCTTGGTCTTACTGGTCTGTCATCTTCATCTCTTCTGGCAGGTCTTGAAGGTCTTACCTGACGCTCATCCTCCCCATCATCCGCTGCTCTTCTGTTTCTTACAGGTCTCTCAGAAGCCTCTTCATCTCTTCTAGGCGCTCTTGCTGCTCTTGCGGCCCTGGGGTCTTCCTCGCGGTTTGGTCTTACTGTTCTCTCTTCAGATGGTCTTACACGCCTTGCTGGACGCTCATCCTCTTCCTCATCGTCATCAGGTCTTGCTCTTCTTCTCTGCTGCGCATAACGGTCATATTCCGGCTCATCGTCTTCATCCTCATAGTAGAGGGAATCTCTGAGCTTAAGAGCCATAATGATAAGTCCGATAACCAGTGCTGCGATCACTACAGCAAGAATTATAAGGATTGTCTTGAAGTTGTTGTTTGTCTTAATAAGCTTGTTAACTTCATCGCTGCTCTTAGCGGCATCGATAAGTTCATTGACCTTAACCCTGTAGCCCTCCACATTATCATAGAGGTACCAGATAGGTTCTCCGCTCTCCTCATCTGTCAGATATACAAGTGAATAGTGACCATCACCAGCTTCGCTTGTAACTGCAGGTTCGCTACTCTCTTCCTGAGATTCAGTCTCTTCTGGAGCTTCTGCAACTTCTCCTTCGCCTTCTGCCCCCTCAGCACCTTCACCACCTTCTGTAGTTTCTTCTGGTGCAGCTTCACTTACCTCTAAAAGATCTGATCTGATATAACCTGTCTTGCTATTGCTTCCAAATGTAACCTGATACCAGGTCTTATTGTCTGTGTCTGTAGCTTCTCCAGTGATCGTAACTGTTTCGCCCTTGGTAACCTTACCTACTGAATTGTACTTGGTGCCAGCACCCTCACGAACATTAACGCTCTCTTCTGTAATGGTTGCGCTTTTGGCATCAACAGCTGTTGCAGTAGTTGCTGGAAGCTGCTCAGCCGCTGCTTCGTTAGACTTGGTTTCATTAGATGTTGTTGATGAAGATGAAGATGATGATGAAGAGCCACCTTTCTTCTCAACAAGATCACTTCTTACATATCCATACTCGCTCTTGTTAACACGGATCTTGTACCACACATATCCGGAAGCATCTGTAGCCTCATCCACAATTTCAATTGTATTGCCTTTTTTAAGGCTTGACACCTGAGTGGAAGTTGTGCTGGCAGATTCACGTACCTTTACATTATCCTGACTGACTGTACCAGTAGTCTCAGTATAAGCATAAGCTGAAAGGCTTGCTGATACGAAAACAGCCGCTGAAACTATAACAGACAGCCCAAGTGACATTACTCTCTTTCTTAGATTTTTCATATCCTACTCCTCCGTTTCGTCGATCGCCTTACCAATATCATGGCGCATATATTTATTGTCAAAGTCTACCCACTCTGTAGCCTCGTATGCTTTTGCACGAGCCTCTTTCAGAGTGTCACCCTTAGCTGTTATGCCAAGTACTCTGCCACCATTTGTCACTATTCCTTCAGGAGTAGCCTTGGTGCCAGCGTGGAAACAATAGTAGCCTTCCTTGCCCTTGAAATTATCAAGGCCTCTTATGAGCTTGCCCTTTTCATAGCTAAGTGGATAGCCATCACTTGCAAGCACAACGCACACAGCAGCCTTGTCCTCAAAATCAAGATCAAGACTTCCAAGTGTTCCATCTATACAAGCATTGCAAACGTCAATTATATCAGTCTTAAGCCTTGGAAGCACCACCTGAGCTTCCGGATCTCCAAATCTTGCATTGTACTCAAGTACCTTAGGGCCATCCTTGGTAAGCATAAGTCCAAAGAAGATAACTCCCTTAAACTCTCTGCCTTCTTTTGCCATAGCCTCAACGGTCTTGCCATAGATGTGCTCTCTGCAGAACTTATCTACTTCTTCTGTATAGAAAGGACTTGGCGAAAAGTTACCCATACCACCAGTGTTAAGTCCTGTATCTCCATCTCCAGCTCTCTTGTGGTCCTGAGCGCTGCTCATGAGCTTGTAGGTCTTGCCATCAACAAAAGAAAGAACTGATACTTCGCGGCCAGTCATGAACTCTTCGATAACCATGTGGTTACCAGCTGAGCCAAATTTCTTATCTTCCATGATCTCTTTAACGCCGGCCTTAGCTTCATCAAGGTCGTTGCAGATAAGCACGCCCTTTCCAAGAGCCAGTCCGTCTGCCTTTAATACAATTGGGAACTTGGCACTCTCAAGGTATGAAATAGCCTTTGCAGGATCATCAAATGTTTCGTAAGCAGCTGTAGGAATGCCATACTTTTTCATAAGATCCTTGGAAAAAGCCTTGCTTCCCTCAAGGATTGCTGCGTTCTTACGTGGTCCAAATACCCTGAGACCCTCTGCCTCAAAGGCATCAACAATACCACCAACAAGTGGATCGTCCATTCCAACAATTGTAAGATCGATCTCTTTCTCTTTTGCAAAAGCAACAAGTTTATCAAACTCCATTGGAGTTATTGGAACGCACTCAGCAAGCTCCGCAATTCCACCATTACCTGGTGCACAGTAAATCTTGGATACCTTCTTGCTCCTGGAAACAGCCTCAGCAATTGCATGCTCTCTTCCGCCTCCACCAACGATCAAAACTTTCATACCTAGCCTCTTTCCTCAATTATCCCCATTTATAGTTCTGAAAGAACCTTGTCATCATAACCATCAATCACTACATGGCCATCTGTGATCTTAACCTTGCCATTGGCAATAAGATCGATAGCCTTTGGAAGTATCTTCCACTCAGCCTGCTCCATGATGCGCTGCTGAAGTGACTTCGCAGTGTCGTCATCTCTTATCATCACAGGTTTCTGAAGAATGATAGGTCCTGTGTCAGTGCCCTCATCAACAAAATGAACAGTGGCACCAGAAACCCTTACGCCCCTTTCAAGAGCCTTCTCATGAACCTTAAGTCCATAATATCCCGTTCCGCAAAATGATGGGATAAGGGATGGATGGATGTTGATGATCCTTCCCTGAAATCTCTTAACAACGATCTTTGGAATCACCACAAGGCATCCAGCCAGTACTATAAGATCCGGATCAGCATCCACCAGCGTCTGTAAAAGAGCTTCATTAAAAGACTCTCTGTTTTCGTAGTCCTTGGGAGATTTGCAATCACTTGGTATTCCAGCCTTTTTAGCCCTCTCAAGAGCATAGGCCCCAGGGTTATTGGAATACACAAGGCAAATTTCTGTATTAGTGATAGTTCCGTTATCTATACCATCAATTATTGCCTGAAGGTTGGTTCCGCCTCCAGAAACAAGTACTGCTATCTTCATACCAGCTCTACACCCTTTTCACCGCTTGCTGCTTTTCCAACTACCCATGCCTTGTCGCCTGCTGCCTCGATAGCCTTAAGTGCTGCATCTACGTCAGCCGGGTCAACTGCAAGGACCATTCCAAGACCCATATTGTAGGTGTTGTACATCATCTTATCTTCAATCTGGCCCTTCTTCTGCATGAGCTTAAAGATAGGTGGGACATCATAGCTGTCTTTTTCAACAACAGCCTTGATACCGTCAGGGAGCATTCTTGGGATGTTCTCGTAGAAACCACCACCTGTAATGTGGCTGCAGCCTTTAACCTTAACTCCTGCATTCTTAAGAGACTTCATCATATGTACATAAATCCTGGTTGGTGTTAAAAGGCACTCACCAAGAGTCATTCCAAGTTCATCATAGTAAGTTTCAAGGCTCTCCCTGGTCATATCAAAGACCTTTCTTACAAGCGAAAAGCCGTTTGAATGAACACCACTAGAAGCAACGCCGATAAGAACATCTCCGTCCTTAATGGCAGAGCCGTCGATCATGTCCTTCCTGTCTACAACGCCCACAGTAAATCCTGCCACGTCATACTCATCCTCAGGCATAAGACCTGGATGCTCAGCTGTCTCGCCGCCAATAAGTGCACAGTCAGACTGCTTGCAGCCCTCAGCTACTCCCTTGACTATAGCTGCTATCTTCTCAGGATAATTCTTGCCACATGCTATATAATCAAGGAAAAATAAAGGTTCTCCTCCGGCACATGCCACATCGTTTACACACATTGCAACAGCATCGATTCCGATGGTGTCGTGTTTATCTAAAAGAAATGCAAGCTTAATCTTGGTTCCTACGCCGTCTGTTCCGGATAAAAGAACCGGATCCTCCATGTCCTTAATACCCTTCATGGAAAATGCTCCGGAGAAACCGCCAAGACCTCCAAGTACTTCAGGTCTCATAGTCTCCTTTACATATCCCTTGATGAGTTCAACAGACTTGTAGCCTGCCTCGATATCAACTCCCGCCTTTTTGTAATCCAGTGCCATGTGCTCTCCCTTTCCTTACTACGTTTGTAATGATACGTTTCTATATTTAATTGTAATTTTTATAGCCAACTTCCTGTAATTTCTTGTCCTTGGCTACTACCTGATCCTTAAGTGATGCGCTGTAATCCTTGAGTTTTTTAAGAAGCTCAGGATCTGAAGTTGCAAGGATCTTGGCAGCAAGAAGGCCTGCATTAGCGCCTCCGTTAATAGCCACGGTTGCCACAGGAATACCTGAAGGCATCTGCACTATGCTGTAGAGTGAATCTCTTCCGCCGAGGGAAGTTGTGTGCATTGGAATACCGATGACCGGCATTGGGAAAATAGCTGCGCACATACCTGGAAGGTGAGCTGCCATTCCAGCGCCTGCAATTATTACCTTAAAGCCCTTGTCCTCTGCAGTCCTTGCATATTCAAAGAACTCATCTGGCTCTCTGTGTGCAGAGATGATCCTCATCTCATAGGATATGCCAAGCTGCTCCAAAATATCTGCAGCCTTGCTCATAACTGGCATATCTGAATCACTTCCCATTACTATTCCAACCTGTGCCATAGTGCCTCCTATAAAGCCTTGTGCTGTGAATTTCAATATTTAGTCGGTCATATCATACCATAATACTAAATATAGTGCCATATTTTTTACGAAAAATTTAACATTCCATATATCAACAGTTTTCATCCAAAGGCTCGTTAAGTTCCTCTGTTCCTGCAAGGACAAATCTTCCCTTTTCGATGATAACTATAGATGATCCATCAGGTCTGACTGCCCTTATCTCACCAAGTTCATCGTATGGAATGGTGATATCTGTGTGACAGCTAAAGTATGCTTCCTGAGGATTTTCTTTTCTCTTGCAGGAGATCTCATTTTCCCTTGCCACAATAGCCTTCCCATCAGGGTTGTAGCTCACATTGTCTTCCTCATGTGAGTAGCAGGTATCGCCAACAGCAAAGTGAGGTCCTGTCTTTTCTGCAATGAGGATTGGAAGCTTATCTTCTATTCCATACTTCCTTGCAATGACATATGCCAGGGTGTTGGTTCCTATTGCAAACTCTCCGATCGGGAGCATCTTGTGATTAAAGAGGATGTTGTCCTCGATGTACTTTTTGTTTTCGTTTTCATCCTCGAAATTGCTGCAGCTATAGGTGGTAGTGCATCCATCCTTAAAATGGATCTCAAGATTCTTAAAGAAAAGTCCCTTGAGATAAACACCAGTCACGTGAAGCGTGCCCTCAGTGCCTGTAAGCCTTGGAGATGTGAACACCTCTCCAACGGGAATATTTACATCTGCAACACAGTTCTCGAAGTTTGTCTCCTTGGACTTGTCATTAAGTTCTCGCAGGCAAACCTTCATATCTGTATGATTATCGCCCATTCCCTTAACAAGCACGTACTCTGCTTCATCAAGGACATCCACAAGCTTTTGCTGAATTGTCTGATAGAGCTTGTAATCCAGAGTGTTGATCCTTACTATCTCATCAAAGATAGTCTTGAAGTTTTCTCCAATCTCAGGAATTGGAAAAGAGATAATGGTAAAGCTTCTTTCTTTTCCTATAATATATTCATTCTGGATAAGAGATGCCTGGATCTTGTATTCGCTCACCATCTTCTTCTGAGCAGGAGTTAAATGCACAGCGTTTTCCTTTGGCTCTGGAGAAAAAGGAGTTTCGCCAAACACCTCTATTACTGCCGGACCTCCAAAGACTCTGGCCCTGTCCTTGTACTTCTCTCCTGCTGCCCTGATAGCTTCAAGCCTTCTGTTTATCAGCGAACTATCAAGGAAAAGACCCTCGTCGTCCTTGTGATCGTAATCAAACTGCTTGTTTGGAACAGCTCCCGTGCAGGCATTTCTCGATCCGCTGCCACCCATGTAGAAAGTGCTTGTTATGGATCTGTAGATTGTCGCATCAAGATCGATAGCCTTAAGGTTCTCGATAGCTTTTTTCACGATAAGTTCAAAGCCAAGGTTATAGATAATAGACGCAGTCTTCTTGATGGTAATGTCCTTACCGGTCGTCTCAAAGCCGATGCGGTAACCCTCTGTAAAGGTAGTTGCCATCTTGTCTATGTCATCCTGGGAAAGAGAAGCAAGATGCCTTGCAGTCTCAATCTCATTGTCCGTGATATACTCACCAAACTTGTAGAGATATCGAAGGTCTCTTAGGTCGCTATTTGTAATGATATCCCTAAAGAAAGAGTTATCAGGATCCACGATACTGCCAAATCTCGCCATTCTCTCTTCTTCAGCATAGTCGCTGTAGAACCAGTACATGATCTTTTTGATATCTTCAGCCTTTGGAAGATATCCTGCTTTATCAGCATCTGCAAACACTGCGTAGATCTCTAAAAAGAGCTCTATGCGGATCACAAGCTCTTCCTTTTTGCCCTCAAATGCATATCCGATCATGGACCTAAGTTCAAAATAAAGAGCACCAAGGAGCTGTCCGTAGTCTTTTCCCAGCCTTTCAACTGCCACATCAGGGTTGCCATAGCTCTCACTATAGTTTTCAGGAAGGATGTCCTCAAATAGCGCCTTGTTTCTCTTTTGAAGATCAGAAAGAGAATCCTTATCAGGTCCCCCTGCAAGCACCCACTTGTAGGTATCAAGGACCATCTTTATATAAAGAGATGTCTTTTTAAAGTAGTCGTCAAACCTATCATTAGAAAGAGACTCATCCTGCATGGCAATTACTCTCTCTGCCGCCAGCTCAAGTCTCTCACTAACTACATCCTCTCCACTTTCAAATTCATAAATAAGTTCTTCATTGTTCATGCTCAGCTAAGTCCTAACACTAAAATAAAAATAATAAATGCAATGGAAAGTGTGTTTAGCACTATTCCAAGATTGGGAAACAGTTTAAAGATGTCCTTCTCCATTCTGGACATGATCCCAAGAACAAGTCCCGCAACAGAAAAAATGGCCGCAACCATAGCTGCTGCGGCGTATCTAAGCTGTGCCTGCCCACCGTCGTTGTAGGTGAAAACAACGGCGGCTATAAGTGCAGTCACTGATATGCATCCCAAGATGGCGCTCATGACGCCTTTCTCAGGATGTCTGTTGTCTGTAAACATATATCGGTCTCTGACCGGTTCAAACTTTTTGATGCGAATCTTTTTCATAAGATCAGATAATTACGTTCCTTCTGCTGCCAAGAAGCTTGGCTCCGCTGATGATAAGAAGTATCCCTGCTGTAAGTCCAACTACAATAGAGATGACTCCGAATGTTAAGTTTAAAGCACCTGTTCCGCCAAGAACCTTGTATGTACGCTCTTCCATTATTAACCCCTCCAATTACTAATCATGACTTTGCGCCGTACTCAGCATAGTAAGCGTCAATGGCCTTCTTGATATCCGGAGTTAAAAGAACTTCTCCATCAATTGGTCTGTTATAAAGGTATGAAACAACATCGTCCATAGTTACGATCGAGTGAGCAGAAAAGCCGTATCTTTCCTTGATCTCATCAAGGGCGCTCATGTCTGAATCCTGGCCCTTCTCCTGTCTGTTTAAGGAAACCATAAGTCCAACGATATCACAGTCAGCCTGCTCCTGGATGATAGGCACTGTCTCTTCGATTGACTTGCCGGAAGTAGTTACATCCTCAATGATAAGAACTCTGTCTCCGTCACGGAGCTTACTTCCAAGAAGGATTCCCTTGTCGCCGTGGTCCTTTATCTCTTTTCTGTTAGAACAGTATCTTATCTCTCTTCCGTAGAGTTCACTTATTGCTACTGAAGTAACTACCGAGAGGGGAATACCCTTATACGCAGGCCCAAATAATACATCAAACTCAAGGCCAAAGGTATCATGGATAGCTCTTGCATAATAGCTTCCCAGCTTCTTGAGCTGGGTTCCTGTGACATATGCCCCTGCATTCATGAAAAATGGGGACTTCCTTCCGCTCTTAAGTGTGAACTCCCCAAACTTAAGGACATTGCTGTCCACCATAAACTCGATAAATTCTTCCTTGTAACGCTCCATACCTTAAAATTCCTCCTCAAAAAAATCTGCAAGGTGTTATAACATGCGGATATTATAACACCTTGCAATAAGTTATACAATTTACTTTATCAGTTTTAAAAGCTCAAATTCACTCAGGCAAATGCTGGCGCATAGTATAGTCCTTGTCCTCTTCAATCATCTTTAGCATGATTTCTGCGAAACGCTGGTCAAACTGAGTCCCCATACCCCTTTCTATTTCACTTATAACCCGTTCTCTTGGGATGATCTCGCGATAGCTCCTGTTGCTGGTCATGGCATCATAGGCATCAGCAACAGCGATGATCCTGGCCTCCTCAGGTATGTCATCACCCTTAAGGCCATCCGGATAGCCCTTTCCATCATAACGCTCATGATGCCATCTTGCGCCTGTAACAAGCTTTGGCATTTCAGTGACGGTGGAAAGTATTTTCGCCCCCTTTGCGGGATGCTCTTTTATCAAAGCATATTCTTCATCAGAAAGTCTCCCAGGCTTGTTGATAATGCTGTCAGGAATACCGATTTTCCCCACATCGTGAAGCAGTCCCAACATGTAAATCTCTTCCTGTCGTTCATGCGAATATCCATATCTTTTAGCTATTTCCTTTGAATACATGGCAACGCGGGTAGAATGACCATTTGTATAGCTGTCTTTTGCATCAATGGTCTCTGCCAGTGTCTGAACCACATGAACTGAAAGACTCTCAAGCTCTGCAGTCTTGATTTCCACCTCATGATGGAGATCCTTCTGAAGTCTGATAAGCTCTAAAAGATTATCGATCCTAAGCTTTAGCACCTCAGCAGAAAACGGCTTACGGATAAAATCCCTGGCCCCAAGGGAAAGACCTGTGGTCTCAGATTCTCCATCATCATTAGCTGTAAGGAAGATACAGGGAGTAGTCTCAAGGCCTGTTTCCTTCTCTACATCCCTCAGCGCCTTTAACGTCTCAAAGCCATCCATTTCCGGCATTCTTATATCCAAAAGAAGCAGGTCAACAGGATTCTTTTTTATATAATCCAGAAATATCTTGCCGCTCTTAAGGCAGACCACCTTATATTTATCAGACAGAATGCTGTCTGCATTTCGAAGTATTATGGAATCATCATCGACAACAACAATTCTTTCATTCATCTGATATTTACTCCTCGGGGATATTCCCATACGAAGCAACGGCTTCATCAACGGACATTTTTCCATTGCCCACAGCATAAATAGCAGCCCTGAATTGTCGGACCGCTGGGTCCAAAAGGCCGGTTTCTTTGTCACTAAAGCTCCTGTCTTTTGGTATATCTGCAAGTGATGAATAAAGATCGTCAAAAGACAGATCATCCACAGGAGCGATCAGGCGCTTTAATCCTGCCATGTTGCTAAGCTCATTTCTGTTTATAAGAAAACGCATGAACTCATTGGCCATGTCCAGATTCTTGCTGTGCTTATTGACAGAAAAACACAGACTGGTTGAATTAATAAAATATCCACCATCATCGCCTGAGGGAGCAACAAAAAATCTGTATTTAAAAGGATGTGCTGAAAAGGCCTCAGATTTACTTTCTCTCTTGGCGGTTCCTGAGGCCACATCCCCCGTGGCAAACATCATTGGTACGTCGCCTTCAAAGAATCTCATTATCACCGAGTCATAATCGTCAGTTATCTCATCCTTACATTTTTCCACATCTATGCAATCGGAGTTTACAAATTCATACAGCCTTTCCAGTGATGGTCTCATTATCTCTCCTGATGAGGGTTCAAAACCATTCAGTGCATCAATTTTATCACTGCTTTCCATGGCATTATATGCAAACATCGGATAAGCAAAGCAATTAAACATCCCCGGCCCGCTGAACTGATCTGCTCCCATTACAGGAGATTCATATCCTGAGCTTTTTAGCTTTTTACAAACTTCTACAAGTTCTCCAAAGTTCCCAGGGACTTCAAGACCTTCTTCTTCGAAAATGTCCATATTTACCAGCATCCCGGAGGACGAGGTGAAAATAGGGAGCATGACAACATCACCTGAATCCGTATTCCATATAAGTGACTCCCTGATGCAGGAATAATCTATGTCAAGGGCGGGGTCTGAAATAACCTCACATGACTCAAACATTCCGCTGTACTTCTCATTCCCCACCATCCAGGTGTTGGTGGTAAAAATGTCCGGTGGCTCGCTGTTTAGCAGTGCATTGGAGATAACATTATTATAATCATCCATCGTTACATACTGGAGACTTGCATTGGGATAATACTCATAAAAACGCTCAAACTCTGCTTCCAGTGATTCAAAGTTGGAATAACTGCCTGCAACTGTAAGTGAAAACTCTGTATCTTTGTCATACCTTGGAACAAAGCCTTCTTTATCCTTTTCCTTAGCGCCGCAGCCCTGCAAAAGACATACCGCTATAAGGCTCAAAGAAAATATAGTTCTAAAGGTCTTTTTCATAAGCATTCACCCCACTAAAAGTAATTATCCCATCTGTGTGTTTGAAAATAATTATCAATAGTTGCTACTATATCATCTCTTTGCATAGTCTTAAGAAGATACCCCTGAGGTTTCAATTTCATTACTCTCATGATACTCTCTCTGTCAGACTTGCCTGTAAGAAATATGATGGGTATCTCCTTGGCGCTATACTCACTCCTTATCATCTCCATGACCTGGGGGCCTGGTGTTATAGGCATATCATAATCAAGCAGTATCAGGTCCGGACTATGGTTGGCAAGGTAGGTGATAGCCTGCATCCCCGACTTAACAGCAGTTATGTTGTATTTATCCCGAAGCCAGCCCTGAAGCATCTTAAGGAAAGTCGGATCATCATCCACCAAAAGGATCCTTTTCCCCTGCTTAATCTCTTCGGCAGCTTTGGCTATGTACTTGACCTCTTCCGCTATATATTTTGCATCAAAGGGACGGGTAAAGACCTTTTTAAAATGATCCTGTGGTATATACTGAAAGATCTCTTTAAGTTCTTCGTCGTGACCTATGGCGCACAGAGGCCGTTCCTCATCTACTGTTATATCCTTTAAGTACACAAGTGTTTCCGGAGAATTGTAAATATAGTCTCCGGCAAGCAACAGGATTATATCGCAATCCTTCTTCTTTTCTTCAATTTCCCGCACTTTATGCTCAGCAAACTTAGTCATAAAGCCATGTTTTTTCAGGTTACTATCCAATGCCTCAGCCATAAAGCCGAATCCACTGCTTACTATAAGTACAGTGCTTATCATATTTATCTCATTTCTCCGGAAAGAATTGCCGGTATCATCTCATAATCATAATTATCCACTGCTTTTTTTACAGCGTCAACTCGCGTTGCCTCATCCTCCGGTATTCTATACTTTTCAAGGTTTTCCACAAGATTGACTACACTGTCAAAGTCATAATTGTTGCAAAACTCTAAAAGCGCCCTGAATACCTCCTTAAGGTCCTCATCACTTATAAGTGCACGGTCATCCTCTTTATCCTCACGGCATTCCCTCAGAGGTTCAAGGTCTTTTGCCAGCTGCCGGTACTTAGAGATCAGTTCTCCCAGCTCTCTATCAAGGGTTTCCACATCTCCGCGGTCTCCGGCTTTTTCGAGCCTTGCAGCGAATTCCCCAAGCTCCAGAGCTCCTATTACGCGGGATGTACTCTTAAGGGCATGAACCTTTATTGTTGTGTTCTTCAGGTCTTTTGCAGAATAATATCTCTCGATTTCTTCAGCATTTCTTTCTGCACTGTCCAAATACATCCTGAGTGTTTCCATATAAGATTCACTGCTGCCACAATGAGTCAGACCCGAGCCCACGTCAATTTCCTTAAGATTAAATAAAAAGTCGGGAAGAACGTATTCATCAGTTCCATCGCCGCAAGATGCAGGAGCCACCTTGCCCTTTGGCAGATATTGAAGCAGCATCGTTTCAAGTCTCTCAACATCAATGGGCTTTGTCAGATAATCATCAAATCCTGCTTTGGTATACATCTCGCGCATACCCGATATCGCATTGGCTGTAAGACAGATTACAGGAGTTTCCTTGTTCGGAGTGTCAGTTATGGCTTTCATCTCCCTGAGGGTCTCTATACCATCTTTATCAGGCATCATATGGTCAAGGAATATTACATCGTAATGCTTATTGATAAAAAGAGCTATACATTCATCTCCGCTTTCCGCTGTATCTATCTGGAGCTGCGTATTTCTTAAAAGATTTACAAAAACAGTCAAATTGACCGGAGTATCATCAACTACCAGTACTCTGGCATGAGGTGCCGTGAATTTTTCCTGATAATGTGTACGCTCAGTTAGAGAGTGCTTAAAGGCTTCCTGAAAATCTCCTATTGGATCCCATTTAACAACCACCTGCTCAATCTCGAAAGAAAACACCGAGCCCTTACCATATTCACTCTCAACCTCCAGGTGACTTCCCATCATATCAAGAAAGCTCTGGGCGATTGTCATGCCAAGTCCTGTACCCTCGATGTTTCTGTTTGTTTTTTCATCAAATCGCTCAAAAGCCACAAAAAGTCTGTCAAGATCTTCAGGCTTTATGCCTACACCAGTATCCTCAACTCTAACCCCAAGCCTTATCATTTCCGGTCTGTCTTCGATTTTATCAGCTTGTACAGAGAAGGTTATATGTCCCTGCTTAGTGTATTTTACTGCATTTGAGAGAATATTGATTATGATCTGTTTTATCCTTATCTCATCTCCGTTAAGAACTGTAGGAATATTCCTGTCAATGACCAGATTAAAGGTAAGCCCCTTGTCTTCAGCTTTCTTTTGCACCATATTTACAAGGTCGTTAAGAAGGGAAACTGAACTGTAGTCAACATTTATTATTTCCATCTTCCCTGCTTCAATCTTGGAGAAATCAAGAATATCATTTATGATGCCAAGAAGAGTGTTGCCCGCTGTTCTTATACTCTCAGAATACATTCTGATATCTTCATCCCTGGAATCCCTGATAACCATTTCGTTTAACCCAAGTATTGCATTCATGGGCGTACGTATATCATGGGACATGGTGGATAAAAAGTAAGATTTGGCTTCATTTGCCTGATTGGCCTGCTGTGCAACCTCTGAAAGCTTTCGGTTGTAGCTCATCATCACGATAGAATTGAAAACTAAAAGAAGCAGAAAGCCACCGGATGCAATGCCAAGAAGCAGCCAGTCAATTGATCTGCTGGCCACAAGATCATCCATGGGTATATAGGCCAGTAGTGACCAGGTTTTCATGGTTTCAAGAGGAGTGTATGACAATACACATTCCTCACCCTTAACATTTTTAATCGTCATGGTACCTGTTCCACCCGTTATTTCTTTGATCACATGATCATATTGCGTGGCTGAGGCTTCATTATAAGACTTGTAGTACTCAAAGAAATTTTTGTTCTTAAAGGACTTACCATGAACAACATAATTGCCTTCCTGGTCTATGAGACTTATCTCAACGTTCTCGTACTCTCCTTTTAAGAAAACAAGCTTCTGCTCAAGACGGCTAAGAGGAACTACGCGCATCAGAAGACCTTTTTTCAGTGCACCGTTATTATCAAGAACAGTCACATTTTTTAAAAAAGCTATGGATTGCACTCCGTTTATGGGATTTGTATATGCTCTTGTAAGATTGATAACATCTGGCTCATCGCTGACACTTTCGATATTATCAAAGATGTTTATCTTATTGTAAGACACAGTAAAGACATCAGGATCTGCCACATTCGCAGTTGTGGAAATTCCTGATCTTTCTTCACTGTCAAGAAAGATAAGATGTCCCTCTATCTCAGGCGATATCTTGGCTTTTCTGATATAAGATATCGCCTCATCAGCAGTCATAGGGGTGCCATCTTTTGCTGAACCGTTGACATAGTTTGCCCATATATCACAAAGATGCTGCTCATCTTCAAGGTAGTTGACTATGATCTGATTTGTGGTCATTGTCATCTTTTCAAAGGCCCGAATTGAATTATGGGCGCTTTCCGCTGACTTGTCATTTGCATACCTGAATATAAAAAACAGTATGGAGCCCATAATGAGAAGATTTATTATTATTATCGGCCTTCTTTTCACACTTCACCCCCTGGAGCGTAAATAGCACCTTGCAGTAAGTTATACAGTTTACGTTGTCAGTTTCTTTGGCATGTAAATCTGCTCCGCCACGAAATTCTCTTCGAAGTCAAAATCCCTTGTCTTTCTCTCAAACTCCACACCGGCATTGTGAATCATGTTCTGGGGCTTTTCAAGGCTGTCTTTTTCTGCCTGCTTAACATCTTTATCCTCCATGTTCATTTCACCCTTTTCATTGTAAAGGTTGTCTTTGAGCCCAAACTTATCTGACAGATACTTAAGATTCTCTTTTTCAAGATTCTCCGGATAAACAAGCTCAAACTTATCCATCTCAATAAGGTCACTTATAGGAACCATTGTCGGCTCCTGCAGATTGGTCTTATGCATGGAATCCATGGTTATGAGTTCTTTTTTCGCCCTGTCGACTCCCACGATAGACAGGTAGTGTTCACTTCGCAAAAGAGACATGGGAACCTTTGTCCTTCTTAGTTCCCCTTCAACCTTGTCCATTATATAGTCTGAGAGTTTTGCCTTAACCTCATCTTTCTTTTCATCAACAACGTTCAGATAGAAGTTTGTAAATACCAAATGATGCTCTGCAGTTTTGGGAAGGGTATTTAAAACCACATCTGCAGTAATATAAGGATTGCCGGTCTTGTCTTTTTTCTTTGCAAGGAAGCTCTGGATATTAGCAGCTTCCTGATTAAAGCTCATGGAGTTTTCATTGTCATCACTCTGATCCTTAATATATTTCCGTGCTGTCTCATGAGGAGCAAACAAGCTTTCATCCTTGAACTTATCCTGAGTGAACTTCTCACCTTCAATATTATGGATCTTCATATAAGTGTTCATGACATAGGTATGAGAAGCTGCCCAGCACCCGTTCTTGCCCTTTTGCGGCTGGTCAAACTTATAAGTATCAGCCTTGTCGCCGTCCTTAAGGTTAAATACTTCATTTTTGGCCTTGCTCTCATATCCACTGATACTTTCAACATTTTTCTTGATCTTTTTCTGACTCTGCTGCTTGTCATATATCTCGACCATTGCATTTAAAAGAGCTTTTCCCTTGTGGTAAACAGTCTTATCGCAGCCTTGTCCATATACGCCCTTGAAGAAATCATTTCTGATCTCCCACCATTTCTTTAGGTCTTTGACATCCTCAATGGTCTTGACACT
This sequence comes from Butyrivibrio sp., assembly GCA_015056565.1. GTDB lineage: Bacteria > Bacillota > Clostridia > Lachnospirales > Lachnospiraceae > Butyrivibrio. The sequence continues at coordinate 55,503 of SVGB01000001.1, forward strand.
TGAATTAAAGATATTTACAAACCACATAAAGTCTTTGTTGTCCTGTTCAACAGGCAGATTTATATGGTCCATATCTGCACTCTTAAGTGCCTTTTGCGGAACGAGATTTTTTATAATATTGTCCACATAGCCGCTGGTTCTGAGGTTTTTGTAAGCTTCTCTAAAGATAGACAAAAGCGTCTTTTCTTCCTCTGTCTTTGCAGAATCTTTTAATGTTTCATCCAGAGCTGCCTCATCCGTCTTAAAGTCGGCAAAGTTTTCACACAGCATAAATCTTTCTACTTCACCGGCAATCTTGCCTTGGCAGTTATCCGCGTACTGAGGAAGCCTGTTCATCTCCTGTTCGAAGTATGGAAGTATATCACTGCCATACTTCCTTACATAATTATTTCTCAGTACGTAATCGCGATCTCTTACACGTTCTTCTTCAGCCTTCTCGTCAAAATCATTTACAAGAACTGTGTTTTTCTTATTCTTTCGTGCCTTTCTCTCCTCCTTGGTATACTCTTCAAACTCATTCTGGATGTTTAATTCCTCTTCATGAAGCTCTTCTTGCATCTGCTGGTCAACAGCTTGATGCCTGGATGAATGAAGTTCTGCCAAAGCTTCATCATTATCAAGAGCTTCATCAAGCTCTCCAAAATGTTTGCCATGCAGATTATCTGCCTGTAATGCAAGAGACTTGATGTAATAAAGTCTTGACTGTTCGGTCTTTAATTTGCCCAGCTTACTTTTTTCAGCGGGACTAAGCAGCTCCGAATCAGAACTGCCGGCTTGCACTTCATTTGCAATATAATCCCAACGGTACTTATTGACCATATCGCTTATCATCTTGAACTTAAAATTAGTGATAAGGTCGTTTTTCTTATCTTTTTCCACATCCTGTACTGTTCTGTTATTCTTAAGGAGTGCATCCAGCGTCATGTTGCTTGAACCTGGCTTCATCTTACGCAGCTTGTTAGCTGTATAAATCGTGTTCTGAAGACTTTTATAGTCCCTTATGAAATGCTCAAGCTCCTTAACACTCATCTGTTCAAGATTTTTTCTGTCAAGCTTAGCATACAGTTTATCTGTACTTTTGTTGTTATTCTTAATGGCGGTTCTCAGCGTGTCTGTATACTCTTCAACCGTAATTGCGCGGTCAAGTTCCTGACATACCTGCTCATAATTTAGCTCAAGCAGATTTATCTTTTGCACAGTAAGACAATTGAACATCAGCTCAGCATTTCCTCTCTCAAGGAGATTCTTTAGCCTTCCGTCCACCTTGTTATTAAACTTATCCAGGAGCTTGTTCTTTGCGTCATTAAAAGACAAGGCACTCTGGGAAAGCTGCCCCATAGTCTCCTTTTTTCCAAACATCTCCTCTTTTATATATTCAACCTGTTCAAATTCATTTACCGAGGCTTCATCAGTCGTATTATTCCTTGTAACTGTAGTAACCTTGTTCTTTACTGTCCTGTTCTCATCAAGAACCTGACGGCCATTAGCCTTAAGCTGCTCAGCTCCGGCAAGATAATTAAGGGCATTCATAATTCCTGCTGCCCTCTCAAGAAGATTTACCTGCTGGATTTTTCTCTTTTGCAGATACTTTTCAAGCTGAGCCTTGGCCATAGGTCGAGCCTTAAACTCAGCTGCCTTTTGCTGAAAAATGTTCTCTGATCTTGCAAGTTCTTTGTCTATCTGCGCCACAGCAAGGGCAATCTGATCCGCATTATCACACAGATCATCAAAGAGTCCCTTGTTTTCTTTGCCTTTTACCTTACTTCTCTTTTCATCCTTAATAGCTGTAACGGCAGTAGCTATCTGATAGTTATCAACAAAGTCCTTATCCGCCTTTGTCTCTTTTGAACTATCATCCATAAGGAGCTTTTTGCACTTCTGATCCCAGTATCTCTCAACATCATCATGCTGCTCCTGTGTTGCGTTTGTTTTTACCGCCCTTAAAAGACTGGCTGACTGCTTTCCATCAACAGAAATATGAAGATTTTTAGTTTCTCTTCTATCAACAAGAGATCCATTATCGCGGAATTTCATCTTGTTGTTTTCAAGGCAAAAACGCATATCAGCGTCAATTCTCTGATACAGTGCTTTTGCAAAAAGGATATTATCATGGGGAGCCTCTTCCTGGTTTTCACTCAGTTCTTTAAAAGCCTTTCCCATCTCATCATCTCTTTTGGTAAAAAGATCTGTGATAGCTTTAAATCTGTCTCGCAGTTCCTTGACTTCATCGAATTTCTGCGCCATTGCCTTCTTATCAAGAAGCTTGTCCTGGATCTGTCTGAAGGAGAAAAGATGATCTGATACCGCCTCCTTTAAAACCTCAACAGGATTTTCCATAGCTCTTTCTATGAAGGCCTTAAATGCTTCCTTCGACGCCTCAGTGATCTGCACATTCTGCCCGGGTCCCTCGTTCTCTAGCGCTACCAGCTGAGGTGCAACTGCAAGGAAATGATTCATATACTGCTTAAAAAGCGGGTTTACCTCCTTGCCTTCCATTGCCTCATTTACAAGGGCTTTCTTGGCGTTCTCCTTGGCAGAAAGTCTGGCTGTGCTCTTCATAAGATCAAAGGTTGAAGACGTAGACTTATACTCATGCTTAAGTTCTGCATCAGGATGCTTCTTCCATAGCTTAGCCTGTTTTTTTGCTATTTCTTCTTCAGAAAGAGTGTCCTCCAGCCGAAGCCCATACGCAGAAGACTCTGCCATCTTCCTGCTCCAGGCATCGTAACTGGCATTTACTGACGCTTTCCGCTCTTTTCTGTCCCAATAAGAAAGCTTGGTGTTATTAAGCCTGATTTCCTCTGGTTCAACCTGAATTGGAGGCGCAACAATAAAACCATCAGGCTTTTGTTTCCACTTGCGTTCATACTCGCCGTAAAAATCCTGCTGGCCTCTTGCCTGAGTTCGTATAAAGTGTTCATCAAAAGAAACTTCACCATTAGTAAATCTATCCAGATTAGCCTGGTAGTCTTCATTTCTCTGGCTGACAAAAATGTCCTTCTGTCTGTCTTTTTGAACCGCTAATGTTGCGTCTTCTGGTATTACAGGTGGCAATTTGAAAACCTCCTTACAGCTGCATTAAATCCAAAGTAGCACAAACTTCATGGTAGCCCTTAATTCCAAGCGTTCCTTCTATGAGCCTGGTAACATGGCCTTCCTGAAAATAACCTGTAAGAACCACATTGTCATTTAGCTCTGTCTGAATGACCTTGCACAGTCCGCTCAATAGATATAGCGGAGCCATAATGGTCTTTGTTCCAACGAAAAAAAGCACCAGATCAAAAGCGTTGGGATCAGGGAAGGTGTTCTTTTCCTCTGTAGCTGGCAGCAGAGTAAGTCTTGGGGATTCTACTACCAGAGCTCCCTTGGGGTCATCGTTTTCCAGATATGCCATACTGTAAGGCAGGATATCACTCTCGGCTGTAAGATCATAGTTGTAAAATGTCATGTTCTTGTCGATGATCTTAAAGAGCTTTTGCTTTTTGTCCTCTGGCAGATACTTGAGCCTCATGATATTCTTGGGAGAAAAAGAAGCCGCCCTGCACTTTTTGATATCCTCCGCCCTGAACCTGAAATAGGCCAGGTCGAGTCTGGTTTCCTCAAACCCAAAACGCTTTGAAATGGTGATAAAATTTCTGAATTCTTCGGGTATGTAATTAACGCGCACATGGGTATAGCCCTCTTCACGAAGACTGTAAAAAAGCTCCATGAGGGCCTGGTCCATTGCACCCGTACCACGAAGATAAGGTACGATGTAAAGGTACCTTATCTCTGCAACGGTTATTTTGTCTACATAAATGATACAGCCTGCCGCTTCATCTGATTCGCTTATCCCGTAAAAATGTATATCCTCAAGAAGAGCTTTTTGCTTGAGGGCCTCCGGAATGAAGGGCTCAAAAGAGCGCATGTTGGCAGGAGATATTTCTTCCAAAAAAGCCATCAGAATAAGTCTCCTTGGTCGTTTTGGTTACGTGACTGAAGTGCTGGCAGATACAGAATTACCATGCATATTGTTGCACTTAAGAGAGCTATGAAGAATAGCCAGATCCTCATGCTGCCCTTGATCCTGAAGAGATCTGTAAGACGAAGTCTTGCCCCATCAAGATACTGGCTGCTCTGACTTTCTGCTTCTGCTCCCACAAGTGTATTGGTCTGTGCATCAGTTTCTGCTGCTGTAAGTATCCTCTCCGGAGTTATTACAACTGTGTAATCTGAAGCGTGAGTAAGAGGGAACTTAGCATATCCTCTGTCATCTACTCTTCCATCGCCTGCTACTTCAAGTTCTTTCTTTGCCTCGTCGTAGTGGTAAAGAGTTGTGTACATGCCCTTGTTGGACTCACCTACAGGCACTGCTATAGTTGCAACAAATCCAAAGTCTCCATTATGGTTAATAGAAAACTCCACATGAGGATTGGTTCCAGCTACATCTGCAATGATCTGCTCAGGAATATTCCTGCTGCCCAGTCTTACTCCCATGTCAATGTCACTTCTGGCATCTGGAACCTCTTCGCCCTTGATCTCCCACTCAACATCTTCAGCCATGAGGAGTTTAACCTGCACGTCTCTGTTGTTCATGGAGGTGAAGAGCTCATTGGATACATTTGAAAGACCTGCCATCTCAACTTCAATGACTGCGCCTTTATCTGCCTTATTTACTTCGCTGGCAATCTTGTTCCAGCCACTGGTCTCATTGATTCCAATCTTTACATTGCCAGTTGCTTCAGCAATGTAAGGATTCCTGTTGATCTCTCTGTCCTTGTCACCAAGGGCGCTCTGATTTTTACTGCTGCTCTTAGAGGATTTAGCTGAACTTGAAGAGCCACTTCCTGATCCCGAGCCGCCCTTTGAGCCTGAACCAGAGCCGCTCCCAGCAATACCATTAGCTGCCGGTGTAAGGCCACTTCCACCTCCACTACTCTTACCTGAAGCGCCTGAGCCTGATCCCGAGCCACTGTCACTCTTTGATGCTGATGAGCCCTTAACTTCCTGAGTCATGACATCGCTTATGTTTCCAGCTCTGTCTACAGCTATGAAGTAGAAAAGATAAGTCTTGGCAGCGTCAAGAACATCTATTGTTGCACTTGCAACCGCCGTTCCGTCCTGCTCACTTGAGGTATAGACGATCTCGCCGTTGTTAAACATATGATCTTTGCTCGGTGTGGAATACTCCTTGCCTTCTTCCTTTTCCTGGAAGATGTACTTAAACCTGTTAATTCCACTGAGCTTGTCAGTTCCTGCAAGACCGATCAAGGACTTGGATGAGTCGGTGTTTGATGGTGTGACCTTGGCTGTAGTCATCTTAGGAGCTACGGTGTCGTAAAGGATGTTGCCAAGGGAGATGATGGTCTCATTGCCAGCCTTATCTACAAGCTTTGCGTAAATGTAATTGTTCTTATCTTTTACAAGTGCCGGCTGTGAGGATGAAGAGTAAGTTCTCCATGCTCCGCTCTTTTCTGAAATAGCAGCCTTCACATCAGACGGTGATGCATAGAAAGTGTCTGATACATAGTAGTGAATGTAATCAATTCCTGACAGAGCGTCCGATGCTGAAATAGCTGCCTTCTGTGATCCATTAGTATAAGCCTTAACAGCATCCTTTGTGGTGAATGAATCGCTGCTGTAACTTGAAAGGTTTATGACACCTGTTGGTGCGGTTTTGTCGATGGCAACAACTACTAAAAAATCTGACACTAAACCAGTTGTATTATTCTTAAAATACAGCTTTTTCTGAATAGTTCCATTTCCACTAATCAAGTAGGTATTAGAGAACCCAGAAGAAGAATTATCTGAGACTTTATACCCAGCAGCAGAAATTGATACATTTGAGTTATACCACTCTTTCAATGCAGCATTGTTGTACAAAATATCTATGGACGGAGATTCATACAAATTTATTCCAGAGATTTTTTTTGTATAAACTACTCCTGTATTCTTATCTTTAAAGTACAAATTGAAATCCGGAACCGGCTGCATTGTTTTACTAGCGTCATATTCCAGATTATAGTTTTCTGCAAATCTGCCCGATTGTACTGGAGAAACCAAATAGCCCTCAGCAGATAGCCTTACAGTGTCAAAGTAATATGGTTTAAGTTCCTCAATGCCATCATAAAGTACTGTTATAGCCGCTGCTTGTCCAATATTCAATCCTGTAATAGTTTGTCTTACTACCCTATTAGTACCTGTTTTCTTGAAGTAAATGGGCAATGTAAGGTTCTCACAAGGTAATGCATACTCAAAGCTTGAATTAAAGACTCCATCGCTACTGTCATTTATAGTATATCCATCAGCTGTGAATACTACTTTGTCGTTATATCTTGCTACTTGTGCTGCTCCATTAAGCTTCACATCTACAGTACTAACAGGGATTTCCTTTGTGACTGTCCCACTGTAGTAAGCGTTATATACAGGTGTCGTAAGTCCTGTGTATGTTAACGTGATACTTGTTCCAGCATCATAGTAATCTTGTGTTTTATCAGCTGTAACAGAATAATCTACATTTCTTTGCAGTTGTTGCCGTGCATCACCATCTGGAAAGCCTTTGTCTTTGACATTGAAATAATCAAGAATATTGGTCGATGAATTCAATGATTGATAATCATTTGCATTAGCTGAGAAACCATTTGCAGCTATATCATCATGTCCAAAATCTTTAACTATAGTGGTCTTATAAATGGTGCTGACAGATACTGGCGAATTTCCGTTATTAGGTGTGAAATCAACATAGAATTTATATTTATACTCGCCTATTTGCTCTCCACCTGGTGTATTAGTATCTGTACTATTAGATTGATCAACAAATCTCCAGGACGCTGTTACATTGGGTACTTCCTTTAACACTGGACTTGTAGCCAAAAAGTTTAGCGTATTTCCGGTATATGTCATTACATCATTAAATACTGGATACGTCTCAACAAAACTATCAATTGTATAAGCTCCAGTATTATCTATGACAAAGGACACTGATTTACGGATTATTTTGTTATTACCAGAATGTTTAAAGAACAAATACTGGGCTGCAAGGGGTTTAGTTGCTGATACAACCGCAGAATCTACAAAGTCTGAAGGTGTGGTTGCGTTAACTGGCAATGCCAGTTTATATCCTGCAGGTGGTTCTATAGTGACCTGATCAACATAGCTGCTCTTTTCAGCTGTACTACCATTATAAGTAGGGTAAACATCTTCAACTACAATAGTCTTTGAAACAGTGTTTGTGTTGAAATTAGTGGTACTCCCAGCAAACTCGATAGTACAAGTTTCACCAACATCGGGATATGTACTAAATGCACTAGAGCTCCCTACATAGTTATAACTATAATCACTACTTGAAAGATTAGTGCCATCTAAGCTTAGTACAAAATATGGCGCTTGCAAAAGCGAAGTATTAACATAACTAGTAGTATCATTAGTAAATACCACATCTGAGAAGTTTGCTTTTGCAATAGATACTGTATACGTTCCTATTGCGGCATAGGTAATATCGTCAATATACGTATATTGAACTTCAAACGTAACTGTATATTGCCCGGCATTTTTCACCTCATTAGGGCTTATTGAAACATTCTGTACAGATACATTCGTAATACCATATTCTGATGACAACTCGTCATCAGCCTTAATAACACCTTCTGAATGAATCAACTCTTGTTCTTTTGCATTATATTCAAGCCCACTATATACTGATGGAATTTCATGGTACAGATACTCAAAAGGAACTGGCACGTCAAAGGCTGTCCAGCTGCCTCCTGTATATTTTTTTCCGCTTTGTACAAGGCCATCCGTAACTGCAGTTGGCGCAAGTGAAAGCATACGCAAATTGTTATTCATTCTCCCCCTTGTAACATTACCTGGGGGTGTTATGTTTGCAGAATCTTCGTCTGTATCCCGATGTTCACCACATTTCGTGCAGATTCCATTTTCATCAAATGAACACTGCTCTGTTACTTCATAATCACAGTTATTACATCTCTGTATCACATGATATCCGTTATAGGGATCAGTAGGTTCAGCGGGATTTACGTCAACCAGATCGTGAGCATCTCTTTCCTCCGCAACATAACCACATTCACAAGTTCTCTTTTCCTTACAAGATCCCGGATCTGGTGTCCAATCACCGATATTGTGTCGCGCTGTCTCAAAGGCGTCACAGCCATCATCTTGGCAATAGCGAATATGCTGTTCTACATTATTTGGATCTAGCTGCCACTGCCCAAATGAATGCGTATTAGTAGTAGTAGGAGTAGTAGCCTCTCTAATCTCTTCATGTTCGCATTCACTACATACTCTTCTTTCCAGACCATCACCATATGGTTCCCAGTCGGAATAAGAATGTGTATCTTCCTGATAATTATCACATTCTTCTATCGTACAAGGCTTTCTATGTGTAGAATCGTCGTAATACTGCCATTTATCAGGATAAAGATGATCATGTTCTTCATCCGCATAAGCAAATATAGATCCTATGCCTGTGGCAGTAGAAATAAGGCACAAAACAAGCATTCCTACGAATACCTTCTTTGCGCCTTTCTTTAGATTACTAAACTGTTTTCTCAATTTCATAATATTTCCCCTCATAAAGCAAATGCATATAATATGTGTCTATTCCACAGTCTATATATGCCTTTTTGATAGAACCTTCATGCATGACCATACAAAACACAGATAAAACCTTACTAAATTCACTCCTTTATATGCGTTTATGTAATAGGTTCTTGAAAAAAAAGTCTTCTCCGGCAACTTTGAGTAAACTGAGGCATATAAAGACTACATAAATGAAGACATTTATATGATTTCCCAGCTGTGCTAACTTACCCTGTACCAACTTGCCCGCCACAGCATTTCCTGTTTCACTTATATATATCGGATAAAATGAACCTCAAATACATTGGCACGATCTATAAACTTTTCATGTATTATCACCCTGTATATGTTTATACGAATCATCGCGCCAATCGGCAATAAGGCGTAAATATGCGCATATCACGCAAGTCCAACGTCCTCAGCATATGGCTCGAAGTCTGACTTGGTGAAGACCTTACCAACCTTAACGAACTCATACTTGATGGCGTTGAGGTAATGCCTCATGTGAACCTCACCATTTGCATCAGGGTCAGCTGCTGCAAGGAAGGCTGCGTTGAGGATACAGTTCTTGATGTTACCACCAACGAACTCGAACTTCTCAGCAAGGAATCTGATATCCACGTCGTCTGCAAGAGGTGTACTCTTTGGAATAGTGGTACGCCACAGCATTTCTCTTGTATCCACATCCGGAAACTGGAACTCAACGATATATTTCATACGTCTAAAGAACGCAGGGTCGATGTTGTGCTTGTAGTTTGTAGCCAGAACGCAGACACCGTCGTAAGCTTCCATTTCCTGAAGAAGAAGGGCTGTCTTGTTGTTGGCTGAAGCCTGGTTTGAACCACCGTCGTCAGAACGCTTAGCGAAGATCGTATCACACTCATCGAAGAACAGTACGACGTTACACTTCTTGGCTTCTCTGAAGATCATGGACAGGGATTTCTCTGTCTCACCGACGTACTTATCTACAACCTTTGAAATATCTACTCTGTAAAGCTCAAGGTTAAGCTCATGGGCAATAACCTGAGCCATCATGGATTTACCAGTACCAGGAGCACCGAACAAAAGAACCGTAAGTCCACGGCCGTATGGATATTTCTTGGTGTAATCCCAGTTCTCGTAAACCTGTTTCCTGTATGTCATCTGCTCGATGGCGTGAGAGATGGTCTCTCTCTGGCTCTCGTTCATGACGATATCTTCAAATCCGAACTTAGCTTCAACTCTGGTTGCCTTCTGGGACAGCTCAGAGGACATCTGCGCGTAGCATCCCTTAAAGAGGTTGCCTCTTGATATCTTGTCTTCCTTGTCCATGTTGGAAAGAGCTTTCGCCTTAACAAGGGCGTCGTGAACCTTACCAGCCGTGAACAGGAACTTCGTAGACATTTCAAGAAGATCCACATCTTCCGCAAGGTCATAACCCTTTGCAAAGTACTGCCAGCAGGTAAGTCTCTCAGTTGTAGTTGGTGTTGGAAGTTCAAGATCTGTAAATGCCATTTTTGTTACTTCTCTAAAGTCGATGTAGAGCTTACTCATGGCAAATACCAGGATGTCTTTTTCAGTGAGCTTACTAAAAGCAAGATCCATATATCCGAAGAACTTCTCTTTTTCCTCGTCTCTATAGGTGAGCTCTGTAAGACAGCAGCAGGCCTTTGCAAGGATACACTCTCTTGTAACAGACCAAAGGGCTCTGTCTACGAACTGATAGTCATAGTTAAACAGCTTCTTACAGTTGATGGCGATGGCCTTAAGGCCCTTTTCTTTGCAGAAGTGCTTAACGAAGAACTTTCTTCCGCTGCCGTCATCACCGTAGTAATAAAAGATCCTTACGCCATCGCCGTAGGAAGTCTTCATAGCTTCAAGTCTTCCCTCGTTGGCCATAACAGGATCAAGTTCTTTATCATCTGTGAGCATGCTGATAAATCGGTCGTAATTCTCATCAAGAAGAAGAGGATTTCTACCGAACAGGAAGTCGATTATTCTCTTGTCTGGGGAAACAACTGTTGAAAAAGGCATACTGCCCTGTACCTGCAGAGGAAGCACCGGAAGGAGTTGCTCAAGGCAGGCACTCATGTCACCATATGCGCCAGTTATGGAAAACTCTGAGCCATAAAAGACCTTGGCTGCAGACTCGATTGTAGGCGCAGAAAGCATACTGTTTTCGTTGATGATATGGAAAACGCCGGCGTAATCAGTCTGAGTTGAAGAAAGGATTCCGCAGGCAAAACAGAACTTGGTAAACTGCTCAAACTTAAGACGCTTACACAGCTCATAAAATGGAAGCTCAATGCCCTCAGCCAGTGTAAGCTCTGCTCTCTCATCTATTATGCGAAGTCTCTCAAGAACCGGAATCTTGGTATCCTTGTCAATCTCGTCCCAAACTTCCGTCTCTGACTCTTCCTCTTCATCTACGGGATTTTCAGATGCGAAATTGCCAAGCAGCCGCATCAGATCATCATCGATGTTGTCATCACCGTCGCTGTCAGAACTGCTGTCATCATCCGATCCAAAGAGGCCTCCAAAGAGATCCTCAGCGTCCTGTGCATCTTCATCTGTAATATTGTCATCACTGTCAGCTTCATCGGAAGATGATCCAGAAGACTCTCCGCCTCCGAATCTCTCCTTGTAGGATGCCTGTAGTCTGTTCTTACAGGCGTCTCCAGCCAGCTCAATATCAGGATAAAGCACGTTCTTATAACCACCCTCGCCGTTGGCAAAGGTGACCTTCATTTTGGAAATATATGTGTCGAGACAACCGTTTACGCAGTCAAACATGTACTGCATGTACTCGGTATAGTCCCTAAACGGCTTGCCGTTTCTATCCTGCTCATAACTTCCCATATCTTACGCCCCTCATGTTGTCGATATGAATAAATCTATCAGGTTTTAAAAACTGCCCCTTTATCAAATACGCTTTTCGCAGTATTAAGGCCAGTCTGTTTAGTTATATCAAATACTCCATGCTCTCCTTCGTTGATGAACGCCATGGGTTTTCGGATATCGTACATGTAGGTCTCTTCACCCTCTTCACTGTCGATATCCTTCTCTTCATTCTGGATCCTGGCCTTTCTGTTTTTTTCTTTTTCCCTCTCACCGGCCATCATTTCATCAACAAACTTGCGCATATCACTTACCTCTGCTTAGCCATTATCAGGCTCTGTGCTGATCTGTGACGAATCTGTCTCAGTTCCTGCCCCTTCAGAAACTTCAGTAGACGCCTCTGCAGAAGCTTCCTCAGTTCCCTCTGCCACTTCATTCATGCCAAATGTATCTCTGTTAGCTATATGGCTCTCAAAAGGTGCTGAAAGAGAATCTTCCGGTGCAACAACCTCTTCCCTGTATTCCTCAGGAAACTCTTCTCTGGTCATCTCGGTAAGAATGAGATAGTCAGTAGAACAGTAACCAGTATTTCCTTTTGCTGAAACAACTTTGCACCACTGGTTGCCCGGTTGGATCACATATCCAGTGCTTCCCTTGGCAAGCTTGGCAATAACCTCTGAAAACTCTGAAGGTGATTCCCTAAGTCTTAAGATAGTAACCGAGGTGTCAACCTTATAAGAAAAATACCTTATCTGTGGCTCAGGCTCCGGTTCTGGCTCAGGTTCTGGTTCCTGAACCACTTCCGGTTCTGGCTCTACTGATGCCTCTGCAATTGAAGCCATTGTATCCTCAACTACCGGAGGCTCAGCAGCAGGTTCCTCTGCCACCTCTTCAGTCACAGTTTCGTTGTTATTTATGATTGACTGCTTAAGAACTGCAGTCTCAGCTCCCAATGACTTGTTGGTCCTGTTAAATGCTGATCCGGTCTGCGATAAAAACAGTAACGATCCTAAAGCAACAACAGTAAAGAACGTCATTAGGAAATAAAATATCCTTTGGTTGTCTCTCATTCTTTCCCCCTTAATAGAAAGTAGATGTATAAGTATGTGATGGTAGGGCAAAAGTCCGGTTTGGCGGACCAGTGGCATAAGTTGACATTTTTGTGATTTTAAACCACGAAGTTAAGACCAAGTAATCTCAAGCGCCTTTGCGCGCAGAGATTGCTGCTCTGGGCTTAACGGAGTGCTCGGTTTAACAGAGCAAAAATGGCAACTTATGCCACTGGCCCGCCAAACCGGACTTTTGCCCACCATCACCCTTGATCAAGTGGTTGGCAGCTGGATATAGATCCCCATTCCGTTGCCCTGTGGGCTGCGGGCATAAATTGTTCCGCCGTAGTGTTCTACAATGGCCTTGGCCTGAGTAAGTCCAAGTCCGTTTCCACTGATCCTGTTGGATCCCTGGTAATTAAGCTCAAAGATATGCTTGGTCTCATTCTCAGGAAGACCCTTACCAGTATCCTTAAGAACAATAAAGATATCATCCTCAATGGCAGAAATTGTGATTACAAGCGTACCCTCTTTCTGCATGTACTTGATGGAGTTATCTATAATATTCCTAAACATGATAAGAAGCCTCTTGGCCGATGCATGTACCATCAGCCTGTCAGAGGCACTTGATATATTGACCCTAAGACCTGCCTTGTGGGCAGCTTCCTCAAGCTCTTTTATAGCCCTTCTTGCAATCTCGATGATGTCGACGTTGGCTGCATCATCATCCTCCTCAGGAGGAAGAAGGCTTTCAAATTCATTTTTAACAGAGGCAGCATTTTTTTCGCTGTTTTCCTTGTTTTCCTCTTTGTACTTCTCAAAATCAGCCTTGACAACTTCAAGCTCTTTTTCAAGCTCATCAGCTCTCTGGCTGCTCTCTTCAATGGCCTTATCCTTTTCTGAAACAAGAGTCTCATAGTCTTTTGAGAGCTGTTCTTTTTCTGCTGTAAGCATCCCTATTTCCTGCTGCAAATGCTCAGCTCCCGTGTAGTCGTTATGTCTTTGATAGCACTGCATTGAAAAATATGCAATTGACAATGAAAAGCCTAAAAATAGCAGAACTATCAGCGTAAGACTGAAGAAGAAAAATCCTACAATTGTCAGAACATAAAAGATACAAGCTGCTACTAGTGAGATTTTCTGGTTCTTGGTCATCTATGTACTTTCCCCCTAAAGAATAATAGATTCAATATTTATGCTTTTACCAAATTATCAAGATCGATCCGTCTGCGTCCAGGCCTTTCTGCTGCCGCAATATCATGGGTTGCCATCACTATCGTGATGCCCTGGCCGTTTACCACATCTAAAAGTCTGTTTATCTCTGCGCTGGAAGATGGATCAAGGTTTCCAGTTGGCTCATCCACTAAAAGTATCCCCGGATTATTGATGATGGCCCTGGCAAGGCAGACCTTTTGCTGCTCTCCGCCGCTCATCTGTTTGGGAAACCTTTTGTGAAGAGCGTCTATCCCCAGCATTGTAAGAACATCCACGATCTTCTTTTCTGCTTCTTTATATGAACCTCCTGTGGCCAGGATTGCTGACATGAGATTGTCATAGACACTGCTCTCTTGTATCAGCCTAAAGTCCTGGAACAAAACGCCGATACTGCGCCTGTAAAAAGGAATGTCCTTGCGGCCGATCTTACTGATGTCCTTGCCGTCCACAAAGATAGTTCCGCTGTCAGGCTCAGTCTCTTTAAGCAGCATCTTTATAAGCGTGGTCTTACCTGATCCACTTTCTCCAGTAAGGACCACAAATTCCCCTTTTCCGATCTCCTCGGAGAAATCCTCATAGACTAAAACCTTGCCGTCTTCATTTTCATACTTTTTAGTCACGTGAGAAAAAGATATCATTGTATGGTCAGCACCTTCTGAAGTCCTGTCACCCTGAACACTTCCACTACAGCATCACTTGCATTGATGATAAGGAACTTACCACCCTTAGAGCCTGCGGTCTTTTGCCCTATCAAAAGAGCCCTGAGTCCTGCACTGGAGATGTAAGGAACATCCGCAAAATTAAGTATTACATTTGGGCATTTCTGAAACGCCTTCAAAACTTCATTTTGCAGTTCCGGACTGGATACTGCATCAATCTTGCCATGAAGATTGAGTTGAAGCTTATCATCGCTTCTGCTTTCGTCAATTGTCATTTCCGTATTTCTCCTAAGTACTTACAAAAGTGTAATAGCACCGTCATAAAGGGCTTCTTCATCAAGCACAACATGCTTCTCTGCAGGAATAGTGGCATTCATATCAAGATAACTGTTGCCATCCATGACTGCTTCTTTCTCCATTTGAAGGAGACGTATGTTGGTCCTTATGGGCTTAAACTGATTCAGAAGGAACGTCAGCTGATGCCGCAGTTCCTCTGTGAGCTTGCGATTAACAAGAATGGTCACATCAAATATCCCGCCGTCCTGCCGTCTGTTTTCCAAAAGAACTGCATCATCCCCCAGCATTATTTCAAGGATCCTCTCAATGACTTTCCTGGTACCCTTCATTCGGTTTAGCTGATATGCTTCTTTGACTATTGTCCTAAGCACATCCTCAGATAAGAATCCACCTCTAAGATCGATTCCGAACCAGGAACCGTACATCTCAAGAAGCTCTGGTGAACACTTATCCAGATCCAGCATCTCGTACAGCTTGTCATTTTGTTCACTGATGTCGTTGTAGATACTTGAAAAGATTGACAGATATCTGTGGAAAAAGCTGTTTTCCTGACGATAGACTTCCGGAAATGCTCCCATAAAGTTATCGCCCCTGACACCAACTCTGATATTTCCAATGGATGCCTTGCCTGTTCCAAGCATCTCTATGGCCACAAAGAGATATCTTCCCTTAAAGTCATAGAGCAGGAAGTCATTGTTGTTGACAAACCTCTTTGCTCCAAGGTTCATGAGCAGAGAAACCTTTTTGTAGGTCTCCATCTCTTTTCCAAATAAAACATCATCAAGATGGACGCTTTCTCCCTCGCCAATCACAATATCTAGTGTATTTGATGCTATAACATAAATATAACACACTATTTCTTCCGACAAAAGGAGGTCGCATGAAAGCCTGCCCCAGTGAGAATCGTCATTTACTCCGTCAATAGGACGAAGGAATACAAAATGATCCCTTTTTGTCTCATCAAGCTCAAGCCTGTTGCTGTCAAAGACGTTAAAGCCTTCGATGTAGCCCTGCTTTATTCTGTTATTCTTGATGGTATACCATATGTCGTTAGCCATATTTTGGTCTGCTCCTAAATTACTTATCGGATGTTACAAGCTCAAGACTGATCTCTCCCGGATAACACAAGCAGTCAAATCTTGGATAGATATCATATTCCTTCATCTGGGCCAGCTTGCCATTCTCAGAGTGAAGTGACAGATCATAGACATACTCAACACAAGGCAGGTCCTCAATAGCGTGGAACACATCTTCAAACATGAGCCTGTCGCCAAAGTTCTTTTCAGAATTGATGTAATCAAGCTTTGCGCGGATCCTGTCCTCGATCTGGCGCTTGCAGTCGGAGTAATGTCTTTTTACATAAACTGTACCCTTTACGCCAATTGCTGCAAAACTTGGTCTTATTACTTCAAACTCAGAGGTGATAAGGCGCCTCTCTTTAAGTCTTTCGGTGATCTTGTCTGAGTAGATCCTTGAGAGTTTTGGGAACTTCTCATCAGAATCCGGCAAAACTGCCACCCTGACCATGTTCTTGCTCTCATCCATTACCGCCTTGGCCTTCTTGATGCAAAGTCCTGGGGTGCTCTTTACAATATACTCATAATCCCCTGCTGTTACAGCCCTGTATGGGGTTCTCATGTCCGTAAGGAAACGCGCTCTTACTTCTTCAAGCTTTTCTCTATAGCATCCTCCCTGGCCTTCTGCAGGATTATAGAAACCATCCTCTACGTTTTCGTCATCAACGCTAAGCATATTACCAGCGCCAATGTTTCCTCTTGGACCTCCAGTTACGGCAACGCTTCCCATAAACAGGTCAGCATCAATAAAATCGCCGGGATCTTCGATCACGATCTTGCCTTCACCCTCCAGAAGGTGATAGTAAAGTGCTCCATCGTCCTTCTTCTCAGGTCTTACAAAGTCGTAGATAAAGCCCTCTTCATCCTTTCTTCTGGCAATCAGGAAGAATGTCTCGTGAACTATATTGTTTCCAGGAATACTGATTTCCTGGTCATCGTACCCTATGACCTTTCCAACGTTGTATCTGCGCATCACATCCTCGCCATATATAATGACTCTGACGCAGTCTTTACATTTTATTGGCGCATATCCAAAGTCTTCCTGGCTAAAAGTAACATTGATGCCACCTTTTGTGTTCTCATAGTAGCAGTATCTTCCCTGATCATAAGCGCTGTTTACAAGCTCATATCTTCTGTAGGAAGATCCCTTCTTTTCCTTTCCAAATACAAGGTAATATACGTCCTTGCCAATGGGTGAATCTATAGAAATCTTGTCATTCTTGTTATAGGTCTGGGAAAAAGCTTTTGTATCCCTCTGCCACACTTCAAAAAGCGGTCCATAGATGTTGGTGATCTTGGGGATAATGTCGTACTCAGCTCTTTTTAATGTAGCTCTTACGCAATAGCCTTCAACAGGTGTTTCATTACATACTGCGCATTTCTGTTCCGGAAGCGAGATCCTGACTTCTCCGCTTGCTACAAAGGCAGAGGTAAAATCCCTTGCGTTAACTTTGACAAAGCCAGCTTCTGTATAAACTTCCCACTCAACATCTGCAAAGATATGCTCTGTTCTGTCCTCGGTCTTGTTTCTGTGACTGCTCTCAACTGCCTTGATATAAAGGATGAGCTCCCTTAGATCGTCAGGCTTTTTGTCAAACACAAGATATAATGAATTGCCTTCCTGGGGCTCCTCTCCAAATACCCTTGCTGGAACCGATATCTCTTTATCCAGGCAAAAAGAAATATCCCTGAATTCATCATTTTCTTTTGCAAATATTCCTATGATGCGGGATGCACCTACTAAAGTCGGCCTTGAAATCTCAAATACCAGATCTCCTAAATGAAATCTCTCTCCTGACTTAAGAGTATAGGGCCCTGGCAGCTGGTCCGATGACAGAAGGACCTTTGCGCACTTGCCCCTCTTTGGGACAAAACCAGCCATCTTAAGCAGTGCCATCTTGGCTCTGTAGCTAAGTGACACGATCTCTGCACCCTGAAGAGCCGAAAAAGCCGTCATGTTCTCCAGGATCGTTATTCCAGGGTCAGAAGGATTGTAGTTGGTCCACTCAGATGATCTTATAGGAAGCTCTCTGAGCACATCCTCCATTCTCTCTTCATAGGTTCTGCTTTGTAGTTCATCAACACTTAGCATTTTAGTCTTGTCCTTACTTGTTAGTGATTATTACCTTATGCTCTCCGTTTCTTGGAACCATAAACGGAGTAATATCTATATCCTTGGTATCAAGCTCATGCTCGCCATCTGCATCAACGTAGTGGCCTATCATGGTGATCCTCTGAATAACAGCCTTGGATCTCATTACTCCAAGCTTCATCAGTATCTGGGTTTCCTTTGGAAGGGTTCCAATATCCCATCCATCTGAGCCCCCGCTTCTTACAGGGTCCAGATAATCAGACAGTACTGACTTAACTTCGTTCTGCACCTCAAAGGCGTCGTCCATATCCATTACCATTGCCCACACATTTACTGAGATATCAACAAAGATAGGCTCAACAATGTGAAGATTGTTGGCAGATACAGTCAGTTCGCAGTTTTCCAACATCTCTTTTTGCAAAAGAGCTGCTATCCTGTGAAAAGAGAAAGCACCATCCGCATAGTCTTTCATAAGGAGTACAACTGAAATGTCTGCCGGATTTTTTGAACCGTCAATGAGCTGTCCTGTCACTATGCTTGTCCTGTCAATGCTGTCCGAAAACTCTTTGCAGAATCTGATATAGTCAGTCTCTGATATGAGTCTGTATCTTGAGTGCATAATGCCTGCGCATCTGTCCAGTGCATGATCTATGGTCTCAAGATTGGATCCGCCGTGGGCTCTTATGGGGTTAAATACGGATTCAATATAGGGTGCAGCTCCGATAAAGTTTGTGATCTCACCCTCTCCCAGGTTGCCCTTTTCTCCGTCAGTGGATCTGATCCTTGCCTTAAAGGCCACATCTGTGGTCACTCTTGGCATGTCACACTTGTATCCGTCGGAGAAATGGATCTTACCGGTCATCCTGTCGATGCGGTAGCACCTTCTGTGGGGAGCTCTGTCAAAGCTGTCCACTTCATCCCACAACACGTAAAAAGCTGATACCCTGCCAAGGAAGTCATATTCAGCTCTTGCCCTTTCAGGGAAATTCTCAAGAAGATAATCCATCTCCTCCTTGCGGGTATAGCCAACTTCATTGACCCAGACCTCAGCATCTAAAATGTTATCTCTTCCCAGTGAAACACTGGCGTTTGGAATAACATCTTCTATGTAGTAGTCACCTTCATCACTGGTCTGAACGTTGGTAACAACCACTGCATTGAGGCACATCCTGACAATTTTGGGAAGAAATGCATCTTTATCAGTGCCCTTTTGCTTCTTAGCTCTTGAGAGCCTTAGCCAAAAGAGCTTTTTCCCCTCGATAGTCGCATCCTGCATATCTGCAGGTGGCAAAAACATAAGTGTTCCAGACCTTGTAAAGTCCTCTGTAAGATCTGTAAAGCGCATCTCAGTAAAGCCATTTGCACCTATATATTCAAGCTTGACCTTAACACCATTCTGGTTATTGTTGTCAGAGAGCTGGAAGTAAATACTTACAGGTCCCTCTGTAAGCTTTTTATCAAAGCCTATATAGATCGCATCCTCAGCATATTCGTTTCCAGATAGGACAGTAAAGGACTTATCTGAGAAAAGACATGCTGTTATATCTTCTTTCCTTGTGCCGGCTATTCTTTCAAGTCTGCCTGGAGCTGTATAGCGGCCCTCATAGCTGTATGCGATCTTAAGATTCTCAATGGTAGGATAGGTGTGGATCGCAGGGCGGATATAGCAGTTTGCTGACTTGGTTATCCTGATCCTTAAGCACCTTCCTGAATATGGTCCTGACTCAGAGCTTTGCCAGTCCTCAGGACATATGAAGGAGAGCTTGTAGTCACCCTCTTCGCAGGCTTCAAACAGTCCGCCATACTCTGTGTCGCATTTTAGTTTCTTCCAGCCAATTCCGTTGAAATACTCGATTATGATCTCATCAACCTTGACCTGTGCAGGAGTGTCATAGGGAGTTTTCTTGGGCTTTCTCTTGATGACCAAAAGCTCAGCCTCTTCCTCCTCAGCTGTGACCCTGACCTGGTTTTCATGGTAAGTAACCTTAAAATCAAGACTTATCCTTGCTCCTGCTTTTGAAAAGCTTGAATCATGGCCAATGTAGCACTCGTTAAATACTGCAAGTTCATCAGTAAAAGGATCAAATTTGCCCGGCTCCAGTTCCTGACTTCCATCTCCAACATATTCAGGAGCTTTGGAATTGCCACCTGCTGAAAGCAGGATATTCTGGACTTCAAGAGAATCGATCATCACCTTATTCTCTTCAAGGATCACTACAGAGTACTCTTTCTCACCAATGGTGGTCTTCTGGGACTCTTTGTCCTTGATCAGCATAAAAGTGAAGCCATCCTCCATGAGCTTTACACTCTTAAAGGTTTCAAATCCATTTTTTGTATAGTACTTAAAGGTAAGTTCACCGCTCTGAACCCTGTTTATCACTTCTTCTGCGCCTTCAAGCCTTATGTAGATAGGCTCATCAACACCGTCAAAGAGCCTCTGCTCATACATGATAAGAATGCTTCTGCCAAGATTTTCCTTTTCGCCAAAGAGTGTAAATGGCGGAACATGCCTGGAAAGTCCAAGCCCTATATCTTCCGTTTCTTCCTCTGCAAACAGTGATGATTCTTCTTCCTCAGCATCAGTTCTTATCTCTCCTGAGATGATCTGTGGAACATCGAAGTCTCCAAAAACAGGAGACAGAGTTCCCTCCTCAGCGTCGGTCATAAAGACTGCCTCTATCTCAGAATCTGTCACATAGATGTTTCGCTCAGTCTCATAGACAATAAGTCCTGAGTCCGTGTCAGCAGAATCTGCCGTAAGTCTGGTGCCCTTGGGAATCTGGGTTCCCATTATGGTTCCACCGTCATAGTTAAAGATGACCATACTGGCTGCTGGCTGTGCAGGGCGCAGGTTTGCGTCCAGCATGTTGACAAACTCCATGTGATAGCGCTCTGGCATCTGACTCATGAGCCTGTTGTTTTCTTCCAGTTGACGGGCAAAGATCTGGGCTATCACGCTACCTGCATCAGGGTTATCCCTGTCAAACTTCCACTCAGGTGCATAGCTCTTTCTAAGCTCTTCTATTCTGTTCTCAATATCCCCAGCACTTAAGGGCTTAAAGGCATTTGTCATCAGTCGATATCTCCCACCTCAATAATTTCGGGTTCAAAATATTCCTCTTCTTCAGAAGGTTCCGGCTCTGCATTCAGATAGAACGGGAATACCAGATTGTCTCTCTGATTGGTATCTGCAAGGGTGTAGTCGATACTGATCATTATGTATCCCTGCTGTGCCTGCATATCTGTAGTTATGTCAACTGTGCTGACTCTTGGTTCCTGACGGAGTATGCTGTCTGTAAGGTCCCTTCGCATGATTGTCAGCTCTGTAAGTGATACATCCATGAAGACGTATGAAGCTGTCTCAGTACCAAAATTCGGCCTTGTGAGTCGTTCAGTTACCTGCGTCATAAGGATAAGATATATGGACTCCTTGACACTCTGCGGGCCACTACTCATTTTAAACCTGCCTGTAGCAGGATCTATTTGCGGAGGAAAGGTAACCCCTGTTCCTAAAAAAGTCTGTTCCATGCTAATCTCCTGATCATCCAAGCTTGATTGGTGTTCCCTCAACTGATACCGGTCCGCTGCTCTTTAGTTTCAGCATTGAGTTTCCGGCTACGGTCACGTTTCCGCCTTCAACATTTATCCTGTTGTTGGCTTTTACTTCTGTGGTATCGGAAGTGTCGATCTTGAACTTCTGTGCCTCCAAAGTAACTGTTCCATTACTTCCGTTCATGATCATCTTGATGTTGTCTCCAACCTTTATGGTGAGTTTCTGCTTGGCAACTATCTCCATCTGACCGTTTTCGGTCTTCATTTCTATTTTGTTCTCACCCTCTTTATCAGAAATGAGTATCTTTTTCTTTTCATTATCAAGCTCAAGCTTATGATTTCCTTTAGAGGTGGTAATGGTTATCTTGTCTTTGTCTCCATCCCCCTCAGATTTATCGATGATATCAATGGTGTTGCCATTTCTGGTGGTAATACGCTTTATCTGGTTCTTTTCATCAAAAGCTTTCTTCATAAATCCTGAATTAGCTTTTGGAACTGAACCTATGACAAAGGGTCTTTCTATATTGCCCTGTTCAAATACTACAATGACCTGATCTCCCACCTCAGGATAGAAGTACTCACCCCATTTGCTGCCGCCATAGGGAAGCGCCATTCTGGCCCATACAAGCCTGTTTTCATCGTAGTCTCTGGTGCTTATGTTGACCTGTACAAAGCCCTGTCTTTCCTGATCATAGTTCTTGACCACCTCACACACCATGACTCCGCTTATTCTGTTATCGCCCATATCACTTCTTTCGTTCTGATGACGGGCTACATCGTCTACAATGTCAAAAAATGGCATATTGTCTCTCCCTGGTTGTTATTTATAAGGTGGCTGCCTTTGCCAGAATAGTGGTAGTGTATTGTCCACCTGCGTAATACTCATGGATCACATCAGTGATGTAGAAGGTGTTGGAAGCACCATCCCCAAATCCCACTAAGGAGATGAATCTTCCGGGAACAAACTCCGGGATCCCGCAAAGTGTCATGGTCAGTTTTCCCAGCCTGTAGGACATATCCTCCATAATATAAGCTGCCCTGTTATCGGCGTCTGCCTGGCTCTCTATCGCAGAGTCTATGTAAACGTACTGCTGGCTTGTAACTAGTGGCTTTGCCTTGGAGCCTAAGGAAAACTTGCCGTTATTCTTCAATTTAGCCTCTATCTTGTTGCCTTTTCCTACATCCATAGTCCTTACCCGAACTTGTCCTACAACTCCCGTGATGTCATAGCCAATATCAAAGGAAATGATACTTGCATGAGGGACTATTCTTCCAAGCACTGAGGTGTTTAGCTTAGCCTTTCTAAATACCACGTTGCCGCCTATGGAAAAGAACTCAAAGTTGAATCTCTTTGCAGCCTTTACCACAAAGTCATAATCTGATTCTGCAGCCATCTCTATCCTGATGTCCGGAGCACCTGGACCTGCTCCTGCAGGTACTCCTCCCGGAGGCTTGTCAGGAGTATCAGCCACGGATATACTGTCCACTACTCCGCTGTTTTTCAGGTTCTGATAAACCTGCGAATCAAATATCTCTTTTACTGCATCAGAATAATAGTTGGCCTTAAGTCTTTTACTGTAGGTATTGGCCATCATCACGCCTTTGATATCAAGGCATGTAAGTCTTATGGATGACTCTGATGGCGAATCACTGTTATATACAAAATCCACTCCTGCAACATAGCCTTTAAAGACCTCCGTGACCTCAGATGCATGTCCCATGAGGATCTTGACATCAGTTCCAAGAGAAATAAGAGGTTTTAGATCATAGGTTATAAAGTAGCCTAAATTTACTTCATAGACCCCAAGCAGGGAAAAAGTAGCTATGCTGGCCTTATAGTCACTGGTGAGTTCTACGCTGAAATCCACCGGAACAAGACTTAGCTTTTTTATCTCTGTGGGATCATAGCCACCAAGATAAACTTTTACCTGCGGATAGTAATAGCCTTCATATTTGGTATATAGTTGTTCAAGATCAATAGATGCCATCTGTCAAATTCCTTTATATGCTAGGCTTAAGGGAAATAAGTCCTGATTTCAATTTGTAGAAATCAGCCATGTACTCATCCTGCCAAATATCTGTATTAGCTCCAGCTACATCTGCATCGTAGAGAACCATACCAATAGAAACAAAAGCTCTGCAGGGTTCACCATTTGTATTAAACATCACATACTCTGCATTTACGCTGTTAAGTACTCCTTCATAGGACATATCTCCCCATGCAAATCTTACAAGTCGTCTCTTTTCGTTTCTTACTATGGCAGTCAGAGCTTCCACCTCCGGCTGAACTGAGTTAGAAGATTTGCCTGCTGCCTTGAGCCCTCCTCTTAAAAGTCCCTTTCCGATGTTTGTCTGGGAAAGAGTAAACTTGTCTGAGAAAAAAGCATCCTGTGGATTGGACTTATCAAAAGCAATCCTGAAGTTCATATCTATACGCGTTGATGCAGCAGCCATTGTTGATCCGTTTCTGGTGCCCTTCTTCTTTTTTTCTTCATCTCCGCCCTCTTGTCTATCTTTTTTTTCTTCTGCTGCCGCGAATTTCTGGGTAGGGATTTCCTCACCACCGTAGCCGCTGATGTTAAGTTCATTTGGATTGAACTGACATTCCATTCTGAACTTTTTAACATTTCCATAAAGCTCAAAAGTATCATCACCGGCAAGTCCGATAGCTGATGCAAACTTCTTGACGGCATCAAGATTAAATCCAATGTCAAGATTAAGGCCGCCAAGACCACCAAATCCCACACCTGAGCTTGGTTTTTGTGCATTCTTTTCTACCAGCTTAAGGTCAGAAAAATCTGCAATTTCAATTATAGCTTTTTGATTAAAGCCTGCCAGGGATGCTGCTCCATTCTTAAGCGCAGAGCCAATACCCGTTTTGGCATCAGGGTTAAGTGGCATAAGTTCTACTCCGTTTATAAACTAAGATTGATAAGGTTATTATTGGTTACCTTATTCATAAGTGACTGACCTCCGGCAAGGCCTGCAAGGCCTGATTTGGCTTTGAAGCACTTTTTGAAGGCATTTTCCCAATAGGTCTCATCGTATTTAAGATCTTTAAACTGCCTGTCCTGGGTAATCTCAAGGTGCATCTCTCCTCTTATAGGATTACCTTCCGGATTGAACATGGTAAACTTGTTGCCAACGTCAGTGATAGTGCCCCTGAATACCATGTTTGACCAGAAAAACACCACCTGCTGCGTAGCTGAAGATGAAAGCAGTGACATTATAGCGTCCATCCTTTTTCTGACACTATGGGTCAGTCCTCCGCTGGACCATGCACTAAGGCCTTTATTGACAAGTGAAGTCATATTGACATTGGCTGCCTCATTAAGTCCAAAGGCATTCATATTGTCACAATCATCAAAGATAAGATCAAAGGAGAGCTTACTCTTTCCGGAGAAATTGTAGACCTTCAACTCATCGATGCTATCCTGGCCTCTCCTGGACTGGACCTTACCATTTACAGAGTAAAGCCTCATGGTTGCCGGATTATACTGCACTTTGAATTTAACAAAATCACCGTCAACAGTTCCTATCTTGTCAGGGCTGTTTGCTCCGGGCTTTAAGGCGTCGATCTGATCTGAGACCGCATTACTTATTCCGCTTGCAATTGATGACAGGCTCAGTTTTCCTTTTGTTTTATTCATAAGGGTCTTTTGCAGCTTGTTTAAATTATTGATCTCATCTGTAAAGCTCTTGCTGCCACTAAGATCCAAAAGTGTGGTGTCATTATTACCAGACAGATCGATCAGATAGATATATAATAGTGCCTTTTCTCCGACATTCTCAGAAAACATGCCCTTTGCACTGCTTCCAAAGTTAGATCCAAGGCTTGATAATGCATCCATATATCATCCTCCTTTCTCAAACGAAGGCTAATAGCCACGTCTCATCTTTTCATTCTTCATCTGCCTCTCAAGTTTATTGATAACCTGATTGCTTATTGTAGTCATATGGCTCTTTAAGCCGTTTTCTACAAGAGTCTGTACATCTCTTGCTGTTAAATGATTGACCTCTGTCTCACCAGTCACTACAGATGTTTTGTTAGTAACATGATTTTCTTCTATTATCTGGGTCTCAACATCTTTTTTGATATTCTTTTTGATGTTGCTCTCCATGGTGTTTAGCTGCTCTGTAATATCCTCAGCTGTCAGGGTTTCATTGAGTCTGTGAACTGTTTCAACGGGCATTCTCCTTGCCCTTTCATCCAGCTGTTTTATCTGCTCTTCTTCCCTTGCTGCCCGGATCTGTCTAAGACTTTCTATGGCGCTATCTTCCATAGCTTCAGGAGCTTGTACAACTACTGTCTCTGTCCTTGGATTCTCCACATCGTTAATGTCATAGATGAGTTCTCCCACATCAGCTCTTCTGACAAAGTTGTTCACAACACTGCTGTCACCTTCATAGTACTGTTCAAGAAGCTGATATACTTCCATGGACTGGTCAGGTATGATGTTTCGAAGTTCAGTAAGAACTTCTCTTCTTCTTTTGTCACGCCTTTGAGCTCTCTCTTCAAGCTTTTCCATGAGTTTTTGTGGTTCCGTAAGAGCAAGGACTGCATCCCTTCTGGTCTGCTTAAGTCCCTCTTCTGGTTTTTGAGGCTCCTGCCTGCTTTTGAGTTCCTCAACAACCTGCATGTATTCAATACGCCTTTGCTCATTCTGGACATTGATGGCATTTACTGTCTCTGTAAGCCTTTGGATCTCCTCCTGGCTCATCTCGCCCTCAGTCCTGGTTTCAAGAAGCTCTATCTCACTGGAAGTAAGCCTGTTGTTTTCTGTGTAGTAGTTTTCGCTTTCAATATTCTCTGTGAAATAGTTCTCTGTGCTTCCACCAACAAGCCTTAAGAAGGTCTTGTCTGAGGATTTAAAGAACGTATCCTCAAACCTGTAAAATGTCTGATTGTTGGTGTAGAACCTGTCAAATCCCGTATGGTAAATATTCTTTACCATATCCATAAGGACTGCTGCGGTGATCTCATTCTTAACAGATCCTCCAAGGTTCTCCTCGTTCTCTATGGTCTCCTCATAAGTATTCTCATTGAGGAACACCAGGTTCTCAGTTCCAACTCCTGCCCTTTCCCTAAGCACTGACAGAAGTATATGCTGGGCTGTATAACTCTGATCAGCAATTGAATACTCGCTTGCATCGATGTTGTTGTTCTCAACTGTCCTGTTAAAGTTAGAAACTATCTGGTAAATAGCTCCTGTATTTAACCTGTCCAGCACTTTATTGTAGAGGTAATTCTCTCTCTGGGTCTCAGTAGTCTTTTCTGTAGAGCTGACCAGCTCTCTTTCCCTGGTCTCTACCTCCTCAATAAGCTCTCTCAGCTCACCGCCTCTCTCGAGGTACAGATTGATAAGTGTATTAGTATTCTTGGTTTCCTCTGCTATCTGATAGAAGGCCTTCATAAACCTTCTGTCATCCTTAACACCAAGCTTGTACAACGCGTCTGTTATAAAAACCCTGTCCTGATAGGTAAGATTCACATCTGCACTTGCCACAATCCTATTCAGCACATTATTGAGAATATCCACCTTATTAAGATTGGTCTCATTCCTCTCACTGTACTGAAGTATACTTGTCATCCCCTCCCCTTCCTGAACATATATCTCAGGTGGAGTAGACGCTATATGCAGCAGATCCTCCTCATCAATCCTGTTCTCCATAAGACTGTAATTCCCTATAATCCTATGATAGAACGCCTCAGGATCTCTAATGTATGTACTTTTCGCTTTCACCTCTATAGGTGCCGAAATCGTTAACATTTAATATCTATCCTTAACTAAATATTTATTTCTTAAGGTTCTCCGCCATAAGTGCTCTGCGGGTCGGTGGCCAAGTGACAGGTGTCTGCAGTGGTTTGTTGGTGGGTGATGGCACTGCATACTTGGGCTTTGCACCGTCTGCCTTGATGGAGTATGGATCCCTGGCCTCGGGCTTTTCGCCGTCCTTAGGGGATGTTGCTGCAAATTGGGCCTTGCTTCCATCGGATATCTTGTATGGCCCTCTTGCCTCTGGCTTTTCACTGTCCTTGGGGGACTTGGTTGCATACTTGGCTGCCGATCCGTCTCCTATCTTGTATGGCTGTTTTGCCTCGGCCTTCTGACCATCCTTAGGAGATCTGGCTGCGTACTTAGGTGCACTTCCATCAGAGATCTTGTATGGTGCGCGAGCCTCTGGCTTATCGTGGCTTGTGGAAGCTTCCTGGGCGTATCTTGCAGTAGATCCGTCTTCTCCTATGGAGTAAGCAGGTCCTGCCTCTGGTCTGGCCATGGAATTTTTCGCCTCATTGGCGTACCTGGATACATTTCTATCCTTGGCTATGTTGTAAGCACCCTTGTTTACGTCTGAATTGTCTTTTCTTACTGTATGTCCCTTCTCCTGTTTGTAGATTGGAGATGCAGCATTCTTGTCAATTGAGCTTACCTGGGCTCTCTTATTCTTGCTCTTGTCTTTACTGATATTGTAGGCTCCTGCATTAAACTGTCCGGAGTCTTTTCTCTTTACGACCTTGTTGCCGTCTTTCTTGGTAACGGAATAGGTATTTCCAGCCTTGTCCGGAGCGGCCTGTGCTGCCCATGCAACCTTGGTATCCTTGGCTCCTGTCCACTCAGGCTTATTATTCTCAGCGTGATCTATTCTCTTAACATTGCCCTTTGCATCCTTGTCATAGATCTTTTCACCG
This sequence comes from Butyrivibrio sp., assembly GCA_015056565.1. Lineage (GTDB taxonomy): Bacteria > Bacillota > Clostridia > Lachnospirales > Lachnospiraceae > Butyrivibrio. Next base: position 83,528 of record SVGB01000001.1, read on the forward strand.
GTGTTCATATCCACAGGGCTCTGCTGCGCATACTTGGGCTTGCTGCCATCATCTGCAAAACTGTAGGCAGGTCTGTTAAAGTCTGATGAATCTTTTCTGACAAGTGTCTGCTTACCATCAACTGTTCCCTGTTCGTAAGTCTCTCCAAGTTTATCGGGCCCAGCTTTTTTAGGACGCTTACTGTTTTTAGGATCTCCATCCCATGCAGCACTTCGAAAAGGATATGCTGCATCGTCCTTCATCCTCATCTGGGTCACATTGTCTTCATTGACCCATTCATACCAGTAAGTACCTGAATCTTCCTTGTCATTAGGGCTTGTGGCCGCATACTTGGTTAAGGCGCCAGGTCCGCTTGTCTTGTAGAGACTTGGATCCTTTTTAGGATTCCATTCTTCAGCCTCGGAACCTGCCTGGAACGGATTGGTGAGCACAACGAGTTCTCTGTAGGCAATGGTTGTTGTCTCTGTCAAGAGACCGGACTTTTCAGCATCCAGCCCTCCATACTCTTTACTCATTACAGTACATCCGGTAAAAGTATAAACTCTTGCAGGCCACTCAGGTGCAGACTGAGTGAGACCTGACCTGGCTTTATGCCTGTATACATAAAGGACAAGAGGCAATAAAAGTTCTGTTCCATTGGCCAGAGGGTCCAGAAACCTCTCTGTTCCAACGTATCTCTCAATCTGAAAGGTAAAAGGTTTTGAAATAGGCTTACGCTTTAAATGAACGTAGTCATTAAGACCACCTTCTCTGATATACTCAAATTCATTTTCCTTGGTAAAAGCTCTTACAGATTTTATGGGCAGAAAATACACACCTTCAACCTCAAGTACGAAGTTAAAAGCTGTTATGGGATTATTGATGGCATCAAAATCTGTATTACCAAGGACCGAAGCCTCAAAAGCACTACCGCTAAAAGCGCCGTCTTCTGTGGTCTTTATGGTGGTTTTACCATCTTCAACTGATATGTAACTTCTTGGCATGTGTCTTCCTCTTTACCTGGTTGGTTTCAGGTCAAAAATACTCTTTTCTTTTTCCTTCTTAGAGGGATTAAGGCTCTTGTTGATACTGCTGATCTCGCTGCACCATCTTCTTCTCTCAGCGTGGGGAAGCCCCATTACCTGGTCCTCACCCCAGTGGAAGTAATAGGAGATAAAAGACATTTCCCTGTAGAGATCATCTTTTGGGTACAGCCTTAGCCCTCCTGTGTAAAATTTAGTGGCACCTCAAAGGTCTTGCCACAATCAGGACATACGCAGGTCATTGTTGGGGGCTCAACGTCGTTGATTCTCTGATACATGTCCTGCAGATACGCCAAATCGGCAGTAAAGAGCTTTTCTATTGTGGTGGCTGTTACTGCATCCAACCCTTCAAGCTCTGTCACTACCTTACTAAGGATCACTATTGTGAGATATGAGGGATTGGCAAGTACTCTTGGATCCCTTGTTGCTGATATTTCATCACCGGCTGTTGCTAGTCTCATTCTTCCGTGTTTGTGCACCTCCCCCGATGCATCAATATACCCCTTTGGAAGAGTAAAATCATAAATAGTCTCCATACTTTCCTCCTTAAACCTTTTTACGATTTATTTGCTTTATAGGGCACAGGACTTTTTGTCCTGCGCCCGAAAAGCAAATACTTCTACTTTTAGTTAGGGATTACCAGTTCTTCGTATGCAATCTCAACTGTCTCGATCGCTACATCAGAGTTCTTAGCATCAAGATCAGGAGCCTGATACTTAGTAACCCAAGCATTGGTAAGTGTCCACTGTCTTGCACCAACGTTTGCTGTAAGAGCTGCTGTAGGTGCACCTGAGTTGATATCAACCAGTTCGATGGTCACATTTGAACGAGGAATCTGTCCACGCATCTCGCTGACACACTCCATGCACCATGTCTTGAATGCACTGTCAACGATGTAGCCCATCTTAAGTGTAACATTTCCATGCTTTACAAGTCCTGGGATCTTAACAGGTGCAAGTGAACCTGAATTACCCTGACGGAACTCTATAACATCAACTGTTGCCTCGATTCCTGTTACCTCAGAAAAAGCTGCAACTCCCGAAACCTGATCTACGGTCACGAGGAAGTTCATTTTGGTTAATGGATAGGCAGAACCTTTACCATTATCATATGCTCCAGTAGCCATATTCTATGACTCCTTTCTATTTTTTATTCTTCTCCGCCTTCGCCGCCTGCTTCAGATGTATGCTGTGTTACTCTGAAGATTACAAACTCTGCAGGACGAGATGGAGCTATACCAATGTTGCAGATAAGTCTTCCGTTCATGATGTCGTCTCTTGTCATTGTGGAAGGTCCGATCTCTACGAAGTAGCTGTCAGCAGCTGAATCGCCTGCCAGCATTCCGTTTCTCCAAAGTCCATCGAGGAAGTTGGAGATTGTGAGATTAACTCTCTGCCAGAGGGTAGGATCATTAGGCTCAAATACAACCCAGTTGGTATTAGCCTTGATGCTCTCCTCAACGAAGATAAAGAGTCTTCGAACGTTAACATACTTAAATGCACTGTTGCTGGAAGCTGTTCTTGCGCCCCAGATACGGATTCCCTGTCCGGGAAGTGCTCTGATAAGGTTGATTCCCTCTGGATTAAGGATATCCTGCTCATCCTTGGTATAGTTAACTGAAAGGCCAGTACAGAATACAACCTCGTTAGCTGGTGCCTTATGAACACCGCGGTCGATATCTGTTCTTGAATAAACGCCCATTACTGCACCTGAAGGTGGAATGTAATCAGACTTGTTGGAGGATCTGTCAAATACCTGGATCCATGGATGATACATTGCACAGTATGTGGAATCTACCATCTGTCTGTAGCCAATAAGATCTGCTGTCTTGTACATCTCTTTTGGCATATCCAGAACTGCAAAGCGGCTGCGAAGTCTCTCGCAGTGTCCAACAAGAGCTACTACAACCTCTGGCATTGTGATACCAGGAATAGCCAGCATGCTGACTGTGTTGTTCTCTACGAATGCCTGAAGTCCTGTTCTCTTGCCAGGGCCGTTGTCCTCACCAATGTAAGTTGAAGGATCGATCTTGGATACAGAACCGTCTGTACCGCCCTCAAGGAAGAATACTCCGTCTGTAACGTCATCACCAAGGATGTCAGCTACAGGGTTTCCAGGAGTCTTCTGATTAGATACCTCAACCTTGATGATATCTGAACCAGCAAGTCTTGATCCTATGTACTTAGGTGACTGTGTGTTAACAGAGAGCTCTGAGTAGTTCTCAACATCGTCGCCGTAGCGAACTGTCATGTCGATTGATACCAGGTACAAAAGAGACTTTGGAATGATATCAGCATCTACTGCTGCATCTGGGATGTCATCCTCGAAAGTAACTTCTCTGTCGAATATTGTTTTGATTCTGGTAAAGGTTCCTTCAAACTCTACAAGATCGCCTTCTCTGAAGCCCTCAAGAGTCTTAGCCTTAAATCCAGCATCTGTCTTTTCAACAAGCTGGAGTTTACGCTTTTTGTTGGTTGAGAGCATAACCTGGATCTTGTTGCCCCATGTTCCTGGGCTGGTTGCTGTTACGTTTAAGATACCTTTTTTGGCTGAAGCAGGCTTTGCATCTCTTGGAGCAACACGCATTACATAACATCTTGTTCCGCCATTATCAAAGAACTGCTCTACGCTGTTTGCAAGGAATCTGTACTCGCCGTAGCCAAACTCGGAAAGGAATCCGCCAAACTGCTGTTTGAAGCTCCTCATGCTGGTTACGAGAAGTGGGGCACCCTCTAAAGGTCCTTTCTCTGCCAGTCCGATAAAGCCCGCTGTACTTGTACCTACGCCTTCGATACTCCGTGGAGAGTTATCATATTCTTCAACGTATACGCCTGGTGATAAATACTCTGCCATATACTTTACCTCTTTTCTTTTGTTTTACTGTGCTGTTGCCTTGACCTGTCCTGGATTGGTGATTGAAATCTGACCTGCATAAGCACATACCAGCTTAGCGTCATTGGTAAGGCACGGTTTCCCGCCAATCAGTACCTTGGGTTTAGTTGGGATCCATGTACCTGCCGGAGCTGGTATACAGGGCTGGGGAGTTAATACTCCAAGAGCCGCTGCTGTAGCTGCTGCAACCTGTGGGTTAGCAAGTGATGTGCACATCCCAAAGGGTCCTACACATGCCATGGGCTGACTGTCCTGAATGGTTGCACAGGGTTTTCCGCTGGCTAACACCTTCTGGTTACTGGTAACCTTTATAGGTCCAGGAGCCGTTCCCATGGTGCACATTGCCGTGCCTGTTGCTACTACCAGATTACTCATCCTGTTCCTCTCCTTTCTGGTCTACAGGCTCTACCTTTATTGCATCCTTTAAAAGATCGATCTTTCCTTTTTCCAGATGAAAGTCTACTTTTCTGAAGTACTCCTTACCTCCAACTCCAAAACGAACAATATGTGGAAGTGAGTTTGCGTCATCTCTGACCTTCAGTGAGAATTTGCCATCCGGACCTGCTCTGCCATAAATGATACGGAAGATCTTATCATTTAGCTTGTGCTCCTTTTGGAAAGGATCTCTTAGGATGATCTTAAGTGGTGCATCCTGCTCTTTTACAGTAAAGACATCGTAGCGCTCTGATGCTTCATCAGTAAGCGCATAGCTTAACTGATCGAGCCTGCATCCACCTCCTGTGCGCACAGGTAAAAGGTTCATTGTATAAACACCTTTTTTCTCCTGCATGCTGTGGTAAAGACCTATCGGGCGCTCAAGGTTGATCGCCTCGATATATTCCAGTTTTGAAAGGGTTCCGAATATTTCAAGTACTGATCCTCCAAGCCTGTTCTTCTCTGACGGCATCAGGAAGACATCAAGCGTAGGAAGCCTTGGATCCAGCTGTTCATAGCATACCGTGACGTCTTTTGGATCGTACCCGTAAACCTCTATTCGCATGGGAAAGTCTTCCCTGCCTTCGTTTACAATGATGTACAGCCCTTCTCCTTTTCGCATGACAGGTATCATCCTGCCATCTCTAAGGAACCTGACATCCGGTTCAGTAACTCCCCGACCTGTAGTAGTATCCATGAGAGCTACCGCTAGTGATAACTTTGCTGAAATCACTGTTGTCACTTAGAATTTTTACCCCCTTTCTTCGCCGGTTACTCCAATTTCAAAGCTCGCATCGCTTACGCGAGGAGTATTGATAAACTCGCCGCTTGAAAGGTAAACGGGGGCCGCCCTATAGAATAATGAGATCTGATAGGGTTTGTTGACCATCCTCCACACCCGTTCCTTTTCCTCCAGACTTATCTTCGCCTGAGACAGTACAATAGGAGGTTCCGGCACATCGAGCCAGTTTTGGAGCTCATTGGGGTAGATAGAATTGTTGTCGTTAACTATCTGCGCTATTTTCCCAATGATTTTCTGCATATCCGGATCTTTAAGGCCCATCTGACCTGATCCGTTGATGAAGACCATATAATAAAGAGAATATGGTCGTGGAGGTTTCGTGATCTGTGTTCTTCCCTTCTGGATATACCTTGGGGTCGAAACTTCTGCCTCTTCTCTTATGTCATAGAGATAAACACCAACAAGGTAGTCAACGTCCTGTGAAGTGGGGGACGAGATCTCTATGTTGTTGGGAGAAGGTATTGGCTCGGGACACATCTTTTCCCTGAGCGTCTTAACTATAAACTGACTTACGTCTGCAATAATGGGATAATCAGCCATTTTAGGTTAAGTCCTTTCATCAGTTTTCTTTAAAGAACTCTTCTAGTCTCTCTGTGTAATCCTTAACAGCTGCCTGCTTGGGAGCTGTAAGACAGATAGCGTACTTGGTCTTGTTGCAATACTCAGCTTCACAACTGAAGTAGTTCTGGGTGTCATCCTCATCAAGGAATACCACTCCCTGGTATGCAACCTTCTCAGTAAGTGGTTCTCCATCAGATGATGTATCCTGTTTATACATCTCATCTGAACCTCTCTTAAATATATATACGATTGAGCCCTTGGTCATGGTAGCAATTGCTTTGGAATCATCGTAAAAATATCTAAAATCTGTACAGTTGGACAGGGTCTCCATGCTGATATACTCTGTGGATGCGTTCTCAGTGTACTGGCTGTAAGTAAATCTGTTATTTTTATCTACGAGCTTACCTACAATAATCTGAGTCAGTGAATCTGCCGGAGTAATACCTGATCTTGAAAGTCTTGAGCAGGTTGCTCCTGCTACTGCAAGCTCGTCCTCGTCCATTTCATCAAGGCTCTTTCCGAAAAGAGCTTCCAGCTGAGCAAGGAGTGCGTCAGAGTCAACGCCATTTCCATTTCCTTTGTTCTTGGCATCGCTTATACCTGCAAGGGTATCAGCTCCTGCTCCGGAAGCCTCAGCCTTATCAGCAAGGGCATCAAGTTTGTCGTCCTCTCCAAGTTCTGCAAGTGCATCAGCAATACCGGAAAGATCTGCATTGGCATCATCTGCCAGCTTTGAAAGTGCCTTATCTACCAGTTTGTCTGCCAGATTGTCCTGGCTGCCGCTTGCACCGCCTGCGATTTCCCTTGCAATGTCCTGATCAACTGCTGCGATCAGTGCATCATATTTCTTGGCTCCTGCCAGGTCATTGTTATCAAGGCAGCCATCTCTTTTATCCTGAAGAGCATTCTTCCTTGCAAGGAGCTCAGCCAGCTTGGATCTTAAGGATTCATCGGAATCAATGATCTTCTGGGCTTCTTCCTTGAGCCATACAATGTGGGCCTGAACAGATGATGCTGAATAGGTTCTGTACTCTCCATCAGGAAGTGCTGACAGAAGACCTTCTGTAATGGTTATCCTCTCATTTACAAATTCAAGGGCTGTTTCAGCAGTCTGTCTCTGCCTCATGGCCTCTATCAGGAACTGGAGCATTGCTCTGTCAGCTTCCTGGTCGGCTTTCTGATCTTCCAGGGCGGACTTTTTAGCTCCTTCTGAAGAAGCAGCCGCATACGCTTCTCCTGGCTGAGCATTGGAAGATGTAGTATATCTGCTGCTTGCCATAGGTATCAGAGTGTTTAAAAGATATGTAAGCTCCCCTTCCTGGTCGCTGATCTTATCTTCTTTTATATTGGTGACATGCTGAAGGAACTCTATAGGGCCTCCAACTGTGGTGCCAACTGTCTGCTCGATGACCTGAGTGCTGTAATCATAGATAAAGTGCTGCAAGAGATCATCAGAATCAACTAATGCCTTAGCTCTGTACGTGTTGTAGCTGTTGTTGCAGTTCTCCATTGCTGTTCCAATAGCCTCAATGATTGCTGCATCCTGTACGAAAGGATACTCTGAAGGAGACTTGTCTCTTACGTAGTCGTCGTTTTCCGCGTTGGCTTCTTCAGCTCTTTTTTCCTTATCTGTTTCGTATTCTTCAAGAACTGTCCACCAGCCGCTGGAATTGGATACAATGCCAAGCTGCTTAAACATCTGAAGCACAAAGGGATTAGTAGTCATTGAAGATTCCATGTCACCCTTTGTGGAATCCTCAAGCTCTACCATATAGTCAGGAAGGTTGTTCTTGTTCTTATCTTCTGAAGAATCCTTGAAGTTCCCATAAGGCGTATAGTAAGTGCCGGTAGATAACTCATTGAGCTTACTTAGGAGGTTATCATCCATCTCAGAAAGTCTCTCCATGATAAGAAGCCTTCTTGTGGCATCTACCTTACTCATAAGGTCATATACAATAGCAGCCTTCTCATCTTCTCCTGCATCCTTTAGAGCGATATAGGACTGATTTAAGTTGGCAAGCTGTGTGTCACACTTGTCTGTAGCCGCATCTCTAAGGTTTAATGAAAAGAACGTGGACAATAGCTGGTAGTAATAAACATCACTTCTAAGGTTTCCTGAATCCTTGGAGTTTCTGTTACTTAAGAAATCCTCCTGTGAGATACTGGTTGCTCCCTCTGACATGGTGTACTGGGTCCTTATGGGATCAAGCTCCGGAAGATTAGCAAGGTTATAAGGATCCGGAATGTCAAAAGGATTGAGTCCAGCCATGGTCTTGGCATCCCTTAAAACTCCATCAGATCCCACATAGTAGGTCACATACAAAGGATTGATGGTATCGATGCTCTCAGGAAGACCTTCGGAGGAAATTCCCTTGATGCCATTGTCTACTGTATCAAGGAAAAACCAGTTTCCATCAGCCAGTTCAGACTTGTAATACATGTTGTTCTGACCTGACTCAGCAGCTGAATCCTGAGCCTTCTCATAGAGGTCATCAGTCAGGGCGTCTTTGTGGATGATATAAGTTCCGATAAAGAGAACTGAATTCTCCACTGTAGTCCTTGATGCGAAGGTCTGATAGGTAATTGCCTTATTTTCATCAAAAAGGGCTCTTGACTGAAAACTCTTGCCAAAAACAAGGGCCAGAGTAGCTGCGCATAAAGTAATGGCTATGCCTCTTCTTATTAACTTGTCGTAGGAAAGCTTTGGAAATTTCATTTATTCCTCATCCTCTCGAATAACTGCGCTGTTGGCCTGATCAAATCTGGCTGTTTCTACAAGATCTCCAGCTTCGTCGTAAAACTCTACTGTCAGATCATCAAGTGACTTCCTAAGAAGCTCCACATATATAAGTGGTTTGTCAATTTCTATAGGCTCATCCTTACCAAGGGCTTTGCCCTCATCGTTTAGAACCTTAAAGCTTGTTACTTCTGGAAGTTCACTGTTAAGTTCAAAGGTAAGTGACATAAGTCCCGTGGTCTCATTCTGCTCTACCTTAAATGTACCCACCTGACCAGGAAGGTCTCTCTTTATGTCATATCCTGTGTTGATAGGTAGCGGGCCAGACTCAACTGTGGGATCGATAATCACATCATCTATAAACTCATCTCCATTAAATACCCTTATCTTAGCTTCAGTTACTGTGTCATAGTCCAGAGTAAGATGACGAAGTTTTTTATCTGATGGTGTTTTTTCTCCAACCTGTATATTGTTTATCCACAGTTCATAGTCAGTTATGGTAACTGGGAAATCATCTGGTATATGAAGTGTCAGTTCGAAAATTGTTCCTTCTACTAAGGATTCAAGTGTATAGTAAGCACCGTCAGCCTTATTTTCTTCTATGTAGCTCTCTCCTATCTGGGCTGAGTTCATATCTGCATCAGTTCCCGAAAGGAGTGCACTTATACCTCCGCAGGTAAGCCTGTCAAAGGAGTAAAGTGTTGTAGTATACAGCTTCATGGAATCCAGCATATTGTTCTGAAGTTCCTCAAAGCTTGACATTGCTGAGTCGTACTCATCAAAGGTCATTTCACCTGCGCGGTTTCTTATTTCGTCCTTTTTAAGGTTCTCCTCTGCATCTGCAACGTCCTTTATATACTGTTTATACGAATTACGAACGGAAATGTAATTATTAAATGCATCAGTAACGCTCTGATCCAGTTCTTCTCTTGCGCCCTTCTTGTCGTTAAGGGCTGAAGCGTAGTCAAGTACATTGGTCTGAAGGACTGTTGCGTCGTCTTCTATATATCTTGTTCCATCAAGGGCTCCCTTAAACCATATCTTTGGAAGCTTAAGGAACCAGAAGATCTTCTTTTTGCCCTTCCAGTGGCTGTCTATCTGAGTAAGGAATGCTTTGTACTGCTTGGTGAAGGCTTTTTTGTTAACTTCTCCTCCGTTTAAAGCTATGCTCACATAGGACTCGATCATTCCATATTCACTGCCGTAATGCTGCTTCATGAGACTTGCATTGGTTGTGAGTTCAGTTCTTGCAGAGAACTCATTGATGCAGGCCTCATAATAGGTCTGGTCTCTGTCCCTTGTGTACTGGATAAGGGGCTGGAGCTGAGTTCTATCTATGGTTGCCTCTATGTATGGCTTTTCAAATGTATATCCTGTTGTAACATCCATACCCACCATCTTGGTGAGCTTTTTAAGGTCCGCCTCCAGGGTTCTCCTGTCAGCTGCTACCTTGTTGTTTAAGGATGTGACTTTCTTTTCAAGTTTGTCTACGTCAGCCTTACTGGCAAGTCCAAGACGGAGCCTTGCTTCGTTCTTGGCAAGACCATCCTTGGTTGCTTCAAGACGCCTTTCATTAAAGGCAATGGTCTCCTGAAGTACCACTATCTCGCAGTAGAGATTGTTGGTCTTTTCATTTATTGCAAAGACCTTGTCCTGATAGTTGTGCTCAGCAACACTTACTTCATACTGTTTGGCAATAGGCTTAAATTTAAACTCTGAAGCCTCTGCCAGATTGGGTGACTGTGGAAATTTAAAGCTAAGAGCGGGGCTCCATCTGAACTGCTTCATGCTGGTCTCTTTTAGCTTTACAGACTTGACAGCACTTTCATAGGCAGCCTTTTTGGCCTCTATGGTCAGCTCAGCGCTTTCATACTCAGTGGAGTTTTCAACAGCAAGCCTCCTTGCTGCAGCAAGGGTGAGCTTTTTCTGAGCCGGGAGCACAGCCTCTGCCTGAATTGGCATAGCGCTTACAGTAAGGCATACTGCTGCCAGAGTACCTGCAAATATACTCTTTACAGTATTCAGCTTTTGCTTATGATCAAGCACTCTCATCTCCTGCTCCTGTTATGTAATAGAAATCAAAATCTGCACCCTTTTCCTTGCAGACGAAGGAGTACATTACGTCTCCTCGCTTAAAGGAATAGATGTAAACTACATACTTTCTGTCAAAACTGTTTACTTCTGCCACGTCTGAATAGGTCTGTTCCACATCCATGTCAACCTTTCCAAACAGGGCATTTTCTTTTTCATTTAACTTGTTGATGGCAACTGCCTCAGGAAGGATCACATTGGAGTTACCTTCATATGAAGGATCCCCAAAAACCTCTATGAGCTCCGGAACAGTATCTACCACTTCGTTTCCAAGGTTGTAGGTATTTGAAAGAACATATACTGAATCAACTACCTCTTCATCCTCAAGGGACTCAGCATCGCTCCTGGCGTGATAGAGGGCTCCTATCTCATCCATGATGGCAACAGTCTCTGTTGGGGTCATAAAAAGTGTCCTGTGGGCCTTGTAGCAGTCCGAAACCTCAGATACTGTTTTCCCAAGAAGCTCATTGTAAGCTATATGGTCGCTGCTAAAGGTTCCCTCATAGATCTCGTTTTCACCTGTGTCGAACAAGGTTCCATGGCCATTTTTCATGCCCTCTGAAAACTCGCCGTTATATTCTGTAGTTCCATCCTCTCTGTAGAGAACACCGTCTCCCTCGTAGAGGTTTTCATGGAATGCCCCCTTATACTTAAGGACTCCACTGTCATAGTTCTGCGTTCCAAAGCCCTCGTATTTGTTCTGAAGGAATGCTCCCTTGTAAACTACATTTCCGTCCTTGTTGTAGAGGGTTCCATCACCAGTAACATATCCCTTTTCTACTGTGCCATCGTAAGCCAGGTATCCGCTCTTTCCGGTTATACGAACCCTGCCCTTAGCGGTGCGAAGTCTGACTGAGTTGTACTTGTAGGTCTGGATCCCGTCTTCAGAAAACTTTCTGAAAAGAGTGGTCTCTGAAGAGATGTACCAGATGCTCAGAACGCCTACGATAATAACCAATGCGTACAGGAGGCGCTTACTGAACATCCACCGTCCAATGGTGTAGTAGTCCTCCTTGTTCCTTGGCTTGACGCCAATCATGTTGGCGAAGAAGTCTCGGATCCTTACAACAATCTTGGTCTTTATGAAGTTCCAGTTTGTGTAGAGTCTGAACTTGGTAACAAGTCCAGTCATCTTGGACTTAATAGTCTGGATCAGAATATTAAGAAGTCCAAATCCCTCGCCCATGGTTTAAAAACCCTTTCTCAAAGATGGATTATCTTGTGTGCATCGCCTTCAACGTTCTCATTTAAGTACCTGTCAGCTTCGAATACATACCACTTAACAAGGTCATCATCAGGTGTTTCCTTTAAGATGTCTGAGAACTTGGTTCTCGCAATGTAGAAGTCTTTTTCATAGAACAGACGAAGTGCCTCATTGTATCTGTCCAAAGTAGAAATCCTCTCAGCTCTCTTTTTAGCGGAATAAACATCTAAAACCTCATAGAGCTGGACCATATTGCCGTCTGTATCCTTGCCTGCATAACCTACAAAACGAAGTGGAAGATTGATGTTCTCTCTTCTCTTTACTGTCTCAGTTATTACAAGTCCAAGGCCGTGAAGTGTGATAAACCTGCTGATCTGAGTAATGAGATTCTGATTGTCAGAGTACATATAGGTCGTTGACTCCTCATCACTTCCAATTACTCCAAACTTGGATCTGTCAAAGAACAGCACAGCTGAAATACTTGTGTTATCACTATGTCCAAAGCTTGAACCAAACAGCTCAATATAGGACTTTACACACTGTTTTTCGTCCTGGAGATACAGAAGCTGAAGCCTTGAAAGGTCAGGAGCCTTACCAATGATGATGGAGTTGTGGTCCTTCTGGTATACTCCGATGTTCTCGATCATCTTATCCAGCTTTTTAATTGTCCTTCCGCCCTTCAGGTCAAGACCTATCATTGAGATAGTACCCTGAATGCTGCAGGTATCTCCGCTCTTAACTTCAATGATCGACTTCTTGCCAAGAACCTTTTCAACATTCTTTGGAGCAAATCTAAAGTATGCCTCCAGGATCCTTATCTTGGCATATTCGATCTCATCGATCCTCTTGTGGATCTCTGTAACGCTGTCCCACATGTCCTTGATGTCACGCCCAATAAATACTGGCTTTTCTGGCATTTCACCTCCAAGGGCTGTAGCTGAAAGAGCGCCCTCCAGGGCTGTGATGTCTCTCATGTGAAGGAACCATACAAGAACTATAAATGCACTCGCTGCTGCAAAGATGAGCAGGAAGGCAAGGAACACTCCCCTGTTGTCCACAACGACTGATGCATCAGTTGTTGTGGAATTGATGATACCAACCAGTGCATACTCAGGAGCAAGAATGTCTACAGCAGCTGCTATAACTCTGTAGTTTTGTCCCTCAATCTCAGTATCTACTGCTGTATATCTCTGTCCTCTGTAGATATTGGAGGCAAGGTCATCAAGGTCCTGTCCGTAAACTTCAGTGAGAGTCTGTCTGTTTCTTCCGCTTCCACTTGCACATACAATTCCATCTCTAAGTCTATATACGAATACATCATAGAAAATGTCAGAATTACCTTCTCTTTTTACAAATTCTCCAAGACTGTCAGCAATCTCAAAGTATCTGTCTGAATTGTAAAAATCATCTGTGTAGTCCAGATTTTCAGTAAGTCCCGCCTCATCAGCAAGGCTGATAAGTGAGATGATGCCAAATCTTGAGTGCTCAATAGCTCTTGAATCTGCCTGGTTTGCTGCTATCTGTATTGCACCAAGGAGCACGATGAAGAACAAAGTAACCTCAGCAATAACAATATAATAGAAAGACCTGTTCCTGTTTTCGAAGGTCTTGATCAGCAGATACAGAACTATGAACCAGATAGCAAGACCTGCCAGATACCAGATGATATAGGTTGAATACAGGGAAAAGAGCTGTCCAATTGTCAGCTTCATATTTGAAACTGCGCTCTGAATATAGGGGTCAATTGCAAAAGCACCTGCAGGAACATCGCTATCAGTTCTTACAAGCAGCCCCTCTGCAGTGTAGATGGCATCAGCAAAGAACCTTCCCTCTGTAGCTTTTTTTGATCTGACAGATGATACTTTAAGAGCATCTGTTGCAACATCTTTAGGGTCTTTAAGCTGATTGACATCAACTGAGTAAACTCTTACGTTCTGACCGTCCAGGCTTATTGTTGTTATGAAAAGAGCCTTGTCATCAGCGGTAAATCCACTGATCATCTCATCGTCACTAATGATGAACTTCTGGGTCTGGGTCTGAAGAGCAAGTTTTTTATCAAGACAGATTATGCGATAAGCTGCAGTGTATTTGATAGCATCCGGATCATTTGGATCCTTTTCTTCTATAAAAGAAGACAGCACAGCATAAATGTTTTCCCCACGATTTGTTATTCCAAGGATCCTCTTATCTCCAATGCTCTTTGTAAGGAACATTCTGGAAACATTGCCCTTGCCATTCATCTTGAAGATACCGCCTGTGCCCTTTATGTTCTGAGCATAGTAAATATCTCCTCCCGACACCGTATATTGTGAATAAGCTGTACATTCAACATCCACAGATACTCGGCTCATCAAAGCGGAAAAGATGAAAAGAGATATTGTAAAGCTAATGATGTAAAGGACTATGATGATTCTTGTTCTTAAGCTTTTGCTAGCCATCTATAGGTTCTCCTATTGCAACAGACTCTCTGTTCCTATCTTCTTAAACGTGTTAAACAGCAACCTGAACCAGGAATTGCCTCCAAGAAGCAGCCTTGAGAGTATTATGGAAAGAGCAATAACCCCCAGGATAAGGCTTATCCAGAACAGTATTCCGATGATAGCATCCTGATTTCTTTTAACCCACAGCTTGAATAAAAACCATGGAGTTATCTTCTTCTTTGTAACAGCAGCTATGGTGATATCCCTGTACAGATCTGTAAATCTGTGATAACTGCCATTGGCCACCTTCTTCTCTAACAGATAAAAGCTTGTAGCCTTCTGTCCTGACTTGGGCTGTAGAAGCAGCAGGAGCGTCCTTGCACAAACATCGGTACACTCTTTTTCGCCTATCTCGCTGTTTAGCTCGCTAAGGTCCATTTCGTACCCAAAATAGACCGAACCGTCACCAGACAGATTCAGCTTACCGTTACTAAGTAGCAAATATAAAATTGGATATGGGAGATCTGACGTTATGCAGGCAAGAATCGTGCTGATACAAATATCTTCGCACGCAGCCAGCGTCATTGACTCCCCCTCATAGAAATCAAATAGCGGTCTTTCGTTGTGGTAAGGGAAAACAAGAACATGCTTTTCTCCCACCGCAAAGTTATCAACCAGTATCTGCTCTCCGTTTCTGCCGGAGAACTTAAACAGTTCAAGAACTTTGCGTACCACTTCGTGTTGGTGGATCACCACTGTTGTATATAAGATCCCACCTGAAGAATTCAAATCCCTGCAGATATAGCAGTCGTTCACTTCCCCAAGACTTCTGGTGGCCACCGGCAAAAGCCGCATTTTGTCGGACTCGTAGATCATTCTTTAATCCCCTTTAGAGGTTGAATTCCTTCATATCCGGTAGCTTGACCATAGGCTCACTTTCCTGTTCCTTGATGCTTCCTACATCCTCCTCCGTAGCAGTGGATTTAACGATTGCATAAGCATAAGTACATACCATAGGCATGTCTGAACAGTAGATACGTATCTCATATACGCCCTCTTTTGCAGGAGCAGAATAAACACCATCAGTTGAAACCTCTCCTGTTCCGGGAGCTGTGAGCTCATATGTGATACTGCATGGATCCATATTGTTGAACTGAACTCCAAAGTAGTAGTTTTCTCTAGGTCTCATAACTACAGTAGGAGTCTTGGCAGTAATGGACTTGCCATAGTAATCTGCTGCCTCAAGCTCTTCTCCTGAAGGGAACTTGATAGCAACCCATCTGTAGGTAAGAACCAAAAAGTCCACATCTCTAAGAAGTCTTGCTGCAACAACAAAGCTTCCTTTATCATTAAGCACTCTTACAGCAGTCTCAGCGTCAACAAGCTGCTGAGCCTGTCTTGAAAAGAGCTCTGGATTACCATAAACAGTGCTCTTGGCACTTGCACCCAAGGTCTGATCCTGAGAAATATACTCATAGCCTATTGATACATAGACATTTCCCGATCCAAGGCCATGGGTGATCTCGCCCGAATACCTGATGTCACCCTTTCTTGCATCTCTTCCCAAAGGAATCTCAAGTACACCTGTTGCTACATTCTTAAGCTCTGACCCTGTGTACTCTACAACTGGAGCCTTGGATGGCTCAAAGGAAGACTCGCCGTGCTTTTCCTTAATATCTACTTCCTTATTGAAAAACTCCATGTAGTCATTTCTGATACCAGTCTGGCCAGGAAGGTCGATATACTGATTCTTTTTAACCTCTCTTATGTTCTCGATAACATAAGCGCTGTCGGTTCTCATAAGATCGATCTCAGCAAGCTTTATGGCATCTGATGTTACAGCCTGTCTCATTTCAAGGGAGAGCTTACCTGTTTCTCTTCTAATAAGAGAAGATGGTGTATCTTCTGAGAATCTTACCTTCATGGCAAAGCTGTTCTCTGCTGAGATGGCCTTGTCATTTTCAAAAGCAGTTGCTGATCCGCTTCTTAGGATCACATTGCTCTCGATACCTGCGTTGTTATGGACTTCCATCCATAAATCCTTGTAATAAACTCCATCTTCTGGAAGTTCAATATCATCTATTTCAATATCTATCTGTTGGGATCCGTCGGGGGCAGAAAAGCTGGGGATATCCAAAATGGCTCTGTAAGAAAGCTTTACATCCGCAGCGCTTGTCTTGCGGATTTCAACTCTTGCCTTTACATTGCGGCCTTTGCTGACAATTGTAGGCATAGTGATACTTCCTTCAAAATTGGCGCCCATAAACAGGCTCTCAGTCTGAAGGAATTCAGATTCCATTTCGAAGCCTTCGTCGAATTCATCCTTATCCACAAGGAACATCTCAAAGCCTTCACTTATACGGTTGTACTCATACTCCTGATCGGATTCCTTGTGACTTACCGCATAAACAGAATGAATGTCTTTTTCTTTGTAGCGGACACACAGACATGCAGTATCGCTGTTTAGATCATCAAAGCCCTCGATAGCCGAAAGCTTTTTAACCAAAGATGAATCGATTATTATCTCACGGCCGCTACCGTCAATAACAACGCCGCTCTCAACCAGGATTGAGAGGTCGTCCAGATTGACTACGCTGCATCCACACACGATTCCAGCGCCATACATAAGGCTGTTCATGAACCGAAGCTTGTTGATGTGATAGCTCTGTTCTGCCTGGAAGTCTGCCGTTGTCAGCATCTTGCCTGGATAGTAACGATTTCTTTCGAATGGATATACCTGATTACTTGCCATTTTAAAAGATTCCCCCTCTGAATCATAAAGTCAAAAACACAAGATATAGTGGTCCTTATACTATGATAACACACTAACGAATTAATGATGCACCTGTTGCTATAATATGTGAAATAAATTTTTTATAAATTATAATGTCGTCAGCATGTTCTACCTCCCAAAATCAGTTCTTTTTTATTCAATATCTGACATCATCATCAGGGAAGTAAGTTTTTCTTTGTTCAGCTTGGTTGCTACTGAATTAAAGAATTCTCTAAGGTGTTTTAATGCGTCAGCAGGTTCTTTGGACTCAATGATATTATTATAAAGACCACTTGCATCATCTGTAAGCTCTGTCATCCTGCCAGCTGACACCATAAAGTTTATAAGTGCAGCCACGCTGGTTATAGGGCGGCCTGCCATCCTGCCTTCTATTCCTACTGCCTTTGAAAAGATTTCAATAAACGTTTCTGCAGTCTCTGAAGAAACATCGGATACTAAAGAAGCAATTTCCTTGGCTTTTTGAGTAGTCAACCTCGTTAATGGCTTCTTCTCTTCAGGAGCCTTCTGCTCCTTTTTCCTTGGCTTTACTGGCGCATAGTCCTCAAACTTTGGAAATTCAATTTCACTCTTTTGTACGAAGGATTCAAATTCTTCTGAAGAATCCAGGATTTTCACTGTAAGCTGAGATAACCTGTACTCTCCAAGAGCTGTGTTAAGAGACTGTACCAGCTTTTCATTCTCCTTTCCATCGCAGGCATCTATAACGCTCCTTGCAATTTCTTCCTGCTTGATCTGTATCCTGAAGAGAATGTCTTCTGCAAGCTTGTTTTCGATACCAGTCTCCTCCGGAATATTCATATATCTGTCCTTAAAAACGCTGCTTTCCCTGATCTTAGCCACAAGTTCTTCCTGGTTGGCATTGCCACTTGCAATACCATTGTTTATAAACAGATCCCTTACATTGTCAACTGTGAATGGCTTATTCAGGATCAGGAAGCTTGCCCTGATGTTATTTTCCTTTATAAACAGCTTTGAGATCGCACCTTCTTCAGTAACAGCACCAATCGAAAGATTTATATCTCTTCGTCTGTTCCTTAGAACATTATCAAGAGCATCCCCTTCAAGCCCTTCTGTTGGGTATTTTTTGTTGATGCTATCTACTTCAGTTAATATTCTTCCTATCAGCTGCCTGAATCCGTCTTCAGCCTCCTGCATGGTGGCAAAATCTGAATCTATGAGCATATTAAGCATCTCAATTCTTGGCAGGAACTTGCTGTAGGTGGTAAAGAGTTCTTCTCTCCTGGAAAGGAACTGATTCTTTTCCTGCAGTAAAGCTTCAGACAGAGCCTCATCCTGATCCTCTCTCTGCTCCCTGGCCTGCTGCCTCTCATTGATCCCCCTGATGTAATTGGCGAAATCATAAGGAGTCTCAACCCTCTCCTGCCTGTGTCTGAAGGTCATCATCTTTCTTGTGGTATCCTCAGGCTTTATATCAAGACCGGCAGCCTGGGCAACCTGGGCAGCAAAGCTTGTGCAATTGTATCTAAGGAAAGAGTATGACTTCATGGAGCCTACAACCCCACGTACTTTTGCAGCTGCTCTTAAATAGTTAGGATAGGAAATATTCTGTCTTGCCTTTACTACGCCCACTTCTGAATCCGGTGCCGGATTAGACACGCCTCCACGGGACGCTCCGGATATTCCTCCATTTGCAATGGCTCCAAACATGAAACTGTATCTGGATAGATCTTTACCATTTTTTGTTGCAACGAGCTTGACTATGGAGTGTCCCTGACTATCTGATTTGAGTGCTGCAGAGGTCTGAATTTTAAAGCTCATAAGCTTATTATCAAGCCTTGGATTGTATTTTTGCTTCATCAGCCTGGCTTGCTGCTCTCCCTCCCGTCTTATCCGCTTGTACTCAGGAAGGGATTCTATAAAACTACTCTCAAGATCAGTCATATCCGGTACTTTGATAAGTAACATCTTTCTGAAAAAGTTTTTTACCCTGGCAGATACACCCTTAGTATGTTCAGCCCTATACTGCTCCCATTCAAGACTGTATTTTGGAGGAGCTTCATAAACTTTAAGTTCTATCTGGAAATCATCAGGAATATCCTCTACATAACCAGGTTCCGGAATAAACGGTCTTCCGCCGTTGTATGCCTCCGCAAGCTCATCAATATCACCATAATCTTCCTTGTTCCCGTTGACAACCTGAGGAAGAGCAAGCTCAGAGTTTTCATCCATGAGATGTTCCTCATAGTCATTCTCTGAAATATTTTTGATCTCATCTCCAACTCTGGCGACAAAGTCATTCTCCACATTAACAGCTTCCTGATCTGCCTCTTCATAGTCAGTTTCGTCATCTACTCCCAATTCCTGTACAAGTTTTGGCCTTATTATCTTAAGTCCAAGGGGGTCAAAATATGAGCCAACCGGAACTTTTCCATTACTGTCCATAGCACTTATGCTGTCCTGCTTCTGTGGAGTTTGTGGAATAAAACGCCCCATATTGCTCTTTGTCTTTTTGAAGAGCCACCGAAAGAGACTAAACTCCTTTGCCTGGTTTTTTCCTTCAAGCTCATAGTTTGTAACATCCCCTGCTTCATATCTCCTATATCTGTAGATCTCAGCAAGGCCTTGAATTTTAAGTTTATTAAGCTCCGCACTTTTTGCCATCTCTGAATTTGAATGATCTAATTTTGGAGGCATATTTTATCCCCTTTTCCTTTTACAAATAATATCAGTAAAACTTAATAGTAGCTGCCAAAGTCAGCGCCCTGGAACACCTTGCCGGACTTTTCCTGCTGGTATCTGATGGCCTCGGAGATATGTCTGTTACCAAGGTCTGCACCTTCTCTGGCTGCTATAAATGCTGCGCTATAGAGTACTTCTTTTATCTCACTTCCGCTAAGATCAAAGGTATCCGCAAAGTACTTAAGATTAAGGTCTTTGTCCCTTGGAGTCTTATCCGGAAGTATCTTTTCAAAGAGTTCCAGTCTTCTTGCCGCATCCGGTCTTTCAAGATGGACAGCGTAGGTTATTCGCCTTACAAAGGCCTTGTCGAAATCTCCGAACCTGTTAGTTGCAAGAAAAGAGATCCCGTCATGCTGCTCAATCTTTTGAAGAAGATATGCAACTTCTGTGTTTGCGTGCTTGTCGTTGGATGAGGAAACCTCTGTCCTTTTTGAGAAAAGAGAATCCGCCTCATCGAAAAATAAGATCACATTTCCATCTGCTGCCGCATCAAAGATCCTTCCTATGTTTTTTTCGGTTTCTCCGATGTACTTGTCCACAAGTTGGGATAAGTCGACTCTGTAAAGGGGCATTCCTATTTCTTTTGCCATAACCTGCGCAGCCATGGTCTTTCCGGTTCCGGGAGGGCCATACATAATCATGCTTACGCCCCTTCCGTAGGGAACCTTTTGTCTAAAACCCCACTCTTCATCCACAAGATTTCTGTTCTTTACACGGCTCACCAAAGTGTCCATGATCTTTCTCTGCTTCTCATCAACGATCAGATCATCCCTGGTAAAGGTAAGGGGCATACGGTGGCAAAGGCTGTCGAGAGTTGAAGTAGTATTTGCAAGGACGGCGTCTGTTATATCCTGAGCAGAGATGCTCTTTTTCCCCTGTGATGAAGCTTCACTAAAGGAAAGCCTTGCACATTTTGTTATAACGTCAGGTCTTAGCCTGTATCTGCCTGCAAGGTCCTTTGGGTCCACATCTTTAGATGTCTTAAGCTGTGACAGTTCCTTCTTCCAAAGATCACACTGCTCAAGTCCCGAAGGTACCGAAAGGGTTATCTTATAGACCTGACATTCACCCACTGGAAGCCTTAAAACGGCGCTTTCATCAGTTACAACAAATACTCTGTCAAGCTGTCCAAGTATTCTTTTAAGTAGTAGCTTAATTGATGTTTCATCTTCCTGCCCTCCTGTTACGATAACCAGCTCCTCATTAAGGAGTCTTGCTCTTACAAGATAGTCGTCAACTACCTGTCTGTACTTATCGCTATCCAAGGCCTGCAAAAGTGTAAGGTCCATGCTAAGGATACTTTTTTCTTTTCCAATTCCATGTCTGATAAATTCAAGGTATCCGCAGTCTCTTTTCCCTGCGATCTGTATCACTGTGTCAAGAGGAATACTGCCTCTCTTTGCATCCTTTTCTGCCTCCAGATCAAGAGTCTTTATGAAATTTGAAAGGACCTCAGTCTGCTCTTTGTATACAATAGCCCTTGAAGTATCTTCTCCATCGTATTCGTCTCCCAGCATGGAGAGCTCGTGGGGGAGAACGTAATCTCCTTTAAGAAGAGCTGAAAGCTGCCTGTTTGCCTCAAAGGTGTCAGAAAGGCTACCATTTCCTTTGGCACTTCTGGTGATTGTAAGAAGTGGGCAGTATTCCAGTGCATTTCTGATCCTTCCCATATCAATGACATTCTCATCATCTGCTATGACGCTGTAAATATCCTGGGCAAATGCAAATGTCGGAGCTTTTAAAGGGGGATCGTCTGACAGTGCACCGTATCCAAGAGCGTAGTGTCCGTCCATCTCCTGGGCTACAGCCATAAGGAGGCAGAAAAAGCTAAAGTCGTAAAGGCCGTATTCTGCTGCCACATTTACAATACTAATCCCGTACTCTCCGGTGGTCTTCCTTCCATCAGAAGCCACAACTCTGCTTCCAAGGATTCCTGCGGCCTTCTGAAGAGGTCCTTTTAGCTTACTGTCTTCTACTCCGTTCCTTCTCTCTGCTGCAGCCTGAAGGAACATATCATACCAGCGAAGGTACGCTGTAGTTGATTCAAGACCGCTTGTAAACGGAATATCTCTTTCTTTCTCGTCAAAATAGTCAAGGTAGTTCATTTAATTTATCCCCACTCATGTATAAAAAAAGCCGCCTTAAACTGTCTGTCTCACATTTCTGAGCCAGTTATTTAAGGCGGTCATTATCAACTTGTAAACAGTTCGTCAAGCCCCAGGGCGAACCTTATTTCTTTTTCCATCTCCTCATTACTTAGGTTGAATTCAAATGCATGGATGTCATCAAAGAGTCCGTACTCTGCATACTTTTTAGTGTCCGTACAACTGACCACCACATAAGGGTCGTCAATTCCTTCAAATACAGCTTCTCCAATGCGATAATAGTTATCACCTAGGATGTAGACATGTCTGTTTTCTTTTTCGCCCTGTCCTCTGGGTTTTATGTCCGTTGGAGCTGCTCCACTCTTCACCAGAAGATACTCAGCGTAAGCTATTCTCTCTCTCTTATCTTGTTCTGTCATAAAGGTCTATTTCCCCTCTTCCAGCTTTCTGATGCGTTCTGCCTCATCAATGATCTTTGTTGTCCAATCAGGATCCGGTTCACAGATTTGAAGAACCTTATACCCGTAGGTCCTTGCGTTCTGCACAATAACGTCCTCGTCATCTATATGAAGCGATATCCTGTAAAACTGCGGCATCTTCTGAGGCAGGAGCTGTTCTCTGTTACCCTGGACCTCAGCTTTGTGCCTGTATCCATTTACTATCTGATCAAAGTGAATTCCGTACTGCCGAAACAGTCCCTTAATGTACACGTCACTCCTGAAAGAAGAAGTGTAAACCCACACTTCAAAGCCTCTTTTTTGAAGTTCATTTATCAGATATACAGTCCCTTTTCTAAGTCTCTCGGTAAACATCTTATTGAGTGGGAACTTTAGTTCCGGCTCAACTTCAAAGGTGTCCGGCGAGACAAAGAGTACTTCATCCAGATCAAAAGAAATCTTCATGAAATCACGCTCCCAGCTTTTTTCACTATAAAATAATTATATCTTTTTTTAGTGCATGACTCAATGAAATAAAGGCTAAATCAGCCTTTATATAAAAGACACAGCATGGTGATATCATCAAACTGCTCCATGGCACCAGCAAAGGTGTCAACCTCTGACTTCATGTACTTTATCAGTTCCTCAGGGCTGTGGTCCCTGCACCTGTTCAGGCTCTCCTCTATACGTTCAAGGCCAAAGAGCTCGTCATTTTCATTGGTAGCTTCTGCAACACCATCAGTGTAAACAAAGAGCTTATGTCCCTTTTCAAGCCTGAAATCGTAGTCTTTGTAATTTGATCCCTCCATAGCACCAATAACAAGGCCATGGGGATCCTTATACACTTCAAATTGTCCGTCTGTTCCGGCGATAAATGGATACTCATGGCCTGCACTTGAAGCAACCATCTCACCTGTTGATAAGGTCAGTATTCCAAGCCAGACTGTAACAAACATCTCATTTATGTTATCTTCGCAGAGGCTGTCATTTACAAACTTAAGTATCTCAGAAGGACGTCCACCCTCCATTGCCCTTGTCTTGATAAGGCTCTTACTGATCATCATGAAAAGAGCTGCTGGAATACCCTTTCCTGATACGTCAGCTATAACAAGTCCAAGGTGGTCTTCATCTATCATGAAGAAATCATAAAAGTCGCCGCCTACCTCCTTGGCAGGAGTCATGCTGGCATAAAGCTCAAACTCATCCTTTGCAGATATTTCTTTAAAGTCTGTAGGCAGGGCTGCTGCCTGGATGCCCTTTGCAAGGTCAAGCTCAGTAGCGAGCCTCTCCTGTTTCTTTGTTGCATCCCTTATCTGCTTCATCGCCTGGGATACATCATCTTCCATGTCTACCATGGTCTCCCAGAGCTCTTCTATCTCATCTCCGGTTTTGATACTAAGATCTTCAAACACCGAGGTGTCTACGTGTCTTTCTACTTTGCTGATAGAAGTATATTTTCTTGCAGCTACTGTCAGCTTATTTATAGGGATTATAAGTCTTTTATTGATAGTTTTTCCTGCGAGGAAGGCTATTCCCACAAGAGCAATCACCATTACAGGAATATAAACTGCCAGAAACATCCCTATCTGTCGGGCAAAAGAGTTTATGGTGATATTTATTGTCATAAATCCGATCATATTGCCTTCATGGTCAAGAATGGCTTCGTAATTAGTAGCCGTCCACCCTTGAACAGTTCCGTAGGTTATTGGCATAAACCAGTCGGACTTTAGCGTTCTGTCTATTATCTTCGGTGGATCAATCGTTCCGTTTTCGTTAGACAGCCACATTCCTGGCAAAAACGCATGCTCTCTGTCATTTCCATCTATTACATAGACAAGCCTCTCGTACTGCTCATCAAAAAAAGTAATATATACATTTTCAAGGTCAGCATGTTCCCTGCAGGTTGTCAGAATATTCCTGGCATTTAGAAAATCCTCATCTACTATAGGCAAAAGAACGCCTACATACTCATCCCCATACTGATCATGTCTTATATCTTCCGGCGTACTGTAATATACATCTTTCACCTGTTCAAAGACTTTTTCCAGATATTCCTGACCGATCAGTGAAACGGCAAATTCCCCTTCGTGATTTAATTCTCTTTTGTAATTTTCCAGGGTTGGATATATAAAAAGCACCAGTTCGATCAGTACTGATAAAAAAAGAATTATAAACGCACCAATGAGGATGGCGCGAAATGCCACCCTCTTTAGTGATCTTTTCTTTTTTAAATCAACCACATTCATATTTTTGTTTTAACCAATCAGAGCATTTCTTTTCGAAGTCTTAAGGAAAGTATGGCTTAGGTGGGTCATTGTCAGGGCTTGCAGCTTTTTGCTGACACTGCTCAAGAAGTCCACCTGTAATAAGTCCAAGCTCTTCGAACGAAAGCTGCTCCATAATAAAATCTGATGTACTATAGTTTTTCTTTGTCATAGCTGATACCCTCCGGTTTTCTGTTGTATTTCTCTTTCTATTTATTTATACGAAGGATAAAAACAGATGGCAAAAAAATTTCATTTAATTTATGTCTTTATAAAATATTGCTTCCATTCTTTGTATCCGGACGGAACCGATGTGAAATGAACAAGATATCCGTCCTCGTTTTTCTCCATAATCTTGCAATAAAGCTCGCCTCCGGCTTCAAGCTGTATATTATCGTAAACGCTTAGCTCCATCTCTGTCTCAATTACAGCCATATCCTGTCCCAGGGCAGTAATTCCACCGTAATGAGATTTCTTTTCACCATGTTTACCATCAACAATATAGAACGCTACAGGTATGGTCTTATGGAGCTTATCAGGTAAAGTGCTCTTAACATCGACAAACAGATTATATGGCTCACCTATGCCAACAACCTGATATAGCTTCATGTCTCCTTTGACTCCTTTTGGGTGAACCACAATTTCTTTTGCAATGGACATATCGGAAATAATTGATTCTTTGGTGGCCTCTGAAATAAGAATCTGTCCGTTAATGGTGTAGCTCTCCACTCTTCCTGTAAGGTTTACATTACTGCCAACAACGCCGTACTTGGTGCGTCTTTCAGAGCCTATATTTCCCACAATCACTTCGCCGGTATTGATACCTATACCCATTTCAAGGATAGGATAATCCCTTTCAATATTCCATTTGTTGATCCTTTCCATTCTGCTCTGCATATCAAGAGCTGCAGCAACTGCGTCCGCAGCGTGGCTCTCGTTGTCAAGAGGAGCTCCGAAGATAGCAAAGATGCCATCTCCCATAAACTCTATTATGGTTCCTTCCTTATCCTGGATGGCTTCTGTCATCTCCCCAAGGTAGTGATTTAGCATGGTGATAAGCTCCTGAGGATCCATCTTCTCACTCATGGCAGTAAACCCTCTAAGATCACTCATCAGAACCGTCAGCTCTTTCTTTTTTCCCCCAAGTCTCAGGCCATCAGGAGTATCAAGAAGCTGGCGCACAATATCGTCAGATAAAAATCTTCCAAATGTCTCTGACAGAAGACTGTTTCTAAGTTCAAGCTGCGAGTTAAGAGCCCTTATCTTTTCCATGCTCTTTACAGCGTCCCTAAGGTCCATAAGTTCGCTAAGGTCGCTGAACACAACAATTATTCCAACCTTTTTGCCCTGCTCCTGCAAAAAAGATGTCACAACACGAAGCTGCAGTGTCACGCCCCCTCTTATGTAGGGCACGATTCCCTCATGAGATCTGGTTCTGTCATAGACAGCATCCAGCACCATCTGGGTGAACTCGTCATTGTCTATGCTGTCGAAAAAGCACTCAGCAAACTTTTTTCCTACGCAGTCCTCGGAAAGTCCAAGAGTTGTCACCGCTATAGGATTGACATAGTTTATCACGCCATTAAAACCAATAGACATGACACCTTCTGCCATGTTTCTCATTATGTTTTCCTGAATGAGCTTCGAAGAATCTGCCATGTTATCCCCCTCAAATTTGCCTATAAAAAGCTTGTGCCCGCTCTGTTTTGAGCGGGCACAAATCCTGACCGTTTATCAGCCGTAATAATTCTCTTTATACTCCTGTGCCTTCTTTTTGAGCTCATCATTTACTGAATTCTTAAGTTCAGCTTCTGCAGCGTCATAGATCATCTTGCAGGCATTTATATACTCATATGTAAGCCTTCTGATCCTGAAGGAAATATGCTTGATGATAGACTCGATCTTGGTAGGATTCTTAGCAAAGATCTCCTCAAAGTCGCCCATATAAATAGCTTCAAGCATTGTGCCCTCTTCAAGAGCGACTGCTGTGGCGGATCTTGTCTCGCCGCTAAAAAGGGCCATCTCGCCAAAGAACTTGCCAGCATAGAGAGTTGTCAGACACTTCTCATTTGGTGTGCCATATCCTGTGTAGATGCCAATAGTACCAAAGTGAATGTCATACATGCACTTTCCTGGCTCACCCTCTCTGAAGATAACTGTTCCCTTGCTGTATTTTTCAACCGTCTTAGCAAATCCATCCTTATTGTCAGCTCTCTCTGCCTCACGCAAGAACTCTGCACTTGGCTGTTTTGACTTAGACAGAAGATTGTAGTTATAGACAAACTTCTTGATCTTGTCTGCGATGCCAGGCTTTCTCTCTTCACCTACAGGATAAAGCTCTCTGATTGTTTCGCAGGCGTCTGTATAATCGTCTGTAAGTCTCTGAAGTCTCTCTCCAAGCTCTGAAAGAATAAACTTGATCTTGTCAGGAGATCCCTCAAAGTAAGCTCTCATCTCGTTAATGGTAACCTCTGCGAGCTCTGTATCCTCAAGAGCAACAACAGTTGCACTTCTTGGGAAGGCATCAATAAGAGCAAGTTCTCCAACAATGTGACCAGCTCCGATTTCTGTAAGTTTCTGCTCGGTGTCTGTTCCATAAGCAGCATATACGCCAACCTTACCCTTGATCACCTCAAAAAAGCTCTCACCATTATCTCCTTCGCGGAAAATAACTTCACCCTTACTACATGTCTTGTTCATGTTCCGTTTCCTGCCTTTCGTTGTTGGTTGTTTATATAGTTTTTAAGTGCTTTGCGCATGTATGTTTATACAAAATATTATAACACAGTTTTTCGAATATTAATTATCTTTTCGCCCTAATTCTTGCCCTTCTCTTATATTTTACGAGATTCGCAAAACAGATGATAGCAAGGATAAGTGAAACAAAAGCAATGATGCCAAATCTTAGGATCAGCTTGTTTATATTGATGGCCTCATATGCAATGGCGTATTCTGAGAATCTGTCTGTTCTGAAGGTAATGGTTGATGGGTCATCGCCAATATCCTCAAGCACATCCACTACTCCGTTGTGGTTTCTTATAATATAGAACTTCCTGCCCGCCTTCTGGAACTGCTCAGGAATGGGAACCACAACTTCAAGCTCAGAAGCTGTCTTGTTAATGACAGTAGTCTCGCCGCCCATGCTCTTCATGATAAGGAAGTCAAAATAGGTAACTGGCTTATAGCCAACCTTTTTCTGCATCTGCTCCTTAACTGTTGTATCCACAAAGGCTGTGTTCTCACTGATGTCAATGTTAAAGGACACCGGAGTTCCGGTAAGCACCGCATACTTTTCATCAGCTGTGAGGGTCTCTGCAATGACATCCTCAAAGTTTATCAATGTAGGCTGTTTGTAGTACAGCTCAACTGCAGTCTCCTGCTTGTCCTGTGCGTAGCTGTTGTTTACAGTGATCTGCAAGGTTCCATCTTCAAAAGCTTCTCTCAGCATAGGAAGAACTGCATCGTCATTGATCAGTATCCTTAAAGTATCCTCATCAAGATCATGCCTTGCCATTACTGATCCTGCTGCAAGAGGTACTGCACTGTCCTCTATTTCGTGAGCTTCAGTGTAGACATCGTCCTCGTATTCTTCACCGTCAAGTTCAGTTTTCTCTTCAGGAACAGTTACATCTACAACCTTCTGCTGTGGAACAGCTCCGTCAGAAGCTGTTGAATTATTGTACTCTGTCTGCTTGGGAGTTTCAGTCTTTTTAGCTGCAGCCTTCTTTGTCTCTACAGCCGGAGTTTTCTGGGCTGGTGCCGGAGCTGGAGCTGGCTTTTTCTCAAAGCTTGCGGTTATTGTATGTCCGCCTCTGATGTTGTTGAAGGTGTAGCTTGATGCTGCTCCGATATTTTTTCCATCTACCATGACAGCTGTGATATTGTAATCAGCTGAAGCTACGATATTGTACGTAACACTGCTTCCCTCTGCAACCACCAGGTCTCCACTTGGAACAATGCTTCCGCCTGCATTTGCTATACCTGAGGTAAGCTTGTAAGTTGTAGCATTTTTCTTCATGAAATTTGCAACGAGATTTACGTCATTCTTGATATTATCTATGATGTACTTCTCATCTCTTGAAACCAGCTGACCGTTTATGGACCAGCCATAGAACTCATATCCGTCATATGCTTTTGCCCTGACTTCTACCTTGGAGTTCTTGTTGTACTTGCCTTCTCCCTCGATCTTACCTGTATCCTGCGGGTATACAGTGATATTGACGTTGCACTTTTCCCTGTTGAATACAGCGGTGATGGTCCTGTCTGATGTTACGTTGTTAAGTTCTATAGAACTGGCTGTTGATATGGTCTTGTTGTTTTCAACAAATCCTGCAAAGCTGTATCCGGAGTTTGCCTTGGCTGTTATGGTGTACTTGCCGCCATAAGCTACAGATCCGCTTCCTGTTACGGTTCCTCCGTTTGTGTCATTGACGCCGGTTCTGATGTAGCAGGCATTTCTTTCAAATTTTGCCACAAGTGTTCTGTCACTTGTAACGTTTGACACTGTAAATGATCCGCTGTTTGAGATGACGCTTCCGCCCTCATACCAGCCCTTGAACACGTAGTTGTTATTGGGGGATGCTGATACTGTGCAGCTTCCGCCTGATCTTACTGCTCCGCCTCCTGCCACAGCTCCGCCTTCAACAGGGTCAGCCTTGATACTTACAATGTAATCAACGCTTGCAATAGAAACAATTGCTCTGTCACTAAATGAAGGATCCTCTCTTGATGTTGCCATAACCGCAAGGGAACTTGAAGGCTCATCCTTGGCAACTGTCAGCTTACCACTTCCATCAATGGTGGTAGCTAAAGACTGATTGCCATAAAGTGACCATGTAACTGATGGATCATAGCCGTTTCCGCCTGATACATTCGCATCAAACTGATAGCTCTTTCCAACAGGAACAGTAACTGATCCTGGTATAACATCAACACCAGTGATGTAAGGAGTCACATCCTTGACTGTAACGGTAACATCTACTCTTGCAGTGTGATGACGTCTTATGTCATTTTCTGAAAAGAATATGTAGCTTGCCACATAGCTTCCTGGCTCGATTCCCTCATATGTTGAAATCGAAAATGTTACCGTCTCATTGGGATCCATATCAAGATCAGGACTTATACATCCAATATCAAAGGCAGTGTTGGGATCAACTTCTTCCCAGGTAAGTGGAAATGCATTCTGACCAACATTAACTATAGAAAACTGCTTGGCAGGAACTGTATCTCCTGCATATACAGTTCCAAAGCTGATGCTTGGTGTATAGCATATGAGGTTGTAATCAAAAGGATCTGGCTCATATGATGGCGGCTCTGGCTCTGGCTCAGGTTCAGGTTCCTGCAGCGTAATAACTTCTGGAACCAGGTCATCTTCATAACCTTCCGTCTCAGTATTTTGATCCTCCTCAGCATATACCTTTCCAATCTGTACCGCAGTTATGCTGGTGAGTACAATACAGACAGCAAGTAGCGCAGCGCATATCTTTAGAAAGATGTTTTTCATTTTTATTTCCCCCTCTCATGAAAAACTGCAATTAAATTTCAGTTCTAATCCACATTAACACTCTTTTTTGCACTAATGTTGGAAAAGTGTGAAAATTTAAATAAATTTAATAATATGGTATTCTATCTTTAGATTTATACGATCCTATATGCGAAGAGGCAAAAGATTTGTATATAAACATAAAAAAACACATCCTTTCAAACACAATACTCAGCGTTGCTGTAGTCAAGATCATAGCAGCTTTATGTGAAGGAGCCCTGAGGACTCTGCTTGAAAAGAGTGACCTCTCCACCCCTGACATGCTGGATATATGGCTTTGGAGAGCTCAGATGGCCAGTTCAATGATACAGATCGCCATAATCCTTTTTCTTTTCTACAGGTCCTGGAAAACCTTAAACCACTACATGAAGCTGGTTCCCAAGGAAGATCAGCAGGGAATGGGTGAGCTTCAGAAGGAATACTTTGGAAAGAACAAGCTGGCTTCCCTCTCTGTATCATCGGTAAACAGGCTCCTGCAGCTGTGGGCAGTTATCTTTATCGGAGCCGAGCTCATCTACGACTTTACTTCCATTATGTACAGGCGGTTTATTGGAATGCTCATGGATGCCCTATCTTCCGGAACTGCCATGAGCGACGGAACCTTTGTGATGCTCTACAACATGACCCACGGCTTTAAATACCTTGAGATCTTGTCAGCGATCTTACTTGGAGTTGTGATGACAGGTATTTTCCTAAACGACAGATATCTTAAGATTGCCACTGTGGTGATCCTTGGGCTGTTCCTGATAGCCTTTGCTGTAATGCAGATGCAGACAGTGTATCTGATGGGCCGCGAGATCGGTATAGTCTGGACCTCTATCATCTACCACATCACAGAAACTGTTGGACTTATAGTTTTATCAAGATACCTGGCAAGAAGATACAGAGGACTTTGAGCTTAACAAAAATACTTAAAGAAAAAAGCCGCTTCGGATCTGCCCGATGCGGCTTTAACTATAGTCTGGGATAATTACTCGATTGTAAGGATATCTACAAAGCCTGTTACTTCAAAGATCTCCTGGATCTCTTCGTTAACATTCTTGATGACCATGCTACCCTGCTTGTTCATAACCTTCTGAGCTGAAAGCAGAACACGAAGTCCAGCAGATGAAATGTACTCAAGCTTTTCAAAGTCGAAATCCAGCTTAGTGATACCTTCGAGAGCTGACTTGAGCTCGTCATCAAGCTGTGGAGCAGTTGTTGTATCAAGTCTTCCCTCAAGAGCGATTGTAAGTTCATTTCCATTAGCAGTTTTGTTGATTGTCATTTAGTCCACCTCTTTCGTTTTTTATTTAATATCACACACGATTGTCATATCAATTCTGTTGCCCTTAACACCAACCAAAACGTCCTTGGCAAGGCTTGCCACGATGGACTTTTCAAGCTCATCCCAAGCCTCCTTAACTTCTTCGCCAGCGTCGATATTCTCTTTAAGAGCATCCCTGTACTCGTAAAGGGACCACATGATTCCTGAATCTGCCATTCCCTCAACTCCGTTGTACATACCCATTGTACCATAATTGACAAAGCCACCGCCATACTCCTGCTGAAGTTTCATGACGTTGCTGTAATTTAAGAGACCATTTTCAATGATGTCTCCAATCTTGCCCATGAAGCCCTTAACCAGAGTATTCTCTTTCTGAGAAGCAACTCCAAGAAGTCCTTCCTTCTTGTCCTGGCTCATCTCTGTCTTACCTGATACTCTTATGCAGCACTCGTGATTATACTTTTCAAACCAGATGGCAGCGTGATAATCAGCTGTGAGAGCCTTGAGCATTCCAACAGTTTCTTCGAAGAGAAGCTTCATGTGAACTGCATCCTTAGGCTTAAGTTCAAGATCTTCCAAAAGCTCATCAACCTTCTTGAAGGACTGGATATCATTCTTTTTATTGCTGTCTATAAATGTAAATGGTGTAATAGCCTGTGGAACTCTTGATCCAACAGTACTGAGGGCCTCGGAGAAGTCCTTGGTAACAACCATTCTTACTGTGCTCTTATCTACGTATACATCGATATCATCTGCAAGCTTGGCAACAAGTGATCTCTCAAGATCATCCCATGCTTCCTGTGAGTAGGGATCTTCTTCTCTCTTGGTGTAAACCTCCTGGAGATAATCCTTTAAGTTCCACTCCTCGTCATCAATTCCCTGCATGAGGAACATTGATTTAAGGACACCAAAGAAGCCTTTCTCACTGCTGTTCTCACCTGAGCTTGATACAGAGATAAGCTCCTGCTGCTTAGCCTTGTCCATATGATTTTCTGCTGAGAGGTAAATCCTGGTTACTCTGCTTGTTCCCTCAAGCCAGAAATCCATGATACCTAACCCGATAATGGATTTCGCAAGCCTTAAAACTTCCTCACACAAAAGCTTAAGTCTTAGCTGATCCTTGTCCTTAAGACCCACATCAAAGATATAATCATCGATCAGCTGATTTGCACCTTCTAGTTTTGCTTCTACGTCAGCAATTTTTATATGACTTGTCTCTACGTATCGCATATTCCCTCCTCATATATCATTATATCATTCATGATATCACATTTTAGTGCACAAGTGCATCAGCAATATCTTTTTGCATATCAATAGCAGCAGCCCTTGCAGCATCACCAACTCTGCCATCTGCAAACTGCTTGTAGTTATCACTCTTCCATGCAGCAATAATACCTCTTGAGGAATTGACGATCGCTCCGAGGCCATCCTTATTAAAGAAGTGAACAAGGTCTTTTCCCTTGCCGCCCTGAGCTCCATAGCCAGGAACCAGAATGTAGGCATGAGGCATGATCTGTCTGAGCACCTTGCCCATCTCAGGATATGTTGCGCCAACAACTGCTCCAACGTTACTGTAGGAGCCGTCCATGGACTCAAGTCCCCACTTCTCTACCTGCTCTCCAACTATCTCATAAAGAGGGCGTCCATCAATGAGCCTGTCCTGGAACTCTCCGCTTGATGGGTTGGAAGTCTTAACAAGAACAAAGATTCCCTTGTCCTCTCTGTTGCACACATCGATAAATGGCTTTACTCCGTCAGATCCAAGATATGGATTGACTGTGGCGAAATCTTCATCAAAGCCTCTGAAAGATTCGCCTTCAATTGTTACGCTTCCAAGATGTCCGACAGCGTAAGACTCTGATGTTGAACCAATATCGCCTCTCTTGATATCTCCAATAACAATAAGACCCTTTTCCTTGCAGTACTCCACTGTCTTTTTAAAGGTGATAAGCCCAGGAATGCCCAGCTCTTCATACATGGCAATCTGGGGTTTGACTGCAGGAACAATATCGTAAATACTGTCGATGATCTCCTTGTTGAACTGCCAGAAGGCTTCAGCTGCGCCCTCTAAGTTTTTGCCTTTTTCTTCAAAGCATCTCTCCTTCATGGAATCGGGAATAAAAGAGAGCTTTGGGTCCAGTCCCACCACAATGGGTGCGCCTGTTTTTTCAATCTTGTCGATCAGTTTGGAAATCATTTTAAGTCTACCTTCCTTGATGTATTTTTTATCTGTTCGCTCTTGCCTCCATCAGCAAGAAGAACTCATCAATGGATCCGATGAGCTTTTCCTTGGGCATGGATTTAAGAAGATACTTAGCTGGCTTAAGAGACACTACCTTCATTACAGACTCTTTGTCATCCTTGGCTGTAAGGAAAATGACCGGTATATTCTTGAGCTTACTGCTCTCTCTCATGGCCTTTAAAACTTCAGGGCCGCTCATTACCGGCATTTCATAGTCAAGGAGCACCAGATCTACATGGGTCTGCTCAAGGAAAGTAAGTGCGATCTTGCCTGAGCTTGCCATGTACACGTGGTACTTAACTGACAGCCAGGTCTTCATCATCCTGAGCATTGCTCCATCATCATCTATTATGAGTACCTTTTTTCTAAGGCTCTCATCAACAGCGCTGTAGTCCACCACCATATCCAGGTGGTCAGTCAGAACCTT
Source organism: Butyrivibrio sp. (assembly GCA_015056565.1). GTDB lineage: Bacteria > Bacillota > Clostridia > Lachnospirales > Lachnospiraceae > Butyrivibrio. The sequence continues at coordinate 117,470 of SVGB01000001.1, forward strand.
TACGTCCAAAGGTCTTAGGTACGTCTCCTGAATTTTCTCTTTTGCTATAAATGAAGTAGCCAGTGTCAGCTCCTCATTATTACCTATGAGATACAAAAGAAATCTCTCTGAATCAATGTGTTCATCCAGATACTTAAAGAGCGGAATATTATCCGCAGTCAGATCTCCCAAGTAAAGAATATATATCTCTGGCCTTCCCTGTATACTGTCGATCGCATCAGGAAAGGGCATAGCCGTCTCAACCTTGTAATCACTTTTTTGAAGTCCCACTGATATGGCGTTTATCATAAAACTCTTTTGAACACCGATCAGTAATACTCTCTTGTCCATTAAATAACCTCGCTACATAACTTTTCACAGTCACTACATTTCACAATACATTTAAAAGTCCATCTCTGTCAACTGCCGCAAGAAGGCGCTTGATTTCAAGGAATTTGTTCTTGTAATCATTAGGAATCCTATATCCTTCAAGCATTTCAACAATGTCGTCAGCGCTGTCAAAAAATGACCCGGAGACAAATTCTTTTATGGAGGCAAAAGCTCCCTCCAGCTCCTCCGGACTTATAAGGGGCTTTCCATTATCGTCCTCTGCAAAAAGAACTTCCAGCTTTTTGTCATAGCTCCTGTAGAGACTAAGAAGCTCCGGAGTCAGCACTTCGATCTCATCAATGTCGCCGCCATTTCCACAGGCCTCAAGGTACTCAGCCTTTTCAGAAAGGTCCAGGGCGCCGATTGCCCTTGCAGAACTTTTAAGGCCATGAACGTAGATGGTGTAGTCTTTTATGTTCTTTTCCATCTCATAGCGCTCTATGCGCCCTGCTCTCTCATCGATGGACAGCCAGAAATCCCGCATTACATCCCTTACAGCCACAGCAGATCCGCATCTGTCAATTGCAGAGTTGATGTCAATACCATTTATCTTCAAAAGCTCCTGCATGACTTCTTTTTCTTTTATGTCATTGCCAGATTCCTGATCCACATAAGCCATATCGCCAGGCCTTGAAACCTTGTCCTTAGGAAGATATGACAGGATCATCTCCTCAAGCTTCATAGGGTCAACTGGCTTTGACATATAATTGGTAAAGCCCTCTCTGAAATACATTTCACGGGAGCCCGATATAGCGTTAGCTGTCAGGGCAATGACAGGGGTATCGCTATTAGGATTATCTTTCATCTCTTTCATAGCGTGGAAAGTCTGGATTCCATCCATCTCAGGCATTCTGTGGTCAAGGAAGATGATATCGTACTTGTCGTTCTTAACAAGATCCAGTGCCTCCATTCCGCTGGTGGCGGTAACGATCTGCATCTTGGTCTGCTTAAGAAGCCCTTCGATAACAGTAAGGTTTGTTCTCGTATCATCAACAACAAGGATCCTGGCACCTTCTGCCTGGAAGCTTTCCTTGTAGCCATGGGTATCGCCCTTTGACTCCTTAACCCTCTGGGCAAAGTCCCCAACCTTGTCCCAGCTTATTACTTTCTGCCTTATGACAAAAGAAAATACGCTTCCCTTACCATATTCGCTGTTAACTTCAAGTTTGCTGTCCATAAGCCCAAGAAGGCTGGTGACAATGCTGATGCCAAGGCCTGTCCCTTCAATGGTCCTGTTCCTCTTTACATCAATCCTCTCAAAGGCGGTAAGGAGCTTGTCCATATCCTCATGTCTTATTCCGATTCCGGTATCAGAGACACTGACCCTAAGATCAATGTAATCCTCGTCATCATCGAAGAGTTCTTCATTTTTACCTTCTTCGTAGGAGACCTTAAGGGTAACAGCCCCTTCTTCAGTGTATTTAACGGCATTGGTTATGATATTGATCATGCACTGCTTGATCCTTATTTCATCGCCAAATAAGATGTGAGGGATATTCTCATCCACATCTACAAACAGCTTAAGGCTCTTTTCCCTGGCCCTCATCTCAGACATATTGACGATATCGTTCATAAGGGATCCAAGTTCGTACTCCACAGGGATGATCTCCATCTTGCCTGCTTCGATCTTGGAAAAGTCCAGGATATCGTTGATAAGAGCAAGGAGAGTTTTACCAGAACTCTGGATGTCTCTGGCATATCCCAATATCTCCGGATCCTTGCATTCCCTGAGTATCATTTCATCAAAGCCAAGGACTGCGTTTATAGGAGTCCTGATCTCATGTGAGATGCTTGAAAGGAACCTGGACTTGGCCTCATTGGCTGACTTGGCGTTCTGAAGCTGGTCCTCAATGGACTGCCTGGTCTTAACAAGTTCTATGTATTCAACCAGTCTGTACACAGTAAGATCCATAGCGTGATACAGATCTTCAATCTCATCATTGGTGCGGATATCAATGTCATGTACCGCCTTGATGCTGGCATTCAGATGTCCTTCCTTGGCATTGTAGATACCCGCCATAGCCTTGGACATGGTCCTTATTGGCCTTGCGATCCTGTACTGGGCATATCTGTTTACAAACACTGCAAGGGGGATAACAATGATAGATATCAGCATGGCAAGGCGAACGCTGTAGCGGTAATTGATCCAGCCATTTCTCATAAAGGTACCTGTCAGATCCTGATTCCCATTTTTACTTTCCTCGATCAGTTCTCTGCTAACCTTACTCTCAATTCTCTCAGTACTGGTCATATCCGCATAGTCATAAGCAGAACTTGTGATACCAGATTGTATCTGTGCATAGTCCTTCATTGTAGGTATCAGGGTATTGGAAGCAAACTCAGCAGAAAGTCCCAGTACCAGCGCCTCAAAGACGATGATGTTCATCACAACACTGCCTATTTTGGACCTGTGCTCAACCTCATACTTCTCATCTTCAGACAGAATATCTGTATTTACATAGTACTTACCGTTTACGAAAAAAACCTTCGTTTTATCAGGGAGTTTTTTTAGGATCAGATATACCAAAAGACTGCCAATAAAGCATCCTGGAAACTCATTTAAAAAGAAAAAGAAAACCTGGGAAGCAGTAATGACAAAGATTCCATCATCACTAAGGAGCATGAGAAGTATGCCCCAGAAAGTGCCAACCAGGTTCATCATAAAGAATGTAACTGCAAAGACCTTGTACCATTTGTTAAACCAGCGTCTTCTGGTAATAAGATCAACAACACATACCACTACAAGATATATAAAAGTGAGATATGAAAAAGAGCTGCTGATAAAAGTCCTGTGAAGGAACACCAAAAGGACACTGACAAGGCCCGGTATGCTCCCACCAAGGGCTGTGGTTATCATTATTGGAATGTACCTCATTGCATACACAACCCCAGCAGTACCAAAGCCTGTCCCATCAAGATAGGGCATGGCATTGGTATAAAAGATCGTATAGGTTGAAGTTAAGAGGATCATAACAATATTGATAATGTCCGACTTAATGTTCCTCTGTTCCTTGGGTCTGCCTATGATGCTGAGTACATCCATATATATCGCCCCTCATAGCGGTATGAAAAATCACATGTGTCCGTCTCTGTGCATCGAGAACTTATCCATTGGATAATTCTTAAGGTTTTCAAGTACTTTTCTGTCATCTGCCTTGGAGAGCAGTGTTTCTCTTGCCTTGTTTATATCACTGATGTTCTTATGTCTTGAAGGACCGCCTACACATCCACCAGGACAAACCATTCCCTCGATGAAGTCCTCCGGAAGTTTTCCTACCTTGAGGAGCGTAAGAGCTTTTTTGCACTCTGCTCCGCCTGCTGCCCTAAGGAGTTTGAGCTGTGATGTATCTTCGCCTCTCTCCTGCATGCACTCGATAACAGCATTGGCAACTCCGCCGCTGGCTGCAAAGCGCTTACCCCAGATAGAAGACTCCTGATAGTCCTCTGGAACTGGCTCAAACTTAACATCTTTAGATCTCATGAGGGCTCTGAGCTCTCCGTAAGTCACTACATAATCTGCATTATCAGGAACTGAAGTATCCTGCGCCTCAGATTTTTTAGCTATGCATGGTCCAATAAATACTGTTACACATCCAGGTCTTGTAGCCTTTAAGTATCTGGAAATAGCACACATAGGTGATACGGTGCTGGACATGTTCTCCTTGTACTGGTCAGGGAAGTGCTTCTTTAACATGTTGATAAACGCAGGGCAGCAGGAAGTTGTCATCTTATGGCCTTCCTTGTATGCTTCTGACCACTCCTCAGACTCGTAGGCTGCAGTCATATCTCCACCAAGACCAACTTCAACCATGTCTGCAAAACCGATCTTCTTAAGTCCCTCTTTGATGGAACCCATGGAGATGTCCTCTCCAAACTGTCCCTCCGTTGCAGGTGCGCACATTGCAATAACTTCTTTTCCAGCCTTGATTTCTTTGATGATGTCCACAAGGAAAGTCTTACTTCCGATAGCAGCAAACGGGCAACTGTGAATACAGTGACCACACTGGATACACTTGTCCTCATCGATCTTGCAGTAGCCGTACTCGTCGTAGGTAATTGCGCCGACAGGGCAAGCTTTCTTACAAGGTCTTTCAAGGTGCACGATAGCGTTATAAGGACATGCATTTGCGCACATTCCGCACTCCTTGCACTTTGCAGGATCTATGTGCATGTGGGTATCACCAGGGGTGATGGCGCCAAACTTACAGGAACTAATGCAAGCCTTACCCATACAGAATCTGCAGTTATCAGTTACTGAATATGCAGCGATAGGACACTCGTCGCAGGCTGGATCAATAACCTGTACAATATTCTTGGAATCAGGGTTGTAGCTCGGAGCCTTGGCGTTAGCAAGGTTGATCCTCTGACGTACAATCTCCCTCTCCTTATATACACAGCATCTGTACTCAGGCTTAGGGCCTGGGATCATCTTAAGTACAAGCTGTTCGATGTGCTCCTGATCGTTTTCATCATTCCACTCAAGTCTGCACACCTCTTCCATGATCTTGTGCTTAAAGCTGTTCATACTCGCATCATTTGTTACCATAAAAAATCTCCTCCAAATAACTCAAAACAAAATAGTATATCTTATATCAAATCAGGGTTTTTTACTAAGATCTATGAGTCTGCCAAACTCAAGGCCCTTGGTGTCGTGGGTAGTGATAACCAGTGGCCCGGTACCCTGTTTCTCTCTAATGTAGGCGATTGCCGCATTTCTTGATTCATCATCAAGCCCCGTAAAGGGTTCATCCATGATAAGAACGTCGCTTGGTATCGCGCAGGCCCTGACTATTGCCACTCTGCGCCTCTGTCCGCCCGAGAGTTCTCTTACAGGTCTGAAAAGAGCTTCCTCAGGAAGCAGCTTTTTCAGCTCCTCTATAACAGTCTGTCTGAAGACCTTCTTACTGACCATGGTCACATTGGTGACCGCGTCATAATCTTCACATAGCCTGTCTTCCTGGAACACAACACCGGAGTTGATATAAGGGTACTTGTAATCCCCAAGAAGCCCCACTGATCCGCTGTCCGGTTCATCAAGACCAAGTATCAGACGAAGCAGCGTCGTTTTTCCGCAGCCTGAAGGTCCTGTTAAAATGTAGCTGTGTTCCGATTCAATATTCAGATTAAAATTATCAAGTACCTTCTGTCCGTTAAAGGACTTGGATACATCTTTTACCTCTATTGTCATGTCTATTCCTAGATAAGGTCAAATAGTAGAGAAATAAGTTTCTCGCAGATAAATGAAATAAGGACAACAACTATCGTCCATGCAAAAAGGTCTGCCGTCTCAAGATATATCTTTGAAAGATAAAGCCCATTGCCTATGGTTCCAAGAGGCTGACCGATAACCTCTGCAGCTATCCCGCTTTTAAAGCTCATGCCTATGGCCAGTTTAAAAGCGCTTTTGAAAAAAGGCTTAAGCTGCGGCAGGTAAATATACCTAAGAAGCCTTGTTCCTGGCATGCGATAGACCTTTGCCATCTCAAGGAGTTTTACATCTGTACTCTTTAAGCCCTCAAGGGTATTGAGATACAGGATAGGAAAAACTACCATGGAACAGATTACAATGGAAATATTCCTGCTGCCAAACCAGATCAGCAAAAGGATCACAAAGCTTGCTACCGGAATTGATTTAAGGGCAGAAACAAGAGGCCTTAGGAAATCTTCAAGCCATGTCTTTAATCTGGCAAGGTAAGCAAGAACAATTCCAAGTAGTGATCCAATGACAAATCCCAAAAGGATCCTTCCTGTTGTCTGCCATACGCTTCCCCAGAAAGTTGCTGTTCCCACAAGCCCAAGCAAGGCTATAACTGTATCTATTGGTCCTGCCAGCAATATTCTGTTATTTACTACAATGGCTGCCAGCTGCCAGATAATGACCCAGGCAGCTGTAGCCAGTATTCGTCTGAAACTTTTGGGCATCTTACAATGTCCTTCTTTTCATTAGGTTTAGTACTATCTGTCAGCCCTCGTAGTAGAAATCATCTGATGGAAGGGCTCCTCCAACAGACTTAGGATCCTGCTCAAACAAAACTTCAAGATATCCTGAAAGTGTCTTCTTTATATCTTTTCCTGAAATGCATACTGTTGCACAATTAGGAATAGCCTTCTTGGCAAGAGGCTCCTTGGCGATGATACCCTGGGAGACTGTAAGCTGTGCAGTCTTTTCAAGGTCTGATGTAGCTCTCTCTGCGCTGTACTTGTGAGCCTTGATGAAGGCATCTACAGCACCTTTGTGCTCCTTTAAAAAGCTGTTTGTTACTACTGTTACACCAGTTACGATCTTGCAGGAATCATTGACTTTTTCCCACTCATCTTCAAACGCAAAAGCCACTTTCAGATCGCCATTCTGAAGGCACGCTGCTGTTACAAAGGGCTGTGGAAGTACAGCCACTGCTGTCTTGTCCTCTGAAAGGATTGAAACGATCTCTGTAGGCTCAGACTTAAACTCAACTCTGCAGTTATTGATACCATTCTTCTCAAGAAGGTATCTGAGTGTGTACTCAGGTGTAGCTCCCTGTCCTGTTGCATAAACTGTCCTGCCATCAAGGTCTGCAAGGGAAGTTACGCTCTCATCAGCAGTTACACAATTAAGAACTGAAAGGGTGTTTATATCTATTACAGAAACTCCGCCTTCTACCTTACTGTTCATAACACAGGCAACATTTGAAGGCACAAGACCGATATCCACATTGCCGGCAACCATGGCTGCCATGATATCTGACCCCTGAGTGTACATCTCAAAATCACACTTTATCTCAGCGTCGCCGTTCTTGGAATCTTCTATAAGGTTTACAAGGCCAATAGTTGTTGGTCCCTTTAAAGCTGCAACTCTGATGGTCACATCGTCGACTGCTGCTGATGCACCACAGCCTGTAAGAGCGCCTGCTACCATTCCAAGTACCATTACAAGGATCAGGGCAAGTGCTATGGTTGAAACTAACTTCTTAGATCTTCTACTGATTGACATAGTACCAAACTACCTTCTTTCTCTCATTTCTCTTACTTTTCTTATTTTTGATTGATCATGCTCGCAAGGAATCCGGCTCCAAAGCCGTTATCGATGTTAACAACGCTTACTCCGCTGGCGCAGGAGTTGAGCATGGACAAAAGAGCTGACAGTCCGCCAAAGGAAGCTCCATATCCTACGCTGGTTGGAACAGCAATAACCGGACAGTCTGCAAGACCCCCTACCACACTGGCAAGAGCACCCTCCATGCCGGCAATTGCGATCACCACGTTGGCTGTCATGATCTCCTCCATGGGTTCTTTTGCCATAAGTCTGTGGATACCGGCAACACCCACGTCATAGAGTCTTACCACGTTGTTGCCATAAAACTCGGCAGTAAGAGCTGCCTCCTCGGCAACAGGCATATCACTGGTTCCGCCTGTGGCGATGACTATCTTGCCTATCTTGTCCTCAGGCTCTGTCTTTTCTTTTCCAAAGGCAATGCCCACCTTGCTGAGGTCATCATAAAACAGCTCCCCGGTGGCATCTGACTTATTTCCTTCGAAGTAATCTGCCGCCTCTTTTGACATCCTTGTGATAAGAACCTTGCTCTGACCATGGCTAAGAAGCTTTTCAGATATCTTAAGGATCTGATCGGGGGTTTTGCCAGCGCCATAAATTACTTCGGGCTTGCCCTGCCTTATCCCTCTGTGAAGGTCAGGCTTTGCAAATCCCATATCCTCGAAGGGGGCTTCTTTTAATTTAAGGAGCGCATCTTCCAGGCTTACATCTCCGCTCTTTACACCGTTAAGCAGGCGCCTTAAATCTCTTTCTTCCATAAATAGTCTCCATCGCGCAAAGTCTTATGCGCACACTGATCTAATTTATAGTATAACATCATTTTTGAATATAGGAAAACCTGGGCCGCTTATGCCCAGGTCTTTTCTAGAAATATTGATAGCCGTTTTTTTTCTCAAGATATTTTCTGGCAAGATCATCACGAAAACAGCTCATATACTCCAGCTTGCCACTACTTGATCTATCTGCCAGATAAACGAGATGTTCAAGTGCATTAGCTGCTCTTCGTTCATCGGTTGCATTATCAAAGCTGATATGCTCATTGGTGATCACATTATTGACGATAGTCTTGGAATACTTGGTATCTTCCGGGTATCTCTCTGCCAGCTTTCGGATGCGCTTTTTAACATAATCAACTCTCTCTATCAGGTCACTGATCTCATCCGCTTCCAGGATATCTCCCATCATCACCTTTAAAGCGCCTTCATTTAAAGCAAGTATCTTGTTAAGAATGTCAGCCGGAACACCGTTTAGCACCGCATCATCCATTGGTCTTAAACGGTTTCTTCCTTTTTTTATGTCTCCGGACTTTAGATTTCCAAAGCTCATGTCGTTGTCTATAGCCCTTATTCCTGTGATCGTCTTAGTTTTTTCATCGACTGTGACATGGAAATTTGCATGGTGCCTGTCAACCTGTCCGCAGATAAAATCAAACACCTGAAGGATCAAAGTCTGCTTAACGGCTTCATCGCTATACGTGTATGAATGATTCAGGTCAAAAATTTCTTTTCCACCGGACTCCTCCATAAGATTTCCTTTGATGACATTATCTCCAACCTTGACCTCTGCAGTTCTGGCTTCTGAAACCATACCTCCAATTCCCAGGATCTGTGCAAGTCTGCTGGTAGCCACGTGCCTATTGGTCAGATTCCTGCCGGGTTTTATCTTTGCACTCATATTTTTCGATCCATAGCAGATGGCTGTCTTGTTTATCACTTCATAGGTTTTATCAATAAAGTAGCCAAGCTTCTGTTTTTGTGAATCTTTACAATCAGCAAAATACTTTTTTAACTTTTCATCCCCAAAGAGTTTGGCAAATATTCTGGCTATAGTTTCATGTGAGTATATTTCTCTGGTTCTGACATTCATTTTGCCAAATTTGTCTTTGATAGCAGCTATTTGCCTACGTATAACAGCCGTCTGGTTATAAATTGCCTCTATCTTACTATCTGCATTATTAATGAATTTTTTTGCCACCTCTTTCAGGAATTTCTCTTCATCAGAGAGTTTTTCACCATAGACTTCCTTTACTACTTTGTCAACTTCTACTTCCACGTTACCACTTGGTGCATAATCTTCTTTTCTGAAAAAGATGGTCTGACCTTCAGCATTCTTTATTATTGAAATATCAGAAAGACCTGCGCCGCCTTTTTTGCTCTCAGTTCCTTCTTTGTCAGTATCGAACCGCTCCGATCTGGCGGACATAAGAACCTCCACCCATCTTGGCTCCTGTCCTTTTTTGATCTGCTTTCCAGCCATCTCTTCATACATATTTTTGGCTTTTTCAGCAAAGATCATGGAATCCTGCCTGCAGCGCTCTATAGTCTCATCTATGATATTAAGGAGTGGGTCAAAGTCATCAGGCCTTGCGTCCCTGCTGTCATTTACGGCCCTCTTGATATTGGTTGTTGCATTCTTCAGATTATCTATGATCTCACCGTAAAGAGAGCTTACAAGATTACAGGTACCCTCCAGCATAGCTTTCCCATTATCAGAACCATAAGCAGGAAGTCTTGTCATAAACAATACAGAATTGAGCTTGTTTATGGAAACGCCAACAGAAGTTGCCGGAGAATTCCCAATCTTGGATAGTACCCCCTGATACTGCTCCTGTTTAGACTCTGCAAGGAACTTGCTGCCCAGATCATATTCTTCCTTGAACCTTTTCATCTGAATATTGTCTATGATTTCCCTTGAGGTCATATCCTGATCTGCCAATGGACTGTCCGGATGAAGCTTTCTTCTTTTTTCATCAAGAGCTATTTTGGCACTCTTTCCTGAGCTGAGAGTCTTGTCAGTTTCAATGATCTCCAGTATATTGTCAGGTGCTGAATAATACTTTTCTACCTCTTTCAGAAAATCGATCCTGGTGATGAGTTCTTCGCATTCATTCAGAGTGACTGCACAGAGGTCTCTGCCGCCCTCTGATGTAAGGACCTCTTTATACTTGTCAACTACAGGCAAGAGGCTACCTCCAAGTTCTGCCAGATGGCGAAGTCTTACTGAATCACCAGAAAAGAGCTTTTCAATATCAGTAAATGTAAACTCGTCCACATCAATGGAAAGAATGCTTTCAAAAACCTTCTCAGCATCCCTTACCCACTTTTTCTTTTCCTGCTCTCCCTCTGGCACTTTAGCCTCAAGCCCCAAAGATGCAGATAATGCTTTGGCATCCTCATCATCCTTGTACACCTTATAAGCTTCGTTATACTCTTCTAACCTCTCATTAAGCCATCTTTTATCAGGATATCTTTTCTTGAGCTTCTTAAGCTCTGCATCTGACACATTCTTGTAGTGCTCTTCAAGCAGTTTTCCTAGCTCTTCAAGCCGCTTAAACTTACCGTAAGATTTCAGGTAGTTGTCCCCTACTGCTTCGTTTGCGGAAGGAAGCTGGGCATCTGACAGCTCATCATATAGTTCTTTATAAAACTTCTCTTTGTTTTCCTGATGTCCTGCAAGGAGCTTTACCAGTCTTATCTGTTGTTTTTTAGATTTTCCGGAAATATAAGCTCTTTCCACTTTTGAAAGACTGTCCGGATTAAAATCAGCTCTAAATTCGCCCGGGTGATCAAGGACATATTGCCTTATATAGCTTTCGCTTGTATCCTTGGCAAGTTGGAGCTTTTTTTCCTCAGCCTGTTTGTAATCAGCCAAACAAGCACTTTTGTGATGTTCAGCTTTCATTTCTGCAGATCCATCCGGCTGCTCACCTTTTATTTTTTCATAGCATCTGGCAAGGTACTGATCCATATCATCGCATGGAATAGCAGCAATATCAGGTCTTGCGCTATTTTGTTTAAAGAACTGATCCCACATTTCAAAATCATTTTGGGCCATATCCCCGTCATCACTCTTAAGGAAAGTAAAAATGCTTGCCAGAGTATTTCTTATTTCATTAAAAGCTACAAGCTTTGCTCTTACCTGGAGCATGGTTTCTTCATCCACATGAGCTCCACGAAAAAGCCCTCTGACAAGGAACTCTTGGCATTTGTCAGCTCTTTGTGCCAAAGCCAGATTGTGGTCATAGTTTTCAAATATCTCCCTATAGGACGAGAACCTGAATTCTTTCATGTCAAAAGAAAGAAGTTCCTCCATGGCAGTTTTTATATTCCTGTTACTAAGCTTAGTATCTTCATCTTCCGACAAATCCCCAAAGAGATATTCCTTCTGGCCAAGCTCCTGCCTGGCCTTGGCAATAAGAGCTCTTTTCTGGCTAGTGAGCTTGTCAGTAACCTTGATGATAGAGTCATCGCTCTTCTTATAATGTTCTAAAAGGAGCTTTTTCCTGGCGTCAAGGCCCTGCTTACCATCTGCAGCTATCGCACTGGCTTTATCTGCCATTTCCTTTGCAAAACTCACTTTAAGGTCAAGCTTTCCTCTCTTGTTTATATTCCCCTGAGAGGTTCCATTTGATCGCATTAGGCTGATCCCCGCATAGTGAGCGTTCATGAGCTTAGCTGCCACTTTTTTATCTTCCTTGGGAGAATTGGTATTAACTTCCATAGACAGCTCATCATCATAATGAGTTCTATAGTGTTCATCAGTGATAAGTTCTTTTTTAGCTACGTAATAAGTGGCAATTGATCGGAGCATCTCGATCCTCTGGTTGATCGCCTCTCCATCCTGTGCATTATCAAAGCTTTGGAGATATTCGGGATTTTCACTGGTGATCCTGTCATAGGCAGCGATCATCCCTGACAGTTTTTCCAGAAATGCTGCATTTTTTGCAATTTCTGCATCGTTTTCAAAAGAGATCCTGGACACATCCATATCCGTAAGCTTTTGAGTCATGATATCCAAGGCGTAAGAGCGATCTTCCCCCTGATACATGTCAAAAAAATTCTTGTTATCCGAGGCATTGTCAGTAGACATAAAAAATGTAAGATCCCTTATGGTATCTCTTTTCATGTTGCCCTCATAGCCTTCAAGAAAGCCTGCAGCTCTGTCATTATTCTGTTTAAGGAGATCATTTTGGGCCTTTAGGATCGCATCGCAGTTTTTTGCCTTAACAAAAAGCCTGGATCTCTTGTTTTTGATCTTCTTTGCCCTGACCTCAGCAGTGATATTTACAGGTCTGCCCTTAAATGCCTTTAACAGAGCACTCTTTTCAGGAACGGCCTTAACCTTGAATTTCTTAAGACTGTTTCTGTTTAGCTGCTGCGGGTTCAGGATTTCCCTATGCTGGGCAACAACCTTTGGCTGTTCCATAGCTTCCTGATTTATGACCTGCTGCCTTTGACGCTGCCTATGTATTGACATATTTCTTTCCCCTCATAAAAATGCTGTAATGAGCCTACAGCGAATGAATCTGCACAACAGTCTCTTCTCTTTTTATCTCTTTTCCACCACAGATCCTGTCCATCTCCTTAAGCTGCTCATCGGTATATGGACACATGAGAACTACAGTGTCTTCGCTGAGGTCTTCCTCTACAGCCTCTTTCGCTGCTGCGATAAGATCCTCTTTTACATTTTCAGAATCCCTTCCAAAACAGTAAAGCCCATCTATGCTGAGTACACCGGCTCTTGCACTGACAAGAAGTGCTCCCGTCATCTTGCCGTCCTCCGAAAAGCTGACAAAACTGTGCTTTTTGTCATACCCTTCAATATCTCTAAGTGGAAGCACCCATCCGGTCTCATCCTGTTTCTCAAGCTTTGAAACCTTCTCTGACAGATCCCGCCACTGGGCTTTCGTAAGGTCAGAAACAGGTAATATCTGATAGGAGAGACCTGGTCCTGGTATATAAATATCTCCAGCTCTGACCGCATAAGTTGTAACTGTAGCCAGATCAAATAGCACAAAGCCACATTTTTCAAGAAGTTCATATACTCCGTCGCTTATAGCCGTTTTAGTGTGGACGCAGGATATTTCGCTGGATTTATTGTCTGCTGCGATCTCTTGCAGGGTTTTGATAAGTTCGGTTCCTGCGCCCTTTCTTCTGAATTTCTCCGCCACATAGATAAAAGTTATCTGTACATTATTATCCTCATCCACAGCTGCAGCCAGAACCCCACAGGCAGTGTCTGTCTCTTCATCTATGGCTCCCAAAAAAAGATCTGCACTGCCTTGTACGTCTTTTGGCACTCCCTCGATAAACAGATGAGCATTATCTTCAGTTATGAGTGTAGATTTCATTTTATTCTTCTCCCGTCCGTGGCTACAGCATAAAATTTTAAGGTATACTTAAACAATATTATCTGTTAATTTGAATATTAATAGTTGAAAAGATGTGATTATTTATAGTTTTTTTATAGATGATCTTAAGACAGCCCTAAGGAGTTTACGAAAAGCGCCATGAACAAATATGAATTTGGAAACCCAAAAGCAAATATAGTCCTGATCCAGATGGTGGATGATCATGACCTTGAAGGGATAGAGCGTGAAACAGGCCTCATCAGTCAGCATGCAAAGCAGGACTTTCACCTGATGGCCCTTAAGGTTGGCAATTGGAACAATGACCTTTCGCCCTGGCAGGCTAAAGCTGTGTTTGGGAAGGAGGGCTTTGGCGGTAACGCAGACGCTGCCTTAAAAGAGGTGCTTTCCCTGTGCACTGACCGCAGTAAAACCTACTACATAGGCGGTTATTCTCTTTCTGCCCTCTTTGCCCTGTGGGCTGCCTATCAGACGGATGTCTTTGAGGGTGTCGCCGCCGCATCTCCTTCTATCTGGTTTCCTGGATTTGTAGATTACATGGAAAAAAGCGATCTGAAAGCTTCCAAAGTGTATTTAAGTCTTGGAGATAAGGAAAAAAAGACAAGAAACCCTGTTATGGCGACAGTAGGTGACTCAATCCGCAGAGCCCATGCAATCCTTCAAAACAAGCAGATCGTAACGACCCTTGAGTGGAACCCTGGCAATCATTTTAGAGATCCAGATATAAGAACAGCCAAGGCTTTTTCATGGGTCATTAACCAAAACGCATAAAAAGTGATACAATTAATCTGTATATACCTCATTGTTGCAGACATATAGGAGAAAACCTATGGTTTTGTATCTTACAGGCAGTTTTATTCCTTATCAGGAAATAGATAGTTATGAGAAAAAAGATCCTGGGGAATGCTATGGCTTTTTCGAGGACCTTAAGCAGGAATGGCCTGAGTCTGCAAACATTCTGTATGTTCCCTGTGACCCCAAAGCAGATCGTGAAAATAACCATCAAAAAAGATGCCTTCTTGATGCATTCGAGATGAAGGATCTTAAAGTGTCAGAGCTTCGTATGCTGACAGATAAAGATAAGAAGGCTCTTCCAGAGCTTGTTGCCTGGGCAGATGTGATCTATCTTTCAGGTGGTCATGCGCCGGATCAGCTTGCTTTTATGAAAAGGCTGGGGCTTAAAGAAGCTCTTTTATCCTATGACGGAATCGTGATCGGACTAAGTGCTGGTTCTATGAACGCTGCATATAATGTATATCTTGTTCCGGAGCTTCAAGGAGAAGCCGCAGATCCTAACTATGTCCGCTTTTCTGAAGGCCTTGATCTTACCAATATTGAGCTGATACCACATTCAGAATATCTTAAGACCGTGACCCTTGATGGGAAAGATCTGATCAATGACGTGGTAATCCCGGACAGTTTCGGAAGCAGATTCTACATGATCACCGACGGCAGCTATTTTAAGGTGAAAAATGGCAAGACCATCTTCAGAGGTGTTGGCGAACTTATAGAGGATGGCAAGATAACTCCTCTTAAGCCCGGGACCATAATTCCTCTGATGGGTGTTTATGAGCAGCCTGTTATAAAGACAATCTTAGAAGACGTTTATGACCTTGTGGTCTCCGTCAATATCAACACCAATGTATGCGAGGTGTATCACGTAAGTGAGGAATTTAAGGAAGTTTTTGAGTCCGGCCGCCTTAAGTACAATGACATAAGCTTCAGGCTTTCGCAGCTTTTATGGGAAGAGGAACAGGCATATTTTCTTAGCAATGTAGCTCTTTCCAATGTGACAAAAGAGATGAAAGAAAAGGGCAATTTCGTAAGAACTGTCCATATCGAAACTCCTTCTGGCAGGCAGGCCAAGATCCTTCGTGTCAGAAAAGTTCCGGGGTATCCTGACTGGCTATTGTTTTTATTCTTTGACATCACCACTGCCCTTGACCACGACTGGCTTACAGATGAATATGCCAGAACCGGCTTTGTGGAGAGAGGAAAGCTCTTTTTAAAAGAGCGTCCCAAGGACGGCCACTTTTCCCTTGTTTATACCAATGTAAAGGGCTTTAAGGTTGTAAATGAACTCTTTGGCGATAAAAATGGTGATCTTGTCATCTACCAGACTAGAGATGTCATAAGAAAATATTTGAAGCCGCTTATACTTGCAAGACTGGAAAGTGACCACTTTGTCCTTATTACTTCTGATGAAAATCTAACTCCGGACAACTTGCGGTCCATGAGCAGACAGTCCTTTAAGACTGATTCAAAAGAGTTTAACTATGAGATCAGCTGCGGGATCTATTCAATCAAGAACAAAAAGCTAGAGATAACTCAGCTGATCGATGGTGCCAAGCTTGCAGAAAAGAGCATCGCCAGTGGAAAGAGCAACCTGTTTGCCTATTATGACGACGCTATCAAGGACAATTATCTGCGGCAGATGACTCTTCTTGCTGATTTTGAAAAAAGCATCAAGGCAAAGGAGTTTGAACCATATTATCAGCCTGTTGTTGACGCAAGGACAGGAGAAATAGTAAGCGCAGAAGTGCTGGTCAGATGGCCACATAAGGGCCTTGGAATGGTGCCTCCTTCTGATTTCATTCCAGTTCTTGAGTCTGAAGGCAAGATATCAATCCTTGATAAATACATGTTAGAACGCACAATGAAGCTGATACTAAGGTGCACCAGGAATGGAAAAAAAGCTGTTCCCTGCGCTATCAATCTGTCCAGAATAGATTTTTATGATACTGCTTTTATTGAGAGTATATTCAAGAAGATAAAAGAGCTAAAGATAGACACAAGCCTTATCAGGTTCGAGGTTACTGAGTCTGCCTATGCAGATCTTGAGGCCAAAGCTATTGACTACCTGAGTGAGATGAAAAAACAGGGGATAAAGATCCTTCTTGATGACTACGGCAGTGGAATGAGCTCCCTTTCAATGCTTGAGAGCTTTAGCTTTGATATCATCAAGCTGGATATGGGCTTTGTAAGAAAGATCGGAAAAAATCCCAAGGTGGAATCCATCATCATCACCACAATTGGTCTGGCCCACATGATCGGAGCCAAAGTTACCGCAGAAGGAGTTGAAACCGAGCTGCAGTACAAGTTCCTAAAGAGCTATGACTGCGACTACATACAAGGATACTACTTCCATAAGCCGGTTCCTGAAGCTGAATTTGAGAAAATGCTAGGATAACTTCATCTTTTCACCTGCTCAGAAAGTGATTCCTCCAAGAGCCTGGGATTCTCGATCAGAGTCTTCATAAGCCTGATTGAACGGGCATAGTAGAAGCCGTCAGATATTCTCTCATCTATTGTAAATGCCAGATCAAGCTCTTTTTTCATGGTGACATTTCCGTCCTGATCGTGGTAAGGCTTGAACTTCTTGGTTCCTATTATAATAAAGATTGAATTGGTTCCCCAGTTCATCAGGTGGTGATATCCAATATCAAGGCCAAGGGATCCAAGGTTTGACAGCACTACAGAACACTGGTAAGGGTCTGTTGCTATAACAGACTGCGGCATCCAGCCGTGTCTGTCTAAAAACCTTGCTATAGCACCGATAAGGTGTTTACCCGGGATCTTCATAATAAAGTTCATGGCTTCGGTGGACTCATCGTCCTCCTTCTTGCAGAGAGCTATCTGCTCTCTTACTTTATGACTTATGGTGAAAAGAGTGTCCGTATCCTCTGCAACAATCCTTGCAAGAGTCTCATCTGCATCATCCCTGAACTCTTTTTTTACCGTAAAAGCTGCCGTGACACCTCTTCTCTGGTACATGGTCTGGTTGGCGATAAAACGGTTCATCTGAGGTCTTTGCCTTATGGTCCTGAGAGCCGCTGCTATAATTATGTCAAAGATAGCAATTCTTTCATCAGGATGCTCTTTGTTATAGTTTCTTATGTATTCCTCTGTACCTGCAATTTCCACTGAGAGCTTCATATAGGCCTCATTGTCACATCTGTTTGGATACATCAGTGGCATAATGTAGTGCATGGAATCTATGTCTCTTATAAGCTCTCCGTCACGCCGATCTCCGATTCTTCTTTTTCCCAATTTAATATCCCTTCCAAATAAAACAATTTCCAGAAACAAATAAAGTATAACTGCAGCACATACATCGATAAAGGAATGCTGCTTAACAAAACACACCGATATGCATATCATAAATGACCACAGGGCTAAGAGAACCTTTTTTATGAGCTTGTGATCTCTTGCTGCAAGATGCGCTGACAAAACAGCCAGGGTATATCCCACATGAAGCGACGGACAAACTCCCGTAGGTGTATCCACCTTATAAATATACCCCAGAAGCCTTGTAAGAACGTTATCATGTGTAAAAGCTTCCGGCCTCATGTTCTGAACAGAGGGCCACAGGATATAAGTGATGACAGCTATTATCTGCATACCTACGATGAGCTTTTGCGCCCTGACAAAGCCCTTTATGTCAAATAGCACAAAATAAAGGAGCGACAATACCATGAAAAAATACCAGGATACATAGAATATAACAAAATATTCATTGAAAGGTATCAGATCATCGATCCTGCTGTGGACCACGTGACAGCTGCTCTCCGGGATAAAATTCTCTGTCACGAGATACATGACAAGGTATCCTACCCACCCCAGCAGCAACAGTAAATGCCTGTATTCATCACTTGTAATATTGGATAGTCTTAGTTTTCTATAATCAACAACCGGTTTTTTCATTATAATCTTTCATTAAACGGATAATCTTTTTTTGAAACATTGGGGTAAGGCACCACCCGGTGTCTTGGCTGGGCGTAAGCAAGCTCTGATATGCTCTCCTGAAGATACTTACATATCCTCTCAGTTTCATCTTTTTGGGGAGCCTTAGGGTCGTACATTATGGGCTTTCCAAATACCAGCTTGTGAAGTCCGGGGCAGACATACATAGGCACAAAAGGGACAGGCTCTTTATACTGTCTGTAGTAGTACTTGGCCACATGGACAAATCCCCTCTGAAACTCATGAACTATATTGTTATATTCTGTGTAGTCCTCAGGAAAAATAACAATCATAGCTCCCTCTTTAAGCTTGTCGCAGGATAGCTGAAAGGTCTTCATGACGCGCTTATCCCTGTAAACAGGCAGTGTATCTGCATTAGTAAAAATAATCTCCGCAAGGCCCGGGATCATATATGAAAAGAGCCTGTAAAAAGGCCTTAGGAGAGCCGGCTTTTTTGACCAGAAATCCTTGTAGGCATAGTCTGCAACCTGCTCTCTTTCCATCATCTCAGAAATACACCAGGTGTAGTGTTTCCTGGGAAAATAAAGCTCTGCTGCAATAGGGCCATAGGCCTGGGAGTGATTGCCAACAACTATTGCAGGCCCGTCAGGAAGGTTCTCGCCTTTTTCTGTCTGATATGCAGGTATCACAATGGATACTATCTTCCTTGCTATCCTGTACACTATGTGTTTCAATTTCCACCTCCGGATGGGATTCATTTCCCAAAATAAGAGTATAACCTATTTTATACGAATGAAAAATAGTAGGGAAATTTTTTTGATTTATGACTATAATAAGAAAAGAAAAACATGTTTGGGAGAGCCAGGTTATGAATATTCATCTTTGCAAAGGGGACGAGACTTTAGAACAGGCCCTGCAATATGTCAATGAACACGACAAAGAAAATAAAAAATATACCTTTGATAAGGAGTCTGACAGATGCTACATAGGAGATGATGCCTTTGTATCAGCACCTGTACTTATCAATTACAAGAATACCTACTACGCACTTCACGAAGTAGAATGATCAGGTGCGCAAACAAAGAGAGACGGTATGAGCCATCTCTATCTTTTCTCATTCATGTATTACTGTATATCCTCTATTAGTCTTCTCTTGCCACCTATAGATTCGTAGACAAATATCTCGCAGTTCTTCGGCCTTGGGCGCCAGATGATACCGCTCTTTTTATTTTCAAGATAACCTCTTATAGGTCTTATGATGCCTCCATGACAGGCCACCAGTACATTCTCGTAGTCCTTCTTTTCAAGGTCTTCAATAAAGGATGCTGTCCTTTCACGCATCTGCTTAATAGTCTCAACTCCCTCAGGTGCCGGGAATATCTCTGGCATGGACCAATAGGCGATCATCCTTGGTCCTGTGGCAAAATAGCCCATAAGCTCATACTTACCAAAATCTGCCTCAATGATCCTCTCATCGGTTATGATCTGATCCTCGCTGACATTACCAATTATGGATGCAGTTTTGACCGCCCTTATAAGGGGGCTTGAATAGACCGCATCAAACTTAATATCTCCAAGCTGTTTTCTTCTCTCAGTAGCCTGAGCTATTCCAACTTCATTAAGAGGAATATCACTTCTGCCCTGCATCATTCTCTTTTTGTTATAGTCTGTCTGTCCGTGTCTTGTTAAATATATCTTCATCTCTTTTTTCCTTTTGAATAATCTGGTCTTGCGCCCTTAAGTTCAGAATAGATAACCTTGTAGTTGTCGTATCTGACCTTTGAAACTTTTCCTTCTTTTACAGCATTTTTAACGCCGCAGTCTGGCTCAGCAATATGCGAGCAGCCTCCGAATCTGCATTCCGGTTCATATTCTACAAACTCAGGATAATAATTCATAAGTGAATCTGTATTTACATCCCGAAGCTCTAGTGACGTAAATCCCGGGGTGTCTATTATGAAGGTTTCTTCCTCATCATCTGTAAGTTCTTTTACCAAAAACAGCTCTGAATGCCTTGTTGTGTTCTTGCCTCTGTCGATCTTTTTTGAAAGTTCTCCAGTCTGCATGCTGGCATCAGGTACCAGTTTATTTAAAAGAGATGACTTGCCTACGCCACTTGGTCCTGCCAGAGTAGAAGTCTTCCCTTTCAAAAGAGCTTTGAGCGCATCAAGACCTCGTTCCTCTTTGACACTTATAAACAGAACCTTATATCCGCACTTTTCGTAGGCATCAAAAAGCTCCTGCTGTTCCTCCCCCGTAGCTATATCCTGCTTGTTAAAGCAGATGATAACAGGAAGTCCCACCTGTCTCATGGTTATAAGGAACTTATCAAGAAGGTTGTAATTGGGGTTTGGTTTAACGATGGCAAACAAAATAACCGCCTGGTCTACATTGGCAACAGGCGGTCTTATAAGCATATTGGACCTTGGCAGGATCTTTACAAGATTGCCCTGCCTCTTGTCCTCATCTATTATTTCAATTTCTACATTATCGCCTACTATTGGTTTTATACCATCTTTGCGAAAGATCCCTTTGGCCTTGCATTCATAAACTAAAGGCCCCTTGACCTCCACATAGTAAAAACCGGCGATACCCTTAACAATCCTTCCCTGCATAAAGGGTTAATTCTCCTGAGTAAATGTCACTGCTCTGGTTACTGTGTACTCTACGCTGTCTCCACCGGTGGTCTCTCCCGTATCAGGATTGGTGGTAGTTGGAGTTGTTGCAGTATAGACAAATGTGATTGTTCCTGTAGGTGCTGTTATGCCCTTGTAAGTGCCCTGAACAGGGAAATCAGATGTTGTGGTGCTAAGAAGTGTAGTGCCATCTGATGTTACCAGGGTAACCTTGACAGGAATGCCATAATTGTAGTTCTCGCCTTCAGTAGGTGCAGAAATATCGGCGTTATAACTGTATGTAACACTTGCAGGTCCTGTTGAGAGCTCCATGTTGATCTTGGTACCCTCTGATACTGGTGTGCCAAAAGCAATGCTCTGGGCACAGATCTTACCTGTAAGATTGGCATCCTCGTTGGATGTCTGAACGATGGTTCCCTGCTGAAGTCCTGCTTCAACAAGAGCGATAACTGCGTCCTCTTCTGTCATGCCAATAACATTGGGAACTGTAACCTGTCCCTCTGATATTGCAGTTGAAACCTCTGTGGTCGCTGCAGATGCGCTGTGGTTTGAGCCATCGCTGATATAGACCTTGATCGTTGATCCGCTCTTTGCTCTCTCCCCTGCAGAAGGAGAAGTTGAAACTACTGTATCCTTGGCAGCTGTATTCTTGGAATCTGCCTCTTTACTAACCTTAAAGCCCTTATCATCCTGAAGGATCGAAACGGCCTCTGCATATGTCTTGCCAGTAACATCAGGGATCTGTATGCCATCTGCATTGTCCCCTGAATCTGCTGTGACGGACTGTGCTGCGCTTGGATCCTCTGACGCCTCATCAGATGCGCCAAACAGTCCAAGACTCCTTCCAAGGAGAAGTAAAACTATAAATCCAACAAGCGCGGCTGAAATGATAGCCATGATGATGGTCATCTTTTCTATCTTGCTGCTACCCTGGTTAGATGAAGAACTGCGGCGATTTCTGTTTCGCGGCCTGTCGTAGTCATAAAGGTCATCCATCTCGTCGTAGTCAGATCTCTTTTTCCTGCGGCCGCTGTTGTAGTCATCGTAATGGTCATCTTCGTCGTACTCGCCCATGACGTCGGCCTTAAGTCTCATCTGCTCAGTGTCTGACAGTCTCTCACTGGTCTCAGCCACCTCTTCCTCAGATGCAACTCTTGTAGCACCCTCTTCATCAGGATCCACAAGATTAACAAAATCCTTGTCAGGAGTAATAAGTGATCTCTTAAGGTCTGCAATGAGCTCTGCTGCGCTCTGATAACGTCTGTCAGGGCTCTTCTGGCAGCACTTAAGGACAATCTTTTCAACACTTATAGGAATCTCGTCATTGTACTCAACAGGGCTTGGCAGATCCTCCTGAATGTGTTTGATGGCAATAGCAACAGTGGTATCGCCATTAAAAGGAACTCTTCCTGTAAGCATCTCAAACAGTGTGATACCAAGTGAATAGATATCACTCTTGGCATCACTGTAGCCGCCTCTTGCCTGCTCTGGAGAGGTGTAGTGAACAGAACCCATGACATTGGAAGTTATGGTGTTGCTGGTGGCAGCCTTGGCAATACCAAAGTCTGTAACCTTAACCTTGCCTTCCTTGCTGATCATAATGTTCTGAGGCTTGATATCCCTGTGGATAATGCCATTGTTATGGGCAGCCTCAAGGCCCATTGCAACCTGGATTGCAATACTGACAGCCTCTTTTACAGAGAGGCGGGATTTCTTTTCAATATATTTCTTTAATGTGATGCCATCAACCAGCTCCATTACTATGTAGTTGATGCCATCCTCATCGCCAACGTCATAGACATTAACAGTGTTTGGATGCAAGAGTCCTGCTGTGGACTGAGCCTCCACGCGGAACTTGGAAACGAAGTTCTCATTCTCAGAAAACTCCTGCTTAAGCACCTTCACTGCCACAAGCCTGTTTAATTTATGATCTTTTGCCTTATATACATCGGACATTCCGCCGGTGCCGATCTTTTCAAGCACCTCATAGCGATCGCCGATCACCATCCCTATCTTAACCATCTATTCCTCCATCGCGCGGGGTCTCTTCTGCAAAAGGCTCGATCAGAATAACAGCGATGTTGTCCTTGCCGCCATTGTTATTGGCAGCCACAACAAGCTTCTGAGCCTTCTCAACTATATCCCTCTGGCCGCTTACTATCATGCGGATTTCTTCATCCTCAAGCATGTTTGTAAGGCCGTCAGAACACAGAAGGACCATGTCCCCACGATTTAACTCCACATTAAAAAAGTCGATGTCTACTGTTTCAGTGGCACCGATTGCCCTGGTGATTATATTTTTATCCAGATGAGTCCTTGCAGTCTCTCTGTCAATACCACCCATTCTGACCATCTCTTCAACCAGGGAGTGATCCCTTGTGATCTGAGTGATCTTGTCATTTATCACATAGAGCCTTGAATCTCCTACGTTAGCAACCTGAAGATATCTTCCAAGAACTGTGCATGCCACAACTGTAGTGCCCATGCCAAAAAGTTCCTCATTCTCAGCTGCCTTCTCACGGAGTTTCCTGTTGGCAATCTTGATGGCATTTTCCAAAATCTTCACAGGGCTCTGTTCAAAGCTCTTTTCAATCTCTTCAACCATTGTGTCTACAGTAAATCTTGAAGCATAGTCACCGGCGTTATGGCCTCCCATGCCATCGGCAACAATGAACACATTGGAGAGATTTCCAATCTTCCTGTCAGAGGAAAAGACATAATCCTGATTCAGTTTTCTCTTTTTTCCGATGTCGGTAATGGAAAAAGTCTTAAGCAAAATTGCCTCCTGGTGGTACCCAAAATTTCATCACGGAAAAAAAGCAGGTGGTTCTATTTTCCTTGTAAATGGCGCCTTCGCAGTTGTCCGCAGGCTCCATCAATATCCCTGCCCATTTCTCTTCTAATAGTAACATTTATTCGGCTTTTTTCAAGTTTATTTTTGAACGCTACAGCCCCGGAGCGGTCTGTGGGGCGGAAGTCTCTCTCTTTTATCGGATTGACCGGGATCAGGTTGACAACGGCATTCAGGCCTGCCAAAAGAGCTGACAACTCCCTTGCATCATCCTCTGTGTCGTTAACTCCTGCAACCAGCGAATACTCAAAGGTAAGCTGACGCCCGGTCTTCTCAAAGTATACCCTGCAGGCATCTAATACCTCGCTGATACTGTATTTATTAGCTATTGGCATAAGTTCTTTTCGCTTATCGTCATTCGATGCATGAAGGGAAAGAGCAAGGTTGATGGACAGCCTCTCATCAGCCAGGCGCAGGATATTTGGAACTATTCCACAGGTTGAAACTGTAAGGTTTCTCTGACCCAGGTTCATTCCATTCTCGTCAGTAAGAAGCGTGATGAACCTAAGGAGGTTGTCATAGTTATCGAGAGGCTCCCCGCTTCCCATAACAACGACTCTTCCAATCTTTTCTCCAGTGTATCTTGCGATGGAATAGATCTGATCCAGCATCTCTGAAGGAAGGAGGCTTCTTACCACGCCGTCCAGGGTTGACGCGCAGAATTTACAGCCCATGCGGCATCCAACCTGAGATGAGATGCAGACGCTGACTCCAAACCTGTATTTCATAAAGACGCTCTCAATGATGTTTCCGTCTGCGAGAGCAAAAAGAAATTTCTTGGTATCGTCAATGTGAGACTCTAAAGTCTCAACCACCTCAAGGCTCGTAAATGAAAAATCCTTAGACAGCTTCTCCTTGAGGGACTTGGGGATATTGGTCATATCATCATATCCCCTGGCCTGCTTGACATGGAGCCACTCATAGAGCTGTTTTGCCCTGAAAGCCGGTTCATTCATGTCTTTTATGCATTCCTTAAGTTCATCAATATCAAGGGACTTTAAGTCTATTTTATTGTCTGTTGCTAAAATATATTCTTTTTCCATAAGTAAATACTGATCATCACTCGGTTCTAAGAGCTTCGATAGGATCAAGATCTGCTGCTCTCTTGGCAGGATAGATTCCAAAGAAAAGACCTATTCCTGTAGATATCATAACTACAACTGCTACCAGAAGTGGATTTACCATAAACGTAAATCCGATTACCTTGCAGATAATACCTGCCAATGACAGGCCAAGCACAATACCGATCACTCCTCCTGTGAAGGTAAGTATAGCTGCCTCAGCAAGAAACTGCACAAGTATTGAAGATGTGGTAGCTCCCAGGGACTTTCTGATACCGATCTCCCTTGTTCTTTCTGTAACGGATACTGTCATGATATTCATAACACCGATACCGCCAACAAGAAGTGATATTGCAGCGATAATGGCTACTACTGAAGTTACTATGTTCAAAATGGAATTGGTTGTCTGGTCAAATCCAGATCCGGAGGAAATCTTTACCGCATTTTCTCCGCGGAGCTCCATTATGTTCTCAACAACTGGTCTTGCCTGTGAAAGGACCTGATTCTTGTAGTCGCTGTCTAAGTAGATGTTAAAAGAGGTGATGGAATTATCGATGTTCATGTCAAAGGAATTGGCCACTGCCGAATATGGGGCATTCATTGCTACCATAGCCTCATCTCCCCAACTGGCATAAGCAATATCCATGGATGTATCTTCTCTTATTCCAATGACAGTAAAATCTGCTGTGAGATCATAGGCTGTGATCGATAATGTTTTTCCTATAACATCCTCGTAGCCAAAAAGATTATTGGCTGCTGACTGGCTAAGGACAACTACATTTTTTGCATCATCCACATCACCCTGGTTGTAGTATCTTCCATGGAGCATCGTGATGCCGGAAGCCTCCTTTGAAGCCTCCATTCCTCCGGTCAAAGATACCGAAAAGCTATTTCTTCCTGCCATAGCAGTGCCATAGGCGCTAAGGCTTGGGCTTACACCATAGATGTTATCAATGGCATCCTGGATATCAAGCAGGTTCTCATAAGTAAAAGCCTTATCTGTTTTGGTTATATCAAGGGTCACTGTTACAGATGTGGCTCCGATGGAATCGATCTCACTGTTGATGGTTGATTTCATGCCATCACCGATTATAAGCACTGTAAGTACGGAAGAAATACCGATTATGATACCCAGCATGGTAAGAAAAGACCTGCCTTTGTTACTGCTGATGCTGGCCAATGCGCTTTTTATATATTCTCCAAATGTTCCCATTGTTTAACTCCTGATCATACCCTCTTTAGCTTTGCGATAAAAAATCCATCTGTACCAAAGGCTCCAGGGATAAGCTGAATATAACCATTTTTTGCTGACCTTACAAGTTCCTGTCCCAAAACGCCCTCAGTAAGTGCCTTTGGAAGTTTTTCTGAAAAGTCCACAGTCTCAAACGGAAGCTCAGCACAGATGCGCTTTACCATTTCCTGATTCTCAGCCATGTTAACTGTACAAGTGGAGTACATTAAGGTTCCGCCTGGTTTCACATAGTCCCAGACCGTCTTAATGATCTCCCACTGAAGATTAGACAGTTCACTCAGTCCCTTCTTGGAAGCATTGTATTTAATGTCGTTCTTTCTGCCAATTATACCAAGTCCAGAGCAGGGAAGGTCAAGATAAATAATATCTGCCTTATTTTCCATGTTGCGGTCGTGGATCTTGGCATCGTGAAGCTCAACCTTTACGTTAGAAAGCCCCATGCGCTCAGCGTTTTCCCTGATGAGCTCGCACTTTCTCTCAGACACATCACGGGATAAGACCGTTGCAGCTCTTTCGGCTGCATGAAGGCTCTTTCCTCCAGGAGCTGCGCAGACATCAACTACTACGTCTGAAGGCTCTACTCCTGCAATCTCAGTCACCAGCATTGAGCTTACGTCCTGTACAAAGAATGCCCCTTCCTCAAATCCCGGAAGGAACCTTATATTATCAGTCTTTTCAAGATCAAGGGCATAGGGCAGGATATCACTCTTTTTAACAACCACTCCAGCGCCTGTCAGCCTGTCCATATAATCAGCTATGAGTTTATCGTCACTATCTCCGTCCTTGCCATAAAGCTTCCTTATGGCAGATAAGCTAAGCCTTACGGTAGTTGGTCTTGGCTCTAAAAAGAACTTCAGCATTCCTTCAGTCTTTTCAAACCCGTAAGTCTCAAGCCACATATTGCATATCCACTCCGGCATTGAGTAAAGAGTTGAAAGATACTTGGCCCCGCCATCTATCGATCTGTCAGGGTAGGCTATCTTGTCCCTGTTTCTTGCGATATTCCTAAGAACGCCGTTTACAAAGCCTTTAAGCCCCTGGAACCTGTGCTTGCCTGCAAGTTTTACAGCCTCGTTGCAGGCGGCAGAATCAGGGATAGAATCCATGAACATTATCTGATACACGCTCATCCTTAAAAGATTCCTGATAAAGGGCTGCATCTTATCTGTTGGAGTCTTGGAAAAAGAGTCAAGGATATGATCGATCTGCAGCTGTCTCTCGATGCATCCGTCCACAACCCTCTTCATAAAGGCCTTGTCCCTGGTCTCAAGATAATCGTATTTATTTAGGCTGTCCTTTAAAAGAGATGGCTTTCTTACGCCATCTCTCTCATATTCCACAAGAATATTTAAAACCAGTTCTCTGACATTTGCCATAAACCATCAGTCCCTTCGTCTTCCATTCAAAAGAACAAATCTCATAAGCTGGACAGCTGCAGCTGCTGCGCTGGCCACATAGGTCATAGCCGCTGCTTTAAGCACCTTTCTGCCATAGCCCACTTCTTCAAAGGACAAAAGTCCTGAATTTTCAAGTATCATAAGAGCTCTTCTTGATGCGTCAAACTCCACAGGGAGAGTTACCAGCTGGAAAAGAACTGCCAGCGAGAATACCCATATTCCAACAGTCACAAGAGGTGAAAAGCTAAGGACCAGTCCCAGAATGATTATTGGAACACCTGCCTTTGACCCAAAGCTTGCCACTGGAAGGATTGAAGTCCTTATCTTCAGAGGAAGATAGTCTTCCTGGTGCTGGATCACGTGTCCGCACTCATGGGCTGCAACGCTTATTGCCGCAACACTTTTTGAATTATAGGTAGATTCAGAAAGGTTCACGGCCCTGCTTCTGGGGTCGAAATTATCAGTAAGTTCCCCTCCAGTATACTGCACGATAACATCATCAATGCCGTTTCTTCTAAGGATCTCAAGTGCTGCCTGAGCCCCAGTATATCCGCATCCTGCCAGAACCTTAGAGTATTTCTTGTAAACCGACTTTACCCTAAAGCTTGTTATCATACAGATGACAGCCATCACTATCGTCAAAATGTACATGAGAAAATCTACATCAAACCCAATTGAATAATACATTTTTCCTGCCTTCCTATCATTTCAGAATCGTTCCAATCTCCAGCTTGTTTCCAAGAAGGAATGATCTGACATCCATCCTCTTTTTGCCCTCAAGCTGTACCTCCAGTATCTGAAGGTAGTCGCTTCCACAACGTACCACAAATGAATCCTTTGTTAAAAGAACTATCATTCCAGTCTCTGACTCTTTTGCATCAGTATATTCGTGATCCTGGCACAGTCTCTTAAAGTCAATTTCAGATAAAGTCCTGGCCTGCCAGATCTTGAGCATCTTGCCTCCAAGATATGTAAAGGCAGAAGGCCATGGATTTAAGCCTCTTACGAGATTTCTTATCTCCTCTGCGTCCCATTCAAAGTCAATCCTTCCCATGTCCTTGGAAAGTTTGCCGCACTTTGTTGCCCTTTCCTCATCCTGAGGAACAGGAACAAGTTCTCCCTTTTCTATCTTGGGAAGAGCCTCTACTATCAGCTCGCCACCAAGGGCTGCCAGCTTGTCAAAAAGTCCTCCTCCAGTCTCATCCTCTGAAATTGGGATCTCTCTCTGAAGAAGTATATCTCCGGTGTCCATGCCTGCTGCCATCTGCATTATTGTGACACCGGTAGTTTTTTTGCCATCTATGATTGCCTGCTGGATAGGAGCAGCTCCCCTGTATTCAGGAAGGATCGAAGCGTGGATATTGACGCATCCAAACCTTGGGATATCAAGGATCTCCTGTGAAAGTATCTGCCCAAAGGCTGCAACCACATATATGTCAGCGTCGTATTTTTTAAGCTCTGCCACATTCTCAGGAAGCTTTATCCTTACCGGCTGAAATACAGGTATGTCATGTTCCAGGGCGCAGGCCTTAACGTCTGATATCTGGAGTTCTCCGCTCCTGCCCTTGGGCTTATCCGGCTGGGTCACCACGAGTAAAACCTCGTGACCTGCCTCAATTATCTTCTCAAGGGCCGACCTGGCAAAATCAGGTGTCCCCATAAAAACTATTTTCATATGCTCATTCTCCTTAAAGACGTTTTAGGATAACCTTTTTTTGACTTATTGTAAAGGTTGATCTCTTTGCTGCAACTTCCCTGCAGTAGTCGAGAGTTTTCTGCATCTTACCTGTCATATCCACAAGGCCATCTATGATATCCTTCTCATCGCTTTCATAGCAAAGAACGAAGGCTCCCCCTGTCATGGTCATGGATTTAATGGCATTAAGCTTTTTATTTTCAACAATCTCTATTTCATCAGTAAGTGATTCTATGTCGTAAAGAACAATTGGGTTCCTGGTCGCCACCACGTCAATCTCATCAGCAAGCCTTATAAGACTTGCAAGATACGGAAGGTTTATGGTGTTTCCATTTGGAACCTTAAGGTCTGCGGGATACTCTTTTTCATCAAAAAGATCCGTCTTTCTGTGGCCTCTTGCGATCTGCCTGATGGCAAAGGCATGCTCAGCTGATGGGATTTCAAAAACGTCTTTATATTTTTCTATAAAGTAACCACTAAAGTCATTGTGATGAGTTCTGACAAAGTCTGCCTGGGTTGAATTTGGATGCTCCTTAAAAAACTCAGAATATCCAAACTTCTCTTTGCACTCCTCAAAGTCCTTTTCGCTGATGCCCATTCCTGCATCATGAAGGTAGCATGCCATAAGTAGGCAGTACACTTCATCCTTATTTAGCTTTTCAATCTGCTCTTTTCCTATGAGCCTGTTACAGGAATCAATAACTGTAAGGCTGTGAAGTTCAGAGTGATCAGTGTACTCAGGGAATAATCGTCTGTATCTGGTAAGGACCTTGCCGCAGGCAAAAACTGAGTCCTTAAACTTCTGGTGAAGCTCTTTATCAAGGGATCTTAATCTCTTTTCCAGAAGGAAATCCGCATCTTCCCTTTCAATGAGGTTTGTAAGTTTCACAGTGACAGTAAGCACATTGAGTCCAAGCATGTTCTGATAATTTACGTCGTCTGCAATGTCGTAGACCATTCGAATGCCAAGATTATCAAGTCCGCTTTCTTCTGACGACAGATCTGCAAGCTCCCCGGGATCAAAAGCAGGGCAGTCGTCCTTAAGACGAAGCACCAGCCTGTCCTGTAAGAAAATTGCCATGGCAGTCAGGAAGTGGCTCTTTTTATCTGCTGAAAATCCTCTTGTTACTATGTTTGCTGCGATCTCCTCAACACAAAGTGCTGCATAGTAGGAGCTCTTTTTATCCACATCGTGCTCAACACAAAACTCCTGTATCCTTGCTGCAGCATTTGATGCGCCATCCAGAGTACTTATGGAAATATCCAGAACATCCGAAGGTGCGGCTCCAAAGCCAGGTCTTATGAACATCATCTCATCGATGTTTCTTGGAACATGTCTCCAATAGATAATACAGTAGATCGGAACCAGAAGGATCGTCATGACAATACCTATCGGATTTGCAAGCCACACACCCATGGCGCCCATAACAGGCGCTAAGACAAGCGATGGGATGACCATAGCAAAAAAGCCGTCAAATATGGACTGGATATTTACAAACAGGTTGTGTCCCATAGCCTGCAGATAATTGGTAAATATCTGGCAGATAAGGATCAGTGGGATACAGAAGGAGTAGATCACAAAAAGCTGATATGCAAGGTGATATACGTTTGAATTTCTGTCAGGGAAAAAGATTCCTGTAAGGATTGGTGATATGGCAAAGATCACTGCTGCCACCACGACAGAAAGTGCCAGGCCCTTGGTAAATACGAGGCGCAGGGTTTTTCTCATGGAAATCTTGTCCTCTTCTCCCACAAATACGCTTATGAGCATTCTTACCAAAGCGCCGTTTCCAAGGCAGAATGCAATAAATATTCCGCATACCATGTTAAATGAGGACATGGCTGAAAGGCCATCGTTTCCTGCAAATCTAAGAAGCAGCCTGTTGATGACCATATATCTGAGTGCTATGCAAAAGACAAGCATGGCTCCCGGAAATCCGATCTTGATAAGAGGCCATAAGTCTTTCCATAGTATTTTTGCAAAGCTGTAGTGAAGCTGCGCCCTGGAAGTAAAGTAATAGGGCGCAAGAATAAGAAAATAAACAAGATTGCTAAAAGATGTAGCAAGAGCAAGTCCCCATATACCCATGTCAAGGATTGCCACAAAAGCAACGTCGAGAATCACGTTTGAAATTATCATACCGGCGATTCCAACGTAGCCTCTTAAGGACTGTCTCTCCATCTGGAGAAATGCTGCCAATTGCTGGGCAAACAGCATAGGAATAATGCCGATGCCATAACCTACAATATAGGTCACAAGAGCACCCTTAAGCTCTTCGTTGGCACCAAGAATTACCGCCAGCGGTCCCGGAATAATGAGACTGACAGCGGTCAAAATAACTCCGACTATCATAGTGATAGTAAGATTCAGGGAGAAGATGCCCTCTGTGTTATTGCTCTCTCCCCTTCCCATATACCTTCCGCACAGGACAGCAGTTCCTCCGAGGAGAACTGATCCCACAGCGGTCATGATCTCAACCATGGAGTAGTAAAGTCCAACGACTCCCACGGCGAATGCATCTATATAGCGCCCAGCCATTGCACCATCCACGATGGTGTTGATGGCTCCCATTGCAAATATCAGTATCTGCACCGGCAGCATACCAAAAAACAGCCTCGAAAGAAGTTTGTCAGAGTTATTTTTCATGGGTGGACCTCTCTTAAGAATTTATTGTATTATCCCTGGTCTTCGTACTCTTCCTGTTGTTTTGCTATAAGTTCCTCGTTGTCGACCAGGTCTCCCTCAACCTTCTCAACGTACATATGTCCGTCAAGATGATCGAGTTCATGGCAGATTGCTCTTGCAAGAAGCTCTTCGCCTTCAATTATGTATTCATTGCCATCAAGGTCTGTTGCCTTGGCCTTTACATAGTTAGGTCTTGTGACAATTCCGCTCTTTCCCGGAATTGACAGACATCCCTCGTAGCCTGTCTGCTCTCCGCTGCTCTCAAGGATAGTTGGATTGATCATCACGATAGGATCGTCTGCTTCAGGTGATACATCTATTACAACAATTCTCTTAAGGACACCAACCTGAGGTGCTGCAAGACCTACGCCATTGGCCTCATACATGGTATCAAGCATATCCTCAACCAGTTCCTTAACTCTTGGAGTTATCTCTTTTACCTCCCTGCACTCTTTTGCAAGGACGTCATCTCCATATTCTCTGATAGTTCTAAGTGCCATTATTTATCAACCTTTCTATAACTAAATCTTACTAATTGATCTGCCTATACAAGAAGTTTACCCATGCATTGGATCAAAGTCAAATTGCGTGGTAACCCCTCTTAGTTCTCCCATCTGCTCAAGCTCCTTGACGTAGCG
Source organism: Butyrivibrio sp. (assembly GCA_015056565.1). Lineage (GTDB taxonomy): Bacteria > Bacillota > Clostridia > Lachnospirales > Lachnospiraceae > Butyrivibrio. Next base: position 149,938 of record SVGB01000001.1, read on the forward strand.
CTCAAGGACATCCTTTAGCATCACCAGTTTGTCGTAGTCATCGTGTTTTACATAGATGGCCATTCTGTAGATGTCGTTGATCCTTGCTATTGGTGCAAGAGCCGGTCCAATAAACACTGCGTCCTTAACCCTTTGCTGCTCCATTATAGCTCTGAACCTGGAAGCATATTTCATGCCCTCATCCTCGTCCCTGCTCTGGATCTGAACGCAAAGCATATGTGAGATCGGAGGGTATCTCAAAAGATCCCTGTAGGCAATCTCCTCTTCGTAAAAAGCCTTATAATCCTGCCTTGCAGCGGTTTGGATGCTGTAGTGCTCAGGATCATAGCTCTGTATCACTACATTTCCTTCCTTGGTACCTCTGCCTGCCCTTCCTGCCGCCTGTGTAAGCAGCTGGAAAGTTCTCTCACTGGCCCTGTAGTCGCTGGCATAGAGAGACATATCAGCCGCCAGTATCCCCACCAGAGTAACATCAGGAAAATCGTGCCCCTTTACTATCATCTGGGTTCCTACAAGCACATCTGCTTCTTTATTAGAAAAAGCCGACAGTATGCTGTCGTAGCTGCCCTTGGTCTTTGTAGTATCAGCATCCATCCTAAGGACCCGAGCTGAGGGCCAGAACTTCTTAACCTCGTCCTCTATCTGCTCAGTCCCTGCCCTGAAGGAAGACACATATTTCGATCCGCACTTGGGGCATACCTTTGGCCTCATCTCCTCGTGTCCACAGTAGTGGCACACAAGTCGTCCTCCTCTGTGCTCCGATAAAGATACGTCACAATGAGGACACTTAAATACATGTCCGCAGCTCCTGCAGGAAATAAAGCCGGCAAGACCTCTTCTGTTGATGAACAGCATGGCCTGCTCGCCCTTAGATAATCTGTCTTCCATAAGCTCCTGGAGTCTTCTCGAAAAGATAGATCTGTTGCCGCATCTAAGCTCCTGTCTAAGGTCAGCCATCTCGACCCTTGGAAGCGTTCCTCCAGTCAGCCTTCTGTTTAATTCAAACAGGTGGTACTGACCACTTTTAGCCCTGTAGTAGGACTCCAGGGAAGGTGTCGCAGATCCAAGAACAACAGCCGCTCCATCAGGAAGGAGCTTTGACAGCTCTATAGCCGTTTCCCTGGCATGGTACTTGGGACTGTTTTCGCTCTTATAGGTAGATTCGTGCTCCTCATCTATTATGATCATCCCCGTGTTTGGAAACGGGGTGAAAAGAGCTGATCTTGGCCCTATTATGATGTCTATATCGCCACTTCTTGCCCTCTCCATCTGGTCATACTTCTCCCCCGGAGAAAGTGAAGAATTCATTACTGACACCCTGTCGCCAAAATGCCTGTAAAAGCGCATAAGGGTCTGATAAGTAAGAGCTATCTCAGGGATCAGTACTATAGCCTGCTTGCCCCTTTTGATCATGTCGTCTATGAGGGCTATGTAGACTTCTGTCTTACCGCTTCCTGTGATACCGTGAATAAGATAGGTGTCTCTTTTTCCCTCATCGTAATCTCTTTTGACCGTATCTACGATGTTCTGCTGCTCAGGACTTAATACCTTGTCCTTGTAGCGGTCTGATGTGGCAGCAACAGGGTTCCTGTAGTACTCCTCCTCATCGATCCTTATCATTCCTGTGTTTGCCATGCTCTTTAAAGTAGCAGCGCTGACACCAAGCTTACTGGTTATAAGCTCATAAGGTATCCTCTCCGATGGGTTCTCAAGGAGCTCTTTAAGTATCCTCTCTCTGGCCTTTTGTTTTTTGCGGACACTCTCATTGTAAGCATCTATGGCCTCTCTCTCAGGAAGGCGAAGACTCACAAACTTGTGGACCTGTCTTTTTTGCTTCTTGTAAGTTGGAACGACAGTTTTAAGAGCTGCGATCATGGTCGAGCCGTAGTATCTCTTCATCCAGGCAGCAAGCCTTATGGAGATATCCTCAGCTGTATCGATTCCCTCTGACAGTGATATGATCTCTTTTATCTTGTCCTCATCCCAGTTTGTTTCACTGGTGAGCTCTATGACATAACCTTTTCTTCTGGTATTTCCTCTGCCAAAGGGCACATCTACACTGCATCCGATCTCTACCTTGCCAAGGAGCCGGTCCGGGATCCGATACTGAAAGAGGCGGTCAACCTTCTCGTGGGATATGTCTATTATGATGTTTGCATATTTGGGAAAAGACACATCGCCCTCCTTGAGTTAACTTAATCCCCGCTCTTTTAGTATGTCTGCAATAAGTTCTCTCTCATCCATGTGATACTTGACGCCCTTGATCTCCTGGTAGTCTTCGTGGCCCTTACCAGCAAGAACAATGATATCGCCCTGCTGGCCGTGGTCTATGGCATAGGCAATGGCTTCTTTTCTGTCTGTTATCTTGATGTACTTGCCATCGGTCTTTTTGATACCTGTCTCGATGTCGCTTATGATGTCCTCCGGCTCCTCGTACCTTGGATTGTCAGAAGTGATGATAGTAAAGTCTGCGTATTTTCCAGATACCTCGCCCATCTCAAAGCGGCGCAGTTTACTTCTGTTTCCGCCGCAGCCAAAGAGGCAGATAAGCCTGTTTGGACGATAGTCACGAAGGGTTGTAAGAAGGCTCTTAAGGGCCATTGCGTTGTGAGCGTAGTCGATCATAAGTGTAAATTCATCTGAGACCTTGACCATCTCGATCCTGCCCTTTACCTTGGCATCCTTTAAAGCTGCTGCGATCTCATCAGGAGTGCAGTCAAAGTGTCTTGCTACTGCTATTGCGCACAGAGCGTTATAAACACTGAACTTACCAGGAGTTACTACCTCTGCATGGACGCTAATAAGTCCTTCTGTATCAAAGAATACGCCGAGATTTCCAGGCTTTCTGATGTATGCAAGATTGATCGCCCTTATGTCCACATCCTTGTTAAATCCGTAGGTCTCAACCTCGCAGGTGTGTCCCTCAAGGATATCATCTGTATGGATGTCATCGCCGTTGCAGATACCAATCCTGCACTGTTTAAACAAAAGTCCCTTGCAGTGCATGTAGTCATCGAAATCCTTGTGCTCATTAGGACCGATGTGGTCTGCCTCGATGTTGGTAAAGATACCTATATCAAAGATAAAGCCCTGGCTTCTGTGAAGCATAAGTCCCTGGGATGAAACTTCCATAACTACAGCGTCACATCCTGCCTCAACCATTCTTGCCATGTACTCCTGAAGGTTGTAGGACTCCGGAGTTGTGTTTTCAGCGTGGATATGCTCATCACCTATGATAACTTCTATTGTTCCAATAAGGCCAACCTTGTGTCCAGCGTTCTCAAGCATTGATCTTATGAGATATGTTGTTGTGGTCTTGCCCTTAGTTCCTGTTATTCCAATGGTCTTAAGCTTGCTGGCAGGGTGATCAAAGTAAGCAGCTGAAATAAACGCCATGGCATACCTGGTGTCCTTAACTCTGACAACCGGCATCTCGCAGCCTTCCGGAAGCTCCACATCGCTCTCTGCTACAATTGCTCCTGCCTTTTTTGTAGCAGCTTCGCAAGAAACGCTGTGGCCATCGAAGTTAGCACCCTTGATGCAGATGAAAAGAGATCCTTCCTCAATCTTTCTGTTGTCGTTTACAACATTCTTTATCTCAACCATCTCAGGGTCAATAATCTGTGATGAATTTCCCTTGGTTACGGTATATTCCAGCCCCTCAAGAAGTTTTTTCAATTTCATGTCAATACCCTCCATTTTTTATTTTTTCGACACAATTCTGACACATTTATATATTATTATAATAATCAAGATGTGAGCAATCACATCTCCCCCTCATAAGAAACCGCAGGCACACGCGTTACGCGTGTGTTTTTGTGGTTTTAGGGGTTCTTTTATTTCTCCCCTTTTAAAGCCTTGAATTTTAAGAAGTTACAGGCAATAATCACTCATCACCATCTGAATGGTATTTTTCCCCATATAGCTGTTGATACTAGGATAGTAGGCAACCTTGATCATCATGCTGCCATCAGTATATCCGTTATAAAGGTCATCTGCTGCCCTATCTCCAAAACTTTCTGTCAAAAACTCATGGAAGCCACCAAGGTCACCAAAAAACATCATCTCAAATATTTTCCCGCTCTCATCAGACACTCTGTATTTTCCACAGTTCTTATTTTTCCCAAGTATCCTGCCAGATAAAAGCTTTACATTTCTGTGAGCAAATACCGGCTTGGTATTACCATTTCCAAAGGGTTCAAGAAGCGAAAACTCATGGATAAGATCTTCATCAACTGCGCTAAAGGGAAGAGCCATATCAAGATGAAGTACAGGAACAAAATCCTCTTCAGACAAAGCGCAGTTCTCATTAAGGCTCTTTCTGAGCTTCTCGATATTCTCCACAGGAAGCGACAATCCAGCAGCCATCTTGTGTCCGCCAAATTTGGTAAACAGCTCTTTTACCTTGGAAAGTTCAGCAAACATGTCGTACTTTTCAATGGATCTTCCTGATCCCTTGGCAATTTTTACTGTCTGTCCATTTGGGTCGTCATCCTCCTTGGCAGCCTCTGTAAGGATGATGGTTGGCCTATTGTATTTTTCCCTGATCCTGCCAGCAATGATACCAGCTATGGACTCATGTACCTCCGGCAAAAACACCACCAGAACCTTGGGAAGTCCGTCCCCTTTTATCTCAATATCAATAAGTTCGCTGGCTCTGTCTACGCCCTTAACTGTCATGTCCTTCCTGGAGTCATTTAAGTTTTTAAGGTCTGTGGCAATGGCAACTGCCTTATTGTAGTCATCTTCAAGAAACAGTGACATGGCGCGAGATGCCAGATCAAGCCTTCCGGATGCATTGAGACATGGACCAATAACAAAGCCGTAGTGAAAAGCTGACATTGCATCTGCATCAAGCTTGTTGACATTTATAAGGGCCTTAAGTCCAATATTTCCTGTATCTGCAATTCTTTTAAGGGACTCTTTTACTATCACTCTGTTTTCGTCCCTAAGCTCCATGACGTCACAGACAGTCGCAAGTCCTGCAAAGACCAGCATCTCATCGAAAAAGTCCGTAACTTGAGCTTCCTCCATGCGTCCCAGCTCCATGGCTACAACCTGAAGGAACTTGTAAGCAACTACCGCTCCGCAGATCTCCCTGAAGGAACTCCTATCATCCCTTCTCTTTGGGTCAATCACAGCATCAGCTTCTGGAAGGATTTCTTTATCTGAGTCTACCGGAACCTCATGGTGGTCTGTAACCACAACAGTCATGCCCATTTCCTTGGCATGGGTGATCTGCTCAGCTGCAGCAATACCATTGTCGCAGGTCAGTATCACGTTCTTGCCCGCTTCATGAGCATCCTCCACCAGCTTGATACTAAGTCCGTATCCGTCCTTGACCCTGTCAGGCAGAACATAGTCAACATCAGCACCGAACATCCTAAGTCCATTTACAAGAATGTAGGTAGAACAGATACCATCCACATCGTAGTCTCCAATGACCCTGATGGCGCTGTTTTTGCTTATCTCATCTATTATGATGGCAGCACCCTTTTGGATATCAGAAAGCTCATAAGGGTCATGCAAAAGAGCCTTATTCCCATGAAGATACATCTCAACATCTTCATCTGAGGTAATCCCTCTGTTTGTGAGAAGTCTTGCAGTAATATCCCTTATACCAAACTTTTCAGCTGTGGTCTGAAAGTCTGACTTCTTCATACTCACCATCCATTTTGACATATCACACCTCTAAATAAAATAATAAAAAAAGCTCATTATATTGCAAAAGGTGCAGGCTGTTAAACCTGCACCTTTAATAAATCCAAATAGATTATTCAACAGTCTTCTTACCAAAGAATGTTTTAAAGCCAGTCTTAAGGTCGTACCACATAGGTGATGCAACAAAGATTGATGAATATGTTCCGCTTATTACACCAACCATAAGAGGAAGTGCAAACGCCTTGATATCAGCAACACCAAATACATAAAGAGCAAGTACAGTAAAGAAGGTTGTAAGTGATGTGAAAAGGCTTCGTGTAACAGTCTGTGAAACTGATGCGTTAACAAGCTGCGCCATTTCCTTCTTGCCGGTTGCAAGATGCTGATTCTCACGGATACGGTCAAAGGTTACGATTGTATCGTTGATTGAGTAACCAATAATTGTAAGTACTACTGCAATGAATGTGTTACCAACCGCAAGTCTTGTTAATGCGTAAGATGTGATAACAACAAGTGCGTCGTGTGCAAGAGCGATGATAGCTGCAGCACCGAACTTGATGTCCTTGAATCTGATCCAGATGTAGATAAGCATAAGGATAAGTGCAATAACAAGGGCTTCAATAGCGCTTGATCTCATCTCTGAACTGATAACACCACTGATGGTCTCGGCAGCAATATTGTCAGAAGCCACACCATAGTTTGTTTCAAGAACTTTTTCTACAGCTTCTCTCTGATCTATCGATAGAGTAGTTGTCTTGAAGATTACCTGGTTGGTTCCAGATACTGTCTGGATAAGTATCTCATTTATTCCTGCTGCATCCTTGATATCAGGAGCTACTGTCTGCTCAAGCTCTGAAAGCTCGTAAGCTTTGTCAAATGTAACTGTTGTAGATGTACCACCTACGAAATCAAGGCTGTAGTTGAACGCTCCCTTACCAGCACCTGAATTAACACCCATTACTATAAAACCAGCTACAATGATAGCGCATGATACGCCGTAGAAGATCTTTCTCTTTCCAACAAAGTCAAACTTTGGAGCTTCCTTGGCCTTACCATAGAGAACCGGGCTCTGAAGGCCAATGCCATAAAGGATTGATGTGATGGTTCTTGTAACAAACAGTGCTGTGAACATTGAAAGAACAATACCAAGGATAAGAGTCTCAGCAAATCCCTTAATGCTACCAGTTCCAAGGAACCAGAGAACAGCAGCTACGATAAGGGTTGTGATATTACCATCAAGGATTGATGAAAGGGCTTTGTTATAACCGTTCTTTCTTGCTTCATCAACACCCTTGCCAGATCTTATCTCCTCCTTGATCCTGGAGAAAACAAGAACGTTAGCGTCAACCGCCATACCAATTGAAAGGATGATACCTGCAATACCAGGAAGTGTAAGTGTCATCTCAAATGCTGAGAGAAGGAACACCATAAGTCCTGAGTAGAATGCAAGGGCAAGTGTTGCTGAAAGACCAAGTATTCTGAAGAATACGATCATGAAGACCGCAATAAGTGCAAATCCAACTGCTGCAGCAATAAGGCTTGTTTTTATAGCATCTGAACCAAGCTGAGCTCCTACAACGTTTGAACGAAGTTCGTTAAGCTGAAGCTTAAGTCCACCGATACGGATCATGGAAGCAAGGTTATCTGCTGCCTCGTAGGACTCCATACCTGTGATAACTGCCTTACCATCTGTGATAGCAGCCTGAACGTTAGGAACGCTGATGAACTGTCCATCATAGTAGATACCAATGCTCTCACCTGCCGCATAAGCCTTGGTTGTTGCATCAGCAAATGCCTTAGCTCCGTTCTCTGTAAACTCAAGAGAAACAACTGGCTCCTGCGCACCATATGAATCCTGCTGATATACAGCCTGAGCTACCTCTACGTCGTTACCGCCAAGAACAATTGAGCCTTCTGCCTGAAGCTCTTCAATAGTCTTGTTAAGCTGCCATCCATATATGAAGTTTCCGTCCTCATCTGTCTCAAGTGAACCTTCATCAGTGATTCCAGAGTGATATGTGTAGTTATCTGCACCAGAAGCATCTGTCTGAGCGATGAAGTACAGATTACCAGGCTGACCAAGATCCTCTAAAATCTTGTTGGCATCAGATACACCAGGGATCTCAATGTTGATCCTGTTTGAGCCTTCCTGATAAACAAGAGCCTCTGTGCTGTACTGCTGTACACGCTGCTGGAGCTTGAAGATTGTATCAGACATATCCTCTTTGCTTGGATTCTCATCACCTACTACTTCGTATGTGATGCTGACACCACCTGCAAGATCAAGACCAAGGTCGATGCTTGAAAGTGATCCTGACTTGTCTGCGCCAAGACCGTTTACAGCTGCGTATCCAAGTCCCCCAAGAAGTCCCAGACACAGAATCAGCGCCAAAACATACTTTAACCGTTTCATAATCCTAAAATCCTCCGTTTAACCTTCTTCGGCTAATGCCGCTTTTATCATAATCGCACACTCGATGCGCTTCTTCTGAAGCTCACATCCGTGCTTATATGTCGTATTGATGTCGCCATTGAAGTTATATGCATTTGCAGCACATCCGCCGCTGCAGTAATATCTGGCGAAACATTTCTCGCATTCAGGCCTTGAGTAAACATTGCTCTTTTTGAACATCTCTCTTATGTCAGGTCTTGTGATGCCATCAAAGACATTGCCCATGATGAAATCTTCATTACCTACAAACTGATGGCATGGATAGAGGTCTCCCCAAGGAGTAACACCGAGGTACTCGCATCCTGAACCGCAGCCGGAAAGTCTCTTGGCTACACATGGTCCGCCCTCAAGGTCTATGTTAAAGTGGAAAAAGTTAAAACCTTTTCCCTCTTTATGCTTTTTAATATAGTACTGGGCAAGCTTGTCATACTCCTCACAGAGCTTAGGAATATCCTCATCTTTAAGAGAGTACCAGTCCTCTGGCTTAGCCACAACAGGCTCAACTGAAATCTGCTTAAAGCCTAGCTCCACAAGATGCTTAACATCCTCTGAAAAGTCCAGATTATTATGGGTAAAGGTTCCTCTTACGAAATATCTGAGCTGATGACGTGACTCTGCCACCTTCTTGAACTTGGGCACAATATCATCGTAGCTGCCCTGTCCGCCCTTTCTTGGTCTCATGAAATCATGGACCTCTTTGCGGCCGTCTATTGAAAGGACTATGTTGCCCATTTCCTTATTTACATATTCAAGGATCTCATCATTAAGAAGAGTTCCGTTTGTTGTGATAGTAAATCTGAAATTCTTGTTCTTTTCTTTTTCAATGCTGCGACCGTACTCTACGATCTGCTTGACTACTTCCCAGTTCATAAGGGGTTCGCCGCCAAAGAAATCAACTTCAAGATTTCTTCTGTTTCCTGAGTTCTCCACAAGGAAATCCAGAGCCTTCTTACCAACCTCAAAACTCATGAGAGCTCTTCTACCGTGGTATTCACCCTCATCAGCAAAACAGTATTTACATCTAAGGTTGCAGTCGTGGGCGATGTTGAGACAAAGTGCCTTGACTACTGTATCCCTGTTCTGGAAATCATCTACATAATTCTCATATACATCATCTGTATAAAGAACTTCTGAAGCACGAAGCTCCAATATCTCTGAAATAGCCTCTCCTATATCCTCAGAAGAGTATCTGGATGAGATCTCAGCATCTGCGCTCACTTCATTAAAGAGCTTCTGAAAATCATCATCCCCTTCCTTGTCAGTCTCGGTAGCTGCTGCAGTTCCATGATAAGAAATCAGCATCCTTTCCACAACCGGAACAAGGTCGTAAACAACGTCATCAACAACGTGTACTGATCCTGAATTGACATCCAGGACAATGTTGTAGCCGCCGTTCTTGTATGCGTGAACCATATAAAAATACTCCTAACTAACTAGCGTTTCTTGTCATGTTGACAAGAAATAGGCAGCGACCATACCTGGGTCGCTGCCCCAAATAATTGCCAAATTATCGAAAAATCTTACTTGCTAAGCTGCTCACAGCTCTGGTTTCCTACTGTGCAGGAAGTCTTGCAAGCTGACTGGCATGATGTCTGGCACTCGCCACATCCACCCTTCTTCATTGACTCCTTAAGGTTTCTTGTTACTAATGACTTAACATGCTTCATAATATTGCCTCCTACTTGAATATGCTAAAAACGTGCATTTCGAGTTTAATTTACGTCGATTCAGTATATCATAAAATATAAATAAGTTAAAGGTTTTTTTCTTCCGGAGCAGAATTAACAGTTATCAGGACCTTGGTGATCCTGTTGCCCTTAACGCCGCGGGCTGTAAGGGTTGTTCCGTCATCAAGCGTAACTGTCTCTCCATATCCCGGGATCCTGTCAAGAGCCTCTATCATAAGACCGCCAATTGAGTCGTAGTCCTCTGAATCAAGGTTTGTTCCAAGCTCATCATTGATATCATCAAGCTTCATGCTGCCTTCAACAAGGTATCTTCTGCCGCCTATATTCTTGATGAGGTTTATCTCGTCAAGATCATACTCGTCTCTGATCTCTCCAACGATCTCCTCAAGAAGATCCTCCAAAGTGATCATACCAACTGTTGCGCCGTACTCAGAAAGAACAAAAGCAACGTTCTGGGATTTTTCCCTCATTTCAACCAAAAGATCCGCTGTCTTTTTGAACTCGTAGGTGTAGTAAGCCTTCCTTAAATGATCGTTTATCTTGAAGTTCTCTTTATCCTCAAGAAGGATCAGATCCTTGACATTGATAAGACCAATGATGTTGTCCTGATCGCCGCCTTCATACACAGGGATCCTGGTGTACATGTTTTCCTTAAAGATCTTCATGACCTCACTGTAAGGAGCCTCTGTGCTCACGCAGGACATATCTATCCTGGGGATCATGATGTCTTTTGCCACAGCGTCTGAAAAATCGAACACATTGTAGATGATCTCTTTTTCGCCGCTCTCTATTACTCCGTCCTCGTGACTTACATCCACGTAGGTCTTAAGCTCATTCTCAGTCATGGTCGTGCGATTTTCAGTATCCACGCTCAGTATCTTAAGTACCACCGTGGCAAAGCCATTGATGATAAAACTAAAGGGCGTTATCACCACAAGGAGCGCTGAGATGGCTCCTGAATACCAAAGGGATATATTCTCAGCGTAGGCTGTCGCAATGGTCTTTGGTACGATCTCGCCAAATATAAGGACCACGAGAGTAAGTATTCCGGTTCCTATACCTATGGCGAAGCTGCCAAACATGTCAGTTACAAGCACTGTCATAAGGGCAGATGCGCTCAAGTTTACTATATTATTGCCAATAAGAATTGCAGACAGGACTTTTTGAATATTCCCTGTAAGATCCAGCACTCTCCCCGCCCTTTTGTTGCCCTCGTCAAAAAGAGCTTTCATCCTGACCTTGTTACAGGTCATAAGGGCAGTTTCTGCAGATGAAAAAAATGCAGAAAGAAGAACCAGCACTACTAGGATTATTATCCTGATCACATGTATGTCCAACTGACAGATCTCCTTCCATTAACTAAGAGGATTTAAATAAAACTCCTTAAAGTCTGTATAGCCCTGGTCAGTAAGCTGCTGCTTCTGGAACTTCTTATTCTTGTTCATCCTGACAACAAGAACCTGCTTTCCTGAAGCTCGTTCATTCTGAGCCTCTTGAATGATCTCTGAAAGTCTGTCGCTGCCAATTCCTTTTTCAATAAGGAACGCAGTTTTTTCACTCTCACCAGGAATCTTAAAGCCCTCGTCCATCATGATCATGATGATCCTCTCAAATCCAATAGAGAAGCCACAGGCAGGTGTGTCCTGTCCCAGGAACTTGCCAACCATCTTGTCATATCTTCCGCCGCCACCGCAGCTTCCGCCATACTGTGGCATTGAAACCTCAAAGATTGTTCCTGTATAGTAGCTCATTCCACGAACGAGAGTAGGGTCAAATACCATTTCAAATTTTGAAGTCTTGGTTGCATCTACAGATGCGATGATCTCTGAAAGTCCTTCCCTTACCTCATCTGAAAGGAAGTCTCCGAGCATATCTCCAATGACCTTAAGGCCATCAAGTCCCTCTTTTCCTTCAGCTGCCCTGAAAAGGTCAAGATACTTGTCAATAGAAGCCTTATCAAACCCCTCCTTTAAGAGTTCCTCAGATACGCCATCAATTCCGATCTTGTCCATCTTGTCCAGTGTTATGAACACTTCGTCATATCTCTCCTCCGGAAAAGAACTGTAGGCTGCCATTGCCTTCAGGATCTGTCTGTCATTGATCCTGATCTTAAAGTCCTCAAAGCCAAGCCTTCCAAGAGTAGTCGTTGTTGCAAGGATAAGCTCTATCTCTGCAAGATTGGAAGCCTCTCCCAAAATATCGATATCGCACTGCATAAACTGGCGGTATCTTCCCTTCTGAGGTCTGTCAGCTCTCCATACATTCCCCATCTGAAGCGCCTTAAATGGAGAAGGAAGCTCTCCCTGGTGTGCAGCATAAAAGCGCACAAGAGGAACAGTAAGGTCATAGCGAAGACCAGAATCTGTAAGGTCATTCTCACTCTGTGCTGTCTCAAGATTAAGTTTCTCGCCCCTCTTCATTACCTTGAAGATGAGCTTCTCATTTTCTCCGCCCTGCTTGCTGTTTAAGTTTGCAAGACTCTCAACTGCAGGGGTCTCAATAGATGTAAATCCAAATTCACCATAGGTCTTTTTAATGATCCCTATTGCATAATCCCTAAGCTGCATCTCAGCCGGGAGAATATCCTTCATACCGGTGACAGGTTTTTTAACAAGTGACATAAAACTATCCTCCTAATACAAATCCAGTGTGACGCTCTTTAGGTCACAAATGGGCGACACACTGATAGATTGTACTATATTAGCGCCTTTTTTGGCAACGTATTATTAATGGTTATTATTTCGCAGAAACTCGAGGAAACTGTCCTTTGGCATAGGCCTTGCATAGTAGAATCCCTGGATGTTGTCACAGCCAACTCTTATTATCTGCTTAGCCTGCTCCTCTGTTTCAACTCCCTCTGCCACAATTTCTTTTCCCAGGGATTTGATGATCTTGACAATGTTGATCATGACCATGTAGCTCGTCTCTGATTCAAAGGCTGACTGGACGATACTCTTATCAAGCTTAAAGAGGTCGACAGGAAGAGATGCTATCCTTGCGATGTTGGAATAACCGGTTCCAAAGTCATCCATAGAGAAGTGGATACCCTTTGCCATGAGCTTATCTATGTTTTCTTCCATAGCTGAAGTAATGCCTTCAGAGAAAGTCTCTGTCACCTCGAAGTTTATCTGCTTGGAATCAATGCCATACCTGTTAAGGGTCCTAAGGATGTTATCTGCTAGGTTTGCCTGAATGCAGTCTACAACCGACAGATTGACCTCTACATATTCAAGGCCATGGTCTGTAGCATCAGTTTCTGAGAGCATCTTGCATACGCTGTCAAGAACAAAGGCATCGATCTCAATGACCTTACCATTTCTTTCTGCCACCGGCATAAATACTGCAGGTGATATAAAGCCAAGATGCGGATCACGAAGGCGAAGCAGGGCTTCGCAGGATACAAACCTTCCCTTTTCAGGGTTGTAGATAGGCTGATAATAAACTTCCAAAAGTCCGTCATCGAGAGCTCTTTTAACTATTGAATCAATCTTCTTGTCGTGCTCAACATGTTTGAGGTTGAGGTCTGAAACTCTTAGCACATCCCTGTTGTGACGAAGGATAGCCTTGTTGATGACGCCTCTTACCTCATTGAACTTATCAAGGCTGTCTATCTCATCAGGAAATCCTATTACGTAGGGATGCTGAACCAGCCTTACTTCCTCGCCGCCCATTATCCAGCTCTCCTTAAAACGTTTCCTGATCTGCTCTGCCACCTTATCGATCAACTGATCATCTGGGTCAACCCCGGGAAACACCAAAAGAAAGCTTCCATCATCGGTAAAAAAGATATTTCCGTCCTGACTCATCTGCTTAAGATATGATGTTATCTGGTTTAAGAGTTCTGACACAGCTTCCAGGGACTGTCCGCCTGTGATGGCATTTAACCTCTCAATGTATATGCCAAATACAGTAAACATCTTCTTCTGGATAAGGTTGTTACCAACGATGAAATCCAGTGCATTTCTGGTTCCAGCCCCAGACTGGCTGTCCACAAACTCGCTGGGATTCTGGAAAGTGTAAACACAAAGAAGTATCGAAAGAGATACTGCAAACTCAAACAGAGAAGCTGACCTTGTCAAAAACCGCAACGGAACAGCCAAAAGCATCAATAGGAAGTAAACCGCTATTGAAACCTGTTTTTCAGTGCTCATGCCCCTTGCATATTTAATAAACAGATAGAACGCAAATGGGAAATACACCCACAGCCCAATGCCAACTGTAATTCCCTGGGGGTATCTGTAGTGAAGATCTCCTATCTCGTTGAAATAGTAGAAGTAATCAACAGCAAAGCCGCTGACAAAGAACAGGAGCATGTAAAGCTGCGGCAGAAACATGACAGCTTTTTTCCAAAACTTATCATACTCAATCCTGTAGATTGAGAGCATATAAAGCATGGATAGATATGCCATGGTATAGGCACACATTTTCTCCACTACTACAATAGTATTGTTGAACTCACTGGTAAAAGACTCGTGGAAAAAACTGACATTCATCCACAGACTGTGGAACAGTCCAGCACAGTTAAGCAGCACCACATCCGCAATGATAAACCCAAATATCTGCTTTTGTCTGTTGTCATAGACTTCTTCTGAGGCATTGATAACAAACGCAACCAGAATGATGAGCAAGGATGCGATGGAGAAATATATATTGTAATTGTAAGGGTCCATGCCAAAAACCATCTTTATCCCTCTTCAAAGTAAGCGTCGATGTATTTTACAAAAGAACTGTCCTTCATAGGCCTTCCCATGTAATCTCCAATAAGGAAATCGCAGCCAAGACTCTCGGCAGTTTCTTTTTCTTTTTCAGAATTGACACCTGATGCACCTACAAAAATACTGATGTCGTGGAACAGATTTACGATTCCTGATGCAACACGGAACATAAGATCAGACTCTCCTGCTTTTACCAGGATCTCATGGTCAAGGTTTACCTGGGTCACAGGAAGCGCAAGGATCTTATCAAGGTCTCCATAGCCGCTTCCAAACTTATCAACAACTATAGAACACTTCATCTCACCAAGGATCTTTAAATTTCTTTCAGCCACAGAATTCATGGTGGATACAGTGGTCTCAGTAAGCTTTAAGGTTATCCAGGAAGCCTCTGCTCTCTCCTCCCTGACGATCTTCTTAAGGCGCCTTACAAGGTCATTTCTTGATATTTCACCCTGGCTCATACCTACAATTGCTCTGTACTTGCCATTCTTGTCTCCGGCATTCCAGAAAGCCAGCGCTCTGCATGCCTTTCTGTAGACAAATTCGTCCGTCTCAAGAAGTGCCTGAGTTACTCTGGTATCAGGAATATGACCTCTCATGTCAATCTCATTGCCGTATTCATCAACAAAATAGCAAAGAGCATCAGCGCAATAATTGATCTTGTATACCTTGGACAACATAGGCTGAAACTTAACAAGGGCAGACTTTTTGTCAATGCTGTTTCTGGCGATCATATCGTAGTCCATTACCTCTGCCAGTTTGTCAATACCTCTCTTATGGATATCCACAATCACATCTTTATCAAGCTCTATGCTGTCGATCACAGCATCCACCTTGGTTATGAGCTCAGCAGCAGTCTTGTAGTCGCTGGGGTAGTTGATCATAAAGCAGTGTCCCTCAACCTTGATGGACATGTTGCCAAATGCCCATGGCTCGTGAAGTCTTAGTGCAATAGTATGTAAAAGAGCATTTATCTTCTTGGAATCTGCCCCGTGGATTATCACAGCAAATATGTAATCAGAGTACCTGTAGGCGTAGCTCTGAAGCCTGTAGTCTTTTCTGCCAACATTCTTAAGGTAACTTGCAATCTTTTTCATTACATTAAGAGCCTGTGCATAACCGATTTCATCACTCAAAGCTCTGATGTTATCTATGGTCACAAAGATGGTGCTGTTGACATTTTGTCTTTCTGTCTTAATATCAAGACCTTCAAGGAATGCCTTTCTGTTTAATATATTGAGACTGTCGTCCACCATCTCGCTCGGGTTCTGGAGCGATATGTAAACAAGAGTTATAGAAAGAGCACTCATGAGATTCTCGATGAGAACGTTCGGGTAGAAGAACTGGACTATCACTCCTGTAACTACAAGTACAACATAGGAAAGGATCACCATCTTGGTCCTGCTCCTCATGAATCTCTTGTATTTAAACAGGATGCAGCATCCATAGGTCATATAATAGACTGCAAGGACATAGTACATAAAGATAAGTGGTCCTCTGTGATAAAGACCAGTCTCGTCATAGTAGAAAAGAATTGGAACAAAAATGTTGATGATGACCAGCACCACACCAATGACATGGCCCAGCATTACAGAAAGGAAATCCGAAGGTTTCCTGAGATCCACATATATATCAAGAACGGAAAGAATATAGATCAGATAGCAAAAACCAGAACCCAGATGGGCAATAAAATATACAGATCCAAAAAACATCTCAAGGGGATGATACCAGGATGCAGCAACCGGTCTTATCTGCATATAGGTCTCACACCGCTCTGCTACAGAAGCTGCAAAAACAGCCAAAAAAAGCATACCATAAGCTCTCTGCCTGTATGCTGGAACCAGCTTTCTGGACAGAGAGACAACGGCTATTGTAAGTAATATGCAAATAGCGCAGATATCAAAGTAAAAAATATAATGCATGCGCCGCCTCCGGCTTTATTCAGATCAGAGCCATTTAAGAGGATTGCTTATCTCTTTTGCTCTGGAAAAGATATCATCGCTGCTTCTTTTTAAGTACTCTTCCAGATCTCTTATCTCTTCATCGGAAAAACCGTTCTGCCTCTGGATGATGCCCTCAGGAAGAACACCCTCAGCCAGCTGTCTGCCTGATTCCGTATCTCTTTCAAATTGTACTCTTATGACCTTTTTGCCCTCCTTGTTTTTAAGGATTGCAGAATAAGTCATGGTAATCTCGCTATCAAGCATAGGTTTTTTCCCTGTTTCCCAAAGTCTTGGGGACGAACAATAAACAAAATAGTGTTATCGGAGCGCAAAGTCCCGATAACACTATTATACGTCAAATTAGTGAATTATGAAATATCGATAATATGTAATGCCGTCAAGTGAACACCAAGCAGCTGACATGCAGCACCATCCTTCATCTTAGGCCAGTTCTGAAGATAGATGGCATCTGTCTCCTTTAGGGGCTCGATCTCAAGGTCAAAAGAGATTTCTTTTTCCTCTCCATATATGTCAAAAAATCTCTTAAGTCCAACCTCAAAATCCTGTCCGGTATAGAAGTTGTCGCTTACAAGTTCCCCATCCTTGTACAGGGATGCGGTATTGCCCTCGTAAGAAATATTAGCAAATATCTCAGAAAGGCCATCAAGACTGCCTGGAAGAGTTAACCTGTATCTTGTGTCACTTATCTTTTCGAAGGAAGCTCTTTTATCGTTAAGAATAGCATTCATTCCCTCGTAGACAGCAAAGGCATCCCCTGTTAAAAACTCACCTGGCGCTCCTGTTTCAGATACCTTTTTAAAGCCGGCAGGCGTTTTTTCTAGGTCTGGGTAAATCCTGAAGGATGGCTTTATACTTCCTTCGTCTTCTGAAGCTGTGACATAGAGCCTTACCCTGCCATCAGCAGCTGTGACTGCTTCGCCCTTTGATACCAGGAGGTGCTGCTTTCCACCAATTGTAACCTTTACCGCATGGAGGGCTTCATCCTTAGTCAGGGTTATGATGCTATTGCCATCAAGATCTCCCGCGACATCAGCATTTATCTCCCTGTCAGTATCTGTATAGAATACGTAGGCGTCTTTTCCTGTGCCATTTGCATCCTTCAGGACGCAAAGAGGTGTTGCATCCACAGTCAAAAGAGCTTTTTCTCCCACTTTCATGCCAAATGGGTAAAAGAAATAATCTCCGTTTTCAATATCTCTTTTTCCAAAAGAAGCAAGAACTTCACCTGTCTCTGAATATGCAGAAAGCTCCTGATCCTTGTGAGAAGCCATTTCATATCTTCTCTGGTAGTTGTTTACAAAAAGATAGCCTCTTTTTGTATCCCCATCAGTCTTGTATCTGACTGCACTCCTTAAGCTCTTAAGATCATCAGGCTTAAGAGGGTTACCAGGCTGCTGGGTATAGAGCATATCAGTAAGGTCATCACCAAAGTCGTGGATAAAGGTGCCAAGAAGCCTTACATGTCTGTAGGTATCCTCCATCTGACCATACTCCCGAAGGGGAGCATTAAAATCATAGGAACAGACTGGAAGGTCATTGGGATAGCCAGTTTCTCTCGATTCCTGAAGAGTTGTAAGCTTTCCCTTTGGATTTGTGCCGCCATGGTACATGTAATAGCCCACAAGGTTTGCACCACTTGCTATCTTGACCATGGTCATGGCCTCTGTATCATCGCCTGTGGCAATTGGCCTTCTGTGCCTGGTGACCTGAAGTCCGCCTCCAAGCTCAGCTGTAAGGTATGGGAACTTATCCATGTCAAAGGTGATTCCATCTCCAAGGCCATGGTCTGATCCAATATTGTGGTCATTCCTCTCCCTGGTAAAGATGTAATTGCCGCTTGGCTCAATTTCTGTAGTCCTCTGATCCCATGGTGCTTCGCAGTAGCCGCCCATTACCGGCAACATTCCGCCTGTCACTGCTCCGCCCCAGCCTGTTGCCGTATAGATGGGAGTAACAAAGCCAATCTCTTTTGCCATGGCTAAAAGAGTCTTCATATGCTCTTCGCCTTCTTCTCCATTCTTACCGCCGCAGTGGCCATATTCATTTTCAATCTGGATACCTATTACAGGACCGCCCTCTCCAATAAAGAAGCCCTTTGCCTGTTCATAGGTCTTTTCATAAAAAGCTCTTACATGCTGAAGGTACCTTGGAGCATTGGTCCTTACTTCGTAGCCGTTTTCCCTGGCGTCTTCTAAAAGCCAGTCAGGGAAACCTCCATTTCTTGCTTCGCCGTGGGCCCAGGGGCCAATCCTTAATATGCAGTAGAGTCCGCACTTTTTCACGGTTTCAAGAAACTTTCTAAGATCTCTGTCACCTGTGAAATCAAACTCTCCATGAACCTCTTCGTGGTGGATCCAGATGACATACAGCGAAACAATGTCTATGCCACCAGCCTTCATTTTCAAAAGTTCTTCTTCCCAGTACTTGTTCGGATATCTGCTAAAATGCATTTCTCCCATCATGGGGAAAAAGCGCTTTCCATCCACCAGTAAGCTGATCTGGTCGAAGGTCACTTTTGACCTCTCTGTGATCTTCATAAATTACTCCTCATTTCGTACTTTCTTTTAAAATAACTTCATATCCGCCCAGGGTCTTGCTGGATACATAGCCTCCAGCGATCATATCAAGAAGTGTCTTGGCAGCGTTAGCCCCAAGATTTCTGTCATTAAAATTCAGGGACGTAACTGATGGCACAGCATTCTCCAAAATAGAGCTGTTGTAGAAGGATGCTACGCGGATGTCTTCAGGGATCCTTATATGTTCATCCCTGCACCTTGCCATAACTTCTCCCGCAATGGCATCATCCATGCACACTATTCCATCGACGTTTTTCTTTTGCAGTTCCTTTAAGATGTTTCCAACCTTTGAAACATCCTCAACCTCAAGGTATATAAGCCCCGGATCTGCGGAAATGCCCGCCTGTTCAAAGGCAGCCAAAAAGCCTTCATGCCTCGTCCTTGTTATGATGTGATTGGTATTGCCACCAATGAGCGCAAGTCTTTTTAGCCCCTTGGCAATAAGGATAGATGTCAGTTCCTTGCAGGCAGCGAAATTGTCGTTGTCCACATAGACAACATCAGCATCGTAGGTCTTACCTACAGCCACAAAGGGAACCCCTGAGTTCTTCAGGTAATACGCCGCGTTGTCTTTTACCAGAGTCCTTGTGAGGATGATCCCATCCACTTTGTGGTTGTCTATGATCCTCTTGATGCCTGATATGTCATCTCCGCTGATCAGAGAGACTATCACATCGTATCCAAAACCTGAGGTAACTTCGCTGATACCTATCATGCAGCGTTGGAAGAACGGAAGGTCTACCGCATTGTAGTCATCAGGCCAAATTACGCCTATGTTATAGGTCTTTTGTCCAGCCAGAGCCCTGGCATTTATGTTTGGTATGTAATTATGTTCTTCGATGAAGCTCATGACCTTTTGCCTGGTGTCATCTCCGACTCTTCCCTTTCCTGAAATAGCACGGGAAACAGTGGTCTTGGAGATTCCAAGGGCTCTTGCCACGTCATCGATAGTAATTTTTGAGCCCATTATGTTTAAGTCCTCTCAGCTTAGCCTTTTACTGCTCCGCCAGTTACACCTTCAACATAATATTTCTGAAGGAACATAAACAGAAGTGTTACAGGAATTGCAACTAAAACACCGCCTGCACAGAATCTTGTGAAATATCCCTGGTAGTCATTGGTCCATACCCATCTTGTCATACCTACTGCAACGTTGTAGCTGGAGTCGTGGCCAAAAGCTACATAGGAAGCAAATACGTAGTCGCACCATGGAGCCATGAATGCAACCAGTGCTGTGTAGATGATGATAGGCTTACTCATTGGAATGATCATTGTAAGGAATATCCTTGCTCTTGTGGCACCGTCAATCCTTGCAGCCTCGTCAAGAGCCTTGGGAATTGTATCAAAATATCCTTTGCAGACATAGTATCCCATTCCGCAACTTGCTACAGTTACAAGGATAAGTCCTGGGATAGCTCCTGCCTGAGTAAGACCAAACTGTTTAAGAAGGAAGTACAGACAGATCATGGTAAGGAATCCTGGGAACATTCCAAGGATCAGCCAGAATCTCATAAGGAAGGTCCTTCCTGCAAATCTCATTCTTGAAAGAGCATAGCTTACGCAAAGCTGGATAAGTGTCTGAAGAACTGCCACGCACACAGCGATGACTATTGTGTTTTTGTACCATAAAAGGTAATTGGTCTGGGCTGTGTCAAAGAGGAACTTGTAGTTATCAAGGCTAAAGCTCTTTGGCACAAGGTAATCAACCATTCCGCCATACTCTGTGGCATAGGACCTAAAGCTCTGAAGCACAAGCCCCACGAATGGGAACAGCCAGATAATGCTTATGATCACCAAAAGTATATATGTAAGTACATTGCTTATTGTTTTCTTTGTTTTGTATGATTTCATTATTGGAAGCCCTCCTCATCCTTTACTGATGGAAGCATGTTGTAAACAACCAGCGAAATGACCGCTGTCACAACAAATACCATGATACCGATGACTGCTGCCATTCTGTAGTTGGTATCATTGACTGTCATCTTGTACAGCCAGGTGATAAGAAGGTCTGTATTACCTGCCTTTTCTGCAAGGTTAACAGATTGTGGTTTACCCTGAGTTAGAAGGTAGATAACGTTGAAGTTGTTAAGATTTCCAGTGTACTGTGTAAGAAGGAATGGTCCTGTTACAAACAGCATGTATGGAAGCGTGATGCTCTTAAACATCTGCCATGGATTAGCACCGTCAATCCTTGCGCTCTCGTATAGATCCTCTGGAATGTTCATGAGAAGTCCTGTGGCAATGAGCACCATGTAAGGAATACCGATCCAGATATTGACTACAACAACTGTTATTCTGGCAAGAACCGGATCTGTCCAGAATGGGATGTAGCTCTTTATGATACCCCATTTGATAAGGTATCCATTAATTAGTCCGTCATTGGCGAACATCTTCATAACGTAAAGAAGTGAAACGAACTGGGGAACAGCGATCGTCATAACAAGGATCGTTCTCCAGAGCTTCTTGAACTTGATCCCCTTTTTGTTGATGAGCATTGCTACTCCAAGTCCAAGGAAATAGTTTGTAAATGTAGCAAGGAAGGCCCAAACCAGGGTCCAGACAAGGACATAGGTAAAGGTTGAACCAATTCCTGCTCCCGAGAAGGATACAATGTTTTTAAAGTTCTCAAGTCCCACCCAGGTAAATAGGTTTGATGGTGACTGGTGGTTCTTGTCGTAGTTAGTAAATGCCACCAGGATCATAAACACAATTGGAAGAACTGTAAAAATAAATATTCCTGTTACAGGAAGTGCAAGAAGAGTCTTGTGGAAATTCTTGTCAAATAAAGACATGAACACTTCATTGTTTGTTGGAAGCTTTTTCCCGTTCTTTAAAAGAAGCTCTTCCTTGCGGTTTTCCCTGATATTGATGTACCAGACAAGGACAAACGCAAAGATCGCAAAAATACACAAAACTCCAAACAGCAGTATCAGAAAGCTGTTGTCACCGTAAACTGTCTTACGGCCAACCTTCTTGGTTGCTACAGTTCCCAGCGTTCCTATCTTGGAAAGATACTGCCATCCAAATCCAAATAAAAACCAAAAGAACAGCACTTCAAGTACAAGAAGCGCAGCTCCTATCAAAATCTGTCCCCTGAGAAGCGGGCCAAATCCCAAGATTAAAAATGAGATCTTTGTCTTAAAATCTCCCTCCACGAATGTGGTGCCTATTTCTTTAAAGCCGCTACCTAAGGCTTTAAAGAAACGGGATAATGCATTCTTATTATCTGCGCCCTGTGCCATACCTCCCGGCCTCCTTTTCTCTAGTTAAATACAGGCTCGGAAACATATTGAATCCGAGCCTGATATGAATGGTTAAATTATTGGAGTGATATACGGATTGCTCCGCTTACGCTTTCGCAATCCTACATACATTCGGAATCCCTATATCACTTAGCATATGACTCACATGTTGTCTGGAAGTCTGTAAGAACCTGTGTAAGTGTAGCATCATCAGCATCTGCTTTAACCTCACCTGAGATGATAGAATCACCAAGTGATGTTGCAAGTGTCCAGTAATCTCCAGGATACTGTCCCTGAGGGATTGTGTACTGAAGCTGATCAGCAAGAGCTGAAAGAGCCTCGTCAGCCTTAACTGCGTCTGACTGCTGAGCCTTGAGGTTTGAAGGGCCCCAACCTACTGCATCGTATCTGGCCTGCTGAACTTCCTCACCTGAGAGGTAAGCTGCAAGTGCATCACAAACTGCAAGCTTCATGTCATCTTCCTGAGGCTTAACACCAAGGAGCTTGAATCCACCAAAGCCGCTCATCTGATATGTCTTGCCATCAGCGCCTTCGAATGTAGGAAGCTTAGCACAAGCGTAGTTGTCACCAAACATATCCTTAGCTGCCTGAGCATCCCATGTACCATCAACGATTGCTGCGCAGTTAGTAGCATTTGAAACTGCTGAGCCATTCTGGAATGACTTGGAAGAAGCAACCTCAAGCATTTCCTTAAGAGCTACAACGCCCTTATCTGATGCGTATGTTGAGTTGCACTTTGTGAAGTTACCCTGGTCATCAGTGTCATATGTAAGCTCAGCACCTGTTCCGAAGAAGAATGCTGTCTGATACCAGCCTGAGTTAAGCTCGAAGTAGAAGTTCTTGCCTGCTGCTTCGCAATCAGCGATGATGCCTTCAAGAGTAGAAGGATCTTTTACAACGCTCTTATCATAGTAAAGGAAATATCCGTTATCTGATGTAAGAGGATAAGCATATAATGTTCCACCAACTGTTGCAGCTGCAACTGCACCAGCATCGTTCTCTGACTTAACAACCTCTGCGTTAGAGTCCTCAACTACCTCAAGAGCTCCAGCAGTAACAAGTCTTGCGATCTGATCCTGAGCAAATGCATAGATATCAGCACCAGCCTCAACGTCTGTGATCATGTTACCAGCAGCATCACCTTCGCCAACAGGCTCAACAGTGAATGTGTATCCGCTCATCTCAGGATGTGCCTCCTGGAACTTAGCGATCTGCTCATTAGTGAAATCAACTACATTATCAGCAACCCAGACCTTAACTTCGCCTGTGCCATAATCTGTGATCTCTTCTGCTGTCTCAGCTGCCTCTGTAGCTGTCTCTGCAGTTTCTGTAGCTGTCTCTGCTACCTCTGTAGCTGTCTCTGCTACAGTGTCTGCTGCACCATTGCCACAACCAGCAAGGAGTGTTGCACCCATAGCAGCTGTTAACATAACAGATACCAATTTCTTTTTCATAATTTATTTCCCTCCATTTGTTAAATGTGACTGCGCAAATTTGCGCAATCGGTTGCTCACATAAAGAGTTTATCCTTTGTGCATTTTTTTGTCAATTAAACATTTTGAATGATTAATTTGGCTGTTTTTCATACATGTTGCACATTGACTTTTTTCACGGTAACGTTTCCGGAAACGTTGTCGGTAACGTTTTGCGCAATCGGTAAATCAGGCTATTTTGCGGTAATATGCGCCATTTTGAGCAATCTTACCGCTGTATGTTAACTCCATTAACGTGGTTAAAAGCTGCGGAACCGAGATTTCTTTTCCCTTTTTGTAGAGTTCTTCCAGGATAAAAGAGCTTGAAACCGGGATGATATCTACGATTCCAAGGATCTCTTCCTCTATTGAGATAACCGGCTGATCATTCATTTCATCATCCGGATCTCCACCACAGACTGTCAGTTCTCTCTCATCTTCCAGGGCAGTCTCGATCTTTTCTTGTGCCTCATACCCTCCTCTCACAGTCCATATCCTGTCAATAACATCTGCTGCAGAGATCGCAACTCCTGCTCCCTGGCTTATGAGATAGTTACAGCCATCGCTAAGTCTGTCGGAAGCTCTTCCCGGAACTGCAAACACATCCCTGCCCTGCTCAAGAGCTGTGTCCACAGTGATGGTGGTACCTGATTTTCTCCTTGCTTCCACCACCACAAGGGCATCAGCCAGAGCACTGATGATCCTGTTTCTCATGGGAAAGAACCTGGCAACAGGCTCCATTCCTGGTGGAAACTCCGATATGAGACCACCATTTAACGAAAGCGCATCATATATTTCTTTATTCTCCGGAGGGTAGCAAATATCAACTCCGCACCCAAGGACTCCAAAGGAAGCTCCCCCTGCAGCAACAGCAGCACCTTGCGCTATGCCATCTACGCCTCTTGCCATTCCACTTATGACCTGGATCCCAGCAATGGCAAGATCTCTTCCAAACTGCCTTGCCATGAATCTTCCGTAGTCTGAGCACATCCTCGCCCCAACTACGGCAACTGAAGGAATGTTTGGGTCTGGGAGCTTTCCCTTTACATAGATTGCAAAGGGCGCATTGGGGATGTTCTTTAGCTTTTCCGGAAAGTCTTCATCTATCCTTGATACAAACCTGATCCCTTTACTTAAAAGTTTGTTCTTCTCATTTTCAAAATCCCAGCTGTGCCTTGATCTTTCTATATTTTCTACCTGTTTATGAGAAAGCACCTTGGACAGTTCTTTTGAACTTAGCTGATACACATCTTTGCAGCTAAGCCCACTGCAAAGGAGCTTGTCCATGCTGGCATTTCCGATGCTCTCAACATTAAAGAGCCACATCGCGTAATCTTTTTCTGTCAATTCCAAATCTTATTCCTCCATCTGACTGTAATATTCTCCATCTGTTATCCTGTATCCCACAGCTTCCATGAGATGGATCTGTTTTATCTCCTCTGATCCGTCTATATCTGCAATTGTTCTGGCAACCCTTAGTATCTTGTGATAAGCCCTTGCAGAGAGCGCCATGGTGGTAAATGCATTTTCAAGATAGCTCTCTTCCTTAGGACCAAGATGACAGAACTTCTCTATATCCTTAGGGGACATATCTGAATTAAACCTAAGCTCCGTCCCCTTAAATCTCTCATTTTGGATCTTCCTTGCTTTTAATACCCTCTCTCTTATGGTCTTGCTTGATTCGTTTGCACTTTTGTTCTTCACCGTAAGATCTGAGATGTCCACCCTTGGTGCCTCTACGCAGATGTCCACTCTGTCAAGGATTGGCCCTGAAATATGGCTAAGGTACCTTCTTATCTCTGAGGGAGAGCACTTACACTTATTTCTGTCTGGATAATAACCACAGGGGCAGGGATTAAGTGCTCCAACCAGCTGAAAGTTTGCAGGATAAGAGTAGGTTCCTTTATTTCTTACTATGTGAACGATCTTATCTTCCAGGGGCTGTCTTAACATATCAAGTTTCGACCTGGAAAATTCAGGCATTTCATCAAGGAAAAGAACTCCTCTGTGTGCCAGGGATATGATGCCTGGCCTTGGGATTGTCCCTCCTCCCACAAGGGCCGTCTCTGTCACAAGGTGGTGGGTGCTCATAAAAGGCCTTTTGGTGATCAGAGCCTGGTTTTCAGAGAGCATCCCTGCAACCGAATATATTGTTGATACTTCAAGACTCTCATCAAGAGAAAGCGGTGGAAGGATCGTGGGGAGTCTTTTTGCCACCATGCTCTTACCAGCTCCCGGAGGGCCGATTATCATAAGGTGATGGAAGCCTGCTGCCGCTATCTCAGCAGCTCTTTTCACCCCTGACTGCCCATTGATATCTGCAAAATCCAGGGCAGTATCATTAGCTTCTGCCTCCTCAAAGAGTTTACTTACGTTGATGGTTGTGGGAGGGATCAGTTTGTCCCTGTCTTTTTCATCTGCCTGCAGGTACAGAGCTGTTTCCTGGAGGGATTCAACTCCTATTATCTTTATTCCGCCAACAACTGCTCCCTCTCTTGCGTTGCTCCTTGGCAGGATCACCTTTTTGTAGCCCATTTCCCTGGCTTTCGTAACTATAGGAAGGATTCCCTTTACCGGCTTTATCTCTCCATCAAGCCCCAGCTCTCCTAGTACCACTGTATCTTCAAGGGCTCTTTCTCCAACCTGCCCCATGGCAGCCATTATCCCAATGGCCACTGGAACATCGATCACAACACCACTTTTCCTGATTCCTGCAGGGGAGAGGTTTATGGTGATCCTGGCTGCTGGCACTTTTGTTCCGGCATTTCTTAGCGCAACCTTTACTCTGTCGCCAGCCTCCCTTACTTCTCCTGACATAAATCCGACCATATTAAAGCTTGGAAGCCCGTCGGAAACATCCACTTCTACCTGCATGAGATACGAAGAGATGCCCGTAGCAGCTCCCGAAGTAACTGAACTAAACATTTCGTCTCCTTATATTCAAATTATTGATGAAATCACTGTCTGAAGACCTCAAACAGCGTTTATAAGATATAAAAACAAAATCGACCTGCTAATTATATAACAGGTCGATCAAAAAAATCTTTAAGATTTTCTTAAGATTGAAAAATTTTATCTGAGCATTTTGTTCTGCATGGTGTCAGGATCCTGAGCAAACTGAAGAGCAACTTCCCTTGTAACCTTCTGAGCCTTGTAAAGTTCAAGGATTGCGTCGTCCATAGTGATCATACCCTGCTTCCTGTAAGTCTGCATGTAGGTTATCAGCTGGTGGGACTTGCCTTCACGGATAAGGTTACGAACAGCGCTGTTGATGTGAAGGACTTCAAATGCAGCTATACGTGATCCATCTCCTGTAGGAAGGAGCTGCTGACAAATGATGGCTTCCAGAACGCCTGCCAGCTGTATCCTGATCTGCTGCTGTTGATGCGATGGAAATACATCGATAAGTCTGTCCACGGTGTTGGATGCTCCAATAGTATGTACAGTTGAAAGAACCAGGTGTCCTGTCTCAGCAGCGGTGATAGCTGTACTTATGGTCTCAAGGTCACGCATCTCTCCCACAAGGATAACATCAGGGTCTTCACGAAGAGCTGCCCTGAGCGCACTTGCGTAGTTGTTGGAGTCCGTTCCTATCTCACGCTGGTTAACAATGGACATCCTGTGCTGATATGTAAACTCGATAGGGTCCTCCAGTGTGATAACATGGGCTTCCCTGTTGTTGTTGATCTGATCAATGATAGATGCAAGAGTTGTGGATTTACCGCTTCCGGTAGGACCTGTAACCAGCACCAGACCTCTCTTTTTCTTGTAAAGGTCAATTACTGTGTCAGGAATACCAAGGGCCTCTGCACTTGGAATGGTGGTGGCAACAACTCTGAATGCCAGTGCGTAAGAACCCCTCTGTTTGAAGACATTAAGCCTGTATCTGCCCACATGAGGAATTGAAAAAGACATATCGTACTGTCCGTTTTCATCAAGCTTTTCCCTCTGTTTTTCAGACATGATCTCTTCAACGATAGCAAGAGTGTTTGGAGGCAGCATCTTGCCATAGCTCTCCATTGGAATGAGCTTGCCGTTAAGTCTCATCTTGGGCGGGAGACCTACAGTTACGTGAACGTCAGATGCTCCTGCTTCCTTTGCTTCTTTTAAAACATCTTCAATAAGTGACATATCATGCTCCTTTATCAGACGTAATCAGGTTCTTCTACCTTAATACCAAGCGCTTTCATCTTGTCAGTATTCATAACATATCTGTTGTCCATGGTCTTCATGATGTCTACTATCTCTAAGTCGCCGTAAGCTCTCCTATTGGACAGGTCGATTATGGAATTATCTCTAAAACTAAGAACAGTAGGTCTTAAGAAATCATCGTCATTTGTTCTGATAACAAGCGCCTTCTCTCCGGAGTTAAGCTCCACACTCACCCCTGGCATCAGGATATTTAGTGAATCGATGAGGCCTCTTACCACCTTGGGATCAAAAACATCGCTTCTGCGCATCATGTTCCTGATAACAGCAATTTCAGATGTTGGTGAATCCTCAAGGCGCACCGCTGTCTCTTTATCAAATACACCTGCAACAACCAGAACTCTGGCTGCAAGCAGCGTCTTCTGTATCTGGACAGGATCTCCGTTCCAGTAGTCCAAAAGTATCTTCCTTGCCTGATTGCAGGCTCTCTTGATATTGGGCTGGAAAGAAAATGCTTCGTCTATGATGGGATATCCCTGTACCTCATGACCATCGATCACAGCCCTCTCATCCTCAGTGGTGTTCTGCTTGGACTGAAGTGCAGGTGGCAAAGTGAGCTTACCTATGTCGTGGATAACTGCTGCCATTACCGCTTCGTTCTGCTCAGAGAGCGGAACGTTCATGGTGTGGGTTATCATTGCTGCAAGGATAGCCACATTCAGTGAATGCTTGTAAATATAATCCTCTTCGCTTCTAAGTGCCTGCTGGAAAGTTATCTTTTTTCGAAGATTGCCATAGCTCTTGATGATCTGTGCGCAGATATTGGGAAACTTCTCCTGTTTACCCTTAGCCCTGATCTTCTGGAGCTCTTCCATGATCTCGTTGTACATAACGGTCTGGAATCTCTCAAAGTCTATGTCGTCCTGAGTCATAGGTGGTACAGGCTCAGCAGGCTCTAGTATAAAAAGGCCAATAAGTCCGAAACTCTTGATGTTTTCGATACTCTGGGTGTCCTTAAGGACCGTGGCACGGTCGTACAGAAGAACCCCCTTCTTACTATATATAGGTTTAGCCAGTCGCATTCCCGGCCTTAGTTCATCACATTTAATAAACAGCATATATTGCACCCCAACGCATTAAATACTATATCTCTAGTATGAGGCCGCTAAGTGAAAAAATCAATCAGTTATCGCAGGTTACCACAAAATATAGTTTCAGGTCAGTTCGTCAAGGGTACTGCCATATGAAGATAAAAACTCGTTGACGAAGTCAAGGACCTCCGGAAGCTCCTGATACAGGCTCCTTATAGCCTTGCCAGTGCTCTCCTTTGCTGTCCTGAACTCAGAATTACCCGCATTTATCTCTCCGATGCACTTGATAAGGGCCGAAAGCTTGTCAGCTGCCTTAACGAGCTTTCTCATATATCTCTCATCCTCGGAATCTGCCGGTACAAAAATCTCTTCAAAAGAAGGTCTTAAGTCATCCGGAAGTTTTTCAAGGAGTTTGGAATCAGCAATAGCCTCAACTTCCTTGTATGCGTGCTTAAGCTCTTTATTAAAATACTTAACAGGCGTTGGCATATCTCCTGTGATGATCTCAGATGCATCATGGTAAAGGCCGATAAGTGCTGCCTTATTGGCATCAAGATGTTTACCATAGCGCACATTGCCTATAGTGCAAAGAGCATGGGCTATGATGGCAACCTCCATGGAGTGTTCACACAGATTCTCCTGCCTGGTATTCCTCATAAGAGCCCAGCGCTCAATATATTTCATCCTGGAAATAAGCGCAAAAAAGTTGTAGTTCATGGTATCCCCCTTGTATTTGTCTATTAGCCGTATAGGCGCGACTATGTTTATTCTATCATACAATTGACTTGGCATCACAAAACAACATCTTGCTAATGTTATCTTTCACAGCAGAAAATCAGCCATTATCGTGTTGCTGACATCAAGACCAACGTCAGTGAGACGAAGGTAGGTCTGGTTTGTACAATGGTCGGGATCGCTCTCTGAAACGATCTCCAAGTGCCCAGACTCAACATACCTTTCAATAACATTCCCGTACACGTCAGTAATATCCTGTGAAAAGAGCTGTCTAAACTCCTCTACATCTACTCCCCGCACAAGCCTTAGCCCCAAAAACATGAACTCTTCCATCTGGCTTTTAAGGCTTAATTCTTCATGGTTTTCCCTGATAA
Source organism: Butyrivibrio sp. (assembly GCA_015056565.1). Lineage (GTDB taxonomy): Bacteria > Bacillota > Clostridia > Lachnospirales > Lachnospiraceae > Butyrivibrio. Next base: position 180,078 of record SVGB01000001.1, read on the forward strand.
AGGACATGTCAGAGGCAAATTCAACATACCTTCGAAAATCCCTGGTGTTACTCCACCTGACGTTGTCCACCATTGACGCAGCTCCAAGGCCAAGCCCCAGATAATTGCCTCTCTGCCAATAAACCTTGTTGTGGGCGCACTCATAGCTTCCACAAAAAGAGCCATTCCCTGCATTTTCTGCAGATACGTCCCTTGCGTAGTTTGATATCTCATACCTGTGGTAGCCGCGCTCTTTAAGGTAACGCTTTGTCTCGTGGTACATGGCCCTGTCAGTATCCTCGTCAGGAAGCTTTAAGTCCATATCGTAAAAAGGTGTCCCCTCCTCAACAATAAGGCTGTAGGCTGAGATATGCTCAGGGGCTAATTCCACAACTTTCCTCAGGGTCTCCATGTAAGAAGAAAGGCTCTGATCAGGAAGCGCGCTCATGACATCTATGTTTATATTTTCAAACCCTGCTGCCCTGGCATTTTCGTATGTCTCAAAAAACATCCGACTGTCATGGAGTCTTCCCAGCTTTTTTAGTTCATCATTATTGAGGGACTGGGCTCCGATGCTGATCCTGTTAAAACCGGCATCTTTGAAAGAAACAAGCTTGTCATATATGGCTGACGCGGGATTTACCTCTATGCTGATCTCGCACTCTTTTTCAAGGTTAAAAGAGCTTCTTATGAGCCTTAAAGTGTTGCAGATAAGTTCGGATTCCGGAAATGAAGGAGTTCCTCCTCCAAAAAAGATGGACTTAACCCAGCGGTCCTGGCAGACATTTGCCGCCACCGTTATCTCTTTCACCAGAGCGTCAAAGTACCTGTCCATCTCATCTTTTCCTGCACTAAAAGAAAGGAAGTCGCAGTAAAGGCACTTCCTTTCACAAAATGGTATATGGACATAAATTGATAGTTCACGGTTCATGTTTTTGCCAATTATCAATCGGTGTTATCAAGCTTCAGGACGCTGAGGAATGCTGCCTGTGGAACCTCAACATTTCCAATCTGGCGCATTTTCTTTTTACCTTCTTTTTGCTTCTCAAGAAGCTTCTTTTTACGGGTTATATCGCCGCCGTAGCACTTGGCAAGAACGTCCTTGCGGTAAGCCTTGACGGTCTCTCTTGCAATTACCTTGCCTCCTACAGAAGCCTGGATCGGAATCTCAAACAGATGCCTTGGGATCTCCTCTTTAAGCTTCTCGCACATCTTGCGGCCTCTTTCGTAGGCACCATCCTTGTGAACGATAAAGGAAAGAGCATCAACCTCTTCTCTGTTAATGAGAATATCAAGCTTGACAAGGTCTGACTTTTCATAGCCCTTAAGCTCATAGTCAAAGGATGCATAGCCCCTTGATCTTGACTTGAGTGCATCGAAGAAATCATAGATGATCTCGTTAAGAGGAAGCTCGTATTTAAGAATAGCTCTTGTCTGCTCGATGTAATCGGTACTTAAGTACTTGCCTCTCCTCTCCTGACAAAGCTGCATGATGGCTCCCACGTAGTCAGTAGTAACCATGATCTCGCCGTTTACTATTGGCTCCTCCATGTACTCTATTTCTGATGGATCTGGCAGGTTTGTAGGGTTTGTCAGGTCAAAGACCTCTCCATCAGTCTTGTGTACCTTGTAGACAACAGATGGAGCTGTTGTAACAAGGTTAAGATCGTACTCTCTTTCAAGTCTCTCCTGGACAACCTCAAGGTGGAGAAGTCCAAGGAAACCTGCTCTGAAGCCAAAGCCAAGAGCCTGCGAGGTCTCTGGCTCATAGAAAAGAGATGCATCATTAAGCTGCAGTTTTTCAAGGGCATCTCTAAGGTCTGAATAATGGGCTGAATCTGCAGGGTAAAGACCGCAGTAAACCATTGGCATTACTTTTTTGTAACCAGGAAGCGCTTCTGCACAGGGCTTGTCTGCGTCAGTAACAGTATCGCCGACTCTTGTATCCTGAATGTTCTTGATGGATGCAGTAAAATAGCCTACATCTCCAGCAGAAAGCTCGTCACTTGGGATAAAGCTTCCAGGGGCGAAATATCCAACCTCAACCACCTCAGCCTCAGCATCTGTGGCCATGAATCTGATCTTCATTCCCTTTCTGATGACGCCATCCCTTACTCTTACAAATACGATAACTCCTCTGTAGGAGTCATAAATACTATCAAAGATAAGAGCCTTAAGGGGCGCAGATACATCTCCCGTTGGCGCAGGTATCTTATGGACAACTGCCTCAAGGACATCCTCGATGCCAATTCCGTTCTTAGCTGAGATAAGTGGTGCATCCTGGGCCTCTATTCCAATGACATCCTCGATCTCATCCTTGGCTTCCTGAGGCATCGCGCTTGGAAGGTCTATCTTGTTGATGACCGGGAAAACATCAAGGTCATGGTCAAGGGCCATATAAACATTAGCCAGTGTCTGGGCCTCAACACCCTGAGTTGCATCAACTACAAGAATAGCTCCGTCACAGGCTGCAAGACTTCTTGATACCTCGTACCCAAAGTCCACATGTCCCGGGGTGTCTATCATATTGAAAGTATATTCCTGCCCATCCCTGGCCTTGTAGATCATACGAACCGCCTGAGACTTGATAGTGATACCACGTTCTCTCTCAATATCCATGTTATCAAGAACCTGGTTCTGCATCTCTCTGAGAGTGAGAACTCCGGTCTTTTCGATCATTCTGTCCGCAAGGGTTGATTTACCGTGATCTATATGGGCAACTATGCAAAAATTTCTTATTTTACTCTGATCCACTTTGTATTCCTCGTATATTTAGCTTATTCGTACTTCCGTGTATTATATCAAAATCTATTGACAGTTTCTAGATTTTAATCTAAAATATCTAGCGTATGTGGCATTAACTGTCCGTGTCCGGCTTAATGCGCACACGAACATTATCATAAACACTTATTTTACTTATTTTTTCGGAGGTAATTATGGCTAATATTAAATCTGCCAAGAAGAGAATTTTAGTTAATGAGAAGAAGGCAGCTCAGAATCAGATGATCAAGTCTGCTGTTAAGACAGAGATCAAGAAGGTTAGAGCAGCTGTTGAGGCTGGTAACAAGGAAGAGGCTGCTAAGGCACTCCTTTCAGCTACATCTGCAATCGACAAGGCTGAGTCAAAGGGCGTATTCAAGAAGAACACTGCTTCAAGAAAGATCTCTCGTCTTGCACTTGCTGTAAACAAGATGGCTTAAGTTTTTTCGTATTACATATCAGGATAATAATAAAGACTGTGGATTCTCACCTCCACAGTCTTTTTTTGGTCTTTTCTTTAAGTTCTTCCATACTCTCTTTTGATGTTACAGAGGACATGGTCGGATTTCCCGCGATAGTTCTTTCTCTGTACCATTCAAAAAAGTTCTTAACAGGCGCTGGTGTAAACCTAGCCATCACAACTCTGTACTTTGCATAGAGTTCTGTGACCTCTTCTCTTACGTTACCCACATATGAAGCCGGGTCCAAAGCCATTTTTTCCTTGATGGCCTTAAATGACTTCTCAAGAGAATCACTGATGGCATCTACTCGGTTTGCTACCGCCTCTTTTACATCCTCTCCCTTAAAGGCAATGATCACATCGAGCCTCTTTTGCATCTTGCTCATCTCTGCCTTGGCTTTATCCATGTAGCTAAGAACGTCCTTAAGATCAAGGGCAGTCTTGAAAGCCAGCATGAAATCACAGCTTACAAGGAAGGTTAAGATCGCAGTAAATATCGTAAGGAAGTTATACGGAATAGACAGAATGATCTTCTCAATTGGGATCTGCAGGTAGTGGGTAAAGATCACGGTACACACACCCCACGCAATTGACGACTCAAGGGATACATGCCCCTGGAAGTTAAACTTCTTGTGGGAGTAGTCCCAATACCTCACCTTGAAAAGAGCTTCCATTGTAACCCCCACAACGTACTCAAGGGCTGTAGCTCCAATGCATCCTGCTATAAACACAAGAACCAGGTTGTCGTAGTAAGGCTTACTGACAACCAGCATCATTATCCCGCCTGATCCATATAGTGGCAAAAAGGGTCCACGCATGAACCCTCTATTTACCAGATGTTTTTCCATTATTGAAACATAGGCTGATTCAAAGCACCAGCCAAAAAAGCTGTAAAAGAAAAATAGGAATAGCCACTGACTGGGCTGATAATTAAACATAATTACTGCTCCGGATTAGAAAAGTCGATTACTGGGTTTGTTGGCTCAGTGGTCTTTTTAACCTCTGTGGCAATGAGTACAGGTCCTTCGCCCTGATACTCAGCAACATACTGCTTGACCACCTTGGCTGTAACCTCAACCCATTCCTTTTCCTTAAGCTCACCAACCTTGTCATACTCGCAGGCAAATCCCAAAAACTGCATATCCTGAGCGCAGCATGTCATAGCCATTCTGCCGGGAACAAATCTTCCCTCTGGGAACTCCGGTGGAATCAGCACCATTCCCTTAAACTTAACATTCTTGCCCTCATATCTCTCAACGTGATCAAGAGCATCAAGGTAAAACATTCCATAGCCATAGTTGTTAAGCTCGATAGGATCATCGTTTAAGTCAAATGGAAGATCCTCATCAAGAGTTACGTCCACCTCTCCGTTCTGATCCTCAAAGATTATATCTGCCTTCTGGTTGATGGCCTTTACATTCCTCTTGTAGGAAGGAAGGTTCTCTGAAAGGCCGTCACATCTGTTGAACAGGATAAGGTCTGAATTTCTTATCTGCTCTGCCAAAAGAGATTTCATATTGCTGAAGTACAGTTCAAAGCTTGAGCAGTCGATGACTGTGATCTGCTGCTCAAGAGCCCACATAACAGGGAGCCTCATATTTTTAAAGTTCCACATTCCGTTGTACTCAACAAGAATACGCTCCGGATTGTGCTTGGCATCAAGGGCTACAAGAGCATCTGGATTAAAATCCTCTTCCTCCTCGATGTACTCAACTACAGTATTGGTGTTCTTTAAAAGTTTCTCTTCGTAGTCGTTCTCACCCTCTTCGCACACGATAAGAAGGGTCTTACCCTTGGTACGGAAGTAGGGCTGAGCTATGGTATATCTGAAAAAGTCAGTTTTACCTGCATCCAAAAAACCATTGATGATATAAACCGGTTTCAATTTTTCTCTCCTTATCATAACCTTCTAAACAGCTTCTCTAAGTTCTCTTCCTTGAGTTCTGCACCGATAACGCAGAACTTACCAGTTACATCTGCTGCTCCGCTTCTTACGTCAGCTTCGCCTGGTACATAATCAAACTCGATCCATGAGCCGTCCACAGAAGGAACTACGCCCTTTGTACGAAGAACGATACCATAGGTCTCCTCGTCCTCAAGCTTGCCAAGCATCTCTTCAATCTCTTCCTTGGTGTACTTAAGAGGAGTCTCCATTCCCCAGCTGATAAATACATCTGCTGCGTCATGGTGGTCATGATGGTGTTCATGCTCATCGTGGTCGTAGTGATGGTGCTCATGCTCATCGTGGTCATGTTCATCATGGTCGTGATGATGGTGTTCATGCTCATCGTGGTCATGTTCATCATGATCGTGGTGATGGCAGCACTCATGATCATGGTCGTCATCATGGTCATGATCATGGTGACAGCAGCACTCATGATCATCGTCATCTCCACCTGAGATGTATACTACAGAACCATCTTCCTTAACGATCTTCTTGCTGCCGTGATCGTGATGATGATGGTGATGATGTTCCTCTTCCTCCATGATCATCTTGAGCATCTCAGCCTCAAGCTTATTGTTGCCTTCAAAGGTATCAAGGATCTCTTTTCCAGTGATCTGGTCAAGAGGTGTTGTTATGATAGTTGCCTTCTTGTTGTGCTCTCTGATGAGCTCAACTGCTGTCTCGATCTTCTTCTGATCTGCCTTGTCGCATCTTGTAAGGATGATGGTTCCGGCGTTCTCGATCTGGTTGATGAAGAACTCACCAAAGTTCTTGATATAAACCTTGGCCTTAGTTGCATCAACAACAGTAACTGCGCTGTTAAGTTCCATGTTGTCATCAGCATCAGCAATGTTCTGGATTGCTCTCATAACATCAGAAAGCTTACCAACACCTGAGGGCTCAATAAGTATCCTCTCGGGTGCATACTGATCCATAACCTGCTTAAGCGAAGTCTCGAAATCACCAACAAGTGAACAGCAGATGCATCCTGAGTTCATCTCTGTGATCTCGATGCCGGATTCCTTTAAGAATCCACCGTCGATTCCTATCTCACCAAACTCGTTCTCAATAAGAACAACCTTTGTTCCGGCGAGAGCCTCTTTCAAAAGCTTCTTTATAAGTGTAGTTTTTCCAGCTCCTAAAAAGCCGGAAATAATATCTATTTTTGTCATATTTACTCCAATCTGCACACATATCTGTGCTATAACCACTACAACACATCTATTCTATGCAGACCCACCTTGAATGTCAAGAAACCCTCATCTGATATTAGTTCTCATCTTCTGTGGCGTCAGAGGAAGCAGGCTCTTCACTTCCCGGACAGGGAGCTGCCACTTCACCATTATCATTAGTATTCTCATCGCCATTATCTGAAACTTTTGTATCGCTGTTATCCGTATTTTTTGTTTCACTATTGTCTGAAGATGTTACATCACTACCAGGGTCTGCAGGTTTGCTGTCATCATCGCCGCTATTGTTATCACTGTCCTCAGGACTAGTCTGGTCTTTGGTTTCATTATCATTTTCTTTGTTTTCATTTATTTCTTTTCCTTTATCTTCTATATTATCTGTGTTTTCATCTGTCTCAGGCACTGATTGCATACCTGTTTCCACTGGCTGCAAGTCAAGTTCAAATTCATCATCCCACAGTATAACCCTGGGTTCATTGGCTCTTTGAGGCATAGCCAAAAGAGAGGTCTGTAAAGGTGCAGTATTTATAAGCTCTGTGGATGTGTTGTATTTTTCATATCCTTCTGAAAAAACCACCTTGGCAGCAACAACCTGTCCATGAAGAAGGTTACAGCTTGTCTTATATCCCATAAGAGTTCCCACTGGCTTAGTACAGATCAGGGTCTTTTGCTCATGGGTTGTTACTCCATGCTTCTGCCTTGCCTGTGCCACTGAATAGTTTGTAGTAGACTCAGTATGATATCCGTTAGTACCTTCGAATTCACAGTGACAGTGATTGCAGCGGAATCTGTATATCGCTTTGCCCTCCCAATTGTCACGGGCATAGTGAAGATTATCAACATCACGGTCAGTCCTATAGCTGTAGTAAACAGTTGATATGTAGCATTCATCAGTATGTGAATGCAGGTACTCCTCTGTGTAACATCCGCCCTTGTTTTCAATCGGAACATACTCTTCGTCGCATACATTCCCCATTCCATCGATGTGGTAATGATAGTCGTAAATCACCTTACCAGGCACGTCATCCTTATCAAGAACAATCTTTACAGGTATGCTTTCAATTGCCTTGGCGATCTCTTTAAAAGTGGCATCCTCTCTGATCTGAACATTTTTTGTGAGCAATGCGGATGCCAGAAGCTTTTTTCCATTACTCACTCGCTGAAAAACCTGATCAACCTTGTAATTCACTGAAGCCATCTCTCCAGCTAAAAATGTCTTAAGTCCAGTCATATCGTTTTCAAAAGATACATTCATGGTTGTAAACTGATTATCAATGTTTGTATTGATACCAACTGACAGCTCGTTGAGCCTTTTTGTCAGCTGATCATTTAAACTCCCGATCTCTTCCTTGAATTCCTTTAAGTTGTCACTGTTTTGCTTTGAAAGACTTTCGTTTGACTCATTAAGCTTTGCAAGAAGTTCTGTATAGCGTTCCAAAAGATCTTTTGACAGCTTCTCATCGCCGCTCTTTAATGCATTTTCAACCTCTTCAATGAGGGATTTAGTATTCTCATGGGTCTGGTTGTAGGTATTTTCTATCTCTTCAAGATTGTTATAAATATTGGTAAACTTTTCAGTTATTGACTTATCAGACTCTTCTGAGCCCTTTTCAATCATTTCTCTTAAGCTGTCAATATCCGTACCGGTACGGGTTATGGTTTCATGCAGGGAAGAAAGATCTTTTCCAAGGCTTCCAACCTTTTCCGTGACGGTGTTTGTCATCTTCTCAGTATTCTTTTCCCCGTCTTTTTCGTAAAAACTTGTCATGCTGTCCTTGCTCTCAGTGATGGACTTATCAAGACCATTTAAGTATTCTGAAAGCTCGTCAAGCTTTTCAATGGTCTGCTCACTTTCCTTGCCCTGAGCCTCCACCAGTTCATCCTTGGCACTTGCTGCAACCACCGGAGTGCTCAGATAAATGAGGCCTCCACAAAGGATCACTGCGATAACAACCGCAACCCCCACAACTACCGTGTCATGTCTTTTTAGCTTTCTCAGCAGCATTTTTACTGAGTTGTTCTGTTTTGTCCACTTTTCTTTTAGATTCATTTTCTTTCCTTTCTTGTAATACTCGCGGTAAAAAAGCGCAGCAAAACAGACTAGCGCTTTGGCCGCCACACACATAAAAAAAAAATTGGAAATCATCGGGAGAAATCCCGTGATACTAGTCAGAAGAATTCCGACAAAGAATCATTATACATATCCCAAAAGAAAAATCAATACCCTTTTTATTCCTATCACACACAAAGCCTTTGCAGATGGCAAAAAAGGGCATAAAAAAGCCCAAGTCACGGCGCCTTAAAAAGGGCGCGACTTGGGCTCATATACTTAGTTGTCGATATGACCTGAAAGGTCGTCCACGTCATCAACGTCATGGATGTCACCAGCTCCAAAGCCGATGTTCTGCATGCTGACAGTGCGGCGACGCAGTCTTGCGGATTCAGAGGCCTGAAGAAGGAAGTCCTTGATCTCTTTTCCATGCCTGATGTTCTTCATGATGATGGTCCTGTCCGTTACATCTGAAGTGTACAGAACGATAGTAGAAAGACCTGCCATGCGCTGAAGCAGGCTCCTTGTGATCTCTACATCGCTGATCTTGTACATGTAGCAGTCATTTTCCCTGACTGTAAAAAAGCCCTTGATGATAGTGAAATCGTTCTCTCTTATCTCGTACTTGGTGAAAGTCCATGGAAGACCGAACAAGAGCCATCTGCTGCGCTCTGAATATCTAAGTTCTCCCTTGGCCTCCCTTGACTTTTCATACTGCTCTGGATTAGCTGCCTTGGCCATTTTTTCTCTCCTTATCAGTCAACCTTAGGAAGGTTATTTAATGATTTCTGAAGTTCTTCATCTGTAGGAACATAGTCGCTCATTTCGCCGTCGTTGTACTTCTGGTAAGCAACCATATCAAAATATCCGGTTCCTGTAAGGCCGAATACGATATTCTTTTCCTCGCCTGTTTCCTTGCACTTAAGTGCCTCATCGATGGCAACCCTGATAGCATGGCTGCTCTCAGGAGCTGGAAGGATACCCTCAACTCTTGCAAACATCTCAGCAGCCTCAAATACACTGGTCTGCTCAACTGATCTTGCCGTCATGATTCCCTGGTCGTAAAGCTCTGAAACAACACTGCTCATGCCGTGATAGCGAAGTCCGCCGGCGTGGTTTGCAGAAGGAATAAAGCCGCTGCCAAGAGTGTACATTTTCTGAAGAGGACAAACCTTACCTGTGTCGCAGAAGTCGTATGCGTACTTACCTCTTGTAAGTGATGGACATGAAGCAGGCTCAACAGCAATGATCTCGTACTGGTTCTCGCCGCGGAGGATCTCTCCTGCAAATGGAGATATAAGTCCGCCAAGGTTTGATCCGCCTCCTGCACAGCCAATGATCATGTCGGCCTTGATGCCGTATTTATCAAGAGCAGCCTTGGTCTCAAGACCAATAACTGACTGATGAAGAAGTACCTGAGAAAGAACTGATCCAAGAACGTAGCGGTAGCCTTCCTGGGAAGTTGCTGCCTCTACAGCCTCAGAAATCGCGCATCCAAGTGAACCTGTTGTTCCTGGGAACTCAGCGTTGATCCTGCGTCCAACCTCTGTCTCCATGGATGGAGAAGGAGTTACCTTGGCGCCGTAGGTTCTCATAACCTCGCGTCTGAATGGTTTCTGCTCATATGAAACCTTGACCATGTATACCTGGCAGTCCAGATCAAAGTATGAACAAGCCATGGAAAGAGCTGTTCCCCACTGGCCTGCACCAGTCTCTGTGGTAACGCCCTTAAGTCCCTGCTTCTTAGCGTAGTAAGCCTGTGCAATAGCTGAATTGAGCTTGTGGCTGCCTGATGTGTTATTGCCTTCAAACTTGTAGTAGATGTGGGCTGGAGTCTGAAGCTTCTCCTCAAGACAATATGCTCTTACAAGTGGTGATGGACGATACATCCTGTAAAAATTTCTGATCTCCTCAGGAATATCAATGAATCTTGAAGTATCATCAAGCTCCTGCTCTGCCAGCTCTCTGCAGAAGATTCCTGAAAGGTCATCAAGTGTAACCGGCTTAAGTGTTGCCGGATTTAAAATTGGAGCCGGTTTCTTTTTCATATCACCTCTGACGTTGTACCACGCCTTGGGCATCTCTGATTCTTCAAGGTAAATCTTGTATGGAATATTAGACATTTTTCTCTCCCTCTAAAAAAACTGTTAGGAGTATCATATCGCAATCAGCACTTTAAAGCAATGAAACCTCGGGCGCAATTTACCTTGATGGCGTTTAAATGTTGTATTATCATGGAGTATCATTACAATTCACTTATTAACGGGAGTATGAAAAAAATGGCTTCAGAAGACATAAAAATAAGGCCAGCCACATTAGATGATGCAGCTGCCCTTTTAGACATCTACAATTATTACGTTCAGGATACTGCCATAACCTACGAGTATGACACTCCATCCTTAGAGGAGTTCACAGACAGGATCAGGACCATCCAGCAAAAGTTCCCTTACCTTGTAATAGAGCATGGAAAAGAGATCCTTGGCTACGCCTACGCAAGCTCTTTCCATCCAAGAATTGCCTACCAGTGGTGCGTCGAGATGACCATCTACCTCCGGAAAGACGTCCGCGGCGGCGGTCTTGGTAAAATGCTCTACACAGAGCTTGAGCGCCAATTAAAGGACCTGGGATACCTAAACCTCTACTCCTGCATCGCCTACCCCGATGTTGAGGACGAATACCTCACCTTTGGCAGCGTCAAATTCCACGAGAAAATGGGCTACAAGCTAAACGGCAAATTCACCAAGTGCGGCTACAAATTCGGCCGCTGGTACAACATGGTCTGGATGGAGAAGTTCATTGGAGAGCACACTAGCGATCCGACTTCACCTGAAACTGCTCCCAAGATGACTTCCTGAATTTGAACCAGATCATTATTTCCCATCCAACATATTATTGGCAATTGTAATACTGTGACTAATTTCTAAGACAGCCTATAGGAACAACAAACACCCCGTCCGATCTTCTATATGCAAAAGGTGCTACGCCACATAAAACCATCATAAATGCTGGTTCACTCATCTTCTTATCATCAATGCTATCTCTCAAAGCAAGGAGATTTTTTGCTCCCTCTTCTATCAGTTCATCGCCTCCAAGCTTGATTTCAATAAGTCCATATCTACCATTTCTCAAATGCATAACAGCGTCACATTCAAGACCATTCTTATCCCTGTAATGGTACACTTTACCATCAAGTGAATCCGCGTATATTCTCAGATCCCTAACACAAAGATTCTCAAAAATCAAGCCTGCTGTAGAAAGATCATTTATCAAATCATTAGGTCCTATTCCCAATGCAGCAGTAGCTACCGATGGATCCACAAAATATCTGGTATCAGAGCTTCTGATAGCAGTTTTTGATCTCAGATTTGGATTCCAAGCATTAGTATCTTCAATAACAAATATCTGTCTCAGTGCTGTCAAATAAGATCTCAGGGTGTTCTCACTGAAGGTATCAGTTTCATCTGCTTTAATATCGTTTAATATTGATGCCAAAGAAGCCTCTGAAGCAACACTTCTTGCATATGCCTTAAGAACCTTTCTTGCACGTTCAGGATCCCTTGTAACGCCATCAACTCTTGATATATCAGACTCTATTACTGCATCCAGGTAATCAGGAGCCTGAGCCAGGGCTACCTTTTTGCTCTTGCCAATGCTCTTGGGCCATCCTCCGCGGCAGATTAGAAAAGCAATATCATTCAGTGTATGATCACAGGATCCACTTATATTGTGTTCGCTGGAAAACAATGCCCTAAGAGATACACTGCCATCAGAATCGCCCGACTCAAACAATGACATGGTCCGCATTGTCAATGAGGTAATTCTTCCCGTTCCGGTATGGGATATCTGTGCTGATTCCGGTGGGACGGCGGAGCCTGTAAGTATAAACTGCCCAAAATCATCTCTTTGGTCCACCTCAAATCTAACTGCATCCCACAGTTTAGGCGCAAGTTGCCATTCATCGATAAGGTGAGGGACCTCTCCTTTTAACAATTGCGAAGGATTAATATCTGCCATTTGCAGGTATTGCTGCTTTTTGGCGGGATCTTCCATATATATAACTGAACGTGCTACATGCTCTGCTGTGGTCGTCTTGCCGCACCATTTAGCACCTTTTATTAATACCGCTCCCTTTGCTTCTAGTTTATCCTGTAATACCTGGTCACAGATACGATTCATGTATTCTTTAGCCATCTTCGCCTCCAATATAATTAATCTTAAAAATATTTTAGCTTTCATTGATGGATTTGGCAAGATTGCGTTGATGGATTTGGCGCATTTTTATTGATGGATTTGGCGTATCATTACGTTCAGGATACTGCCATAACCTACGAGTATGACACTCCATCCTTAGATGAGTTCACAGACAGGATAGTCTGGATGGAGAAGTTCATTGGAGAGCACACTAGCGATCCGATCTCATCTGGAACTGCTCCCAAGATGACTTCCTGAATTTGAACCAGATCATTATAAGCATATAAACCATATTACAAAGTTCAGATGCCTTCGTTTTTACAAAAAACATCTTAACAGGATTGTTTTGCACAAAAACATATCTACAGGTTCTGTATCCCTTTGTCCATAGAGGATCATAGGGATACACAACTGTCACTTCTTTTTTATGAGGCAATAGTAGCCCATTAAGAGTCGCTTTTACAATAAATGGAAGATTTCCCGAGTCATGGTCCAGTTTATAAAGGGCTTGTGAAATCTGAACAGGACCACTTGTGTACTGAACTATCTCTTCTCTTACTCCATTAAGCCTGTGATCGTTTATGTCACTTACCAGATAATTGTCCTGAAAGCGCCTCACAAACATTAATAAATTCTGATGGTGCATTTCAGTATCAAGGTTTTCAAACCATTCTTTCCCCTTGAGGAAATCCATGATTCCCATATAGATAAGGTGCATTTTTAAATATCTGTTATCGACGCCATTGCCAAACAACATTCTGCACATTCTCTTTTTTATATATCTATAACCAAGTTCAGGATTTAATCTGGCTGTCATGATAAGAGTATTTCTGGTATTGTAATAGGTTTTAACCCCCTGAAATTCTATATCAAAAGACTTATGCCACACTCCTATTCCGGCAAAAAAAGCTACAGGATTCCCATTTTTCCTGTTTCTCATTTCATATTCAATATCATCCCTGTGTATAAACATCTGGCTTATGGGGAGATTATCTTTATTCACAACCGAAAGACTGTAACAGCAACACCACCAGCCGCTATACCTCTTAAGCTCGTTTTCTGCCGTGCACATCTCCTGGCATGTACACTTCTCAAAAGACCTCAGATCAAGTCCATACATCTCATTTATTATTTCAAGCTTGTCAAACCACTCTCCTGACGCAAACTGAATAAACGGATAATCCTGTCTCCAAAGCGAGCCCCCTATTGTCAGATCTTTGTATTGAGTTCGAAGCATACTCAAAATACCGAATATTCTGGTGAAAAGATCCGGATCAAAAGTAGCATCATCATCCATTAAAAGAACATGTGTAAATCCCTCTTTATCTTTTCTACTTAAGGCTTCCTCCATACCTCTGGTAAAGCCTCCGGCGCCACCTGTGTTAGCATTTGGTATGACTTCAATAAGGTTTTCAAAAGCTTTTCCTTGTAGACCGGTGAACAGATTGTGATACTCCTGATCTTCTTCAAGGGTCCTGGCATTATCAACTATGAAAACCTTAATATGCTCCGCTGCCTCATGTTTTTCTCCATCTATATCAGTCTCTTTAATCCATTCCAAAAGAGATCTCATATTCCTGACAACATACTGCTCCCTTTTATAGGTACAGATATCTATAGCTATTTCAACATCATCAGCCTTAGTATCAAGCTCAGCAGCATAGTGTCCAGCCACTGACCATTGATCCGAGTCATCCCCCAGTTCCACTCTAAACCAGAAAACTCCCTTTTCATATTCTTCATAGGGAAGCCTTATAGAAATTCTCCTGTTGTCAGCAAGAGTTGGAATCTTTCCCTTTAATCTGTCCATTCCACTTGGGTGTGGAACTTCAATTTCCTGCTCCAAGATCACATCCCTGTTATGCATGATCTGAACCTTCTTGATCCCGCTTACCAGAAGCTCAAGTGTCAGGCCTTCTATCCGACAATATTTATGATGCTTTTCCAGGTAAAAGAGATTGAAGTATCCGTCAAACAAAACAAAGCCCTCTTCTCTGTGTAGATAGAGTGCTTCTTCGCTGCATATATTGTCATTAGGGAACAGTATCGATTGTAATTTTACATTTCTGTTTCTTTTGCTATTCAAAATATCCATACAGACATTATATCGTTAATTCCTTAAGATAACATCTATAAATCTTAAGAATTAGACCTGTAATCTTAAGAAAGTCTTAAAGACTTGATGGTACTTAATATGATATTATTCTCTACGGCTCATTTCTAAGCCTTCTAAAAACCTTCTGGCATGTCGCCAGGTACTTCCACATATAGGATGTAAGCTCAATGAACCAATAAAACAGAACAGGAAGGATATACATATGCAAGAACCTAATACAACCTACGAAACAGCAACAGGCAAGATTGAATACACTCTCAAAAGTGATCTAATGTTCCACTACGTTATGCAGAAATCAAAAGCTGCCCTTACCCATTTGGTATGCGCACTTAAAGGCATCGCCCCCAAAGACGTCAAAGAGATAATTGTCCAAAACCCTATTGATCTTAACAATGACTCAAAAGAAACTATCATGGATCTGAAATTGACACTCAATAACAATGAGATCATAAATATTGAATTACAGCTCTATTTTGATAAATTCTGGAACCCTCGATCCATTCTTTATCTATGCAGAGCATACGACAGCATCAGTGAAGGTGAGGATTACTCTCAGCTAAAGCCCACAACCCATATATGCATCACGAATATAGACCTCATTGAAGGAAACGAAGAATTCTACTCCCATTATCTGTTGCTTAATGTAAAAAATCACGAGCCTTACTCTACAGATTTTGGCATTAACGTGCTACAATTAAATCATATAGATAATGCTACAGATGATGATATTAATAGCAATCTTGTCTATTGGGCCAGGCTTTTTATGGCAACAACCTGGGAGGAGTTTAAATCCTTGGCAGACAACAACGTAATTATAGAGGAGGTAGGGCAATTGATCTTCGAACTCAACACTGACAATCAGGCAAAAGAGCTCATGGAAGGCCGCAGACGATACCGTGAACAGTTAGCAACATCCTACGCCAGCGGCAAGCTCGATGCCGCGAAAGAATATGAAGCGGCCCTCGCTGATAAGGACGCTACCATCGCTGATAAGGACGCTACCATCGCTGAACTTCTTGCCAAGATCAAAAAACTCGAAAACAATAAATAGTATTTATGCCTGCTGCAGTACATTTTGCAGCAGGCACTTTCTATTCATATCGTCATTTCAGTAAGCTCACCACTACTTACACTATATTTATATACTTTATCAGTAAGCATTTCCTTTCGCGGAAGTTTATCATTCGATTACACAATATCCCCAAATGGCTCAGGAATCCTCTTTGCAATTGAATAAAAAACTCCTAACGCAGGGCATTTCATACCTTACATTAGGAGTTTTTGATTTTATAAATATGCTCTAACCATCAGCTTTTCACAAGAGTATCCTTCTTGGAGAGTTCTTCGTAAATCTCATGTGTATCATAAGCCGGAGCATGTCTCTGTGCGATGTTGTATATCTCCCTGATATACTCAACGTCGTCCTCATCAAGCTCTTCAGCTATCTGATCAGGGAGTTTTCCCTTTTGGATCTTTTTACAAATCAGCTTTATGAGCTTATTGGTCTCACCAGTTCTTACCGCTTCCTGATAATCAAATCCTTTCCAGTCATCCCAAAGTCCCATAGGCTGCCTCCTTCTTATCCTGTCCACCATATTCTGGACATCATCTTCAGGAATATTCTGTTTCCTGAGCACAACAGCGATAACCTTAGCAATAGCTTTAAGCACATCATCCGAAGAATCAATGAACAGGTCGCTCAAATACTCTTCAGGAAGTTCAAGCGACTTAAATTCTTCCGCATCCTTGAGCTTATTGATCAGCATGACAAAAGATAATTCATCCTTCTTGCCGATGAGTTCTTCCTTGTCATGTTCCTTGAGCTGTATCAGATAATACCTGAAATTAGGGATATAATCCTTAAACACTTCATTAAGAACTATCCGCTCTGACAATTCCCTGTCAGCCGTCCACTCCTCCCTGCCTTCATAATAAACAATCGGCAAAACTGGAGGATACTTAAAGCCCTTCGTCTTAGAAATACCTGCAGACAGCTTGTCCTGCTGGTTCTCATAGTCCTCCCAAATGTAGACCATGTAACGAAGTATCTGCATGATTACATTATAGTCTACCGCAGACTTGTGTTCAATCAGCGCTATAAAAATGTCCTCTCCCTCAGGAAGATGTACCTTCTTGACAACATCTGCATCCCTCTGCTCTGTGAACATCGGTATATACCTCTCGGTGACGTCTTCAATATCCTGCGGTCTCACATTCTTAAGCTCTTCCAGTTCAACGTATCCAGAAAGAAGCTGAGAGCATAAAACCGCGTTTTCAAAAATGATCTTCCCTCCGCTGTCAGCAACCTTGCTGTTGGCAATCTGTCCAACCTGCCAAGCATGCTTCCTTTGCCTCCTTGATTTTCTTTCTTTTTTCCTTTTCTGCATTCACATGCCTCCTTGTATCATACTTGCAACACCTGATACGTACTAGGCATATCTCAGATAAAAGAACTTTCAGAATCAAAAGAGCTAATGCCAGCATGGCAAAAGAAACGTTCCGCAAACTTCAAATATTCCAATCCAATAGGGGATAAATGGCGAACTGCCGTGATACCTCTATACGTATGAGAATGTTACCCGCATAGTCTATCACCGACAAATCCTAATGTAAAGTATGAAATTATCAAGGTTCAACGACCTTTATGTTTCGACTTGGAAATAACGAAAAAGTATCAGTCTATGGTTGGGTTGAATTAAATGAATTCGAAGTTGCAGAACCATATACCTGACAGATTTTCCAGTGAGGCAACATTCTATTTTTGATATTGCTCACGTTCCATATATATGATTCGTGAGAGCATGTATACAACATAATCAGGGGGAGTTCTTACCCCTTGCTCCCAGTGGGATAGTGTTCCTACTGGGATGTGGAACTTTTTGGCGAATGCAGCCTGTGATAATCCTGTGATTTTTCTCAATTCTTTAATTAGCATCTTTGTCTCCGCCTTTCAAAAGGTTGGGATTTGTGGCACCCAGTTTTCTTTTTGCAGCATTATTTTTGAGAATTTCCGTCTGTTTATATGCCACAGAACGCAGTTTTTGTAAACGTTCCTGCTGCGATAATCCTTGTGAAATCCATTCTGCATTAAAGTTTTCAAGATTGATCAGAACTATAAGTTCTTCGGCAGACGCATAATCTCTTATGTTCTCACCTCTTTTTGCTTCTTCAGGATGAGCTTTTCGCCACTCTCTTGCACGTTTTCCAAAGAGAGCAACATTCAAAAGATCAGCCTCATTTGCAAATTTGTATGTCTTTTCTTCATTTGTTAATTCATCAGTAATAAGGTATGTCTGAACAGCATCTGTGTGAATGTGATAATTCAGCTTTGAAAGAGCTCTTTTTTCATCCCATCCAATAGCTTTTCTCTCAGCCTCATCCTTTTTCAGTCGCTGGTAATCCTTGATTATATAAAGCTTAAACTCTGGAGAAATCCATGATGCAAACTCAAAAGCAATATCTGAGTGAGCATACGTTCCTCCATATTTGCCGGCTTTTGATATTATCCCCTTAGCCTGCATTCTTTCAATCCACTGCTTCGGAGTCATTATAAGTCTGCCGCGTTCATTTCTAACCGATTGGAATTCCAATCGGTTAAAATCATCCGAATTATGAATTTCTTCCCAGACTGCAAGGAAATCGATTGTTGAATACGAGCTCATCCAGTTAGTAATAACCATCCTGGGATCTTCGGAATTCTTGTATTTTGCTATATCTGTAAGGCTTATGTAGCTATTATCAGGCTCAGTACCTCCAATAACCCCTATTTCTATTCCGTTAGCGTTAATTTTTGACGTTTGTACCATTAGTTTCTCTCCTAAATGTATCAATGATATATAATTATATACCAATGATATACTGATAACAAGTATTACGATTACAAATGCTCATTCCTCAGCCTGGTGATGACTGCTTTTCTGGTAAAGTGCTCACCATAATAGTAATTCACAAACGGAATCACTATATCATCACACTCCGTTTCCATAGTTCTGAATGCATCATCATAAGCGAAATCAGAATATAGGGGTGATTGTTTTGGGTCTTTAGTTTCATCATCTTGCATACACACATGCCTCCTTCATTAAATTGTTTCTCCATCTTTGAAATTGGCATCTGCAAGAACTGCATAGCCTCTCCAGATTGGAAAAAGAAACTGTGATAGAAATTCACAGTTCTGTTAGGATAGCAGTATATGATCAGGAAAGAAATAAGCATATTTACAAAGTTAACTGTCAGAGAAACAATTGGCAGAATCTGCCTGGGAAAATAGACCTTTTTGACCAGGTCTCCCTGATATCTGATGGAGCCAAGCCCCTGTAAGCATAAGCTCTCCTAATGATAATCAAAAAAATCCTGATACAAGAAAACTTCATACCTTATATCAGGATTCAAATTCACTCATTCAGTTAAAATCAACCTCTCACTTGCCAGCCTCAGCGTTGTTTCTTGACTGTACCAGCTCGTGATATATTTCATCAGCATCATAGCCTGGAGCATATTTCACGGCAATATCATATATTTCCTTGACATAATCTAACGGCTCCTCGAAAGTTTCTGCTATCTCCTCTGCTGACATTCCTTTTAAAATC
This sequence comes from Butyrivibrio sp., assembly GCA_015056565.1. Classification (GTDB taxonomy): domain Bacteria; phylum Bacillota; class Clostridia; order Lachnospirales; family Lachnospiraceae; genus Butyrivibrio. Next base: position 199,358 of record SVGB01000001.1, read on the forward strand.
TTCTTACTGATCTGCTTAATAAGTTTTATTTCTTCGCCATTCTTTCTCTCTTCAATGACATTAATACCTCTAAAGCCCTCGAATAAATCACTCATACGTCGCTCCTTGATCAGACTTAAAAAATCCTGAATCTCATCTTCTGGGAAATTCTGTTTTCTGAGAAGCACTGCAATAACCTTTTCAAGGACATCTAGCACATCCGTTGGGGACTTCTCAGACCAGCTATCCAGATACTCTTTCGGAAGGATAAGATCATTTAATGCACCGGTCTCCTTGATTTTATTAACAATCATAATAAGCGAAAGTGCATCGTTCTTGCTAATCAGTTCTTCATTCTCATAATCAGCAGCACTCACCAGATGGTAATTGAAATTCGGAATATATGATAAAAAGACATCACTCAACGCAATCCTACTCGCAAATGACTTATCCGCCGTCCAATTCTCTTCTCCGTTATAGTAAACGATTGGGAAAACCGGTGGATACTTAAAGCCCTTCAGCTTACTAATGCCACTCACTTTCTTCTCCTGTCGCTTCCCATAATCTTCCCAGATAAGCACCATATACCGAAGTATCTGCATAGCTACATTATAATCCACATGTGACTTGTGTTCAATCAGTGCGATGAATTCATTTGCCCCACCTCAAGTCTGGTTCTCAAAAAGTTTGAACTATTATCAATTCATCGCGTGCTCACTTTTGTTAATCCGACATACATAAAACATTAATCTTTTGTTCGATTGATGTTCGATAGGAAACGTGTTATATTACTTCTCGTGCTCATTTCTGAGCACATTACTTGCAGCCAAATGGCTGTCGCGGCGTAGTCACGCCACTTTATCCATCAATACTTGCTCGAAGTGTTAAAGGATCATAAATATAGCCCTTATCTAATACGCTATGTTAATGAGGGCTTTACAGAAAGGAACAAAATGTGTAGTCAATACAAAAGTTTAAAACCCTTCTTCCCAGTCATCAAGACACGGGAAGAAATCCTAAAAGAAATAACAGACTCCGAAGTCCTAAGTGCTATATTCAACTCCTGGACTGAGGAACAACAGGAACAATTCCTAGATATCTGTTCTGGCATAAAAGGTGTCAAAATGCTATATGATAGCTATATCAAAGAAATCATGAATCCAGAAACAAATCCCGACAGGCTATCCTGGCTTCTATCAGTTATTCTTGGTCAAAAAGTAACCGTCAAACAGCAGCTTGCTAATGATAATAACCGCATGGGCGATGAAAATTCTCTGGTAATAACTGACATTGTTGTAGAGCTTGAAGACGGAACCCTTGCAAATATAGAAGTTCAGAAAATTGGCTATCTCTTCGCCGGAGAAAGAGCATCATGTTACATGGCCGATCTTCTGATGCGCCAATATAAGCGAATCAAAAACAAATGTAAGACTAACAACAAAAAGTTCAATTACAAGGATGTCCCTCCGGTCTATACCATCGTTTTTATGGAGCAAAGCTCCTCCGATTTCAAGGACTATCCTGATGTATTAATGCATACCTTCAGCCACAAATCTGATTCTGGTCTTGTCATGAAGATGCTCCAAAACTGCATCTTTATTCCTATTGATATTTTCATCAACAAACTTCATAATGAAGGTATCAATAATGAATTTGATGCATGGCTTACATTCCTGGGATGTGATGATATAAATTACATCGTTGAACTCATTACTAAATATCCAGCCTTTAAGCCTATGTATCAAGATCTCTATGATATGTGCAAAAACGTGGAAGAGGTGATGCATACGTTTTCAAAAGATCTACAGGAATATGATCATAATACTGTCTTATACATGATTGATGAACTTCAGGATAGTGTTGATGCCCAGAAAGTCACCATTAAAGAACAACAAGCCGCTCTTGATTCCAAAGATGCCGAAATCGCATCTCTGCAGGCACGTGTCAAGGAACTCGAGTCAAAAACCGGCAATTCTAAATCTTGATAAGATATGACTTTTCAAAGCAAAAACATGGGAGGAAATCAAGATGATCACTAAAGATAATCCATCAATGAATTCCACTGCTGAAGCTATCTATGTCTCCAACGCCGATGAGTACATCCGCGAAGAATGCTGGCTTCGCGAAGAGCGTATCGCCCACGAAGAGTACCAGAAGAAGCAATTCGAAAAGCTCACTAAGGAGAATGCTTCTCTTACTGATAAAAATGCTTCTCTTACTAATGAGAACGCTCTCCTAAAAGAGCTTTTGGAAAAGAACAATATAAAGTTCTGATCTTATCACGAGGAGGCCCACAAGAAGCTCCTAATACCCGGAATTTCATACCTTACATTAGGAGTTGAAAACAAAAACCGTTTGTGCTACTTTATTTGTAAGAGATGCCACCGATAGACGGTTGGCTCTTAGTTAATAGTTACGATCAAAAGAGACCGCATCCTACTTGTTCAGAGTTTTCAGCGGTCTTTTTTGATGCTTAGTATTACTTCTTCAATGTCACGTAAATACTGTATAACTATTACGCCAATGCTGACGAGCGTAACTGCAATACCTATCCTCTCTATCATGCCATCATAAACTGCTTATATTCCTCCAACACAGCCTCGGGCTCCCCTATTTTTCTTATCTCCCCGTCATGCATCCACATAACGCTGTCGCAAAGCTCCTTTAGCGTTTCTATACTATGAGACACAATGATAACAGTTCTGTCTTCATCCGTGATGAGTTCTTTCATCTTGGCCAGGCTCTTTGCTTTAAACCGCTCATCTCCCACACTCAAGACTTCATCCACCAGCATAATGTCCGTTTCAAGCAATGCTGTAATGGCAAAAGCAAGCTTACTATGCATACCGCTTGAATAGGTCCTTACAGGTCTGTCTATAAAATCCCCAAGTTCTGCAAACTCGATGATCTCATCCATTCGTTCTTCAATCTCTTTTTCCTTAAATCCCAGGAGCAGTCCTGATAGCATAATATTCGCTCTTCCAGTAAGAAGAGGCTTAAATCCCACTCCAAGGGCCATGAGCGAAACTGAGTGGTCATGAAGGTCGATACTTCCTGAATTGGGAGAAAAAACTCCGGCAATTGAACGAAGCAGCGTGGACTTTCCACTTCCATTCTTGCCGATTATTCCCAAAATTCCGCCTTTTTCGATGTCAAAAGTAACTCCCTTTACCGCTTCAAACACCTCATCCCTTGTCTTATGATGAAACAGCGTACTCCTGATAGAAACATTATTCAAAATACGGTAGCTTATGCTCACATTCTTCACTTCAATCGCAAGTTCTTTTGTCATATCAGATTACCTTCACATATGAATTCTCGTTACTGTAAATAGTGAACACCCCAAGGGCAATCAGAATCAGTGAGATAAGCCCCCACACTGCAATAAGCAACATTTCAGGCGTGGTACTATACAAGATTGCATTTCTCATGGAAGACATAAAAAAAGCCACCGGATTAAAGCTCTCGATAATATCTCCAAAGGGCTCAGGAATTCTTTTTGAGATGGAATAAAACACCCCTGACAGATACATCATCATCTGAAGCACAATTCCTGCTATGTAACCCAGGTCATTGACGAATACGCCATAGTGCATCATTATACTGCCAACACCGAATGTAAAAAGGAAATGCACCATCAGCACAGGTATAAACCAGAGGATGTTCCAGCTTACAGGCACCCTGAAAACGATCATCATAAGTGCGATCACGCCAAAGGATATCAGCATTTTAAAGCAATTAACAAACATCTTAGACAGCAACAGGATATACTTTGGCATATACACCTTGGTTATGATATCCTTGCCATGCCTTACAGCATCGACGCTTCCATTAATACTTCTGGAAAAAAAACTCCACATGGTTATCCCTGTAAATATGAATATGGGAAAAAACTGCTCTGACGCCCTGAACACATATCCGAAGATCACCGTATAGATCAGCATCATGCAAAATGGCTCAATAAGCCACCATAACCAGTTCAGATAAGAGTTTGCCACTTCAGCACCAAGATCCGCCTTGGCAGACCAGATGGCATAAGGAAGATACTTTTTCAGGTCACGATAAAACCTTTTCCCATATCTTATAAAACCGCCAATGGTTATGATATCTTCTGTTAAAAGGCATACAATAAAAGGCATGACAAACCCCAGCACAATCCCCAGGCTCATGTACTTAAGCCTATAAGACAGTGTCATATCCGAAAAGCGAAAGCCTTTTACACCCCTAATGTAGGATACAGAAAACGTGATAATATTTGTCACTACAAGATATACCAGTAAAAAAACAGCCTTTCTCCTTCCGGACATTTCTCCATGTCGCAGATAATTATGAATTACCAGAGAAAAAACAGCCGGTAATATAAACATCGATATACTGATCAACAGTAGCATGTAGAAACCTCCAAATATAAAAACTCCTAATGCACGGCATTCATACCTTACATTGGAATTGCCAAAGTACTGATTCTTATCTTCAATTCTTAAGAAATCTTAAGAATTTTTAGCTTGATTATTCCACTCAGGTTATGCTATATTTTGTTCTGCGATCTGAAATTCCTTCAGACCCACAATTCTATTTTTTCATTCAGCATACTCGCTGAGCTTTTCCTTAAACGTGCACAGTATGGAAAACACTAACTACGAAAGGTATACAAATAATGAACTATAAGTATCTAAATGCTACCGGCAAACTCTCCTACAACATGACCAATGACTACATGTTCCGGATGGTTCTGCAAAGAGATAAAAAAACTCTCATAAACCTGATCTGTTCACTGCTTCATCTGAAACGAGAGCAAATTAAAAATGTATACATTGACAACCCTGTGGAGCCGGGAAAATCAATGCGTGAAAAAGAATACCAGATGGATATCGTTGTCATGCTCAACAACAGCGTCATCATCAACCTTGAAATGCAGGTCCTTAACTATGGAAACTGGCCTGTCAGATCTCTTTCCTACTTGAGTAGAAAGTTCAACAACGTTCTTCGCGGAAAAGACTACAACACTGTAATGCCGGTGTATCATATTGGTTTTCTGGACTTTACACTTTTTGAAGATCATCCGGAGTTCTTTGCAAGGTACCAGGTGCGTAATGCAAAGGACAACTATCTCTATACTGACAAATTCAATCTGTATGTGATAGAATTAAACCACACAGAACTTGCAACTGACGAAGATAAAAGCTACCATACAGACACCTGGGCCAGGCTTTTCAAAGCAAAAACATGGGAGGAAATCAAGATGATCACTAAAGATAATCCATCAATGAATTCCACTGCTGAAGCTATCTATGTCTCCAACGCCGATGAGTACATCCGCGAAGAATGCTGGCTTCGCGAAGAGCGTATCGCCCACGAAGAGTACCAGAAGAAACAATTCGAAAAGCTCACTAAGGAGAATGCTTCTCTTACTAATGAGAACGCTCGCCTAAAAGAGCTTTTGGAAAAGAACAATATAAAGTTCTGATCTTATCATGAGGGAAACCCACAAGAAGCTCCTAATGCCCGGCATTTCATACCTTTACGTTAGGAGTTGGAACCCAAAATCACTTTTTGCTATTTTATCTATAAGAGATGCCACCAATAGACGGTTGGCTCTTAACTTAAGTTCCGATCAAAAAAGGCCATCAAAATTGTCCAGAGTTTCTCAAACAATTGTTTTTCCGTACACGTGTAGCTGTATAGATGTCTTGCAACAGCTAACAGCGAATCCAACTCTTAATGTAAGCTATGAAATTGCCAAGGTGCCAAACCAGACGCAGATCTTCAAATCACAAATTATTTTTTCCGAAGTCATTTAAAGCATCAACAACATATGAAACCTCTTCATCAGTCATACCATAGTACATTGGGATACTAAGTTCAGTTCTACTAATTTCTTCAGAAATAGGTAAAGAGCCTGCACCAAGTCCCAAATCCTCATAGCATTTCTGAAGATGTATCGGGATAGGGTAATGCTTATTGGTTCCTATACCCTTAGCATTGAGATATTTCTCTAATTCATCCCTTACAAAACATCTCAATCCAAAAATATGCCAAACAGGAACCGCATCGTCAATTACGGTGGGAAGCTTTATCAGATCATTCTTTATCTCATTTAAGTATCTTCCAGCAATATGCCTCCTGAATTCATTCATACGGTCCAAATGCTGTAACTTTACTGACAAAAATGCGGCTTGCAATTCATCAAGCCTGCTATTATTACCCTTATATATATGATGATATTTATAGTCAGAACCATAGTTACCAAATGCACTTACTTTTTCAGCTAATTCCAGGTTACTTGTGACAACAGCACCCGCATCACCTAAAGCCCCAAGATTTTTTCCAGGATAAAAAGAAAAGCCTGCTGCATCGCCAAAAGATCCAACCCTTTTCCCTTTATATTTAGCACCATGAGCCTGTGCACAATCTTCTATTACATACAATCCATGTTTTTCAGCAATCTCCATGATTGGATCCATATCACATGGCTGACCATATAAATGCACTGGGATAATAGCTTTTGTTCTGTTTGTAATAGCTGTCTCGATTAGTGAAGGGTCTATATTGAACGTTTCCAGCAAAGGTTCCACAAATACTGGTTTTGCACCAACATATGTTACTGCCAATGCAGTAGCTATATATGTATTTGAAGGAACTATTACTTCATCTCCTTCACCGATGCCAAGTGCCCTAAGACTAAGCATCAACGCATCCAGACCATTACCCACTCCAATGCAAGCCTTAACTTTGCAAAAGTCAGCAAAAGCCTTTTCAAATCTGGCACACTCTTCGCCTTTTATGTAAAAAGAATTGTCAAAGACCCTCTCAAAAGCGTACTTTAAGTCAGCATTTAATTCTTTTTCCATTGGTTTGAAGCTTACAAATGGAATATTCACCCTGTTCCCTCCTGTGTTTTCGTTTGATGTCAAGTTTCTAGGTAACATTCTGTATAAACAAATTCGCTTTATATTCTTTTCAAATAATTAATAAAACAATCTTTGTTTTCTTTTGGTGATGTAGTTGGTCTTCCCAAGTCACTTCTAGATCCTATGGCACATTTGACTTCAATAAAGGATAAACACTTTCTTTCACAAACACTTTCCAGTTCACGGTCTAGAGACTTCAAGTCATTCACAGATGTAACGTATTGGTAGCCACAAGCCTTTGCCAACTCAATGATATTAACACTTGAGGCAACAGTTGGCATCCCACCAACGGATTCATGAGCCCCATTATTTATCAAAACATGAACCATATTATTTGGATGAATAGAACCTATTACCGCTGTAGCTCCTAAATGCATTATCATAGCTCCATCTCCATCAATGCACCAAACTTTTCTGTTTGGTTTGTTTATAGCTATTCCCAACGCAAAAGAAGACGCATGTCCCATTGAGCCAACTGTCAAAAAGTCTAAATCATGCATCTGCCCATTCTTTTCTCTCAGTTCAAACAATTCTCTGCTTGTTTTTCCCGTAGTAGCAACAATAGGGTCGTCTCCTGATACTTGTAATATATGCTCTATGATATCTTCTCGTTTCACCAAATTGTCGTTCTCATAGCGAACTTTCTTATCATATGTTAATGCCTCCTTCTTAATTATGTACGCTACAGACTTACCGCAATCCATAAACTCATCAAACTCACTAACAATCTCTAACAAATCATCACATGTGGTATCTTTTGTAATAATGGTATATTTAATGCCTAATTTATCTAATAAGTCACATGTTATTTCTCCCTGAAAAACATGCTGGGGTTCATCATGAATCCCTGGTTCTCCTCTCCATCCAATTACAAATTGTATTGGAATAGCATATACTCTATCACTTATTAACGATACTATGGGGTTCACAGCATTACCCTCACCACTATTCTGCATATAAACAACAGGTCTTTTTCCTGTAGCCAAGCTATATCCAGCAGCTAGAGCAACACAATTCCCCTCGTTTGCAGCAATAACATGGTGTTCAGGATTAATTCCATAAGTATCGATAAGGTAATCACACAATGCTTTAAGCTGCGAGTCTGGAACTCCTGTATAAAAATCACTCTTAATCATTTCTAAAAAAACTTCTACTCTCACTTGCCACCTCGCTAATATATAGAAAACAAATTAATTGCCATCATCGATTAGTATTGTCAAACACTTAGCTATCAGTTTAGATATCATAATCACACACAATAACTCTGCAGAAAAAGCCAAGGCAGTTTTTACTATTTGAGTATTCTCATAGCTAAATGGTTGTGAAAAACAAACCAAGACATATGTAATGATTACTCCCAAAAGATAAAGCCCAATATTGCGAATCTTTTCACCATACTTGCAAATACACTTTTTTATTTCCACACAAACATTATTCCAAGCCACTTCTCTGGCATTTTCATTTTTAAATAACTCCTTTATTAGCTCTGTTCTAGTGATTCCTGCAAATACAACTTTATTATAATAATTCGCTTGCTCTGCCTTATGTCGATTAATAAATCCTGTTCTTTCTTCAGAAGACATTTCATCCAAAAAAGGAATCACTTCTTTTTTGAACAGTGTTTGCCTGTCTTTAAACAGGGTCTTAAGCTGGTCAATATTTACTTTTTTTGCACCATTAGCAATCCCCCCAATCATATGGCAAGTAACGCACCCTGGATAATATACAGGGACTACTTTCTTCTTTGCCATTTGCAAAAAAGTCGGCCAATCTTCCAAATATACATAATCTTCACTTGGCATCCCTACTACTTCTAAAAACTCCCTCCTATATAAGGTGGCTACTGTAAGCAAAAAACACTTGAACCTTAACCTATTGAGTATTTTTTCTGTGTTACCCTCAACCAATATCCCGATATCTTCATCATTCATCATCCTATACTGCGGAATTCTCTGAGCATTACACATATATGCGTTGCCACAAATTAATAGCGGTTCATCATGGTATGCCTTATATGCATTTACCAATTTTGAAATTACATTATTGTTATAGAGCCAATCATCAGCACCAATTATCATGTGATAATCGCCAGAATAATACCCAAATGCCCTTATAAGGTTTTTAACAGTGCCATTATTTCGTTCGCTTATTAGCACATCATAATTCTTTATATTTCGATTTTTATTCTTTTCAATATAATTTGCTATCCATGCGCCATCAAAATCCTTTGAGCCATCATCAGATATTATCAGTTCTATAGACTCATATGTTTGATTAATCACTGAATCAATTGCTCGAATAATAGAAGTGCTGCTATTATAGCTAAGAATAATTACACTCACAGTCTTTATATTCATTCGTTTATACCATTTTCCCCCTTACAGCGACTCTTGCATCATTTTCTATATCTGAATGCATAGCACCAATTATATAATCTCTAATCCTTTCCCCATTTTTCCCGTCCAAGTGTCCATATTCAGAATAGAATGACTCCATTCTCTTATTCTTTAATGGATCGTGATGGTTCTTTACCATGTCACAATATTCTGCAATTTTATCAAAAGAATCACCTATGTATATATCTTTAATGCAGTTCTCGTCAATAACACCTTCTCCGCCTTCCTTAGGCGTATACATAACAGGTTTTTCAGTAGCTACATACTCTACCAAAAAGGTTGCTGCATCGCTAATAAGAGCATCTGACATGGCAAAAGAATAGTGATAATCACCATATTTATTAATAATCACATTGTCCATTTGCTCAAGATCTCTACAAAACTCTCTAAATTCTTCCTGATCTATTGTCTTCTCCTTTTCAATAGTTTGCCAGAAAATAGGATGTGGCCTCCATATGAGAAAAATATCATTGTTTTTCTTAAAATAATCTCTCATATCCTTATACCAATACAAAAATGTTCCTACTCCAGCATTAGGGGTTATCGAAAAGTGCGTGTTCCAAAGTATTACAGGTCTATTTCCAATCTTTTTTCTCCATTCCACATCTACCCATTTATTTTTATTTCTTTCCATTTCAAATATTTCATCAAATTTAGGATGTCCGATTACCTCGACATTTTCTCCTCCTCTAAATCCATATTTGCAAGCCATGTCTTTATAAAACTGACTATAACCTATTATTTTCCATATGCTATATTGCGCCGGCATTCCATAAAAGAATTGATACAGTTTACTTCCACCTTGAACATCTAAACAATATGAAATATACACTGTATACTTTGTATACCTATTGACTTCTCTAACATATAGTTTAGGAGGTATTCCTCTAATTGCATAATATGGTTTCATATAAAAACATATATCAGGCTGATCAGTCGTTAGTGAATAATCTTTATAGTCAATTACAGGTATTCCAAATTTTAAATAATTTTCGTAGTTTTCACTAATATAACGGCCTACAGTCGGATCATCAGCTTTATTTTCGTAAACAAAAACTGCTTGTCTATCAAATAGTCGATTATCTTCCATAGACTTCCAAACAGAAGAAAACGATGGAAACAAATCAAATTCTTGGCAAAAAAATGTCACATGTATTTTATAATCATTAGCATCTATGCCTCCACATTTGTCTAAAATAGTATCTAATACTTGATTTTTATTAATGTTTCCAGTGCAGTAATAGCCAACCATTCGCCTTAAATAGTCCAACTGATAATAACTCCACATATTAGATGAAGCATTATCCCACATAGTTTTTTTGTTTACTTTTCCCCCATCAAATGGCAGTTCATCTTGGCAATATCTATCCAAGTTGTTCTTTAATTCTTCTGCAGGTATCTTGTCGCCTTTTAGTGAGGATATTAGTTCATCTCTCACTTTCTCTATAAAATATACTTTTGAATAATTAAGTCGTTTGTCTATCATGCTTGAATTTCACCCATTTAAGCACCTTTCTTGATACTCGAAGAATCTGAATGCTAATATTTAACACAGCTAATGCAAGAGAAATATTTGCCACAAAAGAATGAATATGCTTAATAAATAAAATAGCTTCATTCGAGATGTATGATAAATAGTAACCTGAAAAGAATCCAAGGCAGACTTTCATCATTAAATAAACAGCTAACAATCCTATAAAAAAGTTAATACCAACTCTTTCGCCATAACGAATCACTTTATTATTTTTGAAACCATACAAATAATTCAGCTCATTAATTACATGGTCAATTATGCACAAGACATAAGCCAAAAGTGCTATTACAGAAACTGCAAACATTGTAGCCGATAACCAATTGTATACAATATTCGAATTATTATTTATACTTCTATCCCAGTCAATAAATAATGCTGAAATAAAAGCCAGGGAACTAATCATCCCATAAGCAAGCATTCTATAGCCTTTGTTAACTGAATTAACTGTCTTTTTAAAAAATGGACTTTTATCTTTACTGGTTTTAATCTCACTTAGCTGTCGCAAAGCAATATCTATTTGATCATTAATACTTTTTTGATTTGGCTCACCAAAAGCATCTCGTTTAAACTTTCCTACAGAAGCAATCACAATGCATTCTTCTCCAATTTTTGTCGCCAGATCAAATAAAAAAGTTTTATATGCTTTTTTTAAATAATTGTATTCAAACTGTACTGTCACCACATTGTCGTGGTCTGCCCTGTATTTGTTTGTCTCGCCAATCAGCCTCTCAGACCAATACTTTTCATATTTCGGATCACAGAATGCTATCACAAAAATATAAGCATCTCCATCTGCACGCAGCAACTGCCCATAGCTTTTAGATAAAGTGGCTGCATCATCAACCGCAACTAATATATACTTTTTCGTATGAACCAATCCCATATTTATCTGTAGATTACTTACTGCATTCTCTCTATACTGACTAAAACTATTGTTTCTATATTCGTAATCTCTAGCACATTCATACATCGCTTTTCTGACTTGATGCCAGTTTTTAGCTTTGTCATACGCCTCTTCACTCATGTTTTTTTTATATGGCTCAACCTCATACAAAAAAATACTATCTATATCTTTATAGAATGCTATTTCCTTAGGCGAATATCCCTTACTCATATTGTGCGATACCCCCCCCAAACCTATGTTTGCCTCCTGTAAAGTTTAGGAAACTAAATCTAAATCCTTCGCGAGCTAGCAAGATATGTGACGTCCAATCCTCAACCAATTCATATTTTGATAACAAATCACTTTCAATAATGTACTCAAATGCTTTTTTGGAATAATAGGTTCCTAATGCAGGTAAAACGCATCGCCATGACAACTCTTCAAACAATCGCTGGACATCATTATTAATCATATCTATATCATCATCACTAACGAATAATCCCTCAATTTTATTAAGTTCATGATCACACATTGCCAAATTGCAGCAAACCACATCATTTTCATCATCCTCATTGAACTTTTTTACTATCTTAGAAATAGTTGACGTCCCATATAATGCATCATCTGCAGCAATTATCCCGATCACGTCACCCGTACATAGTGATGCTATTTTTTTAATATGACTACACGTGCCAATGTTTTCATCATTAATGTTGTATGCAACACTTACTATTCCAGATCCCTTATTATTTAATATATATTCCTTTACGCTATTCAAATCAAAACTATCTGAGCCATCATCGCTAACAATCAACTCAATTTGTTCATAATCCTGATTCAAAATAGAATCTATCGCTTCATAAATATATTTACTGTTATTAAAAGAAATAACTATCAACGAAACTGTCTTCAAATTCTTATTCCTTCTTTTGTCAGAATGTTTTTCAGATATGCTTATTGTTCTGGAATCAAAGTAATAATATCTTTGATTGGCATACATATATCATCACATTCCTTTGCTCTTTGGTTTGACAATATCAGTTTTGCAGCCTTTTCCATCGCCAGAAATCCACTACGAGTGAGTTGGTTTGCATAAATTACAACATTGACCCCCATCGCTTTCAATTGTTCTTCAAAAACGACATTGTACGAAGTTGGCACGACTACAATTGGAGTTGTAATATTCTCATCTCTAAACTTTTTTACAAAACAAAAAATCTCACCAGGGTCCTTTTTCCTGCTGTGAATCATTATTGCATCCGCACCAGCATCGCAGTATGCGCGTGCTCTTTCTAGAGCGTCATCCATGCCCTTTTCCAATATCAAACTCTCAATCCTAGCACAAATCATAAAATCACTGCTCTTTTGCGCTTGTTTACCAGCTTTTAGTTTCTGGCAAAACTTTTCAATACTTTCTTGAACCTGTATTACATCAGTTCCAAACAAGCTGTTCTTCTTTAATCCAGTCTTATCTTCTATAATAACCATGGACACGCCAATTCTTTCCAAAGTCCTAACAGTGTATACAAAATGTTCTGTCAATCCACCAGTATCACCATCAAAAATAATAGGCTTAGTCGTTACTTCCAAAATTTCATCAACTGTTTTAAACCTGCTAGACATATCGACAACTTCTATGTCCGGCTTTCCTTTCGATGTTGAGTCACATAATGAGCTAATCCACATCGCATCAAACTGCCTTAATTCTCCGTTCTTTGTAACAGAAGTTTTTTCTGCAATAAGTCCAGTTAGGCCATTATGAGCCTCAAGGGCTGTCACAAGTCCCTTCATTTCTATTGCTTTCTTTAATCTTCCTCTTCGAACATCAGGGAGGGATAGTTCAGATCTTGAACGCTTTTCCAATTCAATATATTTTTCATCCCTTGCATATGGGTATTCAACCAATATACCTCCATACTCTGAAAGTACATCAGTCACTTCATCTCTTATGACTTTTTGAAATCCTGTTTTCCAATCATCACCATGCACCACAAAATCTGGCCTTAACAATTTTAAGTTTTCCTTATAGCTCAACGTTTTTTGTTCAACGACCTTACTAACTCCAGCAATGTTAGAAAACATAGCCTTCCTCTCCGAAAAAGGAAGAAGAGGAAATCTTTTATAACTTATAACCGCCTCATCTGATAAAACGCCAATAATCAATTTTCCAAGTCGTTCTGCCTTTCTTATTAATGCGATGTGACCGGAATGAATTATATCCGTTGAAAAGCACATATATACAGTGTGATTCTTTATTTCTCTCGCCTTTGCCTTTACTACAGTTAAATCTTCAATAGTATCTACTTCTGCGCAAAACATTTTTCCAATGTTCAACGGAACTACACTATTTGAATCAAGTATCCCATTCAGTGCTTCTTCCGCGTAACAATTTCTCTCTCCGCAAGCTATAAATCTACATATCTCATCTAACCAATGTGACCATACATTTTTACTCAATTTGTACATTGGCATCATATTTAAAGCATCATTAAAGCAATCCACACCAATCCTAACAACCCTGTTATCCTTAATTACAGCCTTAAAATCCTTATCCGAAAGCGGTTGTAATGAATTAACAACAACAACATCGTTTTCACAACTGACTATTTTTTGTAATACTTCATCTTCAAACACTAAATCACCATGAAGTATCAGTATATCATCATCTAAGTATTCTTTTGCCAGAAAAATTGAATAAATGTAATTAGTATTTTCATATTCAGTATTTTTTATAAATTTGATATTCAAGGGCAAATTCAAGCCCAAGCAATAATCTACGACCATCCCTGCGAAAGGTCCAATCGTAATAACCACATCCTCTATTCCAATCTCATTGAGTGCTATAAGCTGTCGGCTAAGTATAGTCTCATTTTCAGAAATTTCTGACATGCATTTTGGAGTATTTTTTGTTACGTCTCCCATTCTTTTTCCAATACCAGAATTTAGTATAAGCGCTTTCATAGTTATCCCTTCTCAGCAATTTGTTTGCTCAATTCACTATAAATCTCTGTTAGAGAAGTTTTGTCAAGTACTACTGGATTATTTGACAAACGAAGTAAATTAACTGTATCTACTAATTCTTCTATTCCCTCTATAGCCGGAATATTCTTATACTTATCCATCTCAAAGCGCATAAGTATTTCATCAAAACCATTAACATCCAAAACTTGCGATATTTCCTGTAAAGTCTCCTCAAAATATTCATTGCCTCTTTTATCAATACATTTATCTACATGACATGACATATATCTCCAAACAATAGGCAAAACCAAAGCCACGGCATGTCCATGAGAAATGCCATAATTGCTCGTCAATTTATAACTCATTGCGTGTGGTGCAGTAGTCGCTGTTATATTTATGGCCTTCCCGGCCAAATTTGCAGCATATAGCATTTCTTTGTTAACAGTCAAAGAATGCTTATCATCTATATATTCTTTCCAATTAGTAGTAATTATTCTCAAGGCTTCCTTAGAATAGCTCTTGCTTTCTGACGTTGAATGTATTGACCACCATGACTCTATGGAATGACAAAGTGCATCTAATAATGCACTTTTTTTGGGATATTCAGGAAGAAAATCAAGTAGAAGCGAGTCAAATATCACATAGTTTGGAATTAATTCTTCATGGCATATTGACTGTTTTTCTCCGTTATAATAAATAACAGCGTACCTTGTAGCCTCGCTACCAGTTCCAGCTGTAGTAGGTACTACAACCAGTGGTGTTTTAAGATGCACAGCCGATTGCCGGAGATAATTATCCCCAGTATTCATTTCCAAAAAAAGTTTGATGCATTTAGCCACATCTATGGCACTTCCGCCTCCAACAGCCACAATGGCTGTACAGTTTTCTTTTCTATATACTTCAACCCCACGTACAACACTCTCGTACGTCGGATTAGAATTATAGTCACTAAATCTAGCAAAAGTGAGATTCGTCTTTTTTAATTCAGATATAATTGGCAGTGTCCTGTAATATGACAGACCACAAACCAGTAGGTACTTACCAGTAATAATTCTATTTAAATCAATAGCACTATTTAATTCTACCTGTTGCATACGAATCCGCCTTATCTTCTATAAACCAAATGTAATGACTATTTTCTTTATAATATGGCAACAGTTTCCGTCTAACATCATCAAATTGCCATCTTCGAAATCCATGCTTATCATAAAACTTTAAAGCCCTCACATTGTCTTGGTTTACATACCAATAAATATCTTCAAGATCAAACTCTGCAAAACCTGTTCTCATAATCAAACACATTGCTTCATATGCAGCGCCTGTCCCCATCGCACAAGTACGAACAGTTATTCCAAACTCTGCAATTCTTGTCTCCCGGTCAATGTTTTTAAGACTCACCGTTCCTAAATACTCATCATTTTCATCATTCACAATAGCCTGATGATAATCAGTATTTGAAGTTGCGCCGTCCACGATAAATCGTTCGCAATCCTTTATCGTCATTTTTCCAAAATCTTTATTAAGATAATGAACAACGCTATCATCTTGCATCCATTCATGCATATACTTTGCATCTTTTAATTCCAGCGATCGTAAAACTATGCCCATCTTTTACGCCTACGTTCTTACAGCTTCTCTGCTTTTACAAACTCCAAAAACTCATCATAATCTCTAATGTAGTCATCTTCGTTGTATAATTCTGATGCCAGCACCATTAAAACTGCATCTTCTGAGAAATCAAACATTTCCCTCCACATATAATTAGCTATATATAGCCCTTCGTAAGGTTTCTCTAACGGAACAACTTTTTTCTCTTTTCCATTGTCCAAACGCACTTTGCATGATCCATGCACACAAAATAGTATTTGTTGTAAATTCTTGTGAGCATGACGACCTCGAACAACATTATCTACGGTGTCATACATGAAATAAACTCTTTTAATGCTGAACGGAATGTCATTATGTTCTTCCAAAGAAACCAACTGTCCTCTTTCATCACCGTGCGGCTGAAACATATACTTTACTACCTGCATACTTTTCCCCCTTCACTATGCTTTTTCTTGCTATGTCGCATGAAATAATGTGAAATCTCTTCTGGATACTTCAATGCATACCATGCTTTAAAAAAATACAGATGTATGTAGTCCGTCTTACTTATAGTTTCATATAGTCCTCTTTCTTGACCTTTGCTCCATTCTCGATACATCAAAAATGCTTGGAACTTGTGTTTTGTATAAGGCATAACTTCAAATGTAAAAATCCTATTTGAATCTTTTTTATATATTGTGGAATAATGCTTCGGTGAACTTGCCCCTCCAGAACGATATTTGACCACTACTCTATCAAAATAAAAAATCTTTATTCTTAACCTGCTTGCCCGCAAAAAAAAAGGATAATCCTCTATTACTCTATATGTCTCATCAAAAAAAGAATCGCCTTTTATTAAATCTTTACTGTATGCAGTGCAACAGCCAAAGATAAAATTATAAGAACAAAGTTCTTCAAAAAGATCTAACGGATCAAGATTTTTAATCAACTCTATCTGTTTGGCCTTGGGTTCTACGCCGTATAACTCTGTGAGAGTCTCATCATACACTTCCCTTTTGGCTGTTAGTATTTCAGCTCCTGTGGATTCGAACTCTGTAACCCAATCATCCAAAACTTTTGAATCATAAAAAACATCATCTCCGGCAAGATTAAAAATATATTCACCCCTGGCCATACGAAACCCCTGATTCATATTTTTTACCGTGCCAATATTTTCAGGGTTTTGTATTACAATCAGTTCAGAGAAATTGTTTCCAGCATTGGCTCTGATATAGCGCTCTACTTCATCCTTATCAAAATTATCCGAGGCATCATCAAGAACAATCAGCTGAATATTCGGATACTTCTGTATCAGAACAGAGTCAATTGATGCCCTGATGTCAGGGCTATTGTACGCTGGCACAATTACTGTGATCAAAGGTCTTGTCATATCTCAGCCTAAACTCATGATTTGTATCATGTACGCAAAAATGAATACTGTGTGTATCATTTATCTTGATTATTATATTAATAATATCGTTATCTATTATGACACTCTTTTTGCGTATCGTCAAAGATGCTCAAATTTAGCTTCATTACCCATTGCCACCGCCTTTACAAGAAAAAACTTAAGGCAATCGCCGTCTGATTGCCTGGAATTTCTCCATCTTGCATTATTATGTACCCTGCATCAAGCCTTTTTTAAATCAGTAATATCTATCATTTCTTCCCATACTGCATCCTATACATCACCCTAAGCGCCCACACCATCTTCAATCTGCAGGCCAATGTAACTCCAACCAGCTTGGGTTCCAGGTTATAAAGATGAATACCTTTAAAAGCCTGTTTATATGGCATGGTATCAATATAGCCTTTTAGCTCTTCGTTTATTTCATTTTCTGTCTTCGGATTTTTTGGATTGAAAAAGTACAGGCGCATGCTGATAGCGAAACTCTTTATGATGCGGGCATAGAGCGCCTGCATGAAACGAGCTGTTTCTGCCCTGTCAATGTCCATAGCATCAATCTCATCCTTCAGATACTGAAATACTTTTATATCCTGAACGAGCCTGTCGGAGCGGTAGCTGTTTGTTACGGAGGTGTTGATCACAGTGTAATGATACTGGAACGCGGGAATGTAGGTAACTCTGCCAGCCGCTCCGAATGCTCTGAAATTAAAGCACATATCATCAAGAACTCTTAAGTCCTCACAAAATCTAAGGTTATTAGCTTCAAGAAAACTCCTTTTGTATAACTTATCCCAGGGTGCAGCCAGTGGTACATTACTATGAAAAGACATATCAGCGACTCTGGCAGCCATGTACGGGTATATGATCTGTCTCTGCATGGACTGTTTATATTCTGTAAAACTCGTGCAGAAGCCGTAGTCTGCATGCCCCCACATTTCTCTTTTTAAGTGATCACCTTCATATCTGTCCCTGTAGGCATCGAAGATCACAATATCTGCGTCATTGATAAAGGCATGATTGTAAGCAGTCTCCAGGTATCTGTGTTCCAAAAGATCATCCGGATCAACAAATGCCACATATTCCCCAACAGCTTCATCAATTCCTCTATTCCTGGCAGCGGCAGGACCTTTGTTTTCCTGATGGTAAGCCGTGATAAAATCATAAGCGTCAGCATAATAATCAATCTTGTTCCCAGAGTCATCAGTTGATCCGTCATCCACAAGGATCACTTCAAACTCTGATCCAGACATAGACTGCGCCAGCACCGAATCCATAAATCTGTCTAGATAATCTGAAACATTATAAACAGGAACTATTAAAGAAACCTTTTTATGCATTCAGATAGCGCCTCCGCATTTCCTCTTGGAACAAAAAAATGTCTTGAATCCTCATTAAAAATCTCATGATTGGCTTCTGTATCACCAAGTATCATCGATTTTTTCATCGCTTCATAAATATATGCTTTACCAGGTATAGTTCTGGATGCCTTGTCAATGTAGAGATTAAAGTGCCCTGCAACACACAAGTCTGCCTTTCTAATGATCTCAGCAAGCTTTCTTTGTGAAAACCAGTGAATGATCTCGATATTTGGATTATTCCTAGACTTAATTAGTACCCATTTAGGTATTCCCTTAGTTTTTCCGATAAAAACACACTTTACGTTACCGCACGGATCAGATGTCACAAGGTCAAAGGCCTCCATAACAATATCTGTTCCCTGAAGTGGAAGTCCTGTACCAAAGTACAGAACCATCTTGTCAGCATTTCCTGCAGGCTTTTTTTCCACATCTGCATTTTGTATCTCTTCAATCACGGATTTTGGTTCCGATACCGCAGGGTAATACATCTCTTGATCAGCCTCAAGATACAAAGTTTCGAACTTTCTTTTCGTTACAAAATACAGTTCCGAAAAGAATTTTGCGTTAGCCTCTGTATCAACAAGCACAAGATCTGAACCCACAATAACTCTCTTGTCCAGCCATCTTGTAAATCTGGCTGTCAGATGTCCATCCTCAACGAGCCTCCTGTCTAACACCACTGTGTCGTATACTGACAGGAAAAAATCTGAGATTATGACAGGACATTTCTGCTTTGACAAGAAACCACTACTAACCCCGATAATTTCTTTGGGAAGTTTTCCCCAGATAAGCTGCGGTAAGAAACCAAGAATGATCACATCAGCTCCTGAAAAATTGATCTTACCAATCCTTTTCCTAAGATCAAGAGCTCTGGTCAGTGGATTTTTCTTTTCTGAGGTATACATTTCAAAGGAAGCAGCCTCTTTTTCAAGGATTCTCTTTATCTGAGAAGTCCTTATGTATTCCCTGTTCTTAACGGTAATATATACGACATTTTTCTTTCTTATGAGGTTCAGAAACTTTGACTCCGTCATAGTACTGTTTCCTTGTATGATATTGAATATCCTGAAGTATCTTTCTGTTTGCGCAAATAGTATCTCCAAGAATACCGATCATAACGCACACAAAGCTTATTACAATGAGCGTGCAGGCAAATATCAGAGATTGAATATGCCCGGCTCCGCCTGCAGTGAAAAAGAAGTACAAAAACCTTATCCAGATAATAAGGGCAGGTATCGCAGGAAATACCGCCAAAAACAAAAAAGCCTTAAGAGGTTTATATACCAGGTAGGCTCTGAGTATTGTCAGCATTGATGTTCTGACATATGCCAGCATCGTCCTTGCAAGTCTGCTTGGTCTCAAGGCAGAATTGGTTCTAACCGGTACACTGATAATAGGGATCTTCTCACGCCCTGCTTGAACAATAGTTTCCAAAGTATACGTATAATCATTGACCACATTTAGCTTAAGTGCCGCCTCCCTTGAAAAAGCGCGAAACCCACTTGGCGCATCAGGAATGTCGGTGTTTGATGCCTGCCTTACAGCCCAGCTCCCAAGCTTTTGAAGCTTTTTCTTAAGAGGTGTGAAATCTTCAGTGTTATCAATAGGTCTTTCCCCTATCACAATGTCAGCTCTTTGTTCCAATATCGGCCGGACAATCTTCTCGACGTCGCTGCCGCAATACTGGTTGTCGGCGTCTGTATTGACTATTATGTCTGCACCATTTTCAAGAGCCACATCTATTCCCGCCATGAATCCCTTGGCAAGCCCCTTGTTTTGAGTGAAATTCACGATATAGTCAACGCCCCATTTTTCTGCAACTTCTGTTGTTTTATCGGAGCTCCCATCGTTTATTACCAGATATTCTATTTTATCTATTCCCCTTATACTTTTCGGAAGATCATTAAGTGTTTGGATCAGTGTTTCTTCCTCATTGAAGCAGGGGATCTGAATGATCAGTTTCATTCCTCAGACTTTTCCTTTTTATTGTTCTTGACCGCACTGACAACCGAAACCGCAATTATGGCAACTACCAGGGCTGATATTATAACTATCCACATCCTGGCATTTTTCCTGCTTCTTTCCTCCTGGACATACCTGTCTACGAAGGTTTCATCACTCTTTTTGTGTGACTCAAACTCCTCGTCAAGCTCTTTTGCCTGTTTCTTAGCATCTTCTGAATTCTTTTCATCAATGACTGTTTCTGATCTTATCAATTCTTCATAGGCCTGCTGCGCATTTGTAAACTCTTCACTTATCTCGCTGCTGGCATCGCTGGCTTCATCGGATTGATCCACTAATTCATTCTTAGTTTCCCCAGTCTGGAAGTACAGCGGTCCTCCCTGATAAAAGATCTGATACCATCCATTTTTCTCACCAGTTAAAAACACGTCTTCTCCAGCATTAAATGTATGTACCAGTTCTGAACTTGTGTCCATCTCCCTGTAGGCTTCGACCTTTTCTTTCAGCGTGACCACATTACCGGTAAACTCAGTTTGTCCCTGAGCGTGCGTGATCACTGGAGTTGATATTAAAAGTAGTGCAAAAACAACTAATACAAAACACCTTATAAAGCTCTTTTTCATAATTTCTCCTGTCATGGGCTGTAGTATAAATTCATGTGGCCTATCTTCCACTCTTCTTCATAAAAATCACTGGCAGTATCGATATACTCAGCATTTTCATCAAGGATCAGTATCTGACCCGGATCAAGATACTGGCTGATGTCAATATCAGCAAACTGTCCATCTACAATCTCTATATGCCTATCCCGAGTTGTAAACTGGACAAGTTCTATGTACTGAACGCCTCCTTCATATATAGAAAGAACTCTTCTGTCCGGATACTGCTGGCAGATTTCCTCAAGCTTCTCTCCCAGAAGGATGTCCGGATAAATATAAGACTGATTTTTAAATATAAAGTGCGTACAGGCATTAACTCCAAGTACTATCTGCATCACAAGGACAACCGCAACTATAACATCCTGTCTGAGCCTCCTTGCCAATATAAATGCTATATATGCAAGCATGGTAAGCCACGTCTGAAGCGCAAACTCCATGGCAAAGAACCCTCTGGGATCAGTCAGAGGCTGCTCTAGCAGATAGCTCATCCCCACCATGGTAAAACCATGTGCATTCCTCAGCTCAGTATTATTACCTGCAATCACCAGCATAGCCACTAATCCCAATATCAGATACAGGGCAAAAGAGATTTCAAATCCCAGATATGCCTTGGACAACCTGATAGCTTCAACAATACCTATCGCAATCAATATTGGCAGGAAAAAATCTATATACCTTCCATGAAGGAAATTATCCATCCTGTCACTTTCAGGTGAAGATGCCCCGTTGAGATAGATCAAAGCAACACAAAACTGGAAAAACACTGCCAAAAAAATATATATTGAAAGGAAATCCTGGTAAGAAGATTGCTTTTTTCTAACGTTTTTTAACGCACCAAAAGCCCTTCTTGCGCAGCCATAAATTCCAAAATATGCAATTCCATAAGTAGCAAGTCCCATATACAGGACTTTTCCGCATATATCTTCAACTAAATGAAGTATGCCTTCAAAACTGAGTATCTTTTTTATCCTGAACGCGATCCCCGAGTAGTCATTCCAGGAAAGTACGTCACTGGATGTTTGTTGATACAAAAGACCTATGACTTTATCTTTGAGAATGAAGCTCCCCCCAAACAGTGCAGCAACAAATATTATCAAAAGGCCGATCTTTATAGTTTTTGTATTGATGTTTTCCATGCTCTGAGTTCTGGAAATCATAAATAAAACAAGCGTAATAGCTCCGGCACCTATGGTCCCCAGACATCTCATATGCACGAGATACATATATACAAGGACAATAGCAAAAAGAAATCCGCTTAAAATGCCAGGCTTTCTCACAAATCTCAAAAGCAGATAAGTCTCTAAAATAAATAGAAAATATAATAGTGCTTCAGCCATAGTGGTCTGAACATAAAACAGCCAGGCAGGATAAAGAATTGCTGCAGCCGCAGCCAGGCTAAGAAGCTGTTTCTTTTCTTTTGCAAACAGCTCTTTTAACACAAAAAATAGAAGTGGAAAAGAAGCACACTGAAAAAAGAGATTTAGTATAACCGCTGCTCTGTAGGTAACTATTGGGCCATGGAACAGAAATAGGACTGGCACGAGAAGGATACTATATCCATAAGAATAATAGGATCCAAGAGATGTTATCTGCGACCAGTCATAGCCCAAAACAGCTGCTGCAGGCGACCAGTATCCAAATTCATCCGGATATGCAGAAAAACCATATATCCCCAAAATACCATACATACAGATTGCTACTGCTATAAAAATCCCCAAAAGCAAATAGATATTATCCTTAAAAAACAAGGAGCAGCCTGCAAAAGACTGCTCCTTTATTGTAAGGTTTGATTGATCCTTATCAGTTTGCCATGATTGCATATGCTGCAAGACCGCCTGTTACAGGAACTGTTACTGTGTTAGGGTTCTCATCTGTATCTGTAAGGATTGTTGTTGCTCCACCAGGAACTACCTTGATAACAGAAAGTGTTCTGCCATTAGCATTCTTAACGCCAAATGTTACAGGAACAGAAACATCTGCAGGAAGATCAGCAAACTTGCCGCCTGCCATCTTACCAAGATCAAAGTTAACTGCACCAAGAACTGTTCCGCCTGCTGCTGCAGCTGCGCCGTTAAAGCTATCGAATACCCTAGGGCTCTTCTTAGCTGTGATGTCATAAACTCTGGCAAAAGGAGTCTCGCTCTTGCCAAGTCCAGCTGCTGCCTTGATAGCATCATTGCCCTGACGTACTGCTACGCCAGCAAGAGTCTTAACTGCATAAGCGCCGTTAACCTGAGACTTAATAACTGTTCCAGCAACTGAAACTGTGCTTGAAGGAAGAGCCTCTGTAACTACAGCAGCCTCTGTGCTGCCGCTATTGCTGTCGCTATTGCTGCTCTCCTCATTTGAGCTTGATGATGAATTAGTAGTTGCGCCAACAGTAAGAGCAGGAGCCACCATAAGTGTAGCTGCAAGAGTTGCTGCGAGCATTCTTTTAACAAATTTCATGTTCATATACACATCCCTCCATAAGTATGATGTTTTTGAAGTTGTGCGGGAGTGTATTCTGATTATTCCCGCATTCACATATTATTATATGCTATTTTTAATATCGTGCAAGTGTTATTTGTTAGTTTATTTATCTTTTATAAATTATTTTTCAGTTAAAACCGCACGTTTTGAAGTCTTTTTCTAATATATGTGATATTATTGCAACTAAATTTTAGGGTTATGATACTAATATACACATTTCTCTAACTTTCGCTACCTTATGGATTATTCTAGTCATTGGAGGATAATACATATATGAGCGATACACCGCTTTCTCAATATTTAAGATTATTACGAACAAAGCATGAGTATACACAAGATGAGCTTGCCAGGTATCTCGGTGTCACAAGAGCCACCTATTCCCACTACGAAACTGCAAGGCTCATACCACCTACAGACAATCTATACAAGCTTTCCGCTTTCTATAAAGTCTCACTTTCAAAGCTTATAAGACTCTCATTCCTAAGTTCATCAAAAGGGAAAGAAGACATCAAAGCAGCAGAATATGTTGTCTCAGATGAAGATATGGAGTTTCAATTTGAAAAGCTCTATAAAGACTTTCTTACAGAGTGTTCAGATATGTCACCATCGCAGCTGAACAAATGGACATCCATTGAAGACCGTGAAATCGTATATTATTATCATCAGCTGTCTGGCCACGACAAAAGACTTATGAATTATTTCATGAAACTGGCGCTGTTAAAAGATCCATCTGGAGCCGAATAAAAACAAGACATGGGGACGGTTCTTTTGCGACAGAGGTGGACCATGGGGGACGGGGTTAGTGGTTCATTGGAATGACTCCCAATGAACCACTAACCCCGTCCCCCATGGTCCACCTCTGTCGCAACAGAACCGTCCCCATGTCTTGTTTTATGCTTCCTGTTTCTCCCATACAAGGCCCTTGCCGGTAGTGAAGATCCTACTTTCCTCCATTGGCATTGGCTTTCCGAAGTAGTACCCTTGCGCTCTTTCGCAGCCGATCTCTTTAAGGAACTCAAAGTGACCTTCTGTCTCGACGCCTTCACATAGAGGGGATACGCCCATAGCCTTGGCTCCCTTTATGATGTACTTCATGATCTTGCCGGTCTTGGGGTTATTGTCGAAGCTTCTAAGGAATACCATGTCCAGCTTAAGGACGTCGAAGTTATAGTTGGCTATTGTGTTTAAGGATGAATAGCCGCTTCCAAAGTCATCGATCCAGACGTGATAGCCCATTTCCCTCATCTTGTCGCACTCAGACCTAATATAGTTCTCGTTCTCATTGAGGGAGCTCTCTGTTATTTCAAGATCCAGCATATGTCTTGGAATTCCGTATTCTTCCCTTGTAGTCTCAATAAAGCCAAAGATATCGCAAAGTTCAAAGTCAAGTCTTGAGATATTGACTGATACTGCCACGATCTCTTTTCCCTCTGCCTTCATCTGTGAATAATCCTGACAGACTTTTTTCACCACATACTTATCAACCAGGTGGATCAGGTGGAACTGCTCCAGGGTGTCGATAAAGTCCCCGGGAGAGAGCATTCCCATCTTGGGATCGATCCATCTTACAAGAGCTTCATAGCCGCAGATCTCTCCTGTTGCGACTCTTACAACAGGCTGGTAAAAGACCTTTATGTACTCATTTTCTATAGCCTCGTCGATGTGGTCTATGACGTACTGCTGTTTTCTTAAGTTTTCACGGAGCATTTCGTCGTAGATGCAGTAATTGATGTCATGTCTGTTCTTTATTGAATTGCAGGCAAGTCTTGCGTGGTCGCAGGCAAGACCGATCTCCGCTCTCCTGTCGTCCAGGTAATAGATTCCGGCTTTTATCCTGACTTTCTTGTTGACGTCCTCTGTCAACAGCATTGCCTTATAAACATTCTCAACCTTCTGGATGACACTCTCATGGTCACCTGTGGTGCACACAACAAAGTGGTCGTCAGAAAATCTTGCGCAGATGCCGCCAATATTAAAGTTTTCCCTTATAGCCTTGGCAAAGTCGCATAAAAGCTCATCTCCGAGCTTAAAGCCATTTCTCTCATTAAAGAGTTTGAAGTTTGGAACATCAAAATGGATAAAAGAAATGTCCTCTCTCCAGCTCTCATAAGACCCTAGAAACATCTGAGCCTTTTGGTAGAAAAAGGACATGTTAAGAAGACCTGTAAGGTCGTCTGTTTCCTGATTGGCAGAAAGTATCTCTGCTTCCGCAAAGGAATTGCGGTTCTTGTTGTAAAACTCATTCTGATCCACGTCTACGATATAGACATAGTAATATGCCTTGCCATCTTCCCTGTGAAGGAGATGTCCAAAGTCTTCAACGTACCTTACAGTGCCTTCCTTGGTGATGATCCTGTAACGGACATAGTCATGCTTCTTTTCGCCAAAAATAGTCTGGGCCTGGATCTGGTTCTGTATCCTGTTGTAGTCCTCAGGATGTACCATGCCCTTAAAAGTACCACCAGTGAGCATGATGAATTCGCCCATGTTCTCGCAGCCGTAGAGCTCAAGGACATTGGGGCCAGCATAGTACACGCTTTCAGACCCTCCCGCGTCGTAGATGAAAAAACCGCCAGGAAGTCCTGTTGGTATTATGCCACTAATTCCAGCGTCGAAAAACTTTTTGTCCATACGTACATCCCCCTTTTTGTGAATCAATTGTACTTAAGGCACATCATTGTAAGGTCATCGAACTGCTCTGCATCCATTATGAAATCTGTTATGTCGTAGCAAACATTATCAAGAAGTTCTTTCAGCGAAGAATCCTTCTCTTTGTTAAGTGCGGCCAGCATCCTGTCAGTGCCATACATTACAACATCTGAATTGGTTGCCTCAGGCACTCCGTCTGTGTACAAAAATACCATGTCGCCATGATCAAGCTGGATCGTGTATTCCTGGTACTTTGTTCCCTCCATTCCGCCTATGACAAAGCCGTGCTTGTCTTTGTACAGCTCAAAGGAGCCGTCAGCTCTTTTGACCGCAGGATACTCATGTCCTGCGTTGGCACATGTCAGCTTACCGGAAGATATCTCCAGGATTCCAAACCACACAGTGACAAACATTCCTGTCTGATTGTTGCTGGTCAGGGCCTCATTGGTAAGATTAAGGGTCTCTGCTGCAGACTTGCCCAGCATCGCACAGCTCTGGAGGATAGTCTTTGAAACCATCATGAAAAGAGCTGCCGGAATACCTTTACCTGAAACGTCTGCCATTACCATTCCAAGATGATCATCATCTATCAGGAAGTAGTCGTAGAAATCACCGCCAACTTCCCTTGCAGGCTCCATAAGAGCATAGAGGTCAAATTCCTTTTTATCAGGGAAAGCAGGGAAATCATGGGGCATGATACCTGCCTGTATTCTGGTTGCCAGAGACAGTTCCGTGTGGATCCTCTCTTTTTCCGCTGTGACAGTCTGAATATCATCGATATATTCCTTGAGCCTTTCTGTCATGGACCCAAAGGAATGAGCCAGCGTCTCGACCTCGTCGTCAGTATTTTCATACCAGGCAAAATTCAGCTGATCTCCGTCCATGTTCCGGACCTTGTCAGTAAGAAGCGCAATAGGCATGACAAGGCGCTTACTTAACTTGTTTGAAATAAATACGCTAAAAGCCGCCAGTGCCAGGATCAGAAGGAACATCACTATAAGTGCACTTCTCATGGTCTTTTCCACATCATTAGCTTCACTTTGATGGCTCTGCTCGATAAAGGTAAGAAGATTCTCTTTTGGTGCCAGAACTGTCTTTTCAGGGATGATAGAAATAAGTGACCAGCCCACAGACTCGATCGGAGAAAATGCCACATAGCTGCTCTCGCCATCAATATCCAAAAGCTCAAGTCCGCTCTGGCCTTCAATAGCTCTCTGGGTCAGCATAGCCAGAGCCTTGTCACTGTTTTCTTTTCCGCCAAGGACTGTCTGGGTCTTAAGTTCGCCCTCCTCATTAGATGAGAAAATGATATTGCCCTTACCATCTATGATACAGGTGTTACCCGCATCGCTGAATATGGCATTCATCATCATGGACTCTATTCCCTCAAGGTAGAGACCAGCTCCTGCCACTCCCACAAACTCTTTTCCCCTGAAAATAGGGGCGCCGCACATGATAGCAAGTCTTCCTGTGTCGTAGTCTGGAGTTATCTCAGAAAAGGTAAGCTTCTTGGACTCCTTGGTCATGTAGTACCAGGGACGAAGCCTTGGATCAAGGTAAACGTAATCGCCGTTCTCATCCCATCTGTCATCCAGCACAGGGCCAGCAAGGAGCATGATGCCTGACTCGGTTCCTATGTAAGAAGCACCAAGCTCAGGATAACGATTGTACATTGAAAGAAGATTGCCCTTGAGATTTCCTATCATGGCAAGCTCATCCTGCACAGCAGGATCATCCGGGTCCACATCCTCAGCATAGACAAATTGTCCCATGCTCTTGCCTATATCAGACTTCTCAAGAGGTTTAACATATGTTCTTCCGTATACATCTGGATTAGTGTAGATGTCAGTTGCTGAATCTGCGATGATCTGTATGGTTCCGGAAAAATCATCCAGCATCTTGTTAAGACTGTATGCACATCCCAGGGTGGTTGCACTAAGGCGCCCTGTGATCTGATCCCTCATGGCTACGTCGGAGTATTTTTCAACGTCCTGACTCGACCTCTCTGAGCTCTCAGCCACAATGTGATGGACTCTGCCAAACACATACCAGGTTATTGCTCCAAATAGAATTAGTAACAAAGAAGACACTAAAAGCATCATCCTCATTATCTTTTTCTTCATGTCAAAACTCCCTCATCTCTTGTCTTTATCTATGAATTCAAGCAACACTACTGCTAAAATAACATAAACCACTGTCCATATTATAAGCCATCCCCAGCATTTTAGCACAATATTTGGGTCAAAATTAAACTCAGGATTCTGATTCTGTTTCGCAGTCTCCATGAGGAGTTCATCTCTCATGTCGTTTTTCTCAATGTACTGGAACAGAGTTAAAAGAGGTTTCTCCCCCTCAACTTCCACATCCTTCATCTTAAGGGCACTGTTCCAGACAGTTACCATGGGTTGGGAGTTGTAGTCTCCCTGAGCGCACATGGCTGTAAGTCCCCATTTGGTAGCAGTCAGGTAGGTAAGGGGCTTTGCTTCTGCCGGGAGGTTAAAAAATCCACCAGAAAACAAAAGCTGCACAATGAGAAGAAACGGCATTATGGTCATTGCCGTTGTGGTGGTCCTTGCAAATGCCGAAACAAGCAGTGCCAGCATGTCAGCGCAATATGTCACGAGGAAAAGAGATATTCCGAGATCAACAAAAGGCCATGGTGTGAAAAGACTCTTTTCCGGCATCTTGATACCCATAAGCTGCAAAACCGCAAGGGTTATCGCAACCTGAACCGCACACAAGATCAGCTGATAGATCATATGTGCAACAACATAGGAAGTAATATGCAGACCTGCCCGGTGCTCTCTTTTTACGATAGCTCTTTCCCTGCAGATCATCTGTATCGAGTTAAAAAAACCGTTCCATATACAAATGCAGGAGAGCGCAAAGGTACCCATCATTGTACCTTCCATGGTCTTAAAGAGGTTTGCCCCCACTGCAAATG
The DNA here is from genome assembly GCA_015056565.1 of Butyrivibrio sp. Lineage (GTDB taxonomy): Bacteria > Bacillota > Clostridia > Lachnospirales > Lachnospiraceae > Butyrivibrio. The sequence continues at coordinate 229,061 of SVGB01000001.1, forward strand.
CCACAAGTGCAGCAATTACAGCAGACATAGGAAGCACCTTCCAGTCGTTCTGAAACAGAAACATCCTGAACAGTTTCCCCAGGTATATGAACGTCTGCGCCACTCTTCCTCTGTGCTTGTACTGATATTCTTCCATAACCCGTCACCCCACTCTTTCCTTAATCCTGTCGGCGTATTTTTCCACAAATTCATCTGCTCTTCCCTCTCCGCCTTCATCCTTCTGGTTGATGGAAAGAAGTATTTCCTCCATGGACTCTTTTCCAAAGAAGTCATATGCCTCCTTCACAGGGCCGTAGTATGCAAGTCTTCCCGTCCGTGTGGCATCCTTGGCAAGAACTATGACGTCATCAAACAGATCAATTACCCTGTCAGGAGTATGGGTAATAACTATTACAATCTTGCCTTCGTCGGCTATCTCCCTGAGTTTCTCAAAGAGTTTTCTCGCCACAACGCCGTCCAGGCCTGAATCAGGCTCATCCAGGATAAAAAGATCCGGATCTGTTATAAGTTCCATGGCGATGGAAAGTCTTTTTCTCTGACCTCCTGAAAGCTTGTCCACCAGACTGTTCTTAACAGAAGTAAGTCCAAATAGGTCAAGAACGTAAGCTATGCGGTTTTCTCTTTCCATAGTGGACATCTCAACTGGAAGACGCATCAGCGCTGCATCTATAAGTGTCATCTCCACAGTGTCAGTTCCTCTCATAAGGTCCTGCTGGGGCACAAAGCCGATGTCGTACTTCATCCTCTCGTAGTCGTTGTAGACATCTTTTTTACCAAGAAGGATTCTGGCATCTGCCTTCTCATAGCCTGTGACAGCGTTGAGGTAGGTGGTCTTACCGGCTCCTGAGCCTCCAAGAAGCAGCACCAGGTGTCCCTTTGGAATTGACATGTGAATGTCTTTTAAAAGAGTTTTCTTTTTAAAGAAATCTATTGCCGTCCTCTTTCTGATGTTCACAGTAAGAGTGTCATCACTGCCCTTGATGTCCTCGCCGAGCTCTTTTGCCCCTAATACGCCCTTTAAGTTTTCAACCTGCTTGGTTGGCTGGAACTTCTTTGAAAATCCCCAGAGCATGATGGTGAGACTCTCAAAGAAAAAGAAGGCCCATATCCATCTTTTGTTTCTGTCAAACACCCTGATCAATCCCTGATAGATCTTAAGCCCGTAGATTATGTCAGCAACAAAAAGACCTACCAGCGGAATAGTCATCAGCATCAGCGCCGTGTTGTTATCTTTAAATAAGAATTCTATAGCCACAAGGACGTAGCTCAAAGCGCAGATTATGGTGTATGCGCGGCCGTCCTTTTCCCTGTCTGCACAAAGGCTTATGTGATATTCCTTGGCAAGGGGCACAAAAGCCCATATTCTCTTAACTCCGCACTTTTTGAATATCCCCATGTATCCTAAGGACGCAAGAAGATATATGAGTATTCTGAAGATCAAATTGGGAATATCAACGCTAACTTGCATTGGCAGCTCCTTCTGACCGGTGGTTTGCTACTTTGGTCACTTCTCATTCATCACAACATTTACGTAGTTATATGGTATCTCAATTTTGTTTTCCTTAAGGGCTTTGAAAACGGCGGTATTGACTTCATCTTTTACAACCTCTGTCCGAAGTTCATGAGGATAATAAACTGTCGCTCCAAGGAGCAGTCCGCTCTCCTGAATCTCAAGAAAATATACTGATCTGCTGTTAGGATCTGTGATAGTATATTTATCCCTGTTAAGAGTCAGGGGGCATTCACAGATGGTCTTTCTGATTATTTCTTTTGCCTTATCAAGATCAGAGTCATAACCGATCGGATATCTGACATCAAAGGATCTTGGGACATGCTCTGCATAGCTGTAATTTATGATAGATGCACTGTTGGCCTTGCTGTTTGGAATGATGACCCTTGTGGTGTCAATGAGCTTAAGGACCACATGACGAAGCGTGAGCTTTTCAACAATCCCAACTGTGCCATCATCCAGCATTATCCTTGAGCCCACGTCAAAGGGCTTGTAGATGCTGATCTCCAGGCCAGCGAACATGTTCTTTATGACGTCATTTGCTGCAAGACCTACAACCGCTGCCACAACAGCAGTACTGCCAAGCAGTGACCTTGCTATCTGCTCTCCGCCCATCGGGAGTACAAAGAAAACGACAATGATCCCCAGGGCTATGGCTTTTTGAAGAAACTGCAGGGTTATGCTGTTTCCTTTCTTTTTTTCCAGTCTGGCGAATATTTTTTTATTAATCTTAAGGATCCCAATTGCCGCAAACAGCCATAGAGCTATTCCCAAAAGAATTAATAAAATGGTGATCCCAGTCAGCGCCAGAGCCTGACCAGTACTCAGATCCGACAGAATATTTGCTATAACCTCAGGCATTTTATCCGTGAAAGATATATTCATCTCTTCTCTCCTTGGAAAGGTAGTATCTATTCTTAATTTTAGCTGAAAATGTGCTATTTTTCATTAGTTTTTTGGAATAGATACAGTTTTTGACAATCTTTCCCATTCTTATTTTTGCTGGTTTACATATCAGGGCCTTGGGTGATACAATGAATAAAATTAAATTGTGATTGACCCAATTTCTAAGGAGGTCCATTATGGAGAGAGTTGCAAAATTTCTTAAAGACGCAGGTACTTACTACCTTGCTACAGTAGACGGTGATCAGCCAAGAGTTCGCCCCTTTGGCACAGCCCACATTTTCGAGGGTAAGCTCTACATCCAGACCGGAAAAGTTAAGGATGTTTCAAAGCAGATCCACAAAAATCCCAAGGTTGAGGTTTGCGCATTCTTAAACGGCGAGTGGGTAAGAATTGCCGGCGAGCTTGTTGAAGATGACCGCATCGAGGCAAGACAGTCAATGCTTGACGCATATCCATCACTTCAGAGCATGTACAAGGCCGACGACGGAAACACTGAGGTTTTCTACTTCAAAAACGCCACAGCAACATTTAGCTCATTTACTAAAGAGCCTGAAGTTGTGAAGTTCTGATAACCGCAAGACAAGACACGGGGACGGTTCTTTTGGCTTGTCTTGACACATGTCAATCAGCTCAAAATCTGCATATAGCTAATTCTAGCGAAAGAAAAACAAAGCAAACCCATGCCAGATGAATAGTTTTTGCCATATAGCTAAAAAAATGGTCCTAAAACCTATGCCAGATAGCAATTAATGCTCATTTTGCAAAAAACAAAAAAGGGAACACATCTCACTTCAGAAATGCGTTCCCTTTTCGAATATCAGAAAGTTTCAGTTAAGGTGCCAGATGTCTCTGTTGTACTCTTCGATTGTTCTGTCGGATGAGAAAAATCCAGCCTTGGCGATGTTGGTGAGCATCATCTTCTTCCACTTATCGCGCTTCTCGTAATCTTCGAAAATCTCATCTTTCTTCTCTATATAGCTCTCAAGATCAAGGAGAGTCATGAACCAATCCTTGTTAAGAAGCTCCTTGTGGAGTCTTTCAAGGTTCTCCTTGTGGCCAACCTTGAGGCACTGCTTGCCTACGATAAAGTCCACAGCCTCTTTGATAACAGGGCTCTTCTTGTAGTAATCCTTGGATACGTAGTCAGCCTTCTTGTAGTGCTCAATAACTTCGTCAGCACTTGCACCAAAGATATAGATGTTGTCGTCGCCAACAAGCTCGTGGATCTCCACGTTAGCTCCGTCATCTGTTCCAAGAGTCACAGCGCCGTTGAGCATGAACTTCATGTTACTTGTTCCTGATGCCTCCTTGGAAGCAAGGGAAATCTGCTCTGAAACGTCACATGCAGGAATAAGCTTTTCAGCGTAGCTTACGTTGTAGTTTTCTACCATTACAACCTTCATATACTTGTTCACATCAGGGTCGTTATTTACGATCTCCTGAAGAACAAGAAGAAGGTGGATTATGTCTTTTGCGATAACATAAGCAGGTGCTGCCTTGGCGCCAAAGATAAAGGTGATTGGCCTTGTAGGCTTCTTGCCGCCCTTGATCTCAAGGTACTTGTGAATGATGTAGAGGGCGTTCATCTGCTGTCTCTTGTACTCGTGAAGTCGCTTAACCTGGATGTCAAAGATAGAATCAGGGTCAACCTCAACGTTCTCGTGCTTCTTAAGGTAAGCAGCAAGCTCTTTTTTCTTGCCCATCTTGATAGCTTCGAGCTGATCTAAAACTTCCTGGTCATCTATGTGGTCAAGGAGCTTCTCAAGCTTGTTTGCATCCTTCTTGTAGCCATCGCCTATGGTCTGTGACAGGAAATCGGCAAGAGGATGGTTGCAGGAAAGGAGCCATCTTCTAAATGTAATACCGTTGGTCTTATTGTTGAACTTCTCAGGATAGAGCTTGTAGAAGTCGTTAAGTTCGCTGTTCTTAAGGATATCTGTGTGGATGGCAGCAACACCGTTAATGGAGAATCCGTAGTGGATGTCGATGAATGCCATGTGCACCTTCTTGTCCTTGTCGATGATCTGAACCTTAGGGTTCTTGATCTTGGCTCTGATCCTCTTATCAAGCTCCTTGATGTAAGGAACAAGCTGAGGAACAACCTTTTCAAGGTATGCAAGAGGCCATGTTTCAAGAGCCTCCGCAAGGATTGTGTGGTTGGTATATGCGCAGGTCTTACTTACAACGTCGATGGCATCATCAATTGAAAATGCCTTGTCCTCAACCAGGATCCTGATAAGCTCAGGAATGATCATGGTAGGATGTGTGTCGTTGATCTGGATGACTGCATGCTTGTAGAGCTCGTGAAGGTCGTACTGACGCTCTTTCTGTTCCCTTAAGATGAGCTGAGCTGCGTTGGAAACAAGGAAGTACTCCTGGTAGATTCGAAGGAGGTTTCCTGCCTCGTCAGAGTCATCAGGATACAGGAAAAGAGTCAGGTTCTTGTCAGTTGCTGTCTTGTCAAAATCAATACCCTTCTTAACAAGACTCTCATCAACTGACTCGATATCAAACAGGCGCAGCTTGTTAACGCCTGTGTCGTAGCCCACAACGTTCATGTTGTAGAGGCGACTTGTTACCTTTTCTTTGCCAAAAGAAATCTCGAAGGTAGTATCTGTTTTCTCAAGCCAGGACTGATCCTCGATCCAGTCGTTCTTTTCTGCACACTGAAGGTGATCCTTAAATACCTGCTTGAAAAGTCCGAAGTGATAGTTAAGTCCGATTCCCTCACCAGCCATTCCAAGAGTTGCGATTGAATCAAGGAAGCATGCTGCAAGTCTTCCAAGACCGCCGTTACCAAGTGATGGCTCTGGCTCGCACTCCTCGATATCAGCAAGGTGCTTGCCGTTAGCTTCAAGGATTGAGTTTACTCTGTCATAGACCCTAAGGTTAATGAGGTTGTTTGAAAGAAGTTTACCAATAAGGAACTCCATTGAAATGTAGTAAACCTTTTTCTCTCCGTTATAAACTTCTGCTACGTCCATGAGTCTGGAAGTCATCTCAAGAAGTACATAATAAGTTTCCTGATTGGTTATGTCCTTAAGGCTCTTTCCAAATTTCTCCTGAGCGATTCCCTCAAGCTGTTCTTCAAGGTTAAGAACAAGTACGTCGCGCTGCATGTTTGTGTGCTTTGACATTTTTGATTCTCCTTTTTTGATATTGATCTGTTACTGTTATTGCTGTTATGTTCTACTATTTTGTGTTTTTATTTTGGTTTTCTGGAAAACGTTTTCTGCTATCGATGAAATTACTGTAACACAGGAAAACGTTTTCCGCAAGCAAAATTTTTTAAATTTTATATGAGCCTGGCGACTCATTTAATATCAGCAAATAATATCCTCATACTTGATGCGGACCATTGTGTGAGGAACTGTAACCTTCCTGCCCTTCTCTCCCTGCATCAGACGCCAGAGTTCATCAAGGGAGATTTCTGAAATCTGTACAAAATCCTGTCTTACCGTGTTCATCTGCTTTCCTACATATCCCATCAGGATAATGCCGTCAAATCCGCAGACAGGCCTGAAAATATCCATATCTATAAGCGCCTTCATAGCCCCGATGGCCATAAGATCCGAGGCACAGACAACGCAGTCGTTGTTCTTGGCATATCTCATGGTGAGCTGCCTTGCTCGCAATTCCGAGAACTGGCCGTTTCGCACGCTGAGCTTAAGCTTTTTCTCATTGCAGAGTTTCTTTATGCCCAAAAGCCTTTCCTCCGTGACATATCCATCCTCTTCCCCTGCGATGTACAGTATCTTTTTACACTTATTCTCTGTGATGGTTTTTTTTGCTATGTCGTACTGGGCCTTCTTGTGATCAATTGTAACCTGCGTTGTGGTTTCATTGACCATTGGCGCATCCACCACCACCATTTTAAAAGTCCCGCTGTCTATAAGCTTTTTTATGAGCCTGTCCTTTTTGGTCATGCCATAGACTATGATTCCCTTTATCCCCTGGGACTCAAAGTAGTTGACAACCTCTGCTTCGCTCATATCCTCGATCATTGTCTTAAAGACAGTAATGACATCCAGAGATAACTCCTTGGCTCTGTGGACAGCACCTGATATGTACTGCATGTTGATCTCATCGCTGGCCTGGTTTCCAAGACTTATGTTTATTAAAAGAGCTACTCTCCCTGTCCTTTTGGAAGAAAGGCTTGCAGCCACAGCATTTGGCACAAACCCCAGCCTCTCCACCACATCATTTACTTTTTTTCTGGTCTTTTCACTGACATTGGGGTAGTTGTTGATAACTTTAGAAACTGTTGATATTGCAACCCCTGCCTCTTTGGCCACATCCTTTATTGAAACCATTATTCTCCCCTTATACCCTCTTTCGGAAATCGTTTTCCGTACATATATTAACTATACTGTCCACCACAGCATTTGTCCAATTAAAAATTTAGAAAATATGAGTCAGACTTGATGGCTTATTTCCTTGTCTAAGTCCGTAAAATGACAGCCGATATCAATTGTTATTAAATTGCATTACGGACTATAGCGGTTTTTTGAGCATACAGTCCGTAAAACGGGTTTTTTTGAGGAATTGATCCAATGGATCAGGGAGACGAGTTACGGACTATAGTCTCAAAAAGTGGTCCCTAGGCTGAAAATGGATATTTTGGGAGTTTTTTGCGGGAAATAATAACCTACTATAGAGCATTTTTCTATGCTATAGTCCGTAATCATTAAAACCTGACATTTTTGGGAGCACATGAGGAGCTCAAAAACGGTATTGGGGAGAGAATTTTTGCTGGTCTAATATCTGCAATTGATTTACTCAATGGCTCTTGCCACGATACGATATAGCGCAACATTGAAGCCCCCGCGCTGGCATATCGCTTAAACGCAGCCAAGAACCTTTCCGGTAATCCAATTCACTGCCCCCACCAACGAGGATATGCCGCGAAAGGCTATTGATATTCATTCAGTCAGACTTACAATTCATTAAGCGGCTTATGGATAATCTGTACTTTGTCTACAATCTGACACGGGGACAGTTCTACTTTCCCCGTGTCATGAAATAAACTTAGCTGGCCACAGTGAGCTGCTCGAGGGAGCGGCCGTTTTTGTGAGCTCGCAGGTATACTTCGGTGCACTTCTTATATCTGGCAAAGGTTTCAAGAGCCTTGTCCTTGTTGTCATAGACCTTCCAAAAACCCGTGTACATGACGCCCTCTTCGGGATCTTTCATAAATCCGAGGACGTCGCGAACTGGATACCCCAGGAACAGTCCTATTTCGTGGGGAAAAGAGCTATCGGCCTGCAGGTGTTTTGCCAGCTCTGCAACACACCTGTCTGCATTTGATACGGAATATCCCTTTTCCCTAAGGATCCTGCAGGCTTCTTCATTGGCCAGATCTCTTTTAAGGAATGATGGCCTGTAAAGGTATATGAGCATTCTGCCTCTTGAAAACCTGACTGGTATCATCCTGATACCTTTAGATGAAAACCTTATATTGAAATTGCTGACTTCCCTGTAAACCGCATGTATGTCCTTGCATTCAACTGTAAATAGATTCCCCGTTTTAAGGCCCGCCAGAGTTGGTGAGCACAGATCGATCAGTAATTGATCCCCCATTTTTTCCTCCGTGATAGCACGTAATTTAAGAGTTTGTTCTGATAGTTAGTTTTAGCTAACTTCACTTTATTTTGTTTCGATATTACACAAAGTGTCCAAAGCATCACACAGTTGTCTGATGTGATAATTCTTATCAATTTAAACTCTTGAATCATATGTTAGCATCTGCTAACCTCTTATACAAGAGCATTACTTAACAATAATTCTCAAATGCTCAGAAAGGAAGAGTATAGTATGAATAAAGTAAAAGTTGTATTTTGGAGTGGCACAGGAAACACTGAAGCCATGGCAAATGCAGTTGCAAACGGCATCAAGGCTGCTGGCGGAGAAGCAGAGCTTCTCCCATTTGAGACAGTAAATCCTTCTGACGTAGCAGGTGACAATGTCATAGCTTTCGGGTGTCCTGCTATGGGAGCAGAAGTTTTAGAGGAAGGTACAGTTGAGCCCTTCATGATGGATTATGAGAACAAGTGCAGCGGCAAGAAGATCGGCCTGTTTGGCTCTTATGGCTGGGGCGACGGCCAGTGGATGAGAGACTGGCAGGACAGACTTAAAGCCGGCGGAGCAACCATCATTGGCGGAGAAGGTGTCATCTGCAACAGCGCGCCTTCCGATGATGCGATCTCTCAGTGCGAGGATCTTGGAAGGCAGCTTGCACAGGCATAATATCATCAATTAGATTGCAATTGCACAGCGCAAAGTCATTTAGGTAACACTAAAATCTTGTATTCATTACCTCCTTACGAAAAAACCGTCCCCGTGTCTTGTTGTACGCAATGAGACACGGGGACGGTTCTACTGTCTTATTTATCTGTTACGGACAAAACCTTGTAGTCAAGAGCTTCTATGGCGCCTGTAATCTCAGAGTCGTCCACTTCCCTCTCATATTCAACCACAGCTTCTTTCTTGCGGAGACTGAGCTTTGCTGAGACGCCATCTATCCTGTTTATAGCTCTTTTCACGCGATTGGTGCAGTTCTCGCAGTGCATGCCGTCAATTTTAAAGACCTTGGTCTTTATCACAGTACCTGTGAGCTTCTTGTCAGGTTCCTTGACCACAGAGCCGCCTCCACAGCAGCCTCCTTCGCCCTTTAGGTGCTTCACGGCGCCCTTTCCAGCCAGGAGCACCACCACTATCAGGATAACTACAATTATCGCGTTTGTCATTTTATACTACCTCGTACATTTCTCCCATATTTTTAAAACCACCATCAGGAAGGCAGGAACTGCAGCTGTTACATGATCCGCTACCTGAAGATCCAGCGCAGCTTCCGCCGCTGCCGCCTGAAGAGCCGCAGCTTCCGCCGCAGCCGCAGGACATATCAACCTTTTTGATCACACCGATATTGGTAAGGTATTCGATCTGTCTTTTCACATCCTCTTCAGAGGTCTTAAGCTCGATGGCCAAAAGCTTGGTGGTCCTTGCGTGTCCGTCCCTTAGAAGTTCAATAAGTTCCCTCATGTCGAAACCTCTTTTCCAAATATTACCATATTAGAAGACCGATATGGTAAACAATCATAGATAAGAGCAACGCTGTTGCTGTGTAGTACAGAGCAATTCGGGCTGTCCACTTTACGCTGGATGTCTCCTGGTATGTGGCTGCAAGTGCAACAACGCAGGGCATGTTGAAGGTCAGTGCAAAGATAAATGCCAGTGCCTCAGGCTTTGATACATTAGCAAGAAGGATCTCTGAAAGGTTCGCTGCCCTTGCGGCTCCGCTCATGGCTGCATTGAAGGCTCCAGAGAAGCTCTCTCCTGTGAAAAGAGCGCTGATAACGCCGATAGCGCCTTCCTTACCAACAGATGATGCCACAAATGCAATGAACAGCTGCCAGCCAAGACCAAACACTCTGGTTACAGGTTCGATAGCCTGACCGATGGTGTAAAGAATCGGCGAACTTCCTGGTGTAAATGAATAGCTAAGGATCCAGAAGATTCCGCAGACCAGGATAACTACGCTTGAAACTCTCTTAAATGTATCTGCTGTTCTTGCAAACACGTATCTTAAAAGTGCTCCCCACTTGGGCTTATGGTATGGAGGAAGCTCCATGATCATGCCGTAGCGGTCACCTGTTTTAACCAGCTTTCTTCCGAATATCTTTGCTGTTATGTACATATGAAGGATCATGGTGAAGAGAATCGCAACTATAACAAGCACAGCTCCCGGTCCAAAGAAAACTGCAGACAGCATAGGGATTACAGACCAGGCAGCGCCGCAGGGAACTGCCCAGGCAAGAGCGATAGTAAGAACCTTCTGTCCCCAGTTGTCGATAACTCTTGAGCCTGCTGCCCCGCCCATGGTACAGCCAAAACTTACAAGGAAAGGCATTACAGATTTTCCCTGGAGGCCAAGTTTTCCCATGGTGTTATCAAAGACGTAGGAAATCCTTGCCATTACGCCCACTTCCTCCAAAAGTCCAAATACAAGTGTCACGCCAAAAACAAATCCCAGCATCTTGAAGATATATGAAAACGACTGGAAGATGACAGTTCCAATTGCATCAAGCACGATTTCCGGACATCCTGCACTTGCAAGGAGCCCAAGGACAGGGCCTTTGAGCGCCAGCACTCCATTTCCCACAAGCATAAGTGGAAGGGCAGGAATGAATGACAGGATAAGTCCCAAAAGAACTGTCAGCACAACTGCAGGCTTGCCCCAGGTCCTGCTCATGAATATCTTATCAAGCTTTGAAAGGGATACCTGCGTATTTTTAGCGGTAACCGCCCCATCGAGCACCTCATCGATCCATTTAAACTTGGCACTTCCTGTAGCTATCGCTCCGCTGCTCTTTTCGCAGATAGCGCAGACATTCTTGTACACTACCGGATCAAGCTTCTCTTTAAGCTGGTTCATAACAAGCTTGTCGTTTTCAAGCGCTTTTACAGCAAGCCATGTTGATGAAAAGCCTCTCACAAGATCGTCAGGAATAAGGGCCTTGAGCTCCTCATAGCCTTCGATCTTTTTGTACTCCTCTTCGATTGAAGAGGTATCAAGAACTGTCTTTTCCCTGACAGCTCTTTCCATGATCTCGTAGTATGGTTCATACTTCTTGCCCTCTGTTGCAGAGAAAAGAAGTACCGGTATACCCAGCTTTTTCTCAATGGCCGCTACGTCTATAGTCTTGCCCTGGTCCTTGGCAACGTCCGCCATGTTCAGCACCAGAAAGCTTGGCACGGTGATTCCCGCATAATCTGCAGTCATGAAAAGGCTTCGCTCAAGCTGTGATGAATCTGCCAGAATGCAGACCACATCCGCTTTTCCAGATGCAATGAAATCCCTTGTGATGATCTCCTCATCTGAGTTTGCAGTAAGAGAATATGACCCTGGAAGGTCCGCAACAGCGCACTCCATGCCCTTATATGAAAAAGAGCCTTCTTTTTTCTCTACTGTTTTTCCCGGCCAGTTACCAACGTGCTGGCGAAGACCGGTGAGCGCATTAAACAACGTTGATTTACCCGAATTGGGCTGCCCCAAAAGAGCTATAGTAGCCTGACTCATGCTGTCACCTCCGCAACCTCGATACCCATGCACTCTTTTCTGTTAAGAGCGATCATGGTATCCCTTGAAAACACCAGCATTGGCCTGTTCTTGTCATTTCTTATGACTTTTACATTACATCCTGGTGTAAGACCTATTGAGGTGATCCTGCTGATAAAGCGCTGATCTCCAGTCAGGTTTTTTACCACCGCCTCGGTGTTCCGATCAAGTTCACTTAAACACATACTTTTTTCCTCTCTTTTTCCTCACATATACTTAAAGTTAGCTTTCGCTAACAATTATACACACATGTATGGAAAACGGAGATAAAATAAGGGTTTTTGAGAGATTTTCTCGATAAGATTGGGACAAGACACGGGGACGGTTTGCTGACACGGGGACGGTTCTACTGTCAGGTTTTATCAAAATAAAACCTGACAGTAGAACCGTCCCCGTGTCAGCAAACCGTCCCCGTGTCTTATCCCTGCATTATTTTTCTTTTTTCAGGTCTGTCATACTCCGAAGTCCCAACGCTATAGTTGAGCCATTATGCAGCATTGCGCTTGTCGCAGGAGTGATGGTTCCAAAGAGACCAAGGCCGATAAGCCCCAAGTTAAAACCAACAACAAAACGATAGTTAAACCGTATCCTCTTCATAAGAAGATCACTTAGCTCTTTTAATGTCACCAGGCTGTAAAGATTGTCCTCAGATATCATGACATCCGCTATCTGCCTTGCAAGCTGTGCGCCTTCGCTTATGGCGATACCGCAGTCCGCTTCTGAAAGCGCAGGGGAGTCATTGATGCCATCACCTATCATGACAACTGTGTGGCCCTTCTCCTTTTCTTTTCTCACAAATCCAGCCTTGTCTTCAGGAAGTACCTCTGCGTAGTAGGAATCCACCCCAACGAGGTTTGCTACTCTTTTCGCTGTGTGCTTGGAATCTCCTGTCATCATCACGATATTCTTAAAACCAGCCTTATGGAGCTTTTTCACAACATCCAAAGCTTCATCCCTAAGGGGATCTACAAGAAGGATAATTGCAGCAAGTTCGCCGCCAATTGCAAGGAAGAGCCTTGAATACTCCTTTGAGATGTTTTCAAGCTTATCTTTTTCCGCCTCAGGTATTACACAACCCTCGTCTTCCATGACAAAATGCCAGCTTCCGATGACGACTTTTTTCCCATCAATGTCAGAGGCTATTCCATGAGCAACAACATATTCAACCTTGCTGTGCATCTCATTGTGCTCAAGCCTCCTTGCTGCCGCCTCTTCCACAACAGCATTCGCTATCGAGTGTGGATAGTGTTCCTCAAGGCATGCAGCTATCCTGAGCATCTCATCTTTGTCCCTGCCGGAAAACGTGATGACATCCATGACCTTAGGCGTTGCCATTGTAAGAGTTCCTGTCTTATCAAAGACGATGGTGTCTGCTGACGCAATAGCTTCAAGGAATTTACCGCCCTTAACCGTAAGGTGGTTGTCCTGACACTCTCTCATAGCAGAAAGAACCGTAACAGGCATAGACAGCTTAAGTGCACAGGAAAAGTCCACCATCAGGACCGAAAGAGCCTTGGTGATATTTCTTGTGAAGAGATAAGCAAGGATCGTGCCCCCAAGGGTGTAGGGAACAAGTCCATCTGCCAGGTGCTCTGCCCTTGACTCTACTCCAGACTTGAGCTGTTCGGATTCCTCGATCATTTTGATGATCTTCTCATACCTTGTTGCGCCAGAAGCTTTTTCTACCCTAAGGACGATGTCTCCCTCTTCTATTACCGTACCTGCATAGACATAGGCGCCTTCCTTCTTTTCAACAGGTATTCCCTCTCCTGTAAGCGTAGCCTGATTTACAAGGGTTTCTCCACAAACCACCGTTCCATCAAGAGGAATGACACTTCCAACCCTTACAGAGATCTCATCTCCAGGTGCCACCTGGTTTATAGGTATCTGTATCTCTGCGCCATCTTTCTTAAGCCACACCTTATCTGACTTAAGCGCCATGCTCCGAGCCAGGTCATCTACTGACTTTTTGTGCGTCCACTCTTCCAGAAGGTCTCCTACTCCCAGAAGGAACATAACAGAGGAGGCAGTTTTGTAATCACCTGTCAAAAGAGATACCGTTATGGCAGTTGCATCCAGAACTGATACTTCCAATCTCCTGTGCTTAAACAGACTTACAAGTCCCCTGTATATGAACTTGGTGGCCATGATAATAGCCTTTACTCTTCTTATAGGTGATGGCAAAAAGACTCTGCACCCGTAGTGAAGGATCACCTTAGTGATGAGCTTTTCCTTGTAAGATGCCATCAGCTCTCTACCGGTGTTATCCGGCACAAGGGCCTTTACCTCTTCAGAATCAGCATCAAAAGTGGTTACTTTCTTCAGAATCTCATCTCTGTCTCCAGTGTAGACAATAACTGCATCTGCACTCCTTTCGTAGACAGTAGCTTTTTCCACTCCATCAAGAGAAAGCAGATAGTACTGCAACCTATCTGCTTCTTCAAAAGAAAATCGTCTTTTGGGCATGGAAAAGCGGATGCGACCACTGATCTCATGTTTTATGACTATTTTCATATGTTATTATTCTCCGACTGTTTCTTCTTCCTGTGCTTTGCGCTCTTCGTTGATCTGTTTTGCCTCAGCAAGGACATCGTCGCAGTTTTCCTGGATCTTACCTGCTGTATCCATCACGCAGTCTTTAGCGCGAAGAACCGCAGCTGTAGTATGTGTATAGCACTTTTTTGCATCCTTGCTGGACAGTACCTTGATGCCTGCTGTTCCAAAAAGCACTCCGCCTAAAAACCATACACAATGATGCCAGTTTTTCATAATGATCATCTCCTATTCTATACATTTTTTCCTCTTCAAAATGAAAACAAACAAATGCAGTATCCCCACATTTGTTTGCTTCTTTAGCTTATCACAAACTATAAGCCGTTATAATATGTGCAATTGAGAACTTTTCTCAAAACAAGACACGGGGCGGTTCTGTTGCGACAGGGGGTGGACCATGGGGACGGGGTTAGTGGTTCATTGGGATGACTCCCAATGAACCACTAACCCCGTCCCCATGGTCCACCCCCTGTCGCAACAGAACCGTCCCCGTGTCTTGTCCCACATCACTCCACGTTTTTAAGCGCTTCGCTCATAGGGATCCGTCCGATCCTCACGTACTCGATAATAGCGACAACAGCGTAGGTCACTGCCCCTAGAAGGAACATCTTAACGTATGCCGAAGGATCAAGCCAGATAACCATCCAACCGCTCATCATCTGTTTTAGCATCACTCTGAATATCCAGACCATGACATAGGACAGAATCGGATACGAAATAAGAAGGGATGCTATGACAACCAGAGCCGTGGGAACTATGTAAAGCATGGCGATCTCTCTTTTGGAATACCCAAGGATCTTGGCCATGGATATAGACTGGACATTGCGCTCTATTATGAGTTTGGACAAAAGATATATCAGCACAATAAACATGATCACCGAAAAGCCGTCCACCATGTACATGAGGTTTCCCATGGAGATCATCAGCTGCCTCGAAACTCTGGTAAGGGATTCCTCGTCGATCACTGTTCCGATGTACTTGCTGTCGATGTCAGTGATCTCGGAATCGGAAAAGAACCCTGAGAACGACTCCTCATCAAGTCCCATGACGTCGTTGAGATGTTTTTTACTCATAAACACCGCAATCCCGCCGTCGTAGTCGTAGGTTCCCGTAACCTTAAAGCCATAATATTTGTCCTCGTAGGGCTCTTTCAAGGTTATGACAGAGCCTTTTCCGTAGCCGTATTTATCCGCGTAGGCAGAGGATATCAGCACAGTCTTGTCATTAAATTCTGCGTCGATATATCTGCTATTGTCCTGAATGCCATAGAGAGTTACGTCCTCAACCCTTGTTCCGCCCTCGCCGATGGTCTTGAGGCTATAGGCTGAGAACTTCTCTGCATCAGGATTGTTGGTGTTTATCTTGCCAAGCAAAAAGACATATGAAAAGGCCGCAGCCATCTCATCATCGTCATCCACTGCCCCTGCAGGGATCTGCAAAAGATATGTGTGCTTTGCCAGCATAGATTCTGTAACGATCCCCTGGAAGTGCACAAGGAGCGGAGGCAGCATCATTCCAAAGAAAAGAAGGACATTGGCAAATAAAAGTCCCATAAACAGAATGATGTAGCTGCTCTTATTCTGGATGAGGATCCTTATCCTGAATCTGTCAAAAAACTTAAGGGCACCGCTTAGTTTGATTGCAGGCTTTTGCTTTCCGCCGGAAAGGTTGCGCCTTATGAGATGAAGCGGACTAAGAGACAGCTTTTTTCGAAGGATAATATAAGTAACTATCATCATGATGACAAGTGGAATGATGGTTGTCTTTAAAAAGGCTTCAGCGCTCCAGACCGTCACATATGTAGGCAGCGAATAACTTCCATAATACATTTCGACGCAGACATTCTTAAAGATGGTGTAACCAAGGATATTTCCGATGACGGCAGATATTATGGTCACAATAAGAGGCATTGCCATGTAGTGCCTTATAAGCTCGCTTATGGTATAGCCTGACGCACGAAGGGTTCCGATAACGCAGGATTCCTTGTGGATCGTGTTGTTTATAGTGATCCCAAACACGAAGGCCACGATGATTATTATGATATACAAAAGCACTTCCATCATGGCTTTGTCGCCCACAATATCTTCTCCTGTGAAATTAATGGCCTGGTTTAAGTACCTTGGCACAAAGTTTTCCAGAGAAACCTTTTTGGTCATGGTTTCCATCAGATCATCAGATGCTTCTTTTTCCTCGATATCATCTGAAGGTTTATGGTCGTAGATAAATGCATAGTTGTACCTGAGGCCATCGTCTCCATAATCCTCAAACTGCTCCTTGGAGACCACTGCCACGCCAAAGGCTGATGAATCAAACATCATATCATTGTTATTATAAAAGAGCGCGCTGTAGTCCGACAGTGCAACGAGGCCAACTACTGTATAGTTTTTGCCTTCAGAAATTAGACTTTCGCCAACTGCAATCTCGTTGTTGTCGGCGTACATTCTGTCTATGGCAATCTCGTTTTTCTTTTCCGGAAGGCGGCCCTCCATAACGCAGACTTTGTCCACCTCTTCCCTGTTTGGAAAGATCCTTAGCTTAGTGCCGTTGTCAAAGTTTCTCTCTACATAGAAATTCTCATATATGGAGACTTCTTTTTTCTCTATCCATTCCTTTAATTGATCAGAAAGTCGCTCCTCTGTCCTGAAATTCCCATCCTCCACATTGTACTTTTCAAAGCTGTCGTTGTAGGCCTTGATCATGCTCTCGCCAGCCACCAGAAATCCTGACACAAAGCCTATTGACAGTACCAAAAGGATAAAGATGACGAGGTACTTTCCAAAGTCCCCCTTAAGTTCCCGAAGGAGCCGCTTTTTAAGTGGATTTTTCATGATAAGCTCCTTTACCAGTCAAGTTCAGCGGCTGTCATCTTCTGCTCGTTTTTGTAGCTCTTTCTGATCACGCCGTCCCTTAGTTTTACCACAAAGTCTGCCATGTTTTTTATGGCATCGTTGTGAGTTACCATGATGACTGTATTTCCATACTTTTGGTTTACTTCCTCTATGAGGGCCAGGATCTCTTTTGACGTGTTGTAGTCAAGAGCTCCTGTGGGCTCATCGCAAAGAAGGATGTCCGGGTTTTTAACTATGGCCCTTCCTATGGCGCAGCGCTGCTGCTGGCCCCCGGAAAGCTGGCTTGGAACCTTGTGCTGGTGATTAGTAAGGCCCAAAACCTCAATTATCTCGTCAATGTTAAGTGGATTTTTAGAAAGATAAGCTCCAACCTCGATGTTTTCTCTGACTGTGAGATTGGGTATTAGATTGTACATCTGAAAGATGTAACCAAGATGATCTCTTCTGTAGGAGGTAAGGGCTTTTTCGTCCATGTCAGACATGCTCTTGCCCTTGATGATGATCTTGCCGGAATCGGCGTTATCTATGCCTCCGATAATATTTAAAAGTGTCGACTTCCCGGACCCCGATGGTCCAAGAAGTACCACAAATTCTCCCTGTTCAATGCCAAGGCTGATGTCCTTTAAGACTTCAATCCGGCTGTCGCCTTCGCCAAAGGACTTCTTGATGTTCTGAAGTTCCAGTTGCATTTTTCCTCTCCTCATAAAACTATAGCTATTGATCAGTGGGATGGTTCTGTTGGGACGAGACACGGGGACGGTTCTTTTGTCTTATTTTATCAAGATAAAACAAGACAAAAGAACCGTCCCCGTGTCTCGTCCCAGCAGAACCGTCCCCGTGTCTTGTCCATCCCCGTGACTTACTAATTTAGCTTGATAATATCAATTCTCTCTATTACCCCGATATCCTCTAAGGCCTTTATCATGCGGTAAACCGTAGCTGTGCCTATGGATTTGTCTTTTCTTTTTACATTGCAGCAAATGTCCTTGCAGGAAGCCCCATCATTCTCTGCGATAACTCCAGCTACAAGTCTTCTCTGCTTGGTGATCCTCATTCCGCTGTCTTTTAATGCTGTGATTATCTGTTCATTGCTCATATTTTCACCAAGTTAGCTGCTGCTAACTCCCCTCTAAAGATAAAGCCCGTTATAAACGGGCCTTATCGTGTTTTTATTTCTTACAATTACAGGTTGCCTTGTGGCATGCCCCTGCTGATGGGCATCCAATGCAATGTACACCCTTTTTCTTTTCCTTATAGATGTACCTGATCGCAAGTCCCAAGATCATTCCTATTATTACTATTGCAAAAAAATCTGCCATAACTTTAATTCTTTCTGATCATTATAGATCAATCCAGCTTGTACTCGAGAGCCATCTCTTTCTGGTTTCTCTGGATCAAGTATACAATAATAGCTGCGAAAACTGCAATTGCGATGATACCAGCTACGAAACCTGCTCCGAGAGCGCCTGTTGTGATAAGTGTTCCGATCTGATATACAAGGAATCCAACTGTGAAGCCTGTTGCAAGCTGAAGTCCGATAGCACCCCAGAGCCACTTAGCTGACTTCATCTCTGAGTTCATAGCGCCAAGAGCTGCAAAGCAAGGTGGTGTGTAAAGATTGAACATCAGGTATGCAAGAGCTGCTACTTTTGTAATTCCCATAACTGCTGCCACTGCGTTACCTTCACCAACGAGCTCAAGCTCTTCTGTATCGATGAGGTTAGAGATTGCAAATACTGTAGCGATTGTTCCAACAACGTTCTCTTTTGCAATGAAACCTGTGATTGCTGCTGCAGCAAGCTGCCAGCTAACAACTCCAACTACAGGAACAAGAAGGTAAGCGAAAGGTCCTGCAACACCTGCAAGGATTGATGTGCTCTCCATACCCTCTTCTACAGGATGGAAGCTGAAGTCGAAGGTCTGCATGATCTGTACAACTGTGTTACATACAAGGATGATAGTACCAGCCTTGATGATATATGCCTTACCTCTTTCAAGCATTGACTTAACTGCGAATCCAAGGCTAGGTACCTTGTACTCAGGAAGCTCAATGATAAAGAAGCTCTTTCTATACTTCATACCAGTAATAGCCTTGATGAGAAGTGCGCCAAGGAGGATCAGTACGATACCGCCCATGTAGCAGATGAAGCTTACCCATCTTGACTCTGGGAAGAATGCTCCAGCGAAAAGAGCTATTACAGGGAGCTTGGCACCACATGGCATAAAGGTTGCAAGCATTGCTGTAGCGCGTCTTTCTCTCTCGTTTCTGATGGTACGGCAAGCCATGATAGCTGGGATTCCGCAACCGGTTCCGATGATCATAGGGATAACTGACTTACCTGAAAGACCTACTCTCTTAAAGATAGGATCAAGAACAACAGTAGCTCTTGCCATGTATCCGCAATCCTCTAACAGAGCGATGAGGAAATACATTACCATAACCAGTGGAAGGAAGCCAACAACCGCACCAACACCACCGATGATACCATCAACAAGCAGCGCGTAGAGAAGTGGATTGGCATCTGCCATTGCATCTCCAACAAATCCCTGGAAAGTCTCGATCCAGCCTGCAAGAATATCTGCAAGCCATGTACCAACTGTTGTCTGAGAAATATAGAATACAAGCCACATGATGGCTGCAAAGATAACAATACCAAGAACAGGATGTGTAACAATGTTATCTATTGTATCGCCGAAGTTCTTGTCCTTTGTAAGGACCTTACGATCCTCAACTTCACTGACGATCTTGTTTACAAATTCAAAACGCTTTCTGTCTGCAGCTTCAACTGCTGCTTTATCTGTAAGATCGATGTTGCCCTGAACGTAGGGCTCACTCTGGCCCTTGCCCTCAAGCTCTGCTGCTGCCTTAACCACTTCCTTAAGACCTGTCTCTGAAGTTGCAACAGTCTTGATAACAGGACATCCAAGCTTCTCTGAAAGGAGCTTTTCATTGATGCTGTTTCCTTTTTTATCGTTGGCATCATTCTTGTTAAGAGCAACTACTACAGGAACGCCAAGCTCAAGAAGCTGTGTTGTAAAGAAAAGGCTTCTGCTGAGGTTAGTTGCATCAACGATGTTGATGATCGCATCCGGATGCTCGTTTTTAACGTATCCGCTTGTGATGCTCTCTTCTGAAGTGAAAGGAGACATTGAATAAGCACCAGGAAGATCTACTGCAATAAGTTCCTTGTCTCCGTCGTAAAAACTTTTTTTGATAACACTTTCTTTCTTGTCAACCGTAACACCTGCCCAGTTACCGATCTTTTCACTGCGACCTGTAAGAGCGTTGTACATGGTTGTTTTGCCACTGTTGGGGTTACCCGCCATAGCAATTCTCATCTCTTTTTCCTCCTAAACACTGCTTATTATCATTCAAAATACGTAAGACGTATCTTGCGAACTTACTCTACTCTGATAGCCTCAGCTAACTCAGGATCAATATTATATCTTGCATCCTTGATAGCAACTACCAGGTTTTTCTTTTTGTCTACAACTGTGATCTTCTCTCCACTGTAGCAACCAAGGGAAAAAAGAAAGCTCTCCATCTCCTCATCACCTCCGGTAGAGACCTTGTCAATTGTATATTCTGTGCCAAGAACGGCATCATTAAGTGACATAGACATATCCACCTCCATCATATTATTCATATAGTTAGCTGGTGTTAATATGAATTAGCCTTAGCTAACTCCAATTAGTAGGATATTCTTATTAAGAATAATTGTCAATAAGAATTTTCAATTTTTTAGATATTTTCTACATCTTTCACTTGTTTTTGGGCAATGGAAATGCCGCATTGGCAAGATGCGGCATTTTAGGTAGGAGATTTCTTATGACTTGGCTTGTCATTTGATTAGCTTTCGCTAACAATATGTATGTTAGCATCTGCTAACTACTTTGTCAACACTAAATTTTAAAAAATTTAAATTGTGTTAAATCTATTTTTGTAGTATGCTTATTATATCTAAGAAAGGGGTACTGTATTATGGCGTTACAAGAATCTGGGGAGATGTATTTAGAGACAATCTACGTTCTTTCACAGGAGCATCCTAATGTCAGAGCGGTAGATATTGGCGAAGAGCTTGGTTACTCAAGACCATCTGTTAGTCGTGCCATGCATGTGCTCAAGGATGAAGGTCTTGTTAAGACCGATGATTACGGTTTCGTCAAGCTAACAGAAGCAGGCAATGTCCTTGCAAAACGTATTTATGAGCGTCACACTGTGCTGACTCAGGTACTTCTGGATCTGGGAGTTGAGGAAAAGATAGCCTCCGAGGATGCATGCAGACTTGAGCACTACATAAGTGACGAGACCTTTGATGCCATCAAGGCTCATGTGGCTCAGTATGGCAGCAAGAGCAAGAATAAGAGTAAAGCTAAGGGCAAGACTGGCGCTAAAGCTTAAGGCAGGTCCTAACTTTTAAGGCGGGTTCTAACGAACCCGCCTTAATTATCGCTAATCTATTAACATATATTACTTGTCCAGAGCTTCCAGAGCCTTCTTCAGCACTTCTGTTCCCTGTGTATAGAGCCCGGCTGCTTCCATGGCAAGATCATAAGCCTTGTCATTACCAGTTTCCCTGATATGCTCCGCAAGATGCTCAAGTTCAGCAGTGTGATCCGCATTATGTGTAACCATGTAGTTCATAAGAGCATGGAGCTTATCTGCCGGGGCACCATCGTGGTCATGATGATGATGATGATGCTCATGATCATGATCATGATCGTGGTCGTGATGATGGTGCTCATGCTCATGGTCGTGATCATGCTCATGTGGATGGGAATGTGTGTAAGAATGAGTGTGCTCGTGTTCGTGTTCCATACCTTGGCTTCTCCAGTTATCATTTCATGACTTGTAGTCATATTTTTAATTACAAATATTCTCTATACTTTATTTTGCTACGACAACTGACCCTTTGTGGCGGAATATCTTGGCTGCTCCGCCATTTTTGATAGTGTCCTTAACAAAGGCATTCATGATCTCATTGTATCCGCACTTGCCATCCTTTGTGTAAGAAGGCTCAAGGGCATCAAATTCATTGCCTTCATATGTGATGGTCATTGCACCACCATCTGAGGTCTTCATGATGATAAGAGTGTTGTCACCATTCTTAACTACTGTATATTCATAGTTCTCGCTGCTAAGGAAATCTTCGATATCCTCAACTGCGCCTTCCATCGCATCAGATGCTGCATCCATATCCATAGGTGCAGGAGTCTGCACAGGTTCATTGTCCATAGCAACAGGCTCTTTGATCTCAACTGTTCCGGATGAAGCTGCTTCCTGCTCCGCTGCCATCATTGCTGCTGCCACAGGGTCAATGTCTGCAGAGGCTTCTGCGCTTCCTTCTGCCGGCTCTGCCTCCGCAGCTGCCATTGCTGCCATAACTGCATCCATGTCTGAAGAAGTCTCCGGTGCTGGTTCTTCAACTGGCATCTCCGGTACTGGCTCAGCTAGAATTTCAGCCGCCATTTCAGTCACTGGCTCTTCTGCTGGCATCTCTGGCATTGGCTCTGGAGCCGGTTCCTCTACAGGCATCTCTGGTGCTGGTTTCTCTCCTGTCAGCGCATCCACCTCTGCATTAAGGATCGCATCAAGATTCTCAGCAGGAGTCTCATCTGCAGGTGCTGCTTCTGCTGCCATCATCGCATCTATATCTACTGGCGCTTCTGCTGGTGCTTCCCCTACTGGCATCTCTGGAGCTGCTTCCTCTACTGGAGGCATATCTCCAGCTGCTATCATTGCTGCCATAACGGGATCTATATCTGGAGCTGCTTCTGCTGGCGCCTCTTCTACTGCCACCTCAGGTGTTGGCTCTACGAGTACTTCCATCTCAGGTGCAGGTTCTGCAGGTACTTCTGGAGCGGCCTCTGCTGGTGCTGCATCCCCTGCTGCCATTGCTGCCATCATTGCATCCACATCGGTTGCAGTTTCAGCTGCAGCCATTGCTGCCATCATCGCATCCACATCTACCGGTGCTTCTGCTGGTGCCTCTTCTGCTGGAGCTGCTTCGCCCGCTGCCATTGCCGCCATCACCGCATCTACATCTACTGGAGCATCAGCTGCTGCAGCCTCAGGAGCTGGTTCTGTAAGTGCACCAAGATCAGCTGGGGCTTCTGCGCCTGGAATATCAGGAATTGGTTCCATTATCGCATCAAGATTTGCCATAAGGTCATCAGTAGGAGCAGCCTCTGCTGGTGCTTCCTCAGGTACAGGTTCAGTCAGCGCACCAAGATCAGCCGGAGCCTCCTCTACTGGAGCTGCAGGCATATCTGCAGTCATTGCTGCCATCATTGCATCAAGATCAACAGCATCTGCTCCTGGTTCATCTGCTACAGGAGCAGTCTCAGCAGCCATTGCTGCCATCATTGCATCTATATCTACCGGAGCGTCCGCAGCAGGTGTCTCTGCTGCAGGAGCTTCAGCCGCTGGTGCCGCATCAGCCGCAGCCATAGCTTCCATTGCAGCTGCCATAGCGTCAGCCTCTGCCGTCTCAGCAGGACTTGCTACACTCTCACTGGCAGTTGCTGCCATTATTTCGTCCAGATTTGGAATATCCGGTATAGGCTCAGCTGCAGCTTTTTTACGTCCTCTCTTTGGCTTAGGCTCCTCTGCGGGTGCCGGCTCAGGCGCCGCCTCCCCCTGAGACATTGCTGCCAAAAGATCATCTACATTGGCTGTAGAAAGGTCCTGTCCATTAAGAATATCCTGAGTGCTCATGCCGTCCATGCTGTATCTCCTTTCAAGAGTTATCTTAAAAAGTAATAGCGCCCATAAATCCACATAAGGCGTCTATATACATTATCGTTTATTTCTTTTAGAATTAACAGTTAATTTTTTATTAATTCTGACTTTTTTCACAATTTTTCTTTCTCTGACCAAAATAAAGAAAAGACTACAGAGAATATACATCACAATCTTCTCTGCAGTCTTTATCATTTAAGCAAAACTCTTTGTACCAAATCCCTTAAATTATCACATTTTCTCAGGTTCTGGATACTCTACTCCAAAGGTCTCAACTGTTACAGTCTTCATAACCTGAGGATTTACTGGTCTGTCGTTCCAGTCAGTGTCTGTCTCAGCAATCTTGTTAACAACATCCATTCCCTCAGTAACCTTACCAAATGCAGCATAGTCGCCGTCAAGATGAGGTGCATTCTTGTGCATGATAAAGAACTGTGAACCAGCTGAATCAGGCATCATGGATCTTGCCATGGAAAGAACTCCCTCAGTATGCTTAAGGTCATTCTTAAAGCCGTTTGATGAGAACTCGCCCTTGATATCATAGCCAGGGCCGCCCATTCCGGTTCCTTCAGGATCTCCTCCCTGAAGCATAAAGCCCTTTATGACTCTGTGAAAAATTAAACCGTCGTAGAAATTTCTTTTGATAAGAGAAATAAAGTTGTTGACGGTGTTAGGTGCAATCTCTGGATAAAGCTCTGCCTTTATAACGTCGCCATTTTCCATTGTGAATGTAACTACTGGATTCTGTGCCATTTCTAAAACTCCTTAAATCTATTATTTAGCATTTATTGCAACTGCGTGAAGGTATTCATCTGCACCATGTGCAACTACAACCTCGACCTTCTTGTCAATAAGAAGAACAGGGCATCTTGAGAAGTTGGTTGATGCATCAAGTCTGATCTGCATTGTTCCACCATCTGTATCAAGGAAAAGAGTGCTCTCCTTGGTATCACCTGATACTGTACCTGTAACTGTTGTCCTGTCACTGCCAAGAGATGTCTCAGCTGAAGCCTTGGCTGTGTTGTTCACCATCTTTGATGAGTGGTTCCACGCATCGCTTCCTCTGTAGAAATTAACTGTTACAGACTGGCCTGGGATAAGTGATCTGCACTCGCTGGCATCTGTTGCAAGATCAAGAACAAACTGCATTGTTCCGCCTGAAGTCTCCAGGTAGAGAACTGATGAAGTTGTGCCCTTCTCTACAGTTCCTGTAACTGAGTTGCCTGAAGCAGTTCCAACAGATGATCCGCCTGAAGAGGTTGATCCTCCAACGTCAGAAATTGACATGGCGTGCATGTAAGCATCTGAGCCCCTTGCGCAGGTTACTGAAACTGTCTTGCCTACGATAAGGAATCTGCATCCGCTTAAATCTGTGTCACTGTCAAGCTTGATCTGCATTGTTCCGTTGTCTACTACAAGATAGAGCAGCTCTTCGCTTGTTCCCTTGGCGATACGTCCCTTAACTGTAGCCTTATTGGCTGTATCTACAGAAACCTTTCCAGCAGATGAATTACCTGAAAGCTTGGATGCATGCCAGTATTCATCAGATCCTATATAGCAGTTCGCTGTGATAGAATTGCCAGGCAAAAGAAATTTCGCATTGGAAAACTCAGTACCACCATCAATCTTGATCTGAACAGTACCACCACTGGTTGAAAGATAGAGGACTTCAGAGGTTGTCGCCTCTGATACTGTTCCAGAATAGGTAATCTCTGCAGCCTCAACAGTTGTTGGAACATCCAGAACTGCAAGACTTCCAAAAAACAGCATGACTGTTGCTAAAGCCATCGCACATATTCTTTTTTTCATAAAAATTACTCCCTTCACAACACTAAATATTCCTCATAGTTAACTTGATTATACATCATGTTGTGGTAGGTTGTAAACTTAACCTAAGGCCGCACATAAAAAACTCCCTGTTTTCACAGGGAGTCATACATAATCTCACTTTCGTGGTCCTTAAGCCACTTGCGCCTTTCCTTGTAATCTGGAAGGACTTTTTCAACCTCTGCCCAGAATCTTTCGGAATGATTCATCTCTTTTAAATGGCACAGCTCGTGAACCACAACATAGTCCAAAATCGTCTCGGGAGTACGCATAAGAAGACAGTTAAAGTTAAGGTTACCTTTTCCTGAGCAGCTTCCCCAGCGGCTCTTTTGCATCCTGATGGTGATCCGCCCATAAGTAACCCCCATAAGGTCTGCATAGTAGCGGACTCTCTGTGGGATTATCCGCTTTGCTCTTGTTACAAGGAGCTTAACCTCCTGGGGCGAGAGCTCTTTTCGCTGTGACTGCGTTTCCTGTCGCTGTCTCATCTTGTTAAGGCTCTTGTCGATCCAGTCGGCCTTCTCTCCGATGAATCTGTTGATCTCCGATAGCGGTGCGCGGTTCGGAGCTCTGACGATGACATGGGCATCTGCTGTCACCTCTATTGAAATTGTTTTCCGCCTGCTGCGGATCAGCCTTATCTCCTGTTTCATAACCTGCAGGTGCACATGTAAAGTATGCGCCATTCCTTACCTTTTATGTGGATCTCTTGCTTCCTTCATCTGATACATTTTCTCGTCAGCGACCTCGATGTATTCATCAAGGCTGTCCATCCCCTCTTTCAGTGGTAAAAAGACATATCCATAACTTGCAGATACTTCGAATGGATTATCGTGATTTTCGTTATAAGCCTTAAGCTCTGACTCCAGGATAGTTCCAAAGTTTTCATGCTCTTTACTGCCTTTTTCCAGAGGGCAGAAAACCAGGAACTCATCGCCTCCTGTCCTGATAATACTTGAACCATTAGGGGAAGCCTTTTTAAGGGCAGCCGCTACAGTAGCGATGGCAGTATCTCCTGCGCTATGTCCAAAAGTGTCGTTCATATATTTAAGGCCATTGAGGTCTAAAACGCAGACAAATATGTCCTTGTTGTTATCTCGGGTATCCTGTAGTGCTATGGTCTCAGAGTATTTCAGACCTTTCCTGTTGTAGCAACCAGTTTGCGCATCAGTCATATTCTCGATAAAGAGTTTGTTGTACTTATCTTCCAGCGTACTGATAGTTTTAAGAAGTTCGTTACGATCAGCTAAAAGAACATTCTTCTGAGTATGGATATCCTCTAATAAGATCAGATATTCATGGCCTGTTGGACTATCTTCCACCTTAGCATTACATATCGTTATTCTTGACCAGTAATATCCAAGATCAGTATGCCTGATGCGACATTCACATGAAATATAGACCTTCCGGGAAAGAGCCTCGTGAAGGTCATCGATATTACTAAGCAATAGCAGACTATTCCTGTCTTCCGGATGAGTATTCTTATATAACGAGGAAAACAAATCGTCATAGACTCTGACGTTCAAGGCATTAAGAGTATCAAGTTCTTTGTTACAGTCAACCAAGTGGCATGACAAGCTGCCCTCTTCAACCAAAACAATAAGCTGATAGAGGCTTTTTATAGCATTACCTACAGAAGCTTTTTTCTGCGCTGTCCAATAGTTATCCATAGAACCCTCTCAATATGAAAATTATCGATATACCAATTATACCACGCCTGTTTTCTGAAATAAGTTTTTAGTTTATTTAGCATCCCCCAAGATTCATCTCAACCCTCTTCAATATCTCTGGCAGGATCCTGACAGAGTTTACCTTGTATCTCTCCTTCATGGTTCCAATTAGCTCTTTTCTTGACTTATCAGGAAGCTCAATTGTACTGCAGTATATGCAAAGGGCAGAATCTGCGACCTGCTTGCTCATTGGACTCATATGAAGCAGAAGGCTGTCAATCAGCAGCGATATGCTGGAAAAGACATCTGTGCCATATGAAGTAAACGATATCTGCTAAAGGGAGTAAAAGGGCTCAACCTCCGAATAGTCCAGATCTGCCGTATATAGATCCTGCAGGTAGCTATTGGCAGTTTCCACCAATGCTCTCTCAATATCACCAAGCCTCACCCAAAATCCCTCGTCGTCGCACCGCCTTGCAGATACGCTAATGGGCAGACTTGTCGCTCCTCTTGTTATAAAGAGATTGATATCATACAGATCAGTACCAGAAACGTGCGCGCTGATGGTCTCAGGAAATACATATACTTCACCCGTGCTCTTTCTCAACGGTTCTCTTTTGGCAATACCATTTTTATTGTTCTCGTGGAAAGAAATGATCATTTCTTCTCCGCGTGTAGCATCTGCCTTGATGTACACAGCTATCCTGTAATACTCATCAAGAACACAGATTGCATTGTCGAATTTCTCCTGGCTTTTAACTTCCTTGATCATAAATGGCTGGATATGCTCAATATATTTTTTGACATACTCCAGTTTATCTACGCCAAGATAGTCAAAGTACTTAGAAAGATGCCGGTTAAGCGCAGATGTATGTTCCGACTCGTCAAGTCTTATTCTGTCCAGTCTCGCAAGTCTCCGCAATCTCTTACAGAGCATTTTCTTGTTTTTTAGATTGTCATCATATTGCTCGCCTGAGTTCTCAGTGGGCCTTTCAATAATATCATGTTCATTTTTAGGCGCCAGATTTCTAACATAGGTCAGAATCATTACTCTCTGAACATCATCTGACGCCCTAAACATTTCTATAAGACTCTTTTCATCCTCACTTATAATCATTTTAGCTCTTTTCCTTCTTTATCTGCTCAACATATCCCCGCAGCTGCCCTTCCCAATCTATATTTTCTGAATAGAACAGCGTTCCCAGGATTTCTGGGTAGTTGTAGTTTTGGTTTGAACACACAAGGATCGGCACATCCCAGTGCTCCCTGATGGCCATCTCAACCAGCTTGTCGCCGCACCGATCTTCTCCAACGCCCTTCTCGGGTGGGTACCACATGTCTGTGATGAGCAGGTCATAGGGATTGCCTGCTGCCAGGGCCTCTTTATATCTTGCAACGCCATCTGCAAGGTTGCGTTCGCAATCAATGTCAGTTATCCTGCAGCTCTCAAGCACATCCCTTATGGCTCTGTGTTTAGTTGGTGTATCTTCGATGTTTAGTACCCTCATTTTGTTTACCCCTCTCTGTTGTTTTCAAGGTTCATAAGACAAAGAAACAGGTTGGACATAGTGGTGGCGCATTAAATGCACTCACCTTGTTCAACCTGTTATTACTTCATATATTGTTTCTGTCTTATGAGCTAATTATATATTCTTCGGAAGATAGTACAATAAACCTGCAGTTTAGTCCCTCACCTGAAATCAATCATCATTGTTATGCACAAAATCGTAATCTTCTAAAAGGCTTTCCAGATATTCCGGATCAAGTGTTGCCCTCTTAACATCCGCCTCACGATTCTGAGAATATAGCCAGGCATAGAGATTGTTTACACTTGTGATTCCCTCCTTTTTGCCTTTATTTTCACCTTTCTTGAAGTTTGCCCTTGCTATCAATTGTTTTGCATTTAATTCCTGTAATTCTTCTGATAACATATTTGACACCTCCGCCATATGTTCCACGAGAAATGGTTTAAGAATGAAGTCGTCTGGCATTACTGTCAGTGCTTTGCCAGTTGCTTCTCCTATATCTTTTAATCTTTTCCTTAATTCTCTGATGGTCTGAATAAACCAGGAATACTCATAAAGAGGTCTACAGGCTTCCATCAGTTCCTTGTTACGCCCGTAATTTATATTAATCATCCTGACCTTTACTTCTATGTCTGCATTCTTTCTTGTACTCTCGGAAAAAGAATCGCTAAGCTTAAGTATCTTTTCATCAGGCTCATCCTTTGTTCCATTATAGAATACAACCAGCTTAGGCGTAGGTATTTGAAGTAATTCCTCGCCATATTTATCAAGGTCATTGGATGATATATATCCATCATACACCGCTGATATGTATTGCATCATCCTAAGTGGCATGTTTGGATTGTAAGTTGATTGGTGCTCATACAAGCTTAAATAACCCACAAATAGGAATGACGTATCATTCTTCATGTGTACATAAAGATATTCCTCGAGAGTATTAAACTCAATCTCAGTTTCATCTTCATAGGAAGAACCATTTACTGCGTTGTACAGACTAAGCGTCCATTTCTTGTTTTCTGGTCTTCCGAAAATGAAGTTAAAGAGTCGGTCCTTATGTTCCCGGCTTACGCTTATTACTGGTAATTCTTTCAATAATTTCTTCTCCTTTAATTATAAAATTTAGCTTTTTCCTTATCAAGGGAATTTGCAGTGAAATACTGCGCTTGCCATGAACATGACAAGAACGCTCAGAGCTGAGCATAAAAATGTTAGCATATTTTTGTGTCCGTTATGTGATCAATAGAAACATTAGCAAATATGCGAAAAGATCCAATTTGACATGGGTTTTTGTAAGAAATATTAAGCAATATAGAAAAAAATATGCTCCTGACATGGGTTTTGACACAAAATAATGAGTAAAACCCATGCCAGAAGCATATAAATGGTCAATTTGCAAAATATTACTCTGCGTCACTAGGGTTTATCCTGCCTGCCAGAGCAAACAATCCCCATCGCCAGGGGTTGACCCGCCTGCCAAGGCACCTCCTGCACCGCCAGGGATTGTCCCGCCTGCCAAGGCGCCTCCTACACCGCCAGGGATTACCCCATCTGCCAGCGCAAACAATCCTCTATCACCAGGGATTGACCTGCTTGCCGGAGCCACCTTCGCCATCGCCAGAGCCGCTGCCGTCTACATCGCCGTTTCCGCCGCCTTCCTCATCGCCGCCGATAAAGTCGGAGTACTTTTCTAGTGTGCCCTGCTGGTCCTTGCGGTCCTCCATGGCGTCCTTCTTCTTGCCTTCAAGCTCGCCCTGGACTTTCTTTTCTCTCTCGGAAGGGCCTGAGCCGCCGCCAGAACTGCTATCGCTATCATCAGATGAGCTGTTTTGCTCCTGCTGCCCATTAGATCCATTCTGATCAGGGTTCTGAAGTTTCTTTATCATCTCATCGATGTCTTCTTTAAGCTGCTGTGCCTCGGGGTCATGGCCCTTCTCCCCTTCTGCTTCTGCAGCGCACCCCTTTTCTGTCAGCACATCTCTTGCCTTGTACAGTATAAAAAGAGCTGTGTCTATCTTGTCCTGTGAATCCAGGTGATAAAAGTCTATGGTGTCGCAAAGAGAAAGCGCCAGGTTAACCCTGATGTCGCACTCCTTAGCCTCAGGTGGATACATCTCAAGAGCCTTAGTGTAATAGGCTATGGCTGAGTTGTAGTCAGCAAGCTTGTAGGACGCATTTCCCAGGTTGTAGAGTGGCACGAAGCTTTCCGGAAAGTTCATGGTCAAAAGAGATTTCTCCTGATCCACACGATAGTCTCCCTGCTCATAGGCACTTACAAAGCTGTGGTTTATGATAAGGCGCCTTGCCATCACCACCGTTACGGCCAGCAAAAACAACCCGCAAACCGCTGCAAATATTACTCTCAGAGGAATCTTTTTCATTATCACAGCCTCCCTCTTCTTACAAATAACACGATCTCAAACATCACCATTAAGATCAGAGGATATGCAAAGAAGAAATAGATATCTCTTTCTATCTCCGCACCATTTCCTGATTCAATGATGGTCTTACTGCTCTCTTTTATTATTTCAACAGCGCCGTCAAGAGCGGAACTTCCGCTGTTCATATTAAGGTACTGGAGCCCCAGGTCTGTTGCGATCTTGTTGAGGTTCTCTTCGTCGATCTTAGAGATGGCATCCTTGTGGGTACTATAGTCGTAGATGTACCCATAGCCAAAGTCCTCTTTCATCTTGCCGCCAGTTTCACTTCCATAACCAAGAACAGCTCCAGCGTCAATATACTGGGCAAGCTCCGAGTAGTCCACAAGCTCTTTTCCATTGGTGATCTCACCGTCGCTTATAAAGAACACGATTGTCTTGCGGTTCTCTTTCCTTGCTGAAGAACGAAGCAGGGCGTCAATGTCCTGATAGGGAATTGACAGATCGCTCCCCTTGGCGTAGTCGCTGTCAGGAGACTTAAAGGTGTCAAACAGGTCCTTGATGTACTGCATATCCTGGGTAAAAGGCGACAATACATGGGCAGTATCGTCAAAGGTCACAAGGCCAAAGTTACTGCCTGCAAGCTCATTGATGATGGAGTTTGCGTCCTTGATGACGCCTTTCATCCTCTCCCTTTTGCCATTGTAATCCTGGGCCCACATGCTGATGGTATTGTCCACGATAAATAAAACGTCCAGGTTCTTGGTGGCAAACTCGTACTGAGTCTCAGGGATCACAGGACGAAGGCCAATGACCAGCATCAGGACATAGATAACAGACATCCTGAGGAGTGTCCAGAACTTATCCCTGGTATTAAATTTATTTCTGATAATAAGCACTGCCGTGATGCCAAAAAGCGATGCGATCACAAGGAGCAGCACTCCAACTGGAAGTATAGGTTTAATGCTCATTTTTGTAATACCAATCCTGCAAGGCACCCTGCAATGAGGCACCCCAGCATTATAATGAATGGAATCCGAGGAAGGTCTATGGTCTGCCTTGTCATAACGACTTTAACAAGCATGGCCTCCTGCTTCTGGATATCCTTGACGATCTCTTCTACAGTCTGGGACCTGGTCCTTATGTAGAACTTGCCCCCGGTAGTTTCAACTGCCTCCTTAAATCCTGTCAGACAGGATGAATAGTCGTACTCCTCTGGCAGATAGAACTTCTCCTCCGACGGGAAAATACCAAAGACTGTGACCTTGTTCTTTTTACAGTAATTTGCTGCCTCTTTGAGATTGAGCACCTCCCTGACAAATGAGTTATTCTCGTTGTCGGTGCTCATGATGATGACCCTGGTCCTCTCAGAACTACCAAGGTAGGGAAAAGAGTAAAGGGCTGTACCAAGACCTTCTCCGATAAGAGAAGATCCTCTGTACCAGTTTTCGTACAGGGTTCCTGCCTCAAAGTAATCAAGCTTATCCTGAAGCTCTGCATATCTTGCATACTTGTCATCCGGCATATAATCGAAGCTGTCGTAAACTGTATAGTACTCCTCAAAGTACTCTTTCTGCATGGCAAAATAGCCATCCAGCTCATCCAGACGATCTAAGATGTAGTCGTAGTCATCAGTCAGGGGAACGTAGGTTACAGACGAGGTATTAAAGATATTTATTCCAAACCTGTCCCCGTCAAGACCAGCAACGACGCCCTTGTAGTAGTCAACGATCTCCGCGTTAAGATCATACAGAGAGTAGGACACGTCAAGGCACAGGATGATATCTCTTTTCTTGACACCGCTTACCACATCGTCGGTCTTATATGGCCTTGCAGCCAGGAAAAGAGCTGCCACTATCCCAAGGACCATTCCGGCAAGGAAAATGCCAGAAAGTATCCTATACCTGATATTTAAGGATCTGTACAGTTTGGAATTTCTGATCCTTGCAGTGTTAGCTGCCTTAAGGCCACCCTCAAAGCTCTCAGTCCTCTTCTTATGAACCAGATAGATTATCAAAAGAGCTGCCAGCAGAGCGCATACCCCCACTATGACAACCTCTTTATACATAAGCGTCAGCTCCATGAATTTATCACTCCCATTGCTACTCTGCAGGAAGCAGCAAAATCTTTATTTTCAGCCTTCTCATCCTCAGCGAACTCAGGTACGTAGTACTCTTCCATAAGTTCGTCAAGTTTCCTGATGCCCAGTGCCTTAACTTCCTTGACTGTAAAGGATTCTACATTGATGCCTGTGACCTCGTGGACAAAACTTCTGATGATACCGCTAAGTTTCTGGTATCCGTCCCTCTTTGTCAGCTTCCCTGACAGATATCCGTTAAGCAGCGCCGATACCCTTCCGATGTAATCCTTTTTCATCTTGGCAAGATTTTCCGGTGTAAGATGGACCTTGTGATATCTTGGCCGTTTGGCGGTAGCTTTTTCCCTGAGGTCCAAAAGCTTTTTTACCACATAGATAAGTATCACCGCTGCGATGATGCCAAGTATGATGGTGGCCAATGTGACGATCCAGCTATATTCAAATGGCGCCTGAAGTTTAACCGTAGTAACCATTTCTATACCTTTCAAGGAGCGTTATAACGCTCTCAATAATATCTTCCTGCTTGGAGATTGTTGTCATGGCTGCCCGAAGCTGCTTACAGGTGTGGGACACGCCATCTATTATCTCCTGCCTCTGCCTTACCTCTTCCTCATGAAGGGCCTTTGAATGGGATAAAAAGAATCTCTCGTAGACCTTAAGGTCGCTGTCAAAAACCTGATCCCCAGTAAGAAAGGCATCTTCAATGTTTATGATCATGAGGTCATTATTGTCAGTAATGCTCCTTACAACGCCTGGATCCAGCTGACTTAATCCTTCTATATCTGTAAGGATGAAAATGATCATCCTCTTATGGACTGTGTTGAGCACCTCTTTTATCGTATCCGTAAGGGAAACAGTGCTGTCTGAGTCCACACTCTTTTCATAGTCATAAAGAAGACTCTCAAGGTGGTCAGTTCCTGACTTGAAGATACTGGTGGTGGCGTGGGTGCCTCCTGCATAGGACAGGGCAAAGTCAGCTCCATTCCTGCCAACGATATAAGCAAGGGTTCCAAAAGTCATCATCATAAGCTCTGCCTTGCTCTCGCCTGCTGTGGTATCTCCCAGCATCTTAAGGCCTCTGTCGCAGATGAACATCACGTTATGGCGGCGGGATGTCTCATATCTGCGCACAAGAATAGAACCCATGCGGGATGAGCTCTTCCAGTCGATATCGTGGACATCATCCCCATAGGTGTATTCCTTAAGGTCATCAAAATCCATGCTGCGGCCCCTGTGGGCAGAGTGGAAATCGCCGTCAAGGATGTTTGATGTCTTTCTCTTTGTATAAAGAGCTACTGCTCTTCTTATTTTTGACAGATACTCGTAATCGATCTTCATCATGGTGCCTTCACTGAATTAACAAGGGCGTCTATAACAGCCTCTACAGGCACGTTGTCAGCTACTGCAAGATAGTTAAGGCCTATGCGGTGCCTAAGTACCTGGTGGCTGACCTGCTTGACGTCCTCGGGAGTTACATAGGTCCTGCCCTGGATAAGAGCTGCTGCCTTGGCCATCTTAAGGAAAGCTATGGAAGCTCTTGGACTTGCTCCGATCCTTATGTACTTGGCAAGTTCAAGGCCCTGGATCTGACTGGCTCTTCTTGAAGCCACAACTATGCTGGAGATGTACCACTTGATGGCGTCATCTACGTAGACTCTCTCAGCGATATCCTGAAGCCTGTCAACGTCCTTGATAGAAAGAACTGGAGGATCAACCTTTGAAATCGCTCCGGTCTCGATCCTGTTTAAGATCTCAACTTCATCCCCTGCTGTAGGGTATGTGATGACTTCCTTAATAAGAAAACGGTCAGTCTGTGCCTCTGAAAGAGGGTATGTTCCCTCCTGCTCTATAGGGTTCTGGGTTGCAATTACTATAAAGATATCCTCAGGCATGTGATAGCTCTTTCCACCGATGGTGACCTGCTTCTCCTGCATGGCTTCAAGCATTGCTGACTGAGTCTTGGCACTTGACCTGTTGACCTCATCAAGAAGAACGAAGTTTGCAAAAACAGGTCCGAGGATGTTCTCAAACTTGCCTGTGGACTGGTTGTAGATCTGGGTTCCGATAATGTCTCCAGGAAGCAGGTCCGGTGTACACTGGATCCTTGCAAACTTACCATCCACAGCATCGGATATTGCCTTGGCTGCTGTGGTCTTGGCAAGGCCAGGTACTGACTCAATAAGGATGTGTCCGTCAGCCACAATTGCTCCCACCAGTGAGAACTTAAGCTGTCCCTGTCCTACTACCTTTTTCTCAAAATAGTCTGAAAGCTTTTTTAAAACTTCCTGGGAGTACTGAAATTCCTCCTCAGTGATGTTGTTGTTTGTATTTGTAACTTCCATTTTATCTCTCCATTTTTTAAGAGTCTTTTAATTGTATATTATAACAGATTTAAAAAAGACTGGAGCCATATATGCTCCAGCCATTCTATTATCTGATGATGGTTGCCAGATTTCTCATGATGCCTGCAGCGATGTCAGGCTTGTTCATAGAGTAAACGTGGATGTGGCTTACACCGTTACTGATAAGATCGATGATCTGATCGCTGGCGTATATGATGCCTGCTTCCTTCATCTTCTCAGGATCATCTGCAAATCTGTCCACCATGATCTTCATCTTCTGAGGAATGGTTGAACCTGAAAGTGCAACGCTCCTTGATACCTGCTTGGCATTGGTAATAGGCATGATGCCTGGAAGAACAGGTACTTCGATGCCCTTTTCTCTTATCCTGTACAGGAACTGATAGAGAGTAGAGTTGTCAAAAAACATCTGGGTTGTGAGGAAGTCACATCCTGCATCAACCTTCTCTTTTAAATGCTCAATGTCCTCAGACTGGCGAGCGCACTCAACGTGGCCCTCTGGGTAGCAGGCTCCGCCGATGCAGAAGTTCTCATCAATTGACTTGATGTCCCTTATCAGCTCTGTGGCATGATCGTAGTCGTAGCAGATGCGGCCTTCCTTGGGGATATCTCCCCTTAGAGCCATGATGTTCTCAATCCCTCTGTTCTTGTACTCAGAGATCATGGCCTTTACTGTATCCTTGGTGGAGGATACACAGGTAAGGTGTGATAAAACAGTTACGCCATATTTATCCTGAAGGTCTGAGGAGATTGCAGCGGTGTTCTTGCTGGTCCCGCCTCCTGCACCGTAGGTTACGCTCATAAAATCAGGCTTAAGTGCCGCTATCTCTGCTGCTGCCTTCTCAACTGCAGCGTATCCGGCGTCAGTCTTTGGAGGAAACACCTCAAAGGACAAGGTTACTTCTTTATTCTTAAATATGTCAGTGATCTTCATAGTTGCTCCTATATCTTACACATTGATCTCAGCTGTAAGACCAAGGTCATCTTTGTTAGCATCAAGGATAGGTCCCACCACTTCTGAAAGGAACTTCTCTACCTGGTGAGCAGAGCATCCAACGTACTTCTTAGGATCCATTGATGCCTTGAGTTCCTCAAGAGTAAGTGGAAATGCCGGGTCAGCTGCAATAAGCTCAAGAAGGTTGTTATCCTTACCTTCAACCTTAACAGTCTTACCTGCTTCCATGGAAAGCTCTCTTATCTTCTCATGGAGTTCCTGTCTGTCTCCGCCTGCCTTAACTGCATCCATCATGATGTTCTCAGTTGCCATGAATGGAAGCTCAGAGAGCATGTGCTTTTCAATAACCTTAGGGTAAACTACAAGGCCGTCTACAACGTTGAGGCAAAGATCCAAAACACCGTCGGTTGCAAGGAATCCCTCGGGGATTGAAAGACGCTTGTTAGCTGAATCATCAAGGGTTCTCTCAAACCACTGTGAAACCTCAGTGATAGCAGGGTTAAGTGTATCTATGATAACGTATCTTGAAAGTGAGCAGATCCTCTCACTTCTCATAGGATTTCTCTTGTAAGCCATGGCTGATGAACCGATCTGGCTCTTTTCAAATGGCTCCTCAACCTCTTTAAGGTGCTGAAGAAGTCTGATGTCCTGTGCCATCTTGGTTGCTGATGAACAGATACCTGCAAGGACATTGATAACCTTCATGTCCACCTTGCGGCTGTAGGTCTGGCCTGAAACTGCCATGCATCCCTTAAAGCCCATCTTGTCTGCAAGCATTGGATCAAGCTTGTCAACCTTGGAAAGGTCTCCGTCAAAGAGTTCAAGGAAAGAAGCCTGGGTTCCTGTTGTTCCCTTAGATCCAAGAAGCTTCATGTTATCAAGGACATAGTCAAGATCCTCCAGGTCAATTGTAAAGTCCTGAAGCCACAGACACGCTCTTTTTCCTACTGTTGTAGGCTGGGCAGGCTGGAAATGGGTAAATCCAAGAGTTGGCTGATCCTTGTACTCTTCAGCAAATTTAGAAAGAGAAGCGATGACATTGATGAGCTTTTTGCGAACAAGCTTAAGAGCCTCAGTCATCACGATGATATCAGTATTGTCACCAACATAGCAGCTTGTTGCTCCAAGATGGATGATTCCCTTAGCCTTAGGGCACTGGGTTCCATAAGCATAAACATGGCTCATTACATCGTGGCGAACTTCCTTCTCCCTTGCCTTGGCAACGTCGTAGTTGATGTCGTCCTTGTGGGCCTTGAGTTCTTCAATCTGCTCATCTGTAATAGGAAGTCCAAGTTCCTGCTCTATCTCAGCAAGTGCTATCCAGAGTCTTCTCCAGGTTCTGAATTTCATGTCAGGTGAAAAGATATACTGCATCTCCTTACTTGCATAACGCTCTGACAATGGGCTTACATAGCGGTCTGTACTCATTTTTTCATACTCTCCTCTTTTTTTGAATAATATTATAAATGAATGCTATACGGATTGCTACGCTAAAAAGCAGCTTTCGCGATCATTCATACTTATCCTCATACTTTGATACCATATCCAGGATTTCCTGAGTGTACTTGGGATACTGCCTTGCCATATCTTCAATCTCAAGCTTGGCATTTCCAGCAACCACATCCCTGTTGTACTCCATGCGCTTTCTAAGGGACTGTCTGCGGACATTGAGGCTGTGCCTTATCTCTACCTCTTCGTTGTGATCAAGAAGCGCCTCAACCTGGTGGATCCAGATATCCGGGTCTTTTACTCTGTAGTGGCGGAGCATATAGATAAGGTCTTTTTCATTGGAATCAAGGAGCTTTCTTGCATCCTCGAATTTCGCTCTCTCTTTTACTTCCTGCTCGTAGCGATCATAGAGATCTGTCAGTTCTCTTGAAGAGTTTACACCGTATTTGATACACAGATAGTCGATAAGGTTGGTGTTGTTTACGTATCTTATCTTAACCTGGTTTTGAAGCATTATAAGCCTTGAGATGGACTTTGTCACTGTTTTAAGTTCAACTGCTGCATTGGAATTTTGAACATACAAAACCGTGATAGCAACTGCCGACAAAAGGATAGTCAGCATGTAGCCATATACTACGTTAAGCCCAAGAGCAAACTGAAGCGACAAAAGAAATATCAGTATCACCACAAGTGCTACCCCAATTGCAATGATGAGCCTCTTGGTGTTTTCTATGGTGTTAAGCAGCTCCTCTTCCTGAAACATGTAGGCTTCATGCTCGCTGTCAAGGCGCTTAAGATCGTTTCTGATCTTCTTCTGGTAACTCTCAGCCTCAGCCAGTTTCCCAGCCCCTGACCTGGCATCCTTCTGAAGCCTTTCCATGCGCTCGAATTCATCATCGGTCATCTTGCTTTTTCTTTTGCCAAACTTCTCCTTGGCGACCTGAGAATCCACAATCTTCTGAGCGCACTCGTCAATCTCAGCCCTCTGCTCAGGTGGCAGTGCATCGATCTCCTCCATGTCACGAAGATGGCTCGTGACATCGTTGTACTCAAACTCCAGGGCATCAAGTTCTCTTGACGCCTCCTGCATCTGAAGAAGGCAGCTTCCAATATACTCACGCCTCTGGACCGGGTCATCCATGTCCACGTCTTTTCTGGTGTAGACAATGTCATTCCAGTCCTGGAGCCTTGTCTGCTCCTCCCAGTCCTCGTCTCTGTGATTGTTTGAAAAGATGTCTAAAAAGCCCATTTATTTCACCCTGTCTTTTACCAGTTCTCTGTAAGTAAGCTTCATCTTGTCAGTTATCTCGCCCACCTGATCATAGTACTCGTGCATCTTGCCCTCTGCCTTGTAGACAGAAAGTGTGCCCAGTCTGTGGTTATCCTCGCTGGAAGCATACAGATCCTCAGCTTCCTTCATTCTCTTTTCTATTTCCATGGAAGCCTCATAGGCCTCGTCGTTATCAGCAATAAAAGAAACGTATTCCTTGTTTGAAAGATCCATCCTGACTGCAGATAAGTACTGGTAATAAGACTCTTTATCTCCCCCGTCCTCATATGCCTTAAGGAACATTTTTGCCGCCTTGTCAAATAAAAAGAGCCTTGCGTACATAACACCTTCATTGTGCTCGATCCTGGCCCGAAGATGTATGTCGATGGACGGAGTATTGGCAAGCAAAAACTCATACTCCCTGAATGCCATGGCATACCTTCCGTTCTTAAGAAGGAAGTTTGCCCTTGCCATCTTTTTATGGTAGACATCCATGCCAGCATTGCCACGCAGGATCTCCTCAGTCTTGTCCACTTCCTTCCTGGTGTTGTAACCAACATAATCAAGGATGGTTCCTGCAAGAGCAGCCATGGAACACCTCTTGGCGTACATGCTCCTAAGCTCGTCAGCGAGCTTTACAAGGCTGCACTCCTCCTCGATCCAGTCGAAAAGAGAACTTCCAAAGCTCTCCTCATCAAGAAGAAATGCGTTTTTGACAATACAGTAACACAGCTCCTCAATGCAGTAGACATTTCTGCCAATCTTCTCTATGTGATATGGATTTTCTGCATAGCTTCCTATGCATAAGATCGGTTTACTCATTGGTCTATACCTCTATGGTCTGCTCCCAAACCTTGCCTGTTGCAGGGAACAGTTCGCCAAAGCCCTTGTCCGTAACCTTGACGTTTACTGTATTTACACTGCTCATGCTCATGGATATGTGAAGCCTTGTGGTGCCAGCAGGTCTTTTCACAAGGCCGTCAAGATAGAGCTGTACCACCTTGGGGCGACCGCCGGTAAGGGGCGTAACCTCTATGTTAAGTATCCCGCTGGGGTCCATGATGATATCAAGGGAAGTCTCAGCCTCGTACCAGTTGACACCTGCATCCAGCAGCGCATGGTAAACTTCTGTTCCGCATTTAAGCAGCCTGATCCCAAGGTTGGCTTTAAGCTTGTCCTCCCCAAGGAATACAAACCTGCTGCCATTTCCGGTGGGTGCCACCCTCTCTCTTGCGGCTATGCTGGCGCCCTTGCTAAAGAGATTGTTCCCCTGGAACACGCGCCTTGTCCTGCACAAAAATTCCAGAGACCTCTTGGTCCACTTCTCGTGGAAACCATCTCCCAGAAGGAACACTGTGGAGATTATCCTCTCCTCACAGACCTTCTGCATGATGGTCAAAAACTCATCGTCCAGCCTCTCACAGGTCTTGTGGAAAAGAGCTGCATCCTTGGGAAAGCCCGTGGGCAGCATAAGGTCGTCATAATT
The DNA here is from genome assembly GCA_015056565.1 of Butyrivibrio sp. Classification (GTDB taxonomy): domain Bacteria; phylum Bacillota; class Clostridia; order Lachnospirales; family Lachnospiraceae; genus Butyrivibrio. The sequence continues at coordinate 269,755 of SVGB01000001.1, forward strand.
CTCTACATCTATTGTGGCAACAACTGGCTTGGTGTTGGTGTTAAGGGTCATCTTAAAAACAGAGAGCTCCTCAAGGTCATAGTCACAGGCAAGAACCGTGTGTCTGGCCAGGTCATCCGGCTGATAGAGCATGTAGTTGTAAAAGCTCTCCTCATGGCTCTGATAGAAGATATTTGAAGTCTTAAGCTCAAGAGCTGCTGTCACAGCGTTAAGTACCTGCACCATGCGGTGGTCAAGACTTCTTGTGGTAAACATGATGGCGTCCACGTTGTCCATGGAAACATCCAGTGACAGGAGGGATAAGCTTCTTTTTACAAAAAGAGTAAGGAGCGCTATCGGGTCATACTCTGCCTCACCCACCATAACAGGCTTACCTTCCTTGGCGGCAGCAATAAGGCCATCCACCCTGCTTCCGTCGCCATCCTCAATGTGCCTTACGGCCTCTTTGCCATAGAACCACTGATTGACGTCCTTTCTTTTGCACAGGACAGTGGGGATATTATAAAGTTCGCTCCCTGCCAGAACCGACAGAGTTTCAGGCATATCTGCATCTGACGCCAGGTAGCTGATCTGGGATACCTTATCCCCCAGATCATACCCCAGGACAAATCGCCTTGAGTCAGAATTACCAAAAAGCATCGTCTATCATCCTTCCTTGCTATCTTCCATATCCATCTCGGAAAAGAGCTTGTCACAAATAAACTTTTTCTTGAAATACTCTCCAATAAGGTTGTCCACAGTATCGTAGTCCTGCAGAGTCTCACCGATCATGATGTCATTGATAAGGCTAAATCTTCCAGGGAGCTGTCCTCCAATGATGTCACTCTTTTGGATGGTTCCGCTCTCAGTAAGGATCTCCTCCTCACCATTTTGCTCAGTGATGTAGTACTGCATCTGCTCTCCAAAGAACAGGACAAAATCTGAAACATAAATGCCATCATACATCTGGCGCATAGGCACCACCTTGTACTCATTGTCAGAGTCGTTATCAAGCCTGTAGTGCACCTTGCAGACTGCATCGGGGCGGGTCCTGTATTCCAGCATGGTCTTGTCGATAAACTGCACCATATCCGGCAGGATCCCTGAATATTCCTGGAAGAAAGAAAAGTAAACATCCTTGGAAAGAAGGCGGCGAAGGAATCTTGCTGCAACCTCCTCGTTCACCTCTTCCTCCGACTTCCTGTCTGTTGCATAGTAGCGAAGGTATGCAAGTTCGCACACCTCTGAAAGCGGCATATTCTCAAGGGCTAGTTTCTCTATCCTGTCAAAGACAAATCTGTCTGTCACTGTACCCTTTACAAAACTGTCGTAAGAACACTGGGACAGGAACGCCATCTCAACATCAGCGACTCCGCCACTCTTTACGTAGTTCTTGAAGATCTCCATCTTCTCCCCAATGTAAGAGCCGCTGTACAGTCCCTGAATGATGATCCTCTCTGAAAGAGCATAGGTATCAAGCCCAAAGGACTCTGCTGCCCTCCAGATGTCCCTCATCTCCTTAAGGGTTCCGTTGTAATGAGCTATAAGGAAATTGAGAAGCTGTTCATCATACTTGCCTGATCTGAAAGCGTAGTTTGCTATCTCAAGCTCTTTTTCCCCTGGCTCCAAAGTGCCCTTGTCAAGAAGGCGCACGCACAGCTTAAGTATTACCTTTGCATCTATTGAGAAGCATCCAAAGGTCTTGACCCACTCCATAGCCTTGTCATAGAGCCCTGACATTACCATGATCTCTAAGACTTCTGCCCTCTTCTGACTGTCGAGGTCTGTGGGGTCTATGTTAAAAACATACTCAGCAAGCTGCCTTGTAAAGTCGTTGTCGTAATAGTACCTTATGAGATTTCCTGAAATATCGTTCCTGAAGCTCTTTCTGACAAGGTCAGAAGCTGCAAGATCTCTGTATCTGCCCACGTTGTCCATGTCGATGGTGTAGGCATTTTTTCCCAGGTCACAAAGGAACAGATCCAGGTTCTCTTTTCCCTTCTGGATATAAGGGATCGCATAGGCAGCAAGTCTCCCTGGCAGCATCAGCTTGGTATTGGTGTAAGGGATACTGCCTGCATACCTGTTGTCTTCGTGATCAGTCAAAAGAACTGTGTAATCACTGCCATAAAGTGGCACATAGCATACTCCGTCCACCACTGGATATCTCATGGCGCCCTCACACTTGTCATAGACAACGCAAACGCCGTTTATCCTGTTGTCACTCACCTTGATCTCAGAGGTGTAAAGAACTGACAGCACCTTGGAAGCATTGGCAGCATCTACCATCTGTCTTGTGAGCATGTTCTTGTAGAGGTACCCAAGGTCCCTGGTAACCCTTCCCTTGTCAAGCTGAGCCATAAGGAACTTCTCTATCTGTGGAACATAGGAATCATAGAGCTCAGGGTAATCCTCCTTGTGCTCATGGATGTATCTATAAAGTATTGCATTTTTGTCGTATTCAAGGTCGCTCTGATAGGAGAAGTACATAAGGACCATCTTGTTGATGTCGCAAGGCAAAAGCCCATTCTCATCGGTGTAGATGCTCATCATGTAGTACTCGTAGAGCCTTGTTATTCGAAGCTCATTCTCAACGCCCTTCTGATACCACTCAAAGGCAAAGGGTGCAGTCTTGCCTCCCTTGATAAGGAGGGATACGATAGCCTCTAAGACATCGCTGTTTTCCCTTATCTCATAGCAGGCCTTTAATATCCTAAAGAGCCTCATGTCAAAGTTTCTGACTCTCATGGACAGATATACTATCTGGTCGATGAGATTTAAGGATATGATCTGTTTTTTTGCCCCATATTCAAGGACAAAGAGCTCATAGTTATCAAGTCGGGTAAGTATCGAAGGGGAATCATTTAAAAGATTCATTGCCTCCAGGTACAGGATAGGACTCCTGCAGCCGTAGGAGAACTGCTCTTCAAGCATCATCCACTTGCGGGACGTGCTTGTGGTGTACTCCTCTGAAATATATAAAAGGAGCCATGCAATACGCCAGTTATCAGGGTTTCTCCTGAATATCCCCTCCAGCCTTTCAGAGATGTCGTTGATGTAGGCGTCCTCTCTGCTGCAAAGTGTGGACAGGTACAGGAAATAGCTGTAAAGAGTATCCCCGTCGGTATCCAGGACCTCTTTTTCAGCCTGATCAAGTATCCACTTGCCCTCATTGACCCTGCCTGCAGTTATGTAGTACTGGGCGGTGTAAAGTCTTACCTCCAGGTTCTTGTCGTCGATGGCGTTCATCTTGGAGATGATCTTGCCAGTTTCAGAGAGCCATGCTCTTGAAGTTATCTTCTTGCAGCTGAAGTTCTCATAGGTCCTCACCAGGTCCACAGTGAGTCTCTTCATCTCCTGATAGTCCCCTGTCAGATGATTATCTGACAAGTGGACAGCCACGGTTACCGGGAAGATCACCTCAGTAAAGTTATTGTAGAATCTAATGCGACCGTAATTGTTGCCCTCATGTAGTTTCTCATAAATAAGGTGCATCCTGACTCTTGCTGTTGTTCCAGTAAAGTCATCCTCACCGATCTCGTATTTGTCAAGGCTAATAAAATCACCGTCAACATCAGCAAACAGGTGTGTATAGCCCCATCCGTTCTTGGTTATGATAATGCCGTGGTCGCCATTAAGGCCGGTAAAATCTATCTGCAGGGACTCCTGATCTATAACAAAAGAAACAGGCTGTTTCTTGTTGATGGAGATAAGGAACTCCTCAACATTCTGCTCATTGTCAGGATTCTCAGAAAGGCCCCTGTAAAGGCTCTCATACTGAGCGTCATTGCCCTTAAGTACCGATATGAAGTCAGCAGAATAAAAGAGGCTGACTGCCTCATCCCAATCTGTCTTTGCTAAATTTGCAAAATGAAATAGATTCTTGATATCACCAAGGCTACTTGCAACAACCTGCGCCCTTACAGTGACAACGAAGGGAAGAACGTACTCTCCCTGATTAGATATTATACGAAAATCTCCCTTTATAACGTCCCCATGGGACATTCCAAGGGCATTGAACCTATAGGATACTTCGTAGGGAGAACCTGAAACATCAGGGGTAATGACCTCCATCCTTAGATCTGATGAGGTCACCTTACCCTCTAAAAAGGCATTCTCAGATCCGAAGATAGTAAAAGAGCCACTAGACGCCTCACCGGGTCCAAGGCTTATCTCTATACGAGCAGTTGAGAAATCCAGATTCCTCTGCGTATAAACATATTTTCCCTGTAGAAGCTGATCTATAATCTCTCTCACGTCTCACCCCAAAAAACAATTAATCTACAATATTATACCACACAATAGTCACCATTCACAGCGCTCAGTAATGTCTCAGAAAGCTGTAAATGGCGTGGCATTATAGTCTCAGGGCGTCGATTGGTTTCATGAGGGCTGCTTTTCTGGCAGGGTAGATTCCAAAAAACAGACCTATCAGGATTGAGAAAAGAGCTGCACCTGCAACCGAGGAGGGCGTGATGATAACGTCGAATCCAATTGCCGAGCAGATAATATACGCAAGGATGATCCCAAGGATTATCCCAACAATTCCTCCAAGAAGAGTAAGGATAGCTGACTCTGCCAAAAACTGGGTCAGAATAGCACCGGTACTGGCTCCTATGGATTTTCTGATACCGATCTCTCTTGTTCTCTCAGTAACAGATACCAGCATGATGTTCATAACACCGATACCACCAACCACCAGAGAGATTATTGATACAAGTAAAAGAAAGTCCTGAGCGTAGCCAAGGATCTTATCAAGCTGATCTGAAAAATCCGCCATACTGTAGCCTGAAATAGCTGTGGTACCACGAAGCCCGTGTTTATTGGTCAGGATCTCTTTTGCCTTGTTAACTGACTCATTAAGTGTTGACTGATCATCAAAGAGGATGACCTGGGAAAACTCATCGGTCTTCATATCAAAATCAGAGCCCATTGCCGTGTAGGGCATTTCTATCTGAGCGTAGTAATCCTGCCCCTCCATAATGAACTGATACATATCATTCATGTGATCACGAAGTCCGATTATGGTGTAGGTAGCGGTCTTACCGTTCACGGTGATGTCAACTTCTCTTCCAACCGCATCCTCTGTGCCAAAAAGCTTTTTTGCGTCATCAAGGAGCATTACACATACTCTTGCTCCTGTTTCTACCTGCTGCGACGTAAAATAGCTGCCCTTGGCAATTCCGTTGCTGAAAGCATGCTCAAAAGCCTGGGTTCCACCATTTACATAGCACTCGAAGGTATCTTTTTTACCCTTTACCTTGCCTAAGCCCTCTACATCTGGAGACATTCCCTTGATGTCAGGAAGATATTCCATAACAAGGTCAATGTCATCCTGGGTAAAGCGTTCAGAAGTCTTGCTTGTATCCATGGTAAAAATACCGTAATTACCTGCAAGGTCATTCAGGGAATTGGTAACGTATGCACTCATTCCATTACCAAGAGCCACAACCGCGATAACCGCCGCTATTCCAATGACTATTCCAAGCATGGTCATGGCAGTTCTGTAGCCATTACCAATTATCTGTTTAATTGCGCTTTTTAAATACTCGCCAAATTTTCCCATTTTACTGTGCCACTACTACTGCCATTCCCTCTGTAAGGAGAGATACATCTGATGAAATAACCTGATCTCCAACTGACAGTCCCTCAGTGATCTGAGCATCTGTACTTGTTGAGATGCCAATTGTGACGTCTTTTCTTGTTACAACGCCATTCTCAAGCACATAAACGAAGTCTCCGGTAGAATCTGTCTGGATCAGCTCATAAGGAAGAACTATTGTGTCATCAGCCTTCTGAGCGTGGATCTTGTTGTTTGCCTCAACTCCGAGAATAATATCTGAATCAGGATTGGTAACCTTGATGATGGTTGCAACTACAGCAACGCCATTGGCATTCTTGGTTGCAGTTCCGGAAACCTTGGTAACCTCTCCCTGATACTGTTTGCCGTTTATTGTGATATCAACCTTCTCACCAACTGAAACCTTTGGAAGGTCACTCTTTGATACTGAGATTGAAACCTGCACGTCATCAAGGTTTGCTATAGTAAAGAGCTGTGAGCCATTTGCCACTGTAGCTCCCTCAACAACTGTAGCAGGCATAGCTGTGATAACGCCGTTAAAATCAGCCTTGATGCCTTCCTTTGCAGCCTCTATCTTACCAAGAGTATCCTCCTGGGTAAGCTCTGTAGCCTCCATTGAAGCCTTGGTTGCTGAAGCTGAACCAGGGTTAACCTGAGAAGCCTTGGCACTTGAAAGATGAGACTGTTCTTCCTTAAGGGCAGTTATCTGATTGTTCCATGCCTGGATCTGTGGATCGTTCTGGATAGCATAGGAAACATCAGAAATTGAATCCTGGACAGCCAGAGCCATCTGCTTGTTGTATTCAGTTGGTTCTGTATACTCCCCATTTTCCTTGGTATCTTCTGTATTCCTGTATATATAGTTAGTATTACCGCTTTCAAAATAACCTTCCTGGCTGTCAGATATACCATTCTGGTTGATATCCCTTGCCACCTTCTGAAGGTCAGTAAGTGTCTGGTTCATACGGCTTGTCTTTTCAGTGATCTGTCTGTTTAGGGAATCGATCTCTGCTGTTATAGCATCAATCCTGTCGTTGATCTGCTGTGCAGTCATACCCTCTGCATACTTTCTGTCAGCTGCTCCCACAGGGCTGTAAAGTGCACTGTAGTTACCCTTGGCCTGCTGGATTGCAAGCTCAGCGCTCTTTTGCTGAAGTTCAAGAGCATCTGCATCGTAAGTACAAAGAACATCTCCGGCCTTGACCTTATCACCAACCTTGACATTGACGGTTTCAAGGGGAGCTGACACCTCTGTAAAGTAATTTTTGTTCTCAGCACTCTCAACTGTACCGGAGATTGAAAGGATATTTTCAATACTTCCAAGTGCAACTTCCTGAGTTTCAACAGTCACAATTGAATTCTTGGCTGCATTGATCCTGCCAATGATAAATCCGATAACTCCAAGAGCTAACACTCCAAAAAGAATGTATCTCTTCTTGAATTTTCTTTTCTTCTTTTTTGTTGAATCTGAAAGATCAATGCTGTCGTCCTCATCGTAGATTTCTACAGACGCTCCAGTAGTTTCCTTGATCACGTTCTGATCTGTAGCAATATTTACTGTGGCAGTATCTTTTGACTCAGCCTCTTTAGTATCTACAGCTGTATCTACTACCTTCTCCTCTAAGTTCTTATTCTCTTCCATAATATCCTCCATACTTCAGGCCCATGGCCCTTACATCCCTTAAATTTCTTCCTTATAATCAGGGTTCATAATGTCACTGGTTATCTTTCCATCTGATATGGTAATGATCCTCTTGGCCTGTGCTGCAATGCCAGGATCATGGGTAATTATGATAACAGTTCTGCCCTCAAAGTAGAGCCTTTTGATAATCCTTATGATCTCCTTTGTAGAGGCAGTATCAAGGTTACCTGTAGGCTCATCTGCCAGAAGAATTGGCGGAGCCTGGGCTATAGCCCTTGCTATGGCAACTCTCTGCTGCTGACCTCCGGACATCTCGTTGGGCTTGTGGGTCTTACGCTTTTCAAGACCTACGCTGTTAAGAGCGGCATTTGCAAGCCTCTCCCTCTCCTTTTTTCCAACCCCTCTATATATAAGAGGAAGCTCAACGTTCTCAAGAGCTGTCAGTGACGGTATTAAGTTAAAGCCCTGGAAAATAAAGCCAATTTCTCTGTTTCTGACTTCAGACTGCTCATCATCTGTCATATGTGATACGTCCTGTCCATGCAGATAGTATTTGCCGCTGGTTGGCGTATCAAGACAGCCAAGCATATTCATAAGAGTAGACTTACCGGAACCAGACTGTCCGATAATTGCTACAAATTCTCCTTCTCCGATGGTCAGGGAAACATGATTAAGCGCTCTGACCTCGTTCTCCCCAGGATTGTAGACTTTGCTAACATCCTTTATTTCTACCAATTTTTTCATAACATTCCTCATATGGCCTGTTGCCATAAAACATTGCACACAACTTCTCTATATTCTATGCCATTTTGTGTACAAAATCAAAGAAACTTTTTGTGAACTCATTAAGGCAATTCCCAAAACCCATCGATTACCATGGAAACTTCCCTGATATTGCCAAGCTCTGCTACAGTCAGATCACTTTCTCTGTCCTGAAAAACAATCCTGCCTTTAGTTTCTGAAAGGTGGGTGACAGCGCAGGTGACTTTGGGTCTGTAGCTAAGCGTTTTAAGATCCATGATCATCGGATCGATAAAGTCATATACCGATGTGTGAGGTGCATATCTTATGGTTCCCTGCCAGGGATTTTCCACATTTGTAGTATCAGTTTCCAGATCACCGAGAGCTTTTTTCTCACATTCAAATGGAAGCTCCCCTGCTCCATGCCTTGTGACATAGCTTCTTGTCACATAAATGACCTCATCTATTTTTAATCCATACCTGTCAAGAAAGGCCGCAGGGTTAGTAAGACCTGTCCTTGACCCGGTCACATGGGGCGCATATCTGGTGTTTTCTGCATCCAACAGCAGCCCCTGACCGCTTTCAAAGATAACATTTTCATATCTGTTAAGAAAAGAAACTGGATCAGTCTCGATAACATCCACATAATCTGCGTTTCTCTTCATCTCATAGGCTGCATTTTTAAGGACAACGTTATTTAAGATATCCTTTAAATACTGAGAATCACCGGTTCCGCCAAAAATCTCACCAATCCTTGGTCTGTAATAATAATCTCTTATATGGATAAGCTCTTTATACAGCTCATCATCACTTAAAGCCTTGACCTTTGCTACCGACAGGCCAAAACCGTTCCTTACGCGAAGGAAAGCCTCATAGATCCCCATGCCGCAGCTTCCGTGGCGATTCGTTCCTCTTATTGTTTCCAGCGCCATGTTAAAAAGCACGTCACAGACTATGGTCACGTTTGTATCAGGAAGGGAGTATATCTTTGGGACAATACCCGAAACTTCTATAAAAGAGTCAACCTCTTCCCTTAACTTAAAAAGATCCGGGAAAAAGGTATCTATCCACAACGTGTCTGCACCACAAAAACTGCCAGATCCGACCTCATGAAAGATGAATCTCTTTTCATGAGCGCCGGCATGTGGCAGTTTATCATCATCTGAAGCTATGACTACGGTGTGGCCTGACTGAGCGCCGCCGTTGTGGCGGATCACGAGGCTCTTTCCAAGTCTGTCTGCGAGGATATCAGTCACTCTCCCCTTACCCTCATCACCGAAGTTTTTACCAATAACCACGAAAAATTTAGTGGACATTAAAAGAAAAATCCTTTTTTACGTGTCTTGAGAACAAGACCCTCTACTGCGTTTCTGACAATAGGCTGTGCGTAGCTGCTCCACTGCGCAATAGCATCTTCAAGGCTCATGCCACCCGCCATCTGCATTACAGTAATGATAACCTCAGGAATTGCAGTTACATTCTGTTTTCCAAGAGTAATGATCCTTCCCGGAATAGCACTGTTAAAGTGTAATGGCTTTGTAAAGTTGCCTGAAAGATCGATATGGAAGACCTCGTACTTCTCCCCTGCCATCTCTGCAAGCTTTTTTGATGTAAATCTCTCCGGGTCATCCCCAAAGATATTTGCTATATCTGCACCTCTTACCTCAGGATGGCAGTCCGCATCTCCAATGGTGAAAATAAATCCCTTTTTGCCTCTCTTTTCATAGGCATCAATCTTGGTATGCTTTGCAGCAAAGTACCACAAAAGTTCAAAGTCCTCCGGTGAATCGCCGCCTCTTCCCTCAAGCCACAGATCAAGGAGCTGCTCAGCTATACGGATATCTGATTCAAACTGGGTAACCTGGAGAGGCGCCCTGTCAGATACATCGCCGATCGCTGCAAAAAGAAGCTGTGGATCATCCACTGGCTTGGTTGAATAGAGCTTCATCATAGTCTCATGAAGAGAGTTCTTGGCAATCTCCTCAGAAAGATATCCCATGGATCCTGTAACATCAAGTCCGATGATGATAGGTGTTGAATTTGGGTGATCCTCAGAATCCATTGCTTCACGCATATTTACAAACTTAGGGTTGAACTTCTCCTCCATTCCCACTTTCTTAAATATCTGGGAAGCAGTTGATCTTTCAGAAATTCCTGCTGAGTCCCTAAGCTTAGACCAGTCCGCACTTGTATAACTTCCGTATCCCATTTTGTAATTACTCCTCCATAAACTTAATAATTCATTTTAGTAAAACGTCTTCCCCCAAAGGCGTCTTCTATCACTTTATCCCAATTCTCAAAATCCTTGTAGGCATCATGAGTTGGTTTTTCAGAAAGGAACCTCTCAAAGCTGTCCTTTTTAAGATCTGCGTTGTATCCAAGGATCATCCTGGCAGTTTTCCTAAGATCCACCAGGTCCTTATTTGCTTCTGGCAAAAGAGATTTCTTTTTATCAGAAATATCCCACCAGGCTCCAAATAGCATTGCCTCGTGAGTCCTTGGATTGATGCAGATATTGTCCGCAGTTATGTCTCCATGGACAATGCCGCTGTATTCAAGAACGCAGCAGATATTTTCAAGACGGGATATTATCCACGCCACATGCTCTTTTGAAAGAGCCCCAAATAGCTCAAGAGGATAGAATTCCTCAGGTTTCTTGAATATCAGAAGAAGGCTTCCGTCGTCAAGGATTATGGTTCCCTGGTACTGCGGGAAGCACTTTTCAAGGTGCCTTAGGTCCGCCTGAGGGTAGTTGAGCTTTGAAAGCCCGCCTATAGCCTTGGATGTCAGGTTTCCGTGAAGTGCCCCTGCATCCATTATATCTGTGTGGTTATTGTAGCTCTTCGGGAAGTGGTAAATAACATTATACCTGGTAAAGTAAGATGTCACCTGTCCCTCTTTTGCCCTGTAGATGTAACTTATGACCACCTCTTCGCCATCTTTGGATTTCAGGCTCAGATGCTCTGCCCTGTCCCACATCCTGTCTGTCTTATCAGGGTCCGGATCTGCATCAGCACAGGCTTTTAAGTACTCCAGCATGTGGATCCTGAAAGCCTTGTACCCAGCAAGTTCTGCGTCGGAGAAATTCTCTTTTGCTCCGCAGTAGGGACAAACCAGGTCCCCGGATGAATGCACCACCATCTCGGCGCTGCAGTTTGGACATTTATAACTTATCATGTTCTTACAGTTGCTGCCTTTCTACTAATTCGCTAAAATATCCCTTCTTGGCTATAAGGGCATCGTAAGTGCCTTCTTCAACTATCTTACCGCCGTCCATTACAAGGATTCTGTCGCAGTTTTTGATAGTTGAGAGTCTGTGGGCAATAACGATCCTTGTGCACTTAAGGCCGTCAAGGGCTTCAGAGATCTGCCTCTGGGTTATATTATCAAGAGCACTGGTGGCTTCATCAAATATCAGGATCTTGGGCTTGCTTGCAACAGCCCTTGCAATGAGGATTCTCTGCTTCTGACCGCCGGAAATTCCGCCCTGACCTTCAGCAATAATGGTGTGCATTCCCATTGGCATTGCCCTTATGTCGTCAGCGATACCTGCCAGCTCTGCAGCTTCCCAGGCCTCATCCGGAGTAAGCTTTTCAGAGGCGATCGCAATGTTGTGGAATATGTCTCCGTAAAAGAGCTTTCCATCCTGGATAACTGAACCGATCTTGCGGCGAAGCGACTTAAGATCGATCCTCTCAAGGTCTTTTCCATCATAGAAAACTGCACCCTTTTCAGGCTTCTCAAAACCAAGAAGGAGCCTTACCAAAGTGGATTTGCCACATCCTGTCTTACCTACAATGGCGACGTACTCGCCGGACTTTATTTTAACAGAAAAGTTCTCAAGAATATAGGGTGTCTGCTCGTTGTACCTGAAGTAGACGCCGTTCATTTCAATACCGCCACTTATCCTGGTTGCGATATCCTTCCTCAAGGTCTTTTCAGGCTCTGCCTTAAGGATGGGTTCTGCCATATCAAGAACCGGCTTGATCTTGGCAACTGAAAGCGAAGCCATGGAAAGAGCTGAGAATGCCGCAAACATGGTTGCATAAGCGATGTTAAAAGCAAAGTACTCAGAGGTGGAAACGCCTGAGCTGATCGCCATTCCGTAGAGCACTACTGTTCCTATAAGAGAGATGGCAGTGTTGATAACTCCGCTTATCTTAAGGAAGAACGGAGGATTGTACTGGAGGGCTGCCCCTTCAGCATACTGATTTGCCCACTTTGCAAAGATTCTTTTCTCCGCTCCTGCAAGCTTGATCTTCTGAATGCCGCCTATTATGGCAAAGGTAAGGCCACTCTCTTTGGCAAGGAGCTCCATGCGTCTTTTGGAGATCCCAACCTGCATCAGTACCGATATGGTTGAAAACAGCACCGTAAGAAGCATGATGATAAGAGACGGAACTACCAGCTTTGGCGCAAACCCAAAGATCTGGATTATATACACCAGCGAAAACAGGGACGAAAATCCCAGTGAGAAAAAGTCCTCTATAATGATCTCGCAGATCTCATTGACGCTGCTGGACCTGCTGGAGAGTTCACCGGCTGAAAACTTCCGAAAGAACGGAGCTGGCAGAGTAAGTATTCTCTGCATTACAGCCTGCTCAACAGGTATTGTAACCTTCCACTTGATCCTTGCAATGACTGCATTATTAACAGCATCAAAGGCACTGGTAAAGAAGATCGTCACTATAATTGTGACAACAAGGGCCCAGAAAAGCCCGTAGTCCTTGGTGTCAAGGACTGTGCCAGTCAGGATCTGTGACGCATATGGAAGTATCATTGTCACCAGCACAAGTGCCAGGGAAAGAAACGCAACTGACAGGTAGTCCGTAACAGCAAGGCGCCTTTTCATAAAGCCAATAAGATCCGGAATCCCCAGCGGCTTAAGAGGAAGGGGCTCATAGAACGCCACTGCATCTTCCTTAAAGAGCTGAGCCTGTTTTTTTCCAACCCTGGTCTTTTTCCCGGTATCAGGGTCATAGTAGTAATACTTGCCAAACCCCTGCGGGAAAAGAGCTATAGGCATATTGTCCTCTTCAAAGAAGCAGATGATAGGTCCAAAGCAGTCAGTAAACCACTTGCCCTCAAGCTTGATATTGGCCTTCATCATACCAACGCTGTTTGCCGCATACTCAATCTGATCCAGAGGCTCAGAAATGCTGTGTGGCACCTCTACCCTTGGGTAATTGTAGTAGTAAAAGACTTCGTCTATGGCATTTTTGATGTTGGTCTTTAAGTCTTTTCTCTTAACAGGCTCTCCCAGGACCCTATGAGCAATATTGTCATAGGAATCCCTGAAAAGCTCGTCGTCCATTCTTTTTCTTTGTCTTATTTGTTCGTCAAACCAGCCCAATTGTAAACTCCTAAGTATAGTAGTCAGTCATTTGTTACCAGTGCACTGTAATATCCGCCCCGCTCAAGGAGCTGTTCGTGGGTTCCTCTCTCCACGATCTGTCCCTTGTCAAGAACAATGATCTCATCGCTGTCTCTTATGGTTGAGAGCCTGTGAGCGATGATGATAAGAGTGATTCCTCTGTCCTTGATGGCCTTTACAACTTCGTACTCTGTCTTGGCATCAAGAGCACTGGTAGCCTCATCCAGAATGATGATAGAAGGATCCATCGCAAGGACTCTTGCTATCTCAAGTCGCTGTCTTTGGCCGCCAGATAGGTCTTTTCCACCTTCAGATAATCTGTACTGATAGCCTGAAGGCTTGGAGATGATGTCGTCGTGGATCTGGGCATCTCTTGCCGCCAGTATCATTTCAAAGTCCTCGATGGACTCATCCCACATCTTGATATTGTTCTCTATTGTATCCTCAAAGAGGATGATATCCTGGTCAACAACTGCAACTGAACCAGTGAAGGTACTTCTGTCAATCTCGGAAATGCTCTTTCCATCAAAGAGGATCTCTCCGCTCCAGGGCTTATAAAGTCCGGAGATGAGCTTACTCATTGTAGATTTTCCACATCCACTTCCGCCTACTATGGCGACTCTTTTGCCAGTTGTCAGATTCATGGAGAAGTCCTTGATAAATGGCTCATCAAGGATCGAATAGCCGAAGGTGACATTCTTTACTTCCACATTTCCGGAGAGTTTCTTGAACTCGTGGCTGTCGTCATCCTCTCTGTCGGCGTACTCATCAGTCGGATACTCCATTACATCCTCAACTCGCTCCATCTCGGTGCGCATCTCAAGAAGCGTCTGCCCTGCGTTAGTCAGTGTTGCTGCAGGTTCCATGAAGGATGTGAGGATTCCCTGGAAGGCTGTGATCATACCGACGGTGAAGTGTCCATTCATTGCAAGGAACACGCCGGCGAAGGTGATACCGTAGTTGGCAAGCTTGGTGATCATGTTTGGCAAAGCGCCCAGGTAGGTGTTTTCCCTCATGAACTGGACTTCTTTTTCATCAACCCTTGCTTTTAGCTCAACCCAGTTTTCATAAAAGCCGTTCTCAGCGCCGCTAGCCTTGATAGTCTCTATCATGCTGATTCCTGAAAGAGTGGTGGTCTGAAGCTTACCGCTGTCTATCAAAAGGCCTCGGGAAATATTTATCCTGTGGTCGGAAATTATCTTGGACAAAATAAGGTTTATGAGAACTGTGGTTACACCAAGGACCGTAAGCGGAATTGAATACCTGATAAGAACCACCAGGTAAAACAGCATCATTGCTGTATTCAGGCACAGAGGTGCAAAGGTGTTAACGATGGCGCTGGCGATCTCCTCATTGGTGGTCTGTCTCATCATAAGATCACCAGACATTCTCTGGGAAAAGAACTCCATAGGAAGCCTTAGTACTTTCCACATAAATGAAGTACTACCGTTGATAGCCAGTTTTCCGTCAATTCGAAGTGAATGGACTGCAGATATCCAGGACACAATGATCTGGACAAGTGCAAGGATACCTAAAAGGATCAGGAAAGGCTGTGCGCTTTCGCTGGCCTTTTTCGTAAGAAGATTATCCATAAAGTACTCAGACATAAATGGATTAACCACACTAAATACATATGAAAAGATTGTCATGGCTACAGTGAAGATAACTGCAGTCCTGGCATCCTTAAGTCTCTTTCCGGCAAACTCAAATACACTCTTTCTCTTGCCACCCTGCTGAAATTCTTCAGTGGTGTCAAACATCAGAGCAATCCCGGTAAAGCCCTTGGCAAAGTCCTCTATTGGCATTGCCACGTTGCCCCTTGAAGGGTCATTGACATAGGCCTTATTGCCCTTAAATCCGCACAGTACAATAAAGTGATTATAGTCCCAGTGGATTATGCAGGGAAACATGCCCTTTTCCCTCAGGGCATCCAGTTCAAGCCTGTATCCATTTGCTGTAAGGCCATACTTTCTTGCTGCCTTTAAGATATTCCTGGCATTGGAGCCATCTCTTGAAACGCCGCAATCAAGCCTCATCTGCTCAAGGGCAACCCACCTTCCATAATAAGCAAGGATCATGGAAAGGCATGCAGCCCCGCACTCCAAGGCCTCCATCTGCATCACTACCGGCACTTTAGCAACACCATTAGAAACCACTTTATTCATATGATCAATAGTCCCCTGTTTTCATGACTTTTATTCAATTATACATTAAATGTTAACGCAATAGCAAAAACTATATCTTGTGTTTTGAAATAGTATGGGATACTATATTATGTATATGGGCTATGATTTATTATCAGGAGGGGGTATAGGTATGAAATCACCAGCACAGATCGCAGCAGCCTATGAAACGGCAGGTACAGCCAAAACCAGGCTTTCTTTTGGCAAGACTTTTATTCTTGGGATCATGGCAGGAGCCTTTATTGCTCTTGGAGGCCTTGGAAGCCAGATAGCTTCTGTCTGTGCGCCTGATCCGTCCACTGGAAGGCTCATTAGCTCCATAGTTTTTCCCATCGGACTTTTCATGGTGATCATTGGCGGCGCTGAGCTTTTTACAGGGAACTGCCTCATCATTGTTCCTGTTCTGTCAGGAAAGGCTACCATAAAAGGAATGGCTCGCAATCTTGGCATCGTCTACCTTGGAAATATGGTGGGCGGGATCATCATCGCCCTTCTTGCCAACTTCTCCCACACCTACGCCTTTGCAGATGGAAAACTTGCCCAGGCAGTGGTAGCCACCGCAGCCGCCAAGTCAAACATCTCCTTTATGGATGGCCTTTTAAAGGGAATCCTGTGCAATATCCTTGTGTGCATGGCTGTCTGGTGCTCCTTCGCAGCTGAAGAAGCCGCCGGCAAGGTTCTGACCCTGTGGTTTCCTGTAATGCTCTTTATCATCGGCGGATTTGAACACTGCGTTGCCAACATGTATTTCATCCCTGCAGGCATGATAGCTTCTTCTGTTTATGGCATTTCAGCGCAAGGCCTTTCAGTCTTCGGATTTCTTGTGACCAACCTCATTCCTGTAACTATAGGCAATATAATAGGCGGCAGCCTGTGTGTCGGCGCCACCTATTTCGCAGCATATCTGAAGGACTAAACAAGCCACGGGGACGGTTCTGTTGCTGGCAGGGGTGGACCATGGGGACGGGGTTAGTGGATCATTGGGATGACTCCCAATGATCCACTAACCCCGTCCCCATGGTCCACCCCTGCCAGCAACAGAACCGCCCCCCGTGGCTTGTTTTTATTTTATCTCATAGCTATAGTCTGAGAAGTCGGCCCTTAGCGTAGCTTCGTGGCCGTCTTTTTTCCATGTGAAAGTCATAACACTTCCTTCAGATGAAATGTTAAGTTCACTATCAAACCCAAAGGCCGGATTGGTGTTTCTGAATCTCAGGAGCTCAAGCTGCTTTTTAACAACATCTTTTTTAAGGGCCTCCATTATCTGCTCTTTGGAAAGATTGGTCCTGTTGATCTCCTTGTGTCCGCCTGCACCAGCTCTTTTCACTGCCTCGTGATCATTCTTCCCGGCGAAAAGGTCAAGGTACCAGACCTGAGGCTTACCTGGCATGAACATCTGGATTGCCCTTGCAAAGAGCATCTTCCTGTCATCATCCCCAAGAGCACTGTAATATGTTGCATTTACCTGATAGTACATGTTCTTGGCACCGTGAAGGTCCTTTACAAAACCGCCTCTGCCGACAATGGTGTCTATCATGCCCTTAATGTCTTCCTCTTTGAGGATTCCCTTGAGGTCAAGAAGCGGAATACCGTCGTGGCAGCCCAGCATGTTTACTACTCTTATCTTCTTTTCCTGGATCTCCATAGCCCAGTCTTTCAGCACCTGTCCATTTTTATTTTCAATGGCATAGATAAGAAGTCCTGGCAGGAAGAAGTCGTAGGTCATGTAGCCTTTTTCGGCCACAGTCTCATAGATCTTTTCATTATAGCTTGCATGGATCTCAGGAAGGAGTGATACCCCATACTCATCAGCAAGCTTCTTAACCTTTTCAAGAACATCCCAGGTATCAGGTTCATTAAGGAAATTCTTTTTTCCTGGCTCCTTGGGAGCATAGGCAAAGGCATCCAGTCTTACGATCTTGGCTCCATAGCCAGAAAGAGTCTTAAGAGTGTTCCTGTAATGTTCCCACACAAGATCAGATTTAATGTTAAGATCCATCTGTCCAAGGTAGCGCCTCTTTGACTCCAAAAGCTCCACTACCTGATCCTTGTACTTTTCAAATCTTCCAAATTCAATCTCGGAAGGCTTTTTCCCCTCATCAAGCCCCGCACGCACGATCTCAGATAGTCTCTGGGCAGCCAGATACTGAATCTCCATATTTTCCATCAGATCCTGGGCATCAAACCTTGGATACTGAACTTCCTGATAAAAAGTGTTCCAGTAAGGAACGTCCCTGCCATCTGGCATCCTCACCATAAGGATTGGAAGCCCCGGCTTTCTAAAGAACATGTCCTTTATATATTTCTGCTCCGGCTCAATGTAACCATCAGGATTCATCTTTCCATAACCTTCCCAGAACTTGTTCCAGTTTATAAAGAAATCCTTGTACTTGGAATTCTCACCATTTTTCAAAAGATCCTGGAACTGGGGAGAAAGAACTGATGCATGATTTAAGATAAAATCAAGCTTTAAGTCGATCCCAAGCTCTGACAGTTTGTCTATATCCTCTTTATCTGCCATTTCTTCATTGATGTTGTAGTCAATTACCGAAAATCCTCTGTCCAGATCAGTATTAAAGATACTTGGAAGAATATAAAAAGACTGAAACACATCCTTAAACTCATTCAAAGACAGCACGCTTACTATATCAGAGAGCCTTCCTCCGCAGCTGTCAGGATAAGCATTGAGCATAGGACCGTTGTCTACAAATTTACTCATCTTAAGACCTCCGTTTTAGCCCATGAGTTTCTGAAACTGTTCAAATGTTAAAATTTCACCAGATTTTGAAATGATGATCTTAGCCTTGTGAGCCTGATCCACCAGTTTTTTCTGTTCAAGCTCAAGCACCAGCATCGTAAATGGGCTATCGAGCTTACCATCGCGGTTTCTGGATCTTCTGTGCTCTAAAGTCTCCTCTGGAGTACTATTTAAAAGAACTGGAATATCTACCTGACTCATATAGTCACTATTGCCATGGGTCCACTCAACTATAAGGACCTGCTTGTCACTCATGTCTACCTGGTCGTACCAAAGGGAAGCTTCATCCCTTCCCATCCTCTTAAGATAGAGCTTGTCAGCTCCGTCCTTGAAAGCTTTCATGATCTGATCTACTTCTTCAAAGTTTGTTTCCTTTGGAGTTCCAAGATAATCATTAAGTCCATCTTTGCCTGCTTCAAAATAACTTCTGAACCATGTGTCAGTCTCAAGATGTGCCTTATTTGCGTCATCTTCAGCCTTCTGAAGCTCTCTTATCTTATCTGCATTTTCAGGATTCATGACACCTGCGTCAACCATACCTCTTATTCCACATACCCTGAATGTATGAAGTCTTTCAGCATCATTGTACATTGGAATCCTGTGTGGATAGTTGTCGCCAGACATGGTATAGCTGCCTATTCCAGCAGTCTGAAGCATATATGACAGAAGTGACGCAATTTCAGATTTTCCTACACCTGATCCGCCGCAAACTGCTACTACAGCCCTGTTATAAGGATTAGCTGACATTTTTTCCACAAGTTCTTTTACTAATAAAGGAAAGATCGTCTTAGCCTTTGAAATGTGAACCTCTTCGATCTCCACCTTATCCCCTGGCATATCGCCGTGAGGAATGTCCTTGGGGATCACTATGTTCTGAATACTCTCAGGAGCTTTTTTAAGCTTATCGAGCACTCCATCCAAAACAGTGATTTTGTTATATTTTGTATTCATATTTCTCCTCTTACATAAGTTTTGACAAAAAGATAACCGCCGTGTTATTTTTGTGAACAAACCATACACTAACTTTTTTTCTTTGTCAAAACCCAAGGAAAAAGAACGGAAAAACATGATAACTATCAAAGAAATCGCAAAACAACTGAATATGAGCACCACCACAGTATCAAATGTCATCCACGGAAAAGCCGGGGAAGTATCAGAGGATACAAGGGAAAAGGTGGAGAGATTTTTAAAAAAAGTTGATTATGTTCCAAACATAAACGCTCGTAATCTTGCTCAGAATGAATCTAAGATCATCGGCTTTGCACTTAAGGCAAGAGCCGACAAATATGAAAACCTCATCATGGACCCCTTCGTAGCTGAGCTCATAGGTGGCGTCGAGGAAACCATACGAAACGCCGGGTACTTCATGATGCTGTACATATCAAGTGACACTGTTGAGATCATGAGACATGTATCAACCTGGAATGTAGATGGTCTGATACTGTTTGGTATGCTGGACGACGACGGCATAAGAGTCAGCGAGAGATATAAAAAACCTATCGTATGCCTTGACACCTACTCACTGGAGGGGCTTAAGCACTTCACCAATGTGGGACTTGACGATGAACAGGGCACCTTTGAGATCACCAAATATCTTATAGACAACGGCCATAGGAAAATTGCTTTCCTGTCTGATAACACCAAAGGCGTTGACCTGGCAAGACTTACAGGCTACAAAAAAGCTCTGCAGGCAGCAGGAATCACTTTTAAGGAATCTGACTTTTTGAAGATCAGGCCAAGAACCGATGAACTTGAAGGCAGTCTTAATGAGATCTGCGAAAGATTAAAGGAGTTCACCGCTATCGTATGTGTATCAGACCTTTATGCAGTAACACTAATGGCAGCCCTGCAGGACAGAGGCGTTTCGGTCCCAAATGACATATCCATTGTGGGATTTGACGATAACATGCTGGCACAGCTCCACAGACCAGCCCTTACCACTGTCCATCAGGATGTAAAAGAAAAGGGAATAACCGCTGCTGATACTCTTCTTAAACAGCTTCGAGGGGAAAAAACTCCCAACCAGATAAAGCTCCCTACTCACTTAGTTGTTCGTGATACTGTAAAAAATATAAACAAGTAAACAGCATGACCTTTATGCACCTGCCTTGAACATCACAACAAGGCAGGTGTTTTTTTGTGCAAGCTGAACAAATCCAGCTTACGCGCATAAGGTTGGATTTTTGTATGCTTTAATATGATTTTTATAAACGTTTTATTGATTTTTTATTTTTTAGCGAATACGTTTAAGTTCGCTCCATGTGCGGTTTCTCTAGCAAAGCCGACATTTTGCACCGGACTTTTTGGTCATAACATCTTGTTTTTTGACCTTTCATGTGCTATTTTGAATTTAACGTACAACTTATGCGCAAAAGTAACCGCCAGAAAAGAAATAAGTTATGGCAACTTGCACAAAAGTGCAAACAAAGGAGGAAAAAAATGAGAAAGAAACTATTGTCAGCCCTGCTGGCAAGCACAATGGTACTGTCCCTGGCTGCTTGCGGAACAACAGGCACAACCGGCACTACAGATGCTACACCATCTGACAACGCAGAGACACAGACAGAAGCAGCTCCTGCTGATACTGCTACTGCTGAAGCTCCTGCTGCTGAGGCTCCTGCTGGAGATCTTGGAGAGGTTCGTCTTCTCAATGGTAAGCCAGAGATCAACGACCAGATGCAGGCTCTTGCTGCTAAGTACAACGAAGAGACAGGTAACACTCTCGTAGTTGAGACAATCGGTGGCGACACAAACGCATCTGACGAGCTTAAGAAAATGTACCAGGCAGACAACATGCCTGACATCTTCGTTATTGAAGCTAACCAGGCAGCTAACTGGGACGGCATGCTTGCTGACCTTGCTGGTGAGGAATGGACAGACAAGACTGGATTCGAGCTTGTTGACGCTAACATGGGAACAATCGGATTCCCTTACACAGTAGAGGCTACTGCTCTTGGTTACAATGCTGACCTTCTTAAGGCAGCTGGTGTAGATCCTGCATCTCTTACAACTCCTGCAGCTTGGCAGGCAGCTTGCGAGACACTTGATTCCAAGAAGGATGAGCTTGGCATCACAGCAGTATTTGGCTGGTGCGCAGAGCCTACAAACCTTGGATGGTCTTCAGGAACACACGTATTTGGTCAGTACCTTGACGCTGGTCTTAAGGCTGATGACACAACATACATCGACCTTCTTAACGACGGTGGTAAGATCGATGAAGCAAGAATGAAGAACTTCGCTGAGTTCATTGGCATGATGAACAAGTACTCAGATCCTGCTCTTCTTATCGATGGAACATATGACAACCAGGTTGCTGGATTCAAGGAAGGCAAGTATGTATTCATCACACAGGGTAACTGGTGTGTAACATCACCTGACGATGTAAGCTTCGAGTGCGGATTTGCTCCTTATGCATTTGAGGATGGCATCAACACAATCATCGCTGGACCACCTTCATACTGGGTAGCTTACGGCGAGGGTAACGTTGACGGCGCTAAGGCATTCTTCAACTGGTGTGCAGGCGACTCAGCTCAGAACATCCTTGTTAACGATGCTGGTCTTGTATCTCCTTTCGATGATTGCCAGTACGAGGCAGTTAACCCATTCTACAAGAGCATGAACAGCTACATCACAGCTGGTAACTACTCAGGATGGCACACAATGCTCAAGAAGGACGGACTTCAGAACGAGACATGTAACGTATTTGCTGACTATGCAAAGGGCAAGCTCGATGCTGACGGATTCGTTTCAACAATGGCTAAGGTAATCGCTGGTTACTACGCTCAGTAATAGGTTTTAATGCGGGCAGGGCAATCGTGCTCTGCCCGTTTTTTAAACAAAAACTATATAATTCACACCATTCCATTTTTGAAAGGGGGATTACAAAATGGGTACATTTTCTACCGGTAGAAAGGTTGCATCATTTGGCAGCCTCATCTTGGGACTTGTGCTTACGATTGCCGGACTTGGACTATCCATCACCGGCGCAGGCGACCTTATCTTAGGTTACATGCCCATTAACGGCACGAATACGCCTATCATATTAGGCAGAGGTGCTATGTTCGTGTGTGGTATAATCCTGTTTTTCGTTGGCCTTTATCTTTTCCCAACTCTTAAGCACCACAGAGCAATAGTTAATATCATCTTCCTGTTCCCGCTTCTTTTTGCATTTGCGGTAACAGTCATCATTCCGCTTTTCCTTGGTATCGGATATTCCTTTACTGACTGGAACGGAATCAAGCTGACAGGATTTGTTGGTCTTGCCAACTATGCAAGAATGTTCAAACAGCCATCTTTCCTTTGGTCAATACTTCTTACATTCCTGTTCGTTGTATTTAATATGATCCTGGTTAACCTGGTTGCATTTTTACTTGCTCTTCTTTGCACCTCAAGGATCAAAGGTCTTGGATTTTTCAGAGCTTCATATTTCCTTCCAAACCTTATTGGAGGAATCGTTCTTGGTTACATTTGGCAGTTCATTTTCAGTAACGTTGTCACCAAATTTACCGGAACCTACTCAATGCTTTCGGACACAAAGACAGCTTTCATCGCAGTCATCATCGTATACATCTGGCAGTACGCAGGTTATATCATGCTCATCTACATAACCGGTCTTAACACAATTCCCGGAGACGTACTTGAGGCATCTGCCATCGATGGAGCAAGTCCCTCGCAGACTCTTTTCAATATCAAGATTCCAATGATTGCTCCTACTATTACAATATGTACATTCCTTACACTTACATCTGCATTCAAGCAGTTCGACGTAAACCTTGCTCTTACAAATGGTAAGGGCTCCATCGACTTCCTTGGCAACTACATCGCCAACGGTACAGAGATGCTTGCACTTAATATCTACACCACAGCGGTTGTTAATAACGACTACGCTCTTGGCCAGGCTAAAGCCGTTCTGTTCTTTATCATCCTGGCTGCAGTTTCTATCATGCAGGTACGTATTTCTAATAAGAAGGAGGTGGAACTGTAATGCATACAAAAGAAAAGACATCATCCGTAGTAGTAAGAATGATAATAGCTGTGATCGTTGCAGCATACGTTTTATTCCCATTTATCCTTCTTCTTATCAACTCAGGAAAGGTAACAGCTGACATTACATCCAACCCTGTAAGCCTTTCTGGCGCCAGCTTTTCTCAGCTGCTTGCCAATATAAATGCTGTTATCAATGATCCAAACTTTATGTTCTGGACATCCTTTGGAAGTTCAGCGCTGATAACTGTCATATCCCTTGTGCTTCTGTCCCTGTTTGGAGCAATGGCTGCATGGGTTATCTGCCGTAACAAGACCGTCTGGTCAGCAGTTATCTACTTTACATTTATTGCTTCCATGATCATTCCTTTCCAGGTAGTTATGCTTCCTCTTATTTCTACCTTCAGAGATGTAGGAAAGTTCATCGGAATCCAGATGCTTCAGTCATTCCCAGGACTTATCTTTGCTTACCTTGGATTTGGCGGAGCTATGACAGTGTTCATCTTAAATGGTTTCATCAAAGGCGTTCCATACACATTGGAAGAGGCCGCAGCCATCGACGGATGTTCACCAGAGCAGACATTTTTCCAGATCATCTTCCCTCTGCTCACACCTGTTATCACAACAGTTACGATCCTTAACGGTATGTGGATCTGGAACGACTACCTTCTTCCTTCAATGATGCTTGGACAGAACGGCAAGGTAATGACTATTCCTATCGCTATTCAGAAGTTCGTTGGCTCCTATGTAAAGAGCTGGGACAGGATCCTTCCAGCAGCGCTTCTTGCAATCATTCCTATGATCATCATATTCCTGATCGCCCAGAGACAGATCATGGAAGGAATGATCGAGGGTGCGGTGAAGGGCTAAGCTCTTTATTTCATATGTACACATTTCAAAAAGGCCCCTGCCGGATCGACCACCCGGCAAGGGCCTTTGAATGTTTGTTACAATATTTTATTTATCAGTTTGTTATTGCTGCAACCGCTGGAACTCTGACGAATGCCAGATCACCATGTTTTGTCATGTTTACAACTACATGATCCTGACGAACCTCAGTAACTGGAAGCTGAACCCAACTGCCGCCCTGGTTCTGATATACCGCAATGGTATCACCATTCTGAACTCCGGCTACATAGAAGTTAACCTTTGCTGTCTTAAAGCCAACACCAGGAGAACTTGTTGTGATGCAGGAAACTAAAGATCCACCAACCTTGCCTGCAAGAGTAGCTGCAGATGAAACAACTGCTGAGCTGGGAGCTGTGATTGTAAAGGTAGCATTGCTTTTGCCGCCATTGATCTCAATCTTTCCACCCTGATAAGTTACTGTTCCACCAAAGTTTACATAGTTTCCAGAGCTTGACGCAGAAGGAGCAGATGATCTTCCGCCACCGCCACCACCGCCGCCGCTACTCTTTTCAACGACAACTGTCTGTTTAGCCTTAACCAGCTCTGTAAGAGCCTCAATCTGTTTTCTCAACTCTTCATTCTGTTTCTTGATCTCTTCAATATCTTCTTTTTCTACACTGGAAGATCCCCCTGTTGAAGGGTCGGCTGCGCATACGCAGATAGATGAAGAAAACAGCATCACTGAGCAGAGAGCAATTGCAATTATCCTTTTCATATTCACGCCTCCATACTTTCAAATAATTTGTATTGTCTATATGGTTGTATATATGATGCCCCACACATCTCTGCAGGCCAATCACCAGTCTTCACCGGGCTCGGAATAATCCACAACCCTGTCAATGGTTCCTCTTGCATCTCCCACAAGACATCCCACAACAACGGTCTGTTTTGAAGGATCGTCTGTATTTCTCGTCGAAAGAGTGATAATAAAGTTGTCGGGTTTTACAGCACCTTCCCAACCTGTCCTGAGCATCTTGTCCATGCTCTTATTGTGGTCTATCTCGTCCAAAAACGCCTGACAGCCGCTTGCATAGGTAAAGTCATAAACCTCCAAAAGCCTTGTATCCGGTCTTGAAAATGCTGCATACACATAATATACAAGAGCATTGCCGTCCAGGTATACATATATATATTCGTGGTCGTCGAAATATTTTTTGTCCAAAAACTTCTGAAGATCCGCAAACATGGTACCGTCCGAGGGCGATGAGCCATGGAGCACTTCATTAAAGTCACACATGTTAGTGAGATTAGCACTTTCTGTGTAAATTGCTCCCTTGGGATCATCCTGCCTCATGGCATTGTGAGTCATGTAAAAAGAATCATCTCCATCAAGATTCTGACACACCGGATAATCAATATTTGTATCCGGAACATAGATCCAGGCGAAAATATCACTGTTATCGCTCTTTAGTTTGTCAAAATCCACATGTGAATCAGAAGCATTTTCATTTCTGCCATCAATCCCTGAAGCATCTTCCCCGGTAGCAGCTTTTCCGCATCCGTTAAGCAGCACCATTAAAGCTACCATCATGATCAGTTTAAGTGCAATCTTCTCTATGTAGTTATCTCGGCATAAACTGTTCATTTGTTTAGCCTTCGTAGTCAACTTTTTCATAAAAAACATCGATTATGGTCTGGTACAGACTGTCCTCATCCACTATAAACTCTTCGTACTTGCCTGTTTTCTGAGTTTTGCCGTCTATTGTCCTAAGATCCGAAGGATCAAAACTGTAGCTTGTAATATATGGTGCCAGATAGCTTATCTCATCAACAGAAATATTGGTGACCATCATATCACTTATAGCCTTGAACATCTCCACAGCAAATCCCGGGTCTTCAGAACTCTTTTCCCTAAGTGCACTGATGAAGCCGTTAAGGTACTGCTTCTGCCTCTCAAGTCTGTCATCGTTGGATCCGTAGATAGTAATGTCCCTGCTCTTAACATAGTGAAAAGCCTGATCCCCCTCAAGGTGGACATGTGCCCCCTTCTTAAGAGTCTTGTCAAACTTGGTCAGATCCTCAAGTACGGTAACATCCACTCCTCCAACCTTGTCATTGATCGTGGGAATTGCGCTCATATTGATCGCTGCATAACCGTGGATGGGCAGCTGATAAAACATGTTTGAAACAGCCTTGACCTCAAATTCACAGCTCTTTTCCATGCCATCACCGAAGGCATGAGCAACTGCGATCTGCGAGATCATAGTAGTCTGATATCTGCCGTAATCATCATAGATATCCACGTCTGTCATGGAATTTCGATTGATGCCTATTACCTTGATGGCGCTCTGGTGGGGATCTAATACTACTAAAAAGAGCGAATCCGCCTGGCCTGCATCTGCCCCTTCCGGAACAGAGGTAACAACTTTATCATCCTTGTCGATTCCCATGATAAGGAAGGTTGTTATATCTTCATTATAATCGTATACTTCTCCGTTGTATCTGACCCAGTCTGACTGCCAGGTGGTGTTTGGTGTCTCCATCTGAATATCGTAGTCGCTTTGCGCCATCATAGGCGTGCTGGTAGCGGATTTAGCGCTTAGATTCGATTTTCCAAACATCCTCACCATCTCAAATCCCACAAGTCCAAGAACAATAAGCGTCATTAGGCTTGCCCAGACAATGAGGAAAACGCTTCCTTTTCCCCGCATATTAACTCCTTAGTTACCTGTTGTATTATTCTGTGCTTCTGCTGTACTGGTTTCAGAAGCTGCAGCGTCCTCACTGGTAGAGCCCTCTGTTTCAGCACC
Source organism: Butyrivibrio sp. (assembly GCA_015056565.1). Lineage (GTDB taxonomy): Bacteria > Bacillota > Clostridia > Lachnospirales > Lachnospiraceae > Butyrivibrio. The sequence goes on from SVGB01000001.1 coordinate 296,655, forward strand.
TGGAAACAGCGATGGCACTTCCTCGCCATTTTCACCATCCATGGCTCCGGTCATGTCTGGAAACATGCCATCTTCCATGGTTTCTGACGAATCGCCATTGTTATCTATATCTGCAATGTCAGCAGGGAAAACTCTTGACTGCTTGGTCACGTTACCTGAAAGGTCCGCAACAGCATAGTATACAACCGCCGTCTCTTTTTCCCTGTTGAGAACAACCTTCTCCACTACGATCCTGCGGGTAAGATCCCCGTCCTTGGCATCGTAGGCCGCAACCCCAGCCTTAAGATCATTGTCAGTGGTCTCTGAATCATAGATCATGTCCACTGAAGAAAAGCGAAACTCCGGGGCAATACGATCACTTCTGCCATAGGCAACAACGATCAGAAAGATCAAAACACCACTAAGTATTGAAAAGAATATTCCAAGAATATTACCTCTCATCAGTCTCTCCCATTAGTCCTTCCTTGTGACGCCTGCCAGATAATTGAGCTCATCCAGATCATCGTCATCAGGTTCTATATCTGCTACGGCGGCGTTTGGCCTTGGAGATGATGGTACGTCAGCACCATCATCTCCATTTCCGTAGTACTTACCATAGTACTTGCCGTAGTACTTGCCATAGTAGCTGCCGTAATGGCCATAATAGCCCTTACCGGAGATATCTACTTTGTTAAGTACAACTCCAAGCATCTTGGCTCCAGCCTTATCAAGCTGATCCTTTACCCTCTGGGCAAAGCGATAGCTTATGGCATTGCTCTCTATTACCATAACTGTGCCATCACACTGCTTGGCTACAACCGCTGCATCAATAACGCTTCCAAGAGGCGGTGTATCAATGATGACATAGTCAAAAACCTGCTTCATGTTCTCAAGAACTTTTCCGAATATCCTGCCTCCCAAAAGCTCACTGGGGTTAGGAGGAACAGGTCCTGCAAATACCACGTAAAGGTTTGGTGTATCGGTTTCGCAGATAACACTGGAGAGCCTCTCTCTTCCAACAAGGCAGTGTGTAAGGCCTAGCCTTACAGAGCCCGTTCTGTATCTGCCCACAAGCACTGATTTACGCATATCTGCATCCACCAGAACGGTCTTTTTCCCTGCCTCTGCAAAGGCCCTTGCAAGAGCCATGGCAACTGTAGTCTTGCCTTCACCCGGAGTACAGCTGGTCACAGAGATGACCCTGACGTTCTGTCCTGAGAATTCGATATTGCTTCGAAGGGTCTTATATGCTTCTTTTATCTGATAGTTGTTTTCAGCCTGGCTGAAATGGAGTTTCGCGCTCTGCATGTGATCTCCTTACTTCTTTTTCTTATCAGACTTCTTGGATTTCTTTTTATCAGTATCTTCAGTAGTTAAAGGAACCAGAGCCAGCGTGCTAAGGCCAAGGTACCTCTCTACATCATCATTGCTCTTAATTGTGTCATCGAGAAGGTATCCCAGGATAACAAAGAATGCCACCACAACTGCCCCAAGGAAACCTGCAATAACTGTCCATCTTGCAACGGAAGGTCCCGCCTTCTGGGTGGGAACATTGGCTGTCTCTGCCACGTTGATGGCGTCGATATCCATAACGTTAGTGATGTGTTCACTGGCAACTTCTCTGATACAGTTGGCTATCTGCATGGCCATCAGAGGATCCTCATCCCTTGCTGTTATCGCAACGATACGGGTGTCTGATGGAGTGTCCACCTTAAGGACATCTGAAAGGTCCTCATAGTCCACGTCCACCAGGTTAAGCCTCTGTATAACCTCCTCCAGAACGTACCTGCTCTTGATGAGCTCAGCGTAGTCCTGGGTCAGCTGCGTTGAAATCTGCACGTCAGAATAGGTAACTGTCTGGTTTTCCTCTTTATTCAAAATGTAGATCTTGGTGGTTGAGTCATACACCGGATGGAGTACGAACTTGCTGACAAACAGTCCTGCCAGGGCAAAAAAGATACCGGCGCTGATTATCAGAAACGCCCGTCCCAAAAGCACTGCAAAAAGTTCCCCAAGATTAATTTCAATGATGTCGTCCCTATTACCCATAGGTAGCTCCCATTATTAGTGTCAGACCATAGTCCCTGCCATGGCTCTATATCTGTTCATTGCGAATGACATTTGCTGCATTAAGGAAAAAGAGCCTGTCAGCATAGTCACTTCCAAATTTTCTCTCAACATATTTCCTGCAATCAGAAAGCTTAGGCGCTCTCTTTTTTGCATCGTGAGCATCAGATGCCACAAAGTGCACCAGCTCATCCTTTAATATCTTTTTACAAAAATGCCCGATCCCAAAGCCATAATCTCCCATGATACTGGAGGCATTGACCTGAATGTAGCACCCAAGGTTTATAAGATCTGATACTCTTGCAGGGTGGGAAACTATATCGCTGTATCTCTCAACATGGGCAATTATTGGAATGTACCCTGCTCCCTGAACCTTGTAAGCGGCATTTTGTATGGACTTCCATGTGGCTGTAGGGTGGAACTCCACAAGTACATAGTCAGAACCTGCAAGTGAACAGATCTGACCACCTATCAGCTCATCCATGGTCTCATCGCTATAGTATATCTCATTTCCGGAAAAGAGCTTTACCTTGATACCTTCTGCCAGCGCTGCCTCTTTAAGTTTCTTCCTGTAGGCCACGTTGTGCTCAGGGCTTACATTGTGGTGCATAGGCTTGTGGTGGGGCGTAAGTATCATATGGGTGATGCCCTCTTTTTCAGCAATCTTTAGCATCTCCAGACTGCTTGCCATATCAGGGGAACCATCATCAACCCCAGGCATTACATGGCAATGTATATCTATTGTAGGCTGCATAGTGCTCCTAAAATACCTTAAATTATTGAAGCCTCCGGATCTTTGGCTTCCCAAAAGAATACAAAATTACACAATAATTATACACCATAATATGCAGTATTCCAATATCGTGTGGTTATTTAGAAAAAAAAGTACCATATGTAGATTTGATGATGTTTACGGGCAAAAAACTTATAAACTCATGTGTTTTTTAGTGTAAAATCATGCACATTTTATCGATAGTACGCTATTATATTTATATATTTATTCAGGGCTTAAAGAGAGGAGACACAAAGTAATGAAGGTACGCAAGATCAGTATTATCACCAAACTTATCATGGGGGTGATGGCTCTTTTCATGATATCAGATATCATTCTTGCCATCATTATCTACAACAAGGCCACTGACATCTTAAATCAGGAGATCAGACAGAACACTGAAGGTATCGCAGCTTCTACTGCAGCACTTATAGACGGCAATATTGTAGCAGCCGTGCAACCAGGAGAAGAAGATACAGAAAGCTACCTTGAAGTAAGCAATCTCCTCACAACCGTACTTAACGAAACAGGTCTTGAGTATCTGTACACCTTAAGAAAATCCGGAAGCGGTATGGAATACGCCATCGATGCACAGATTGAGGACTACTCAGCTATAGGCGATGTCTTCGAGGATCAGGAAGCAGCACCAGCTCTAAATGGACAGATTGTATCCAATAAAGAGCCTTACACCGACGAATGGGGCACCCACATCTCCTCCTACGCTCCCATCAAAGTTGACGGAAAGGTTGTAGGAGCCGTTGGCGCTGATGTAAGCATGGACTGGGTTAAAGAACAAACCTCTGCCCTTATGAAGTCCATCATTATCACTTGCATTATTGTTCTTATCGTAAGTGGAATCATCTGCTTTATCATCAGCAGGCTCCTGGCAGCAAAATTCAATATGCTTAATGACAAGATCGTTGAGCTCACAGAAGGCGACGGCGATCTTACGAGAAATATCGAAGTTGATTCCGGCGATGAATTTGAAGTTATCGGAAACAATGTCAATTCCCTTATTCAGTTTATAAGAGAAATGCTCCTTTCCATCAATTCAGATTCCAACAGACTCAGTACGGCATCTGGAAACATCGCCGTTAATATCAAAGATGCCCGAAACAACTCCGAGGCCATCTCTTCAACTATTACAGATATGAGCTCAATGATGCAGAATACATCAAGTTCTCTTAACGAGATGACAGAGCTTATGACCGATATCACCAACTCCTTCAAGGATATCGTTGAGGAAATCGACAGCGGACGAAACTTCTCAAGAGATGTTAAAGAGTCTGCATCTGAGACTGGTAAAAAAGCCTCTTCAGAACGAAACAGCACAGAAGAAAAGGTTGCCCAGATGGCTGAGTCAGTATCTGATAAGATCGAGCGTTCCAAGGCCGTTTCAAGGATTGAAGATCTTACAGGAAACATCATCGCCATTGCAAGCCAGACAAACCTCCTTGCCCTCAACGCTTCCATCGAGGCAGCAAGAGCCGGCGATGCAGGAAAAGGATTTGCAGTTGTTGCTACTGAGATTGGACAACTTGCAAGCAATTCACAGAACGCTGCCAGCGAGATCCAGACTGTTTCTTCTGAAGTTATTACCGCAGTTAACGAGTTGTCCGCAGAAGCAGAAAACCTTCTGGCCTTCGTTAAGGACACTACCATTGACGGATATGATAAGCTTGTAAATATAAGTGAGGATTACCTTAACTCTGCTGTAAGGATCGATGAGATGATGGGACGCTTTGCTGAAGCTTCAGAGCAGATTCAGAAGAACGTCAACCTCATCCAGGAATCCACTGGCGCTATCAATTCTGCAGTTGAAGATGCAACCCAGAATGTTCTCACCACAGCTGAGAAGTCAGTTGAGATGAGCGAGAACATGCTCAAGATCGACGAGGATGCTTCTGCAAGTAGCGAGCTTTCAAGTAAGCTCCAGAACGAGGTTGGTAAGTTTAAGCTTGAATAAATCAATTGTTTTGGAGGAAAAAGAGATGATACCTCAGGATCCTGTTATGCTGCTAAGTTACGTGAACACGCAGCTTAGAGATAACTACAAAGGACTGGACGCTCTGGCAGACGGCCTGGACATATCAAAAGATGATCTGAATGTCATTATTTCAAAACTGAATGGCATCGGATACAAGTTCGACAACGAAGCAAATCAGTTTAAGTAAAGTTAAGGGAAGTCACTATGGTGACTTCCCTTTCATAGTTGCCTGGTCAGGCTTACACTTTTATTAGCAGCAATTGATCAAAGTATGCTCTTTCCCTGAATCAAGGAAAGACTAATTTTTCACTTCTTCTTTTTCTTACTCATAGCAGGCTTCTTGGCCACGCTGTAGCCAAACTTGCCAAGCTTATTTCCAAGCTCAAAATATTCCCCATGGGAATAGGCCACAAGGTCAGTTGCCCCAAGATCAAAGCGTCCCTTGTCGTCCATGTATTTATCGTCAACCGTAACGCACAGCACGTCTGCAATGATCATGTCGTGGCTTCCAAGTTCCAGAATCTTGTTAACCCTGCATTCAATGTTTACAGGGCTCTCCGCGATACCAGGACATGAAACCTTCCGGGATTCCTGGGGCGTAAGATGCATCTCTTTAAACTTGTCGAAGTCTCTTCCACTTCTTACTCCGCACCAGTCTGCAGCCTTCACCAAATCTTTTCCAACAAGGTTAACTACAAACTCACCTGTTTCCTTGATGATGGCATGTGAAAAGCGCTCTTTCCTTACGGATATAGAAAGCATAGGCGGGTTAGTGCACACATTTCCAGCCCAGGCAACAGTTATTATGTTAGGAGTCTCTCCTTCTCTTCCGCAGCTCACCATAACAGCCGGCAAAGGGTATAGCATATTTCCTGGCTTCCACTCTTGTTTTGACATATAAGTTCATCTTCTCCTTAAAAAATCCTACTGTAATTCTAACATGCTAATGCGCAAACAAAAACGCGCAATTATTGTGATTCTTTTAACCACAAATCATTGCGCGTTCTTATCACTTATATCAGTATTATTTTGCAAGAACCATCATGATCTCGTTGCTGCGGGCGATGAATTTGCTCATTGCCTCGCCTTCAAGAGGTGCATTCTGGATGCGGGCAAGATCGTAGAGCTGCTCTGCGATCATCTTGGAGTTGTCTCCATCCTTATGCTCCATAATGTACTCAACAAGAGGATGATTTGCATTAAGGATAAGAGTCTGACCTTCGTTGCCAAAGTCTCCCATGCTCATTCCGTTCATGGCATACATCTTCATCATCTCTGCCATACGTCTTGATTCCTCAGATACTGTAAGCATTGAAGCAACCTTCTTGTCTTTGAGCTTCTCAAGCTTAACAGTGAGCTTGTCATTCTTAAGAGTCTTCTTTATCATCTCAGCAAGATCTTTGCCCTTTTCTTCAAGCTCTGCAGCTGCCTTCTTGGAAGTCCTGCTCTTAAATGTATCTGTCAGGTCAGCATCGATCCTTGCAAAGCGAATGCCTTCATTCTTGCGCTCAAGCTGCTCCATGAAAGGTACATCGATGTTGTGGTTCATGATGAAAGCTTCCATCTTCTGTGCCTTGAACATCTTGATGTACTGGCTCTGCTGCTGTTCGTCTGTTACGTAGTAGATAGTGCGAGGTTCCTTGTCCTTGGCATCATCTGCCTTAGCTGCATCGCCTTCAGTTTTCTGGTTCGCTGACTTATTGTCACCATCAACAACCTCAGCCTCTACCTTATTGCCATTCTCATCTACAGCATCAGCCTTCTTGGCTTCCTCTTCAGCTTCCTTGTTGATCTGAAGTGCCTCAGGAGTTGTGAGGTACTTACCATCAAGGTTCTTAAAGAGGATGAAGTCTGTCATCTTCTCGCAGAACTTGTCATCTCTAAGGCAACCATACTTGATGAATGGGCTGATATCATCCCAGTACTTGTCGTAGCTTTCCTTATCTGTCTTGCAAAGACCTGCAAGCTTCTCTGCAACCTTCTTGCTGATGTACTCAGAGATCTTCTTAACAAAGCCGTCGTTCTGAAGGGCTGATCTTGAAACGTTAAGAGGAAGATCAGGACAATCAATTACACCCTTAAGGAGCATCAGATACTCAGGGATAACTTCCTTGATGTTATCTGCAATAAACACCTGGTTGTTGTAGAGCTTGATGGTTCCCTCAATAGATTCAAATTCCATGTTGATCTTAGGGAAGTACAGGATACCCTTTAAGTTGAAAGGATAATCCATGTTGAGGTGGATCCAGAAAAGTGGCTCCTTGTAATCTCTGAAGACCTTTCTGTAAAACTCCTTGTACTCCTCATCTGTGCAGTCCTTAGGAGTCTTAGCCCAAAGAGGATGAATGTCGTTAAGAAGCTGAGGACGTCTCTTGATCTTGTACTGAAGCTCTGGCTCCTTGTCCTCGCCCTCTTTCTTCTCAGGCTTAACTTCCTCGATCACTGTATCCGAATCAAGCTTCTCGCTTGCCTTGATAGTCTCTGTGCCCTCTTCGTTCTCTCTTGAAAGATAGATCTCGTAAGGCATGAATGAGCAGTACTTCTCAATAACTTCTCTTGCTTTGTACTCGTTGCAGAACTCAAGGCAATCCTCAGAAAGGTGAAGAGTTACAGTTGTACCAACCTCTGTCTTGGTGCCGTCCTCCATCTCAAAGTCTGAGCCGCCATCGCAGGTCCAGTGAACTGCTGTGCCGCCCTTATATGAAAGGGTATCGATATCAACTGAATCAGATACCATGAATGTTGAGTAGAAACCAAGTCCGAAATGACCGATGATCTGGTCTGCGTTAGCCTTGTCCTTGTACTTGTTAAGGAAGTCTGTAGCACCAGAAAAAGCTACCTGGTTAATGTACTCCTCAACCTCCTCTGCTGTCATACCAATACCGTTATCAGTGATCTTGATGGTCTTGTCCTTGTCGTTCAAAACAACATCCACACGTGGCTTATAACCGTCTGGAAGCTGGTACTCGCCCATCATGTCCATCTTCTTTAATTTGGTAATAGCATCGCAGGCATTAGAAATTACTTCTCTGTAAAAAATATCATGGTCCGAATAGAGCCATTTCTTGATGATCGGAAACATGTTCTCGCTGTTGATTGAAAGATTACCCTTTTTTGAAGCCATAGTTCTCACTCCTTTTTAAAACATATAGTTAGGCTATCCTTAAGCCCAAAAATAAGTTTAAGTCCCCTCATTCCAAAAGTCAACAAAAATTTAGCACTCACCACAACAGAGTGCTAACAACAAGACACGGGGACGGTTCTACTGTCTTATTGCGCGCAATAAGACAGTAGAACCGTCCCCGTGTCTTGTTTTATCGTACGTCGCCGCCTTTTAGCCAGCGCTTGTTTTCGTACATGGCTTCGTCGGCCCGTTCAAATACGTCGTTGACGTTAGAGTCAGTGTCCTTGTTGTAATCGGCAGTTCCTATGGCAATGACAGGTCCCTTGCCGCTCTTTTGGTTGTTCAGGACTGTCTGTTTAAGGTCAGCTATAAGTTTTCTGCGGTTAATGTAGTCGTCGCTCCTTAGGAAGATGACAAATTCATCGCCGCCGATACGAAATACCGGACTGTGGACAAAGGTGTCGCAAAGGAGCTTGGCTGAAGCCTTGATATATTCATCTCCTGCCTTATGTCCCTGTGTGTCGTTGACCTTTTTAAGGTCATTGATATCGCAGACTGCAAAGCTAAATGGAAGATAATCAAGTCCTCCTTCAATGTTACCCTGGATTGACTTTTCAAGCTCAGCAAAAGCTGTCTTGTTCTTGGTTCCTGTAAGTTCGTCTCTTCTTGCAAGCTCCTTCTCGGTCTGAAGCTCCTTAAGGTGCTCCTTTTCTTTCTCAACTTCCTTTTCAATATTCTCGACACATATAATGATATGCTCACCGTCACTGGTATTTCTGGCGATAAGTCTCATGTGTTCAACCTTGTCATCTACGATGAGCCTGTATTCAAGCACAATTCTCTTCATGCCCTCAAGAGAAGACAAAAGTCTGTCTTTGTCCAGAGAATCAAGCATATATTCCCTGTCCTGAGGATGAACGATCATCATGATATTGTTCAGGGTCTCTGTAAAGAAATCTTCTCCGGATCTTGCAACCTGAAGGTCTCCGTAGAGTTTATCTGCAGTAAAGCCATAATAATTCCCGGTCTTTACCTCAACATAGTAGATAGCATCGTAGTTGGAGGCCAGTGTCTCAGCAATCCTGGTAAAAGTGATCTGACTCTTGCTCTTATCTATTTCCTGGGTCTGAGCTGTCATAGTATCTTCTACATCAATGTCTCCCAGCACAAAATGCTTCTTGTCATCAGAGAGCCTTACAACAAAGTCCAGGTTTTTGAGCATCTTGTTCTTAAAATACATGCTCTCAGCAAAAGTTCTGTCGTCGGGGTGCGCATATTTTCTGGCATTGGCCCGGGTCTCAGTATAGAAATCCACTCCCTCATACGGAACGTTCATTGTATCGTAGCGATCACTGGTAGATACCTCAATATATCTTCCTGATTCAATATCGATGTAATAAATAGCCTCATAATCCTTTGCAAGGCCAGTTGCTATCTGAGTATATCTCTCTTTTTCCTTCTGGGTAGTTGCTTTAAACTCACTTAAAGCTCTTTTCTCGTCTTCCTCAATAAACACGTGAACAAGGCAGTTTGTCAAAAAACAGCCAAATGTATAGAAGGGAACATATGCAGTAAACATCTGAAGGGATACAAAGACTGCCATCACAAGGCCAGACATACAGATTGCTCTGTAATGCACAACATCGCTGTCTGTAGCTCTTTTTAAGGCAACAAAAGAGCGAAAAGAAATTGCAACAAACATCAAAAACTGTATACCTAAAAGGAAAAATCTCCCCCAATAGGTGGTATAAGTCATATCTTTTTCAAGAGCAAAAACCACGGGTCTAAAAAGGTTAAAGAAAAGACTACAGATAACAAAGGCGCAGATGCCCCATCCCAGCCCTAAAAGTATCCTGGATCTGGGACCGTTTTTCCCAAGATAAGCCACTACAAACCTGGTCCAGAATAAAACAGATACCGCCATGGCAGCAAAATAAACCATGGTATCAAAATAGGCAAGATGCCATACTTTAAGATCAAGAAGGAACACCCAAAGAAGATCCCCAACGTAAAAAAACATCAGGGAAATAAGGAACTGTGTGTACTTATAATAAGCTCCCTCTTTTGGCAAATTCCTGCGATTTTTTACAATATCATGATTGATGATAAGATGATGGATTGCTGCAAGGATGCTGGCACTGGCATAGTACATTATTGCTGCCCTCCCGCCATATAGTCTGAGTAGCTCACCCCGGCATATTTTTTAAAGCATCTGCTAAAGTAGTTTGGGTCAGGAATTCCCACTTCAGATGCTGTGCAATACATCTTGGTACCTTTTTTCGCAAGCTGCTGGGCTTTTTTCATGCGAAGGTCATTTAAATATTCAACAAACTTGATGCCTGTGTCCTGTTTGAATTTTCTGGATAAATAGCTTGGAGAAAAGCCAAACTCCTGGGCAACATATGCAAGGTTAAGTTTTGAGTCAGTAAAATTGTCATCAAGGAATTTCTTGATGCTGTCTGTGGAACCAGCTTCTGAGGAATTGTCAGCCTTAGCCTCCAGCTCTTCCCAGTAGTCAGGAGCATCCTTAAGCTTAACAACAACTCTTTTAAGGACCTTGGTGATCTCATCCCTGACCATAGGCTTTAGCATATAGTCAAACACAGGCATGCTCACGCATTTTCTGGCATATTCGAACTTATCAATTGCAGTCATGATGATGATCACAAGGTTTGGATATCTGCTTGTGGCAATTTCCGTAAACTCAATACCGTCCATGAAGGGCATGGAAATATCTACAAAAGCGATGTCAGGCTTAAGATCATCGATTATGTTTATGGCCTCAACGCCGCTGGCTGCCTCACCAACAACTTCCATCCCCAGCTCATCCCACTTGATAGCAACTCTCATGAGCTTGCGGGCAGATTCTTCATCATCTATTATCATAACCCTAAACGGTCTGTTCATCAGTTGTTAAAGCTCCTCTTTGATCTATTCCAGGAATAATGATCTCTATTTCAGTAAATTCCCCTACTTCACTTCGTATCCTTACGGCATCCTGGTAGCCGGTGTATATCCTGATCCTCTCGATGGTTCCCCATAGGCCAAAGCTCTCATCAGCCTCAGCCGGGCGATCTTTCTTTTCAAAAGAAAGGATCTTGTCAATCTGCTCCTGTCTCATGCCGACACCGGTATCTCTGACTATAATATGCAGGTCAGTTTCTGATCTGAAACTCTTGATGCTGATAAGTCCCTTTTCGCCCTTGAGCCTTATGCCATGGTAAATACTGTTTTCAACAAGAGGCTGAAGTATCAGTTTGGGAACAATACAATTTTCCGTATCCGGTGTAACGTCATATTCATCGTCTATTATATCGCCATATCGAAGTTTTTGCAGAGATAAATAGTCTTTTACAATCTTAACTTCTCTGGAGAGCGGGATATCTCTTCCGCCTTTACTTAAGAAGTTTCTGTAAAAAGAGCCCATGGTTTCCAGCGCTTCGTGGACATTATCCGCACCTGCATCCAGCGCCAGAAATCCTATGGTTTCAATTGAATTATACAAAAAGTGAGGCTTTATCTGTTCCTGCAAAACCCTCATTTCAGCTTTTTGCAAAGTTTTTTCATTTTCCATGAGTCTTTCAATAAGCTCATTAACATGGTCGATCATGTTATTGTAGTCGTTCTCAAGAAGCTCAAGCTCACTACTTGATACCTCAACATCGATCTTATCAAGCTGTCCCAAAGCCCTGTTCTTTTCCATGGCTGAAGACAGTTCAAAAACCGGATCAGTAATATGCCTTCTGATAACACCACCTGAGTAAACGGCCAGTATCACAAGGATTGCCAGCAGGAAAAGAAGTACATATATAACCCTGAAGGGAATACCCTCTTTTCCAAAGTTTGATACCCTGATGATCACTATGGGCGTGTTGCTGACCTGGCAGCCTGACACCAGAACACCTCTGCCGTCTACTACCTTGGTTTTATGGACAATCTCTTTTGACAAAAAGCTCTCATTGAAATACTCTGCATAGTTCTGATTGCCTGCAAGGAACGTGCCATCATCCCCCATTATACAGATGTCGTTGTAGCGAAGCCCAAAGAGCATGTTGTCAAAGATGACCGGCTTGATGTTCATGAGCATGATCCCGCTTCTCTCCTGGGAATCTATGTCATAGATAGCTCTTCCAATGGTTATGACCTGTCTGCCGCCGGCCTTTCTTGCTATGCCATTTGAGTTTAAGGACACTACAGCTGCGCCCTTTCCATTATAAATATCCGATCTCCACTCCATATCTCCGATGGCATCCGAGTCGTAGGTGTAGGTAAATCTGTTGGTACCAAGCATTATCATATCTTCACGCATGACAATAACGGTGTCCACACCCTCTGTTACATTGAGGATGTCCATGATTCCGTATCTGGCATCGTTGATCATACTGATGTCCACGTTATTTACATCAGCTCTCAGAAACGAAACAAGACGACTCTCCGTCATGATAAGTCTTGAGAGTTCCTTGAAATTGTCTATGTCTGTGCTGACATTGCTTGAAAGCGTCCTTAAGATGCTCTCAGACTCTCGCACAGCGTAGTCCCTTCTCTCCCTCTGAGTCAGGATGTACATGGCTATCAGGAAAGAAATCGTGACCATGAGGACAATACCAAGTATTACTCTCTGAAGTCTTAATGATAGAGAAATCGTCTTTTTGTTTTTCGTAAATTTATTCATAGGATAAAGATATCACTTTTTCCGAGGGGTTTCACCCCTTTACAGCTCCTGCAATGAAACTTTCCTGTATCCTTCTGCTAAGGAAAATGTAGAAGATCAGGGTTGGGAATGTGGCAATTACAAGGGCTGCTCCTATCGGGCCCCAGTCAGTGGTATAAGCTCCGGAGAGAGCTTTGATACCAACTGGAAGAGTTCTGTGTGCAGAGTCTGAAATAAAGACGTTAGCAAACATGAACTCATTCCAGCACTGGAGATATGAGTAGACACCAACCGTTGACACAGCAGGCTTCATCAAAGGGAGGATTATTCTGAAGAAGGTTCCTGTAAGTGAACATCCATCGATCCTGGCAGCCTCATCCAGAGCATATGGTATCTCAACCATGAAACCTGTGCAGATCAGGATTGACATGGAAAGAGCAAATGCTGAATAAGGAACAATAAGTGTTGAGTACTTATTGAGCCAGTGAAGTTTTGAAAGTACTACATAAACCGGAACAATCGAAGCCTGAATCGGTATGGTGAGTCCCAGCATAAAGAATGCGTTGGTCAGCTTGGACAGTTTCCACCTGATCCTTGTTATAGCGTAGGTTGCCATCATAGCGGCGAAAAGAGATATGCCGATAGCAAGTGTTGTTACTAAAAGGCTGTTTACAAAGTAAAGCCCCATGTTACCAGTGCCCATGGCACGTGAGTAGTTGGACCAGAGCCAGTCTTTAGGAAGACCTATGATGTTTGCTCCGAAAATCTCTTCGTTGGACTTAAGCGAAAACGTAAACATGAAGTAGATAGGGAAGAGATTGACCAGGGCCCAAAATGCCAAAAAGATATACATCAGTACTTTGGCAGCCGGATTTGTTTTTTTGATTGAATCTATAGTATTAGTGTTCCCCATTATTCATCCTTCTCCCTAAATATCGCTGTAATAGCAAGTGCAAATGCAAAGCAGAGCAAAATAAGCATTACAGAAATCGTACTTCCCATTCCGTATCTGTTCCTAAGGAACAGCATGTTTTCAAGAAGTGTACTAGGTACTTCCGTAGTCTGGAAAGGACCACCTTCTGTCAGGATCCTTACAAGGTCGTATGTCTTTAAGGAACCTGTTACTGCAAAGATAACGCTTACCCTGATGATAGGCTTGATGATAGGAATGACAATGTATTTATCGATCTGCCATGGAGAAGCGCCATCAAGCATTGCTGCCTCTCTTAGATCTGTTGATACGCCCTTTACTCCGGCATACATAAGGAGCATGTGATATCCAATATACTGCCAGATTGTAGGAACCAGAATGGCTCCCAGAGCTGTCTTTACATCACCAACCCATACGTGTTTCCAGCTTCCAAGATTGACTGCGTCAAGGAATCTGTTGAGTACACCGTAGTCAGGGTTGTATATTTTAAGCCATAATTGACCAATAACCACAGTTGAAATAAGAACTGGCATAAAGAAAACTGATAAGAAAAATCTCTCTTTCTTAGGACGTCTTCCAAGAAGAAGAGCCAGGAAAAGAGAAAATGGCAACTGAACAAATACTGAAAAGAAAGCCAGTATCATTGAGTTCTTAAGAGCTGTCATGAACTTAATCGAGCCATTGGTGAAAAGCTCTATATAGTTGTCAAAACCTATGAATGTACCTTCTGAAAATCCATTCCAGTCAAAGGTACTTCTGTAAAGTGAAACCGCAATAGGTGCGATCAGAATGCTGACAAAGAGCAGAAGTCCTGGGAGCAGAAATAAGAATATCGTAATCCCCTTTTGAATTTGAGCAGTTTTTTTATTCATACCGTAACCTTCCAAAAAAATCGGTCCTTTCTGTATTCCCAAAGAAACGCAGGAAGGACCGATGTGTAGTTAAAAATTATCTGATGTCTTTAGCAAGACCGTCAGTAAATGCCTGTCCATCAACCTGGCATCCATAAACCTGATCTACATATGAAAGATATGTGTTAGCATCGTCAGCGTTCATAGCTGTATCTCCGAAGAGTACGAAGTTGTCAGCCTTTGAAACGATCTCAGATACTGTCTGTGTAAGCTCGTTAACTGAACTTGTGTCGCCGTATGGTGTCCATGCAGGAAGTCCGCATCCATCAAGGTATCCATAGTGGCAGATGAGCTTACCAAGCTCGAATGCATAGTCAGCAGCCTTCTCAGCGTTAGGTGAAGATGCTGCAACTGCAAGTGTATCTGAAGGTCCACCGATGAGCTGTCCGAGTTTAGCCTTGTCAGCATTGATAACTGGGAACTCACCAACTTTTACCTTAGGGAAGAACTCTTCGTTAGCTGCGAAATCTGCGCAGTTCCATGTACCATTCATGTAGAATGCATACTTGCCAGCCATGAAGTTGTTCTTAACTTCGTCATTTGTAAGGCCGATTCCTGAAGGATCGAAGTAACCATTTGTTACAAGACCCTGGAATGTGTTAACAGCATCTGTTACATCCTGGTTAGCCCATGTAGCTCTTCCAAGGAAGATGTCGTTAAGTGTGTCAGCGCCTGCGCTCTTCTCGATTACAGACTCAAGATACTCTGTTACGCACCATGTCTCTTTTCCAGCACATCCGAAAGGAATGATGCCTGCTGCCTTAAGCTTGTCGCAGCACTCGATGAACTCATCATAAGTTCCAGGGATTTCGGTGTAGCCAACCTGTCCAAGAAGGTCCATGTTAGCGAAAAGACCAACGATGTTCATTGTTGTAGGAACGCCGTAGTGCTTTCCATCATAAGTTGTATTACCAAGCATGTTCTCAGGAAGTTCGCTCTTCCAGTTCTGGTAAGCATCGTCAAGGCAGTAAACCTTGCCAGCGTCTACGAAGTCACCAAGGAATGCACATGACCATGTGAAGAAGATGTCAGGCATCTCGTTAGCTGAAACAGCTGCTTTGATCTTAGTCTTGTAAGACTGGTTCTCAAAAGCTTCCCATGTGAAGTTGATATCAGGATACTTAGCCTGCATATCAGCTATAGCTGCTTCATAAGCGTGACGGTTTGAATCACTCTCAGTTGCGATGCACCACATGTTAAGTGAAATAGGCTCACCTGAATCTGTGGCCTCCGCTGCCTGAGCAGGCTCTGCTGCAGGTTCTGCTGCTGGAGCTGCTTCCTGTGTCTGAGCGCTGTCATCAGCAGCTGGTGCTGCAGGAGCGCTTTCTCCACAAGCGGCGAGAGATAGTGTCATAAGTCCCGCCAACAATACTGAAACTACTCGCTTCATTTTCATAACTTTCTCTCCTTTGTTAAGATTTGTTATTTTACCCTGACCATTGGCCAAGGATAAGCAACCGTTAGCTTGTCTCCACTGTCATTAAGCGCATAGTACAGATACGCATCCTCGATAGGATCATCGTACATAAGCTTGATGCACTTCTTTGACTCATCTACGCTGTAATGCCCGTGGAAGATGTTCTCCTCAGCAAATTCCCCATTTGCTGTAAACTGGTAGGACCAGCCGTTGTCCTGCTTCCAGACACCTACAATTGTTCCAGTGTCCTCACTGCAGAGATCATATGTAGATTCTTCATACAGGGTCATCTGATCCCCATCCATCTGGTAACGCATCTTGATGGTTTCGCCTTTATCATTCTTAAGAGTGATAAAAGTGTCGTCCTGACTGTAGGTGTACTCATTCCCCTTGTAAGTACATCTGCCGTAGTCAGACAGGGTAATAACAGGTTCTGCCGGATCATGTGAATAAGCCCATTCCTCCTTGTGGCTTCCGCATCCGGAAAGGATAGCTACCATCGATACAACTGTTATCCCCAAAGTGATTTTTTCTATGATCATTTTTTTCATACTGATTACCTCTAAATTACGATAACCTTTTCGTTAAAATTAATATATTCCATGGTCTTTAGATAATTAATGGATTTCTTTTACATTTGGTAGCACATTTTTTACTTCTTTAACATAAAATTTACTCTTTGCTATTATTTTGTATGCATTTTGCACAAAAAGAATGGCACTTGCTTTTACACAAGTGCCAAAAAATCGTCATAATGTCATTTTACTTGAAATATTTTGAATAAACTTCCATCAAATTTGTGGATGAAACCTGTTCGTCCTCATTAAGAGTAACGCTGTCCCATAGTTTAGTATTGAGCTGCTTGGTAAGAGTTGCTACAAAGGCGTCATACTGGGCTCCAAAGACTTCTCTTTTCCTCTTGTCCACTATCTTGACCTTGTTGGCCTCAGTCTCTTCCCTGTTGAAAGTGCTGATACATTTAATGATAACGTATCCTTCAGAGGTTTCGACGATATCGCTCACCTCGTCTGTACCAAGGTTGAAGGCTGCAGTCTCATAGACACTTTCCATTCCACCTTTGCCAAAAGAGATTGTTCCCTCATCAGCCTCGTTGTACTGTGCCATAAGTTCTTCAAAACTCTCATCTGCCCAGATCTTTTTAAGAATTTCCCGGGCTCTATTATAGGCTGCGTTTTTCTCCCTATCTGAAAAAGGTACCTTCTGCCCGGAGCCGTCCAGAGTATAAGTCTTGATAAGTATCTGCTCCACAGTTATGGTGCGGGCTTCATCGTCACTTATCTCAGGATTGATATCCCTTATGATGTAGTCATAGAGCTTGTTGGCAAGAGCCTGCTCCTCCATTATCCGGGTGACATCCTCCAAAGTAACGTCGTTCATCGCCTTTTTATCCGCATCGGAAAGGCCCTCATAATACTCTGCTGCAGCTTGAGAAGCAAGGTCATGCTCCTCTTCTGTGAGCTCGATCTCATTTTCCAGGGCAAGAAGGTTCATGACCTTTATCTGTGCAACCTTGGCAAGAACTGACTCTTTTAACCTGTCTTCCACAGTGCCTGAGTCTGTCTCTTTATCCCAGATATCAGTTCCAAAGGTCTTCTCATAGCCCTTTTGTGAATTCACCAGATAAACCAGAGCCTCTGTCAGAGTGCAGGACATATCCTCGATTCTGAAGACCACACCGTCATCAAAGCCAGTGGTAAAGACGATCCTGCGGTCAAGGACACTATCTGTAGCACAGCCTGATATGGATACCATAAGTGCTGCAGCTATAGCTGCAATACGTGTAAGTCTCTTCATGCCTCCATAGCCCTTATGATGCTGCGCGCAACAGACAGTCCGTTGGCACTTGCCTGCTGAAGTCCTCTGGTAACACCAGCGCCGTCGCCAATTGCACGAAGGCCTTTTATGCTGGTCTCGAAGTCCTTGTTAACTATAACTTTGTTGGAGTAGAACTTAACCTCTACGCCATATAGCAGGGTCTCATCTGAAGCAAGACCCGGTGTTACCTTATCAAGAGCCTGGATCATTTCATCCAGGTCAACCATGATCCTGTGAGGGAACACCAGTGAAAGATCTCCAGGTACTGCATCCTTAAGAGTTGGGATAAGGTTGTTCCTGCAAAGTCTCTCCTCTGTTGTTCTCCTGCCGCGCTTAAAATCGCCATAGGTCTGCACAAGGATCTTGCCTCCGCAAAGCATATTTGAAAGCTCAGCAATCTTCTTGCCGTACTCAATAGGAGTCTTAAAAGGCTTGGTGAAGTTCTTGGACACCAGAAGAGCAAAGTTAGTATTGTTGGTCTTAAACTCTTTTCCCTTATAAGCATGTCCGTTAACTACAGCAAGTCCGTTCTCATAGTACTCTGTTGCAACCTCTCCTGATGGGTTGGTGCAGAAGGTTCTTACCTTATCATCGAAGGTTGGTGTGTGGTAGATGAGCTTGGCCTCATAGAGATTCTCGTTGAGGAACTGCATTACTTCATCTCTTACCTCAACTCTTACACCCACATCTACAGTGCCAGGCTTGGTCTCAATGCCGATCTCCTCGCACTTATCCTTGAACCAGTCAGCGCCTTCACGTCCCACTGCGCTTACGATCTCTTTTGCTGTAAATGTATCACCCTTGTCTGTGACAACGCCTGTAGCCACGCCATCTTCTACGATGATGTCCTTGACCATGGTGTTAAACTCGATGGTAACACCCTTGGAAAGAACATGCTCCTGAAGGCGGGAATAGATCTTGTATCCCTCCTCAGTTCCAAGGTGTCTTATAGGGCACTCAACCAGCTTAAGGTTTGCGTTAATTGCCTTTCTTCTGATCTCTCTGATCTCTGCCTCTTTATCAACGCCGTAAACACTTGTATCAGCGCCAAATTTAAGATAGATCTCATCAGACTCATGGATCAGCTGTGTTGCCACGTCATATCCAAGGATCTCAGGGAGATTACCGCCCACATCAGGGGAAAGAGAGAGCTTGCCATCTGAAAAAGCTCCAGCTCCTGCAAAGCCTGTTGTAATAGAGCAGGGCTGACAGCCCGCACAGGTCTTGGTGATCCTCTTAGGACAGTTTCTCTTTTCGATAGATCTGCCCTTCTCGATTATAAGTACCTTAAGGTCAGGTCTCTTTTCCATAAGTTCATAGGCGCAGAAAATGCCACCAGGGCCAGCGCCGATTATTATCACGTCATAATTTGTTGCCATAAATTCCTCCAAACTGTTTGGCAGGCAGTATCATCTGCCTATGTTTCACTTTCTAAAGCCATGTTCTGCACATGGGAAAGACATTATAACACACCGTAAAAAAAGTGCAAGCGTCTTTCTTTACCGTATATATTATAATGGCTGGAGGCTATGATTTACACATATTTATACACTTTTTAGAAATAATTGAGTATAATGAAGGTACGCTAATTCGTTAAACTGTGAGGAATATGTCGTATGTACAAAAAAGTATCATCAATAATAGTGCTGTTTCTGGTGGCATTTCTTGCCATTCCGGTCAAGGCAGACGCCGCAGCCTTTGATCCCGTCTACTATGCAGCAAGATACCCGGATGTGGCAGCATCAGTTGGCACAAGCCAGAAGGCACTCATAAACCACTACATAACTTATGGTGTCTACGAGGGAAGATTCCAGAACGCCGAGGAAGAGGCTTTAGGTAAGCCCCTTAACACCTACATTGATATTGACCTGGAAAACCAGCACGTCACCTATATCCTGGATGGCAACGTTGCTTTTGAGACTGACTGCGTGTCAGGAGACGTTTCAAAAAACAGAGAAACTCCCACCGGAGTATATGCAATATACGCCCACGTTCCTGGTCAGTACCTTGAAGGCCCTACCTGGAAAAACTGGGTCGACTACTGGATGCCCTTCTCTCCCGGAGGCTGCGGTCTTCACGACGCCACCTGGCGCAAGAAATTCGGCGGACAGATCTACAAGACCAACGGTTCCCACGGATGTGTCAACCTCTCCCACGACGCGGCAAAAGAACTGTTTAACATGGTTGGGATCGGAACTGTTGTAAACGTACACTAGGGCAGTGAACAAAAATTGTGGATGGTAACTAGAATTCCGCCTCGTAGACATGTGCCTTCTTTGCCTTTGGAAAAAGATTCTCCGCAAGCCTTATTCCCTCGTCACTTAAAGCGTCAAAGGTTAGTCTGTAGTCAGAGAAGTACAGTTCAAGATTGCTTAGAGTTTCTGATATAAGCTCCATAAGCCCCTTGGGATATTTGCCATAAAGATATGAAAGCTCAAGGTTTCCATCAGCAGTTCTTTGGACAAAGATAAGGTCTACCAAAGTATTTTTGGCAAAAATGCATTTGCAAAGCTCAGGGACACAGCTCTTTTTCCAACGATCATAATCTGCCACCTCATAGGACTGTTCCCTCATGAGCATATTCAAAAGTTTTTTCTGCTCTTCCACAGGTCTGTCAAAGAACAGTTCTGTGGTCACTCCGGTTTTTATAACCTTTCTAAGCCCCTGGGACTGTTTGATATCATCTTTTGTAACATAATATCTTTCGTGAGAATAGCTGGTAATAAAATGTCTGATTGACAAAAAGAAAGTATGCAGTTCATCATCTTCATTTGAAAATTCAAACTGAGCGGTCAAAGGGAAAAGATCTCCCGTGTTCATAATGATGCGGCAGACCTGATCCACAAGCATTCTTCCCACACCCTGAAGACGGACCTGTGGCTCTACAAAGAGCCAGTCAAGGGAGTATTCATAGTTCATAAGAACATATGAAACAGCTCCCAAAACTTTCCCTTCTTCGTCAATGGCTCCCACCGCCACCCTAAAGGATTCTAACTCGATTTCCCTCGGAAACACTCTTTCAAAGTATATTCTATTCTCATCATTAAGTGCTACAAAGCTGACCTTCATGATCTTCCCTCAACATCACTTTTTCATTTTTTTGTACGGAACAGGCTTTTTGTCTTTAAGTTTACCATATTTTGCCACTGCTGCAGTCAGTTCCTTAAGCATATCTGGTATGGTCATATTTGCCATTGCAACCTGTGTGCTCTTATTATCAACAACCCTGTCCCTTCCATCTATCAGATTCACATTATACTGTTTAGTCAAATACGATGTGGCATAAAGGCTTAAACAGTTAACCGCTTGATTTAATGCTGCGAACCTCTTATCACTTTTTATATGATTTGCAAGTGATGGATGTGCTTTATTTATAACGTTAAATGCCAAGTCTCTTCTTATTGCAGAAAAGAAATTATTTGAGTCGCCATGGACCTTCTTTTCTATCCATACGTTAATGACATCCGCGTACAGATTAGGATTTTTTACCTGCGCGGCAGTAGGAATGGGGATGTCTGATACAGAATCATAAATATGAGGGTAATATTCAGATATCATTTCTTCCCTTGTATCATAGTCATCATCTTCCCATGCCTTTAGCCATTTCATGTTCCAGGCCTCATTTTCAGCCATTATCTTGTTTGTGGGGCTTCCATCCTTGCCGTGAATCACAGGTTTAATAATAAGACTTACGCTTCTGTCAAAGGATAGGCCACTCCCCATATACTTGGACAATGTCGGCTCAGCTTTATCATAGGCAGCTTTGTATTGGGGCCTATTCCCCATATCCTTAACTCTCTCAAATTTCTTAAGAACGTCATAGCCTTTCCTCGTAAACTCCGGCACCTGTTCTTTAAATTGCAAAAATTCTTTGTCTTTCTGAAACTCAGCCTCCATTGTTTTCATTTTAGAAGCATCAAAAGCCATGTCCTTATCATTCTTGTGCTGATCATACAGGATAGAGCTTTCATACAGCTTTTCCGCATAAACTTTAAGAAGCTCTTCATTATTTGGTGCTTTTTCAAGATCTTCAGAATCCAAATCCATCCTGTACTTTTGAGGAATATAGGATATCAAATACTGAACAGCAAACCCCAATGTGTTACCAAGAGCTGCATACTTGGGGTTCTTTTCTATACTGATATAATCTTTAACTCCCGGTATTTTTTTTCTAAGGTTATCTATAGAAAGACCTTTGTTGCCTGCAAATAAGAGCATCTTAAGCTTGTCATCTCTGATGACCTGTTCACACCACTTATCAAGCTGCAAACGATATTCCTCAATGACTTTTTCTTTGTCTGTCTGTTCAAGCCCAGCTAGATCCACTTGCACCTTGGGAAGCGGTGGCAAAGAATCAACGCCATCATAGGCATGAGGCATATTTTCCTGCAGCATTTTGCCCATGGTATCAAAATCCCCATTCATTCCATGCCATGTTTTCAGCCACTTTTTATTCCACTCATGATTTTCTTTGTCTGTCTTGCTTATGGGTTCTCCCTTCTTGTTGAAGTTGACAAACTTAAGTATATGCATAACAGCTCTGTCAACTGTTTTCCCAGCCAGACCATCAACCAGATACTTATTAGCTTCTTTTATAAGACTCAGATACTCAGGATGATCCTTGAAAGAAACGTAAGCATCATCACTTTTTTTCAACGCATCCTTAATGGTCTTCCTGTCTTCGTCAATGGTGTTCTTGCTATCTTTTTTCTCCTCATTGATGATATTTATCTTATTAAGATTTTCTTTCTTTTCTTCCTTGATGATATTGTTCTTATCCAGATTCTCTTTCTTTTCTTCCTCCTTCTTCACCTCCACTGTTTTCTTAAAAAGTGCATCCTTTGCAAGGAGTCTGAGCTTTTCTTCATAATTCTTTAAATTGTCATTTACAACTTCCTTTAAATCTGTCTCAGACATAAATCTTCTTGTATAAAGTCTTACGCCGTCGGCATTTTCAGGATCAATATCAATATTACGTTTAAGGCGCAGAGTTGCTGTAATATACTTCTGAAGATTTTTAAGCATATCAAGCTTAGCTGCAAAGGCAGGCTCATTACAGATATTTTTTGCTGTTTTACTCATTGAAACAAGGCCATCGATACCTTTGAGCCTTCTTAACATATCCATGATCTCAAAAAGTCTCTCTCCCTTAAGTGCCGTTCCATTAGACAGTTCCTCTACTGTTGGCCACTTAAAATCATCAAACATTTTAGGGAGATTTTCCTTTATATATTGTTCTCTCGCTGCTGTTTGGTCAGTAGATGTCCATAGCTTGATCCAGACCCTGTTTTCCTCAAGCTTTTTCTGATCCAAAGGGGTTATACCCATTTCATGCCTATGTGTTATTCCATTCTCCTTGTCTTCTGTTACCTGCTCTTTAAATCTTAAGGATTTAAGAAGAGGCGCAGGAGCCAGTGTAACCTTTGCATACTCTTCTTTCCCTTCTCCGGCAAATACACCTTTTTTAAGCCCCGCAGATACTGCCTTTTTATTAGCATTACTATGCGAAACCTTCTGGGCATCAACAATGGTCTTGTAAACAAGGAAGTCTTCTTTTGTAAACTTAAGTTTTGCAGAATATTTGCTGCGAATCTTTCTGTATTCTTTTTCTTCTTCCTTATTGAGTTCTACTTCATCCTCTTCTTCATGGATGATATTTATCCTGTTCTGATTTTCCTTACTTTCTATATTTATTATGTTCTTGTCAGCATTATCTTCTTTCTGGATCTGCTCCTTCTTTTGGTCTTTCTTCTTATCTTCCTTTTTATTATTCTTTCTGTCTTCCTTTATGTCTTCATCGTTTATTTTGTTTGTGTACTTATCATCTGCCTCTTTTCTGTTTTCGAATTTCTGCCTTTTTTCTTTTCGCCTTTTTTCATCCTCAGTTTCTCTTTCTTTCATAATCTGATTGATATTAAGAGGCTCAAGGCCATCCTCTTCTTCATTGATGATGTTAACTGGCTTATCTTCCTTCTTATCTTCCTTCTTGTCCTCTTTTCTTTCAGTCACATCCCCCATGACCTTGACCTTATCAAACTTCTCAGTCACCTTTCCAGTGACTTTGACCTTGTCAAATTTCTCATCTTTCTTATTATTTATCAGATTGTTCTTTTCCTCGTCCTTGATGATAAGGTTATCGTTTATTCTATTGCGAAGGCGCACAGGGCCCCCACTATTGTACTTCCTAAAGGCGTTTGTCAGCTTCCCAAATTCACGCATATCCTCGCCTTCACCAAATCTTTGCTGACGGGCCCAGTCACCATTATCTCTGCGTCTTGCAAATCTGTACCTGGGATCGCCCTCGATTTTAAATCTTCCCATTCCGTCATACATGATCAGATGATCATGGCGAAGTGTAAAATCAATATATTTGTTGACCGCTTCGACATAAAACAGCCTTCTCAAAAAATCCTGATGGGATAATGCATATTCTCTTAAGCTGCCATCTTCCCCAAATACTTTATTTTGGTAGTAAGGAAGTGCCAGCTTGGTCATCTCGTAGTATTCTCTTAAGTGACCGGTTATAAATTTAACCAGAGAATCGCCTGTCAGTTCGTCAGGAGTTGGAATGTGCATTTTCATAAAGCGCTCAATGCCCTCTTCTTCCATCCTCTTTAAAGCTTCCTGATCATCATCCTGCCTGGCTTTGCTGTAGCTTTGATTAAATTTTTTATTCTTTATCTCAGCTCTGTTTAAAGGTCCATCAGCTTTGTCCTTAAGGACTATTCTGCAAGGCCACTGTGTATTCTCACTTTTTACCTGTTCCTGGATTGTCTCAAGATTAAGGAGCATATTTGTTGCATCGCTACTAAAGACGCCGCATGTATCACGGTATTCTCTCTGTTTTTCACTGATTGTCCTCTTGTTGATGCCATGCACTTCTCTCCAGCTTTCCTGAACTGATGGCGAGCTGTTTTTGATCTCGTCGTAAGCATCCTTTATCTTTCTTTCTACGCCGTTTAATTTGTCTTGAAGCCGACCTTTAAGGAGATCATCATTTTCTTTCTGAATGAGGTTAAGGAGCTGCTCTTTAAGCAGCATATTACAGGACAGTTTTGCCCTGCCCTTTAAATATGACTCATGAACCTTGTTCTTGGACTTGGTCTCCGCAGCAGCTATCATTCCTTTCAGTCTGTACTTCATTATTTCTTCACGATGAAGATACTTTGTGTAGTTATCAACATTTTGCTCATCATCCCGGGCATATCTGGCCATTTTCTCATTCATGATGCGAAAATTTTTCACAGCATTGGACGCATTACTTTTTCTCTTCCAGGCATAGTGATTTCCATAGCTTCTGGAATAGGCAGATGTAATCCCATTTTCATCGTTGGCATATCTCTGGTATTGCTGCTGCTTGCTGGCGCCTAGAAGCGCATCCCTGAAGTAGTAATCTGTCCTCGCTTCAAAATCCTCTTTGCTCTTATTCCTGTCCTCAAAGTATTCCATGAGCTGGTCAGCATCATAATCTATTTCATGGTTTTCAGGTCCAGGCATAGTAAAGCCTCTTTCTTGCACCCTTTCGCGGTACTGGTTCATCGCTTGGGGATTTTCAAGTTCCTGCTTTTTTGCCTTCTTATACTCCTCAAAATGTGACATATCCTAACCTCCTGACTAAAAAAATCCAAGATCTCAATATGTATATACGAATCAGCATCTTATCAGGGCAATGCTGCGAAGCCCATATATACAATTGTAGCATTATTTTGACCAATCAAATCTGTTAACTTTCTATAAAAAAGTGGCCTGTAAAAAAGATAATCTTTTTTACAGGCCACTCTTTTGGCTATTTATGCTGTTTAATCAACTGAATTGATACTGAAGAGGTTGTCATTGTTTTGAGATTTTTTAGCTTGCTGTCCCACCTGTAAAAACATGGTTTCTCTCGTAATAAGGTAAGAGGTCATCATATCAAAGAGGTTTGCAGCATCAAAGAATCTATCCTCATATTTATCTAATTCACCCTTATATCGCTTTAAAACATCAAGTTCTTCACTGGTGAATGTCTTGGCAACGTAATCAAAACTCTTTGATCCCTGATACGTCTTGATCTTGTCATAGGCATCTATCCAAATGACAATGTACCTTAACTGGCGCAGCTGCTTAAATTCTTCATCATTTCTCTTATTTATCATGTCAGTTTCATCGATGCCATATTTCCTGAGATTGAACTTCTCCTGTTCAGTGAGATTGTTGAGTACAAAATCAACATCGGATACACTCTTGGCTTTTTTCCTCTTCTTGGCAATGCCATCGAACATCGTCTTAATAGCATCCGGTTTGGCATTTAGAGCTTTATCCAGAACCTTCTGCTTGTTTTCAAGAGCCTTGTATTCTTTGAGGTAATCTCCGCTTGAGATGTACTTTTTCTTTTGCTCAAAGTATTCCGTGTTGGAAGCCTTATTTTTCTTACTGATCTCACTGCCAAAATCAAGGGCATCATTTCTTGTCATGTTGTCCTTAGCTTTGTCTGACCTTGTAAGCTCATTAAGTGTCTCGTCATAAATGTTGGCATTCACAAGACTTCCATCGATCTTAATACCATTCTTAAGAAGATAAGCGTTGAACAGATCAAAGTATGTAGAAACCATAAACCTTGTCTTCTGATCTGAGAACATATTCTTTAACTGCTGCAGCGCTTCAAGTTTTTGAGGTCTTAATAGCTCAGGGTTGTATTGACTTGCTTTGCCATCAGACATTTCGTTAAGCTTTGCAACAGCTTTGTCATATTGATCAAAGAGATGGTCATTGACCTTGATCTCGGTCTCATTCATAGTGGTCAGCTCATTTATCTGCTCTGTGAGCTTATCAATCTCGGTAGTCAGATCTGCAATCTTAAGTTTGTTTTTCTGAAGCTCCTCTTTATTACGCTTCATCCTCATGACTTCTGTTTTCTTTGATTCTACCTCATCAGTAAGATCCCTTATCTTTTCCTTATAACCCTTGATCCTGTCTTTGGAAACCGAGTATGCCTTTTCCTGAATATCTACTTCCTGCCACTGCTTGTAAATATCGCTGTCTTTTTCACCATCTTTATAGGCTTTCTCTATCTGTCTCTCATAACCATTAAGATTTAAGACATCATTTCCGCTTTCAAAGATAATGCAGAAGTTCATAGCATTGACCATGCTGACGTAGAAGTCAGGATTTTCTTTTAACTGCTTTGAGAAGTACTCGTCCTCATAGATAGGTGTTGTGTTTGCTGCAGGCTCAGCAATCTTGCCCATATCAAGCTTAAGATCCTTAACAAGCTTAACTACATTTACACAGTTCTTTTCATCAACTACAGAAAGATTTCCTGCAATATTAGTCACATCATCGGCAAGGAGGTTCTTAAAACTAGTGCAAACTGACTTTCCGGCAATCTTACTTGTAGCTGTCGCATAGCTCTTTGGAGGAGCCATAAAGAACATCATCTGTGGATGGTAGGAATTGCTGATCGTAAATGTTACCTCCTCAGTATTCTGTTCATGTTCCTTGTAGGTGTTGTAAAGCATCTTAGTCTGATTGATGGCACCTGTGTATTCGTTATAGAACTTCTCAAATTCTTTAGCCTTTTTGGTATCACCTTCTTTAAGGCCGTATGTGTCTCTCTTTACCTTAGCTTTTTTCTCATCTCCTTCTTGGATAAAGTCCTCTGGAGCAACGCTTACCAGAGTTCCGGAAACCTTCTGCTGGATAGCTTTAGCAAGATCTGTCTCAGCATAGGCAACTTTCATAGCCTCTATGCTGTCTGTAACCTTCGCCTCCGCCTCCTTGAGATTCTTTTTCACCTGATCTTTAAGTTCCCTATGTTTATCGGCCTTGGTCTCATCCCTTAAAGTATCAATTTCATCAATGGATAAGCCAAAGTTCAGACCTCCATTCTCTGTAATGCCGTACTTATTGGCAACTGAAATGACCGCATTGTAGTAAAGAGCATAGGACTCACCATGACCCTTGTCAAAATATGTCCTGATCTTCTTTACGATAGCCCTTTGACCATTTGTATCATAGAGTTTGTCAAAGCTTTCTTTTTCTCCATAGTACAGCTGCTGGAAAGCAAGGAGCTTATTTGCTGTATAGTAACATTCAGCAAAGTGCTCTACAATATAGTCTTCGTTAACCTTATTGATATCGATCTTCGTTCCAACATCAAGCGCATCCTTTGCAGTCTCTATAAGGAATTCATCCTTGGTACTAACGTTAAGGTACTTGTCAACATCCTGCTGGTTTTTCTCAGCCTTGATGGCATTGGCATTGGTGACAGCTTTTCCTGCAAAACCAACAGTGTGCTTTCTAAGAAGGAACATGAACTGCTTTTCGTCGATTCCCTTAGGAGCCAGGTCCTCCTTAAGCTCATCCAGGAACTTAGGATTTTGCATGTCGCTTATAGATGCCTTGGTCTCTGCAATGGCCTCCATTATATTCTTGATCTTGCTAATGTTCTTCTTGACATAAGTATCCTGTCCGAATACTTTACATCTTTCTGCAAGAACCTCCTCAGAATCTTTGTTATTCTTCCAGATGAAGTAATCGTTCATTACAGTCCTGTCGTTCTTAAAGAGCCTAAGTCTCATCTTAGCCTCTGCCCTTGCTCCGGCAGAAAGAGTAAAGAAGAAAGCTTTTGTGGCCTGGGTAAGGATCTCTTCAACCTTCTCGTGATCCATAAATTCAAGATTGCCAGCCTTTTTCTTGATGTATCTGAACAATTCCTCAGAATAATTTCTTGCTACAGGCATCTCCTGTCTTTGAAGTTCACCCTCAACAATTACCTTTTTCTCTGCTTTTCTTAAGGTGATCCAGTCTGACTCACCTTTGACTGCATTTTTATCATTCTTCCTGATAATGTCATCTACAGCACCACCTTGATAGAATTGCACAAGTTCAAGATCATCCGTCATATCACGAAGGGATTTAATATTCTCTTTTCTTTCTTTTTCAAGAAGTTCAATCCTTTCATCGTACTGGGTTCTCTGCCTGTAGCCAACAAATGTTCCAAAATACTTCTTTTGTATTCTCTTATCGCCCTTCTTATAGAGCTCTTTCATCTGCTTTAAGGAGAGTTTTTCCTGCGCATCCCTTTCCTTAGAAGCAAGATCATTTAGCTCAGCAAGCTCTTTTTTTATTTCTGCATTTCTCTTAGACTTTTCTACCTCTTTCTTGGTAAATTCCCTTCCCTCTGCCCTGATGTCTCTCATCTTGTCTGCGTACTGTTTGTCGCTATTAACCATGTTGGCCTTGATTTGTTTTCTTTTCCTGAACTCAAAGTCGTTCCAGTAAGAGATTCCATAATCAGCAAGCAGCATCTTCACATATTCCTTAAACTCTGATAAAAGAAGCTCCTGCTCTCCAAGCTTTTCAAGCTCTTCTGCTGTGTATGCTGAATCGATCAGCCCAGTTTCTTTCTCAAAATTTTCGTGGTTAAAGACTATAAAGCTGTCAACAAACTCAATTTCTGGAAGGATGTCCCTAAGATTCTTAAGGATTTCCTCATCATTAAGCTTTCCATCAACGCAGTACTTTGTCTTTACTTTATTGAGAATGATCGTGAACTTATCCTTGCAATTCCGCAGGTATTTCTTTTTTTCATCATTGGTGAGGGCATAGTTTTTGTCAGGATTATATTTATTCTCTTTTTTTGCCTGTTCTATTCTCTCTTTTTCAATTGCTGTAAACTCCTGCGAAATGAAGTCCTCATCTGGCTTAAACTTGCTTGAGTATTTAATTCCAAGCTTAGCCAGACTTTCAGACTTGTTCTTGACATAATGCAGGCAGTCTTCCTGGATCTCAATGGCCTTGTCAGCCCTTGCAAGATAAGCTTCTCTTTCCCATGAAAAAGCAAGATCACTCTTTATGAGTTCATCGTAATCTGCGTTATAGATTGCCTTAAGCTCATCCCTCTTAATTTCCTTGGTAATATCTGCCTTATAAGCATCGTAAGCACTTTTATCAAGCATCTTGATAGCTTTTGCATTGTAATTGTTGGCTTCTGCCATTCCAAGCATGAACTTATTGAGTTCTTCAAGCTTATGGAGCTTATCGTATTCTGGATCCCCCTCCTTAAGGTCTTTCTTTTTGAGTTCATCAATCTGATCCTGGATCTTCTTCTGGCTCTTATTTATGGTCGTAAGGCGATATTCCTTATCTATACCTTCAATGACCTGATTATTGCCTTCCATATCAGGCGTGTCATAGATATAGTTGTAAGCCTCAGACATAGTAAAGTCCATAGCCCCCTGCCATTTGTGGAAATAATCTCTGATGAGTCTTCCCTTTACCCTGACATCGATCTTCTGATCTCTGGTAAGTGTGTTGTATTCTTGAGGGCCTATCTTACGGAATTCCAGGTCGTCGCAGATCTTTTTGAATTTCTCAAGCCAGAAATAGTTTTTAAAAGTCTCTTCGCTGGTAACATCAAGCTCTTTTGTAATGTTATATTTCTCTGCAAGCTTCTCAGGAGAAGTATTCACGATCTCCTGCATTGAGATGGTAATATTACTATATTTTTCTTTATATAACTCGTAATTCTCCTTAGCCTTATCTCTTCTTTCTATGTTGTTGAGCATCTGAGGATTATTGATCTCTTTCTGAATATTGCCATCCACCAGCTTATTTACGAAGCGTGTTCTGTCAATTCCCCTCTTAAGGAGAGTGTAATTGTACTGAGACTGCATATCCTCAAGCTTTATCACCTTGCCATCTTTACCTTCGATCTCATCGAACTTTTTAAAGTCATAGTAATCAAGAGTCTTATAGAACAGGTCATTATATTCAAAGGCCTCTTTGAGCTTAAAGATATGATCAAGACCCTCATATTTAAGGACATTCTTAACAGAAGGCATAGCATCAATATCAAGCTTAAGATCTTTCTTCTTAAGATCGATGTTCATAAAGAAATCGATGGTGCCTTTATAGAAGCCCAACTGCTCGTTTAGTATTTCTGTCTCAGATGTAATGCGAACTCTTTCCTTATTGATGTAGTCTTTCCATACCTGCTCAATGTCTTCGAGTCCCACATCCTTTTTACCTGCAATCTTTTCCTTAAGCGCAAGATCTTCTATGGCGACCTTCCTTGCAGCAAGTTCATCGAGTCTTCTCATCTGCTCGTTGATCTTGTCAAATATCTGGTCGATCTCGCTTCCAAATATATCGTAGACCTGAGGATTGGCCATGATCTTATCTTTGATGGCCTGCATTTCCTCTGCCTTCTTGCCATCATCGTCATATTTAAACTTAAACTCAGTCTCTTCTTTCTGCTCCTTGCCCTCTACCTTAACTACTTTCGCCTTACTCTTTCTGGTCTGGATAGCCTTGTCCTCAAGTTCAGACAATTTGGCTGCCATCTTTGCGTCAGCTGCGTCATCCATATAATCAGTAGTGGAATTGTAGGCTGCTTTGATGGCCTCCCATGTTTCTTTTACAAAGCCCTCATAACCATTCTCTGTTCCAATTCCATCTTTCAGTTCGTCATCGTTCAGGAATTTTCTGATATTAGCCTTACTTGAGAGCTTGGATTCCTTCTTGTATCCGCAAAACCTTGCATGGTTTTCCATAAAATGTCTCATGATAGGCGCAAGAAGAATGATCCTGCTCCAGATCACTGCAGCCAGATCAGGATCTGTATGATCCTTGCTCTTCATATCAAGATAATTGGGATTAGCCCTTGTCAGAAATACGAAAGCATTCAGCATATCCGTATATCTCTGCATCTGAAGCATATTGGAAGCAAGATACTTGTTCGTAAGCATATTGGGAGTCAGCTTGAACTTGATGAGCTTAAGTGCAAGCTCATCCATGACTTCTCTTCTTCCACCGTTCTTATTTTCAGTGTATTTTTTCATGATCCTCTTGTTGTATTCGGATCCGTCACTGCGCTCAGCCTTGGTCTCTGTACCCAGAAGTCCAACCTGTTTTTTCCAGAAAAGAACTTTTTTAGTCATGCTAAAGAAAGGACGAATACCCTGATCCATCTCGTCCATGCAGGATATCTCCTTACCACCCTTAATGGAACTTAAAAGTTCAGCACCTCTTTGCTTTAAGCCAGTCCAGGTTCCCTTAAGGGCCCCAAAAAACTTGCCGTGAGCCTTCATCTGTTTTTCATATATCTTTGACCAGTCTTGAACTACAACCTTCTTTCCGTTTGAGGTGTAGTTATTATAAATATCTCTTTGATTGTTTCTGGTCGAAAAATAATCCTTGTGATACCTGTAGTACTTATCAAGGGCATTAGTCTCCCTGACCGTATTAAGTCCAAAATGAAGCTGTGGAAGATTCTCTTGAATGGCATCCCTTGTATAATCAGCTATTTTTTTATGTTCATTT
Source organism: Butyrivibrio sp. (assembly GCA_015056565.1). Taxonomy (GTDB): domain Bacteria; phylum Bacillota; class Clostridia; order Lachnospirales; family Lachnospiraceae; genus Butyrivibrio. Next base: position 328,634 of record SVGB01000001.1, read on the forward strand.
TTCTTGGTCTTATACCATTTGCTTTCAGCTGGCTGCTCCTGCTTTTCAAACGTCCCCTTTAGCGCAGACTTAATGTCCACCTTTTCAATGTCTTCCAGCTTTGTCTTATAGGTTGTGGCCTCTGCATTGTCCATCCATTTGGGATAATATCTTTCCATAAAGGATGCCTTGTGCTCGTTATAGGTCTTCTGATTCCAATCCTCCTGGAGAAGACTGTTCTTATCCGTAAGCTTGGCTGAAACAGTCTCTTTGGTAGCCTGCTGCTTTTCCAAGGAGTCTAAAACTTTTTTCTGTTCTTCCTTTGTTATCTTAAATCCATCCATATCTAATGCTCCTTACATTTGAAAATCAAACTGGTTTATCGTATCTTCAGATCACGTATCTGTATCTGCAGGAAATATCGTTTATATCCTCAAACAGGTTCAGGATAATATCTTCTCCGGCTTCATCAACTGGCTGAATCAGTATCCTGTGATCCTTTGTGAATTTCTTTTGCAAAAGATCTGTGCTCTTCTCTAACATGTGCAGCAATTCTACCGGCGACTTGTCCTTAGAATGTATAGCTGACAGAAGCAACAGGTCTTTTGATATATTTTCAAATACAAGATAGGACTCGAGAATTCCGTTATTTATGATGCCCACGCTGACATCCTTATCTATCCTTGGTGATGTAAGTCCGTTAACAGGCGTCATCGCTCCTGACTTTTCAGCTTCACCTGTAGCGTGCTTTAATAACTTCTGGTCTATCTCTGAAAACTCTGTTCCACTTCCTTTTTTTTCAAACAGCCTGGTATTTTTGAGATTTCCAACTGTTGTCAGGTAACAGTCATACTCCGGGTCTGCGTACTCAAATCCGTACTCCTCAAGGAAGTTTGCAAAGTCTTCCTGCTCCTTGCCATAGATCAGAAACTCGGTGTTAAACTCCATGTTCTCCTGACCGAAGATCCTCTTGGTTTCATCCAAAAGAAATTTTCCTCCGCCTTTGCCTCTGAACTCCGGAGCAACATAGAATGATGTTATGTTTAAAAGAAAATCATCCGGCCTTATACATATGGCTCCGGCTGCTATGTTTTCGCCTTTTTTAAGTTCGTCAGCCACAAGCCCGATTGGCAATATCTTAAGATCCTCATTTATGAACTTTTCATCCTCTGAGGTGATAAAATCTTTAAAATACTCAAGATTGTCTTTTGTGATTGTTGTAATTTTCATTTCTACCGCCTTTCCTTATAGTCTTAATTATTTATACGTAGCCAATTTATTTATGGCAATTATATTAATTGGCTTTCAGGTTCTTTAGAGTCCTTTACCGGAACAATGATCTCTACGGTCGTTCCATCGCCTTCCTTTGACTTTATGTGAAGCTCTGCGTTCTCCATGATCTTTAACCTGTTTCTGACATTTTGGATGCCTGCAAGATCCCTGGCCACCCCTTCTTCCTGCTTTAGCTTGTCGTAGTCAAAACCTATTCCGTTGTCAGAAACTGCGATCTTGACATATCCATAGCCTTTTTCGGAAGAGATTTTTATATTTCCCCTCTCATCTGGTGGCAGCTTGTAAATTCCGTGGGTTAAAGCATTCTCTACAAGGGGCTGTATTGTAAGCGCCGGTAGCATGAAGGAAGAAAACTTTGTGTGATACTCCACAGTAAATCTGCCCGGATTTCTTGTCTTTTCAAGCTCCAAATAGACCATTGTGTGGTTTAACTCTTTTTCAAAAGAAACCAGGTTCTCTGAATCAATGGATTCAATATCCTGTCTTAAATAATTTGACAGATGAACAATAACCTCTTTTGCCCTTGCTGTGTCTGTATCGCAAAGAGTATAAATGGAATTTAGTGTATCGTATAAGAACTCCGGCTTGATCTGGGAAAGAGCTATCTTGGTCCTCATATCCATAAGCTCATCAGACTGCTTTTTGATAAATATCTCCTTTGCGATCATGGTTTTTGCGTTGTCATCAAGGGCCTGGGCAAACATGATCAGTCCACTTATTATGCAGGCAATATTTGAAAGAGAATATCCGTAGATAAACACCTGTACAACGGATGCTGCAAGCGGCAGGATAAGAAATGTCAACAGGGCATAACGCCTTGGTCTGCTTATGTTATCCATGTATTTGTGAATAAAGATGATGCCCACTATCATCTGAATAGCGAACATAGCTGTCAGAATGTCAAAGCCAGGTCCTCTCTCATAAAGGTTGGTCTTTGGATCAATCCTATAAAGAAATCCATTAAACTGAGAAAACGAAATAAATAACAGCTGTAAAAGTGACAGCCCTGTAATCACATATACAAACTTGCTGTCTGATTTTTCTCCTCTAATGGATAATAGAATATAAATAGCATAGAACACGGGCAAAATAGCATTTGCCACAAAATTGATGAAGTTAACAACATTGAGGATCAGATATTCTGTAGCCCCCATCGTGCCTCTGTAATACCAGGCAATAGCATCAAAAAACAACATTACCCCAATAGCTGCTTCCAGACTTGCAAGAGCTTTATACTGCTTTTTGATTACAGACCTGCTGATCACAAGATAGATTGCTGCAATAAAGCAAAAGATTGCACCAAAGAACTCAAGATCTGCGTAAATATACTTATTTACCACCTCTAAGATCTCCAATCTCTACGATTTATCGAACATCTACCTTTTATTATACATTAGATTCATTCATCATATTCGAAAATAAATATAAAATAAGGTTCCCCCCTTCCCAGTTTTCCCACAATAAGACAAGACACGGGGACGGTTCTACTGTCTCATTGCGCGCAATGAGACAGTAGAACCGTCCCCGTGTCTTGTC
>SVGB01000039.1 GCA_015056565.1 Butyrivibrio sp.
GGAAAAGCAACAAAACCTAGAAGAGCACTTCTTCGTAACCAGGTAACAGCACTTCTTTACAATGGTAAGATCATTACCACAGAGGCAAGAGCTAAGGAAATCAAGAAGATCGTAGAGCCTATGATCACTCTTGCAGCTAAGGAGAAGGACAACTTCGAGACAGTTACTGTTGAAGCTAAGGTTCCTGAGAAGGACAAGGATGGCAAGAGAGTAAAAGAAGTTGTAGATGGCAAGAAGGTTACAAAGTATACAACTGTTAAGAAAGAGATCAAGAAGGATCTTCCTTCAAGAATGCACGCAAGACGTCAGCTTCTTAAGACTCTTTACCCTGTAACTGAGGTTCCTACTGAGAAGGCAGGAAGAAAGAGAAACACAAAGGAAGTTGATCTTGTAGCAAAGCTTTTCGATGAGTACGGACCTAAGTACGCAGACCGTAAGGGCGGTTACACAAGAATCGTTAAGATCGGTCAGAGAAAAGGCGATGCAGCTATGATGGTTGTACTTGAGATGGTTTAATTGCCTGACTGAAGTTACACATTTTAAGAGAATCCCGGACCTATAATCCCAGGGATTCTCTTTTTTTAAGGAGTTTCTAATGAGTATTTTAAACGTCGAGCATCTGACCCACGGTTTTGGCGACAGAGCGATATTTGATGATGTATCTTTCAGATTATTAAAGGGTGAACACATAGGTCTGGTAGGCGCCAACGGAGAAGGCAAATCCACCTTTATGAATATAATCACAGGTAAGCTCATGCCTGATGCAGGCAACATTGAATGGGCGAAAAATGTTAAAGCAGGATACCTTGATCAGCACGCAGTGCTGAGAGAAGGTATGACGATCAGGGATGTCCTTGCTTCAGCTTTTGACGATCTCTTTGATATGGAGCGCAGGATGAATGAGATCTGCGACGCCATGGGAGAAGCTGATGAAAAGCAACTTGAAGAATATATGGAAGAGCTTGGCACGATCCAGGACCTTCTTACAAATCATGACTTTTATCTTATCGATTCCAAGATTGAAGAGGTTTCAAGGGCACTTGGCTTTTTAGAGCTGGGACTTGACCGCGATGTAACTGAGCTTTCTGGCGGTCAGAGGACTAAGGTACTGCTTGCAAAGCTCCTTTTGGAGAAGCCGGACATTCTGCTCCTTGATGAGCCTACAAACTATCTGGATGCTGAGCATATTGTGTGGCTTACAAGATACCTTCAGGACTACGAGAACGCTTTTATCCTGATATCCCACGATATCCCGTTCCTTAATAGCGTGGTCAACATTATCTACCACATGGATGGGCAGACCCACAGTCTTGACAGGTATGTAGGTGACTACGATAAGTTCATGGAAGTATATGAGGCCAAGAAGGCCCAGAGGGAAGCTGCTTATAACAGGCAGCAGCAGGAAATTGCAGACCTTAAGGATTTTGTTGCCAGGAACAAGGCAAGAGTTGCCACAAGAAACATGGCTATGGCGAGGCAAAAGAAACTTGATAACATGGACATTATCGAAAAGATACAGGAAAAACCAAAGCCGGAGTTTTATTTTATGACAGCAAGAACTCCAGGAAAGTTCCTGTTTGAGACAAAGGATCTTGTTATAGGATATGATGAGCCTCTTTCAAGCCCTCTTAATATCGCAATTGAGAGGAATACCTTTACAGTCCTTACAGGAGCAAACGGAATTGGTAAGACAACTCTTTTAAAGAGTATTCTTGGCATAATACCAGCTCTGTCAGGTAAGGTTGAACGCGGGGAACACGTGGAGATTGGATACTTTGAGCAGGAGATGTCCCCTGATATAGAGACAACCTGTCTTGAGGAAATATGGAATGAGTTTCCTGGATTTTCTCAGTATGAAGTTCGATCAGCCCTTGCCAAGTGCGGACTTACAACCAAGCACATTGAGAGTAAGTGCAAGGTCTTATCAGGTGGTGAGCAGGCAAAGGTGCGCCTTTGTAAGCTCATGAACAGGGAATCCAATATCCTTGTTCTGGATGAGCCAACAAACCATCTTGATGTGGACGCAAAAACAGAGCTCCATAGAGCTCTGAAAGAATATAAGGGAACTGTTATCATGGTGTGCCATGAACCTGATTTTTACGAGGATCTGGCCACAAATGTGATCGACTGCACCAAATGGACCACTAAGGTTTAAAAAGCGCTAAAACGGTCTTATATCACTTTTTTTCAAAGTGCTGGTAATCCTTACAGGAATTCCAGTTGCCGCCCCAAGTAAAGTCATGGGCTTTGAATAACTTGTAGGCAAGGTCATTTTCGTCGATCTTATAGGGAAAAGAGATGGTTCTGTCAGCATAGGCTTCGCTACCTTGTGGAGATATGTTGGTGGAACCATCTTTGTTATAGGTGATATAGGGGTTGTAAAATGGATTAAGGTCTATAGCCCTTCCAAGCGCATGGTTAGACAGCCTTGTAGTACCTTCTACAACACGGTAGTTGAATGAGGAGGTGTTATTGGCAAGCATGGAAGCTGTGTCATCTCCGTCAAATTCGTCAACGAGCTTTATGCTCTCTATCTGATAGCCATTTACATACAGCTCATAGAATATCTCAACAACGTCCTGGGCGATAGCCTTGTTTACTATCATCTCCCCGGTCTGGGGGTCGTTATTAAAGTCCACATACTGTAAAACAACATATCGAAGATCATCTAAGGGCACCTGGCAGTCCACTGGATAGGAAATGCCTGAGATACGCTTGAAAACTTCATTGGAGATCGGTTCAAAGTAAAAACCGTCCATGTAGGTGATCCTTTCTGGAGAAGGAGAGGTCTCATAAGATGAGCTTTCTGTGGAACTATCGGCTTGTGCAGACTCTTTTGCTAAAGTCTGGTCAGATATCTGGGAACTGGCCTCTGTTGAGGCATCAGAGATTTCTTTTGCGCCAGCAGGTTCGGCGACCTGAGAGGGCTCCTCTGTAGCTGCATTGGACGGTGCTTCAGCAGTCTCTGTGGCGACTGCAGTAGCACTTTCTGCTGCCTGGGGATTCTTTTTTGCATAATCTGATAAAGTCTCTCCCCCGGCAAGGAATCTGGCACCGATTGCTGCAACTGCAACGATGCCAACAAGCAGGGCAAAGTCTTTCAATGTCTTTTTATTCATGAATGCATAGAGCCTTTCTAGCTGTTAAATTTTTCTACGTCCAACATCTTTTCGCTTCGGGCGACAATCACGGCTGCTGCTACGTCTCCTGTAGTATTGTTCACGGTATCAAACATGTCAAGTATTGGGTTCACTGCAATGATAAGGCCAAGAGCCTCCATTGGAATGTTCAGCGTCTCTAAAACCACTCCAAGGCAGATCAGTGCGCAGCCAGGGACACCAGGAGCTCCAAGGGACAGCAGTATAATTGTAAAACACAATGAAATGAGGGATGGCAGTGAGATCGGAATGCCGTAGGCTTTTGCCATAAACAGGCCAAACACAGTCAGATAGATACATACACCATCCATGTTTATCGTGGCACCAAGAGGGATGGAGAAGTTGGCAACAACAGGTGATATTCCCATCTTATCGGTGCAGATCCTCATATTGGTAGGGACCGAAGCAGAGCTGGAAGAGAGGGTGAAAGCAGTTATCATTCCTTCTCTGTCGTTTTTGAAGAATTTGATGGGATTCAGTCTTCCCAAAACAAGGATTAAAAGTCCATAGATGCATAGCATGATGCAGATGGCAAGGCAGTGAGAAACCGCTGCGCTTAAGATGGCCATAAGATTTTCAACGCTTAAATTGATTATAAGGAGCGCAATGGATACAAAGCCTACGATAGGAATGAACTTTGTGATCATCGTTGTAATGCTGAGGAATAAAGAGTTAAGGGCATCAAACAGCTCTTTTAACATGGCTGAGTACTGACCTATTGTACCAACTGAAAGGCCACAGAGAATTGCCAGGAATATAAGCTGCAAAGTGTCAGATTCAAGGAATGGCGACAAAAAGTTTGATGGAACAATATTCAGAACAGTGGACAATATGGAGGTGTTCACAGAAGTGTCTACGTTCACAGCCTGGCCAGACAGGTCAGAACTTAGGGCAAAGCCAAATTCACCGGGCTGAGCTATATTAAATACAGAAAGACCGACAAATACAGCAATGACAGTGGTGAGCAGGTACATCCCAACCACCTTGGCTCCGAGCTTGCCTACATCTGAAAGGCTTCCAAATTGTGAGAAACAGGAGACGATGGAAAAGAAAACCACAGGGGCCACAATTATCTTGATAGCGTGCATAAATACAGTTTTTATAGGATCAAGAATGTATCCACATAAAAGCTCATTAACTGGCTGAGGGAAAAGATTTCTTGCCAGGATACCAAAGATAAGCCCAAGAACCAGGGCATAAAGCGCTGAGTTGTTCAGCTTTTGTGCTGCCTGATCTGCCACGATCCTTACAAGGTTTACATTGTTTTTGTTGCGGTATTTGAAGTTTTCACCATAGGAACGAAGGAGCACAGAACGGATGACACCTACGCTGGCATCTTCATCTATGGACTCGTTGTCGGAATATGGTTCAAAGGCCTGCCCGTTCATAGCCAGATTGACAGAAGTGTCCCCAAGGCGCTTTACCACCTGAACCTTAAGCGCAGCTCCTTTGAAAGCGTGTTTTGACAGATCTTGTATCATCTCTTCTGCTATGAGCTCTGTTTTTTGAATGAGCTTTTTATTGATACCAAGGCTTGTAAGTGAGGTATCAATAAACTCCATTACATCTTTTAATAGTGATGCACTGTCACCGCTAAAAGATTTTTTGAAGTTTTTTATCTTAGCCATGTTAAGTTCCCCTCTTTCGAAATTGTTATAAAAACACTAATAAAATTATACCATGCCAAATGTTCTTTAAGTTGTATTATCCCTTGAAATCTAGTAAAATTAGCACTGTTATGGGAAGAATGATTGATACAGACAAGCTTGTATTTGAATATATAAGGCGCGACGAAGAGGGCAATGTAGAGGGTATCACAAGAGCCATTGACGGTGTTGACCTTAAGGTTGAGCCAGGGCAGTTTATTGCGGTCCTGGGACACAACGGCTCTGGCAAATCTACACTTGCCAAGCATTTTAATGCCCTTTTATACCCTACAGAGGGCGAAGTCCATGTGGATGGCATGTCCACTGAGGATGATGAACACCTTTGGGATATCAGGCAGGAAGCGGGAATGGTCTTTCAGAACCCCGACAATCAGATAATAGGTCAGGTTGTTGAGGAAGATGTGGGATTTGGCCCTGAGAACATGGGCGTTCCAACAGATGAGATATGGGAGAGAGTGGATGAGTCCCTTAAGGCTGTTCGTATGGACAAGTTCAGGAAGTCATCACCTAACCACTTATCCGGTGGACAGAAGCAGCGTGTATCGATTGCTGGTGTAATAGCCATGCACCCCAAGTGCATCATCATGGATGAGCCAACAGCCATGCTTGATCCCAACGGAAGGCGCGAAGTCATAAGGGCGGCAAGAGCTCTTAACCAGGTTGAGGGCATCACCATTATCCTTATAACCCACTATATGGAAGAGGTTGTGGATGCAGATAAGGTCTTTGTCATGGATAAGGGCAAGGTAGTAATGGAGGGAACTCCAAGAGAGATATTTGCTCAGGTTGACAGACTTAAAGAACTAAGGCTTGGTGTTCCCCAGGTAACACTGCTTGCGCATGAACTAAGGCAGAGCGGAGTGCCACTTCCTGATGCGATCCTTACCAGAAAAGAGCTTGTGGAGGCTCTGAAGAAATGTCGATAATAATAAACCATGTCAATCACATATATGACGAAGACACAGCCATGGCTAGTCCTGCTCTTGTCGATGTAAATCTCAAGATCCCGGACGGGCAGTTTGTGGGGCTTATCGGACACACAGGGTCAGGTAAGTCCACACTGATACAGCACCTTAATGGCCTGTTAAAACCTTCAAGCGGCGAGATCTTTTTTAACAATGAAGACATCAATGATCCTTCATATAATAAAAAGAACTTAAGAGCCAGAGTTGGTCTTGTTTTCCAGTACCCGGAGCATCAGCTCTTTGAAACTGACTGCTTTAAGGATGTGTGCTTTGGGCCCAAGAACCTGGGACTTTCCCAGAAGGACTATGAACTGAGAGCCTTTGAGGCCCTTAAGGAAGTTGGACTTGAGGATGAGTATTTTTACCAGTCACCCTTTGACCTTTCAGGTGGGCAAAAGAGAAGAGTGGCTATAGCAGGAGTTCTTGCCATGAAGCCTGAGGTCATGATCCTTGATGAGCCCACAGCTGGTCTTGATCCCAAGGGCAGAGAGGATATCCTGAATCTTATAGCGGACCTTCACAGGAAGCTTGGAATGACCATTATCCTTGTAAGCCACAGTATGGAAGACGTGGCGGACTATGTTGACAGGATCATCGTCATGAACAAGGGAAGGGTTGCTTTTGACGGCGAGCCCAAGGAAGTGTTCAGACACTACAAGGAACTTGAAGAGATTGGCCTTGCTGCTCCTCAGGTGACTTACTGCATGCAGGAACTTAAGGAAGCAGGGTTTGATGTGGACACGGATGTGACCACTTTAAAAGAAGCAAAAAGGGAGATACTGAAGGCTTTAGGAAGATGTTAAGAGAAATAACATTGGGACAATATTACAGAACAGAATCTGTGATCCACAGGCTTGACCCGAGAGTTAAGATCGTGGCCACTTTTTCTTTCATAATATCCCTGTTTTTAGCTAAAAATTTCATAGGATATGTGATTGCAGGATTATTTCTTTTGCTGAGCATAAGGCTGTCAAACGTGCCTCCAAAGTTCATTTTCAGGGGCATGAAGACAATCTTTTTCCTGCTTATCATAACCATGGTGTTCAATCTGTTTTTGACACCGGGTATTCCAATCGTTTCATTCTGGAAGCTTTCGATCACAAAAGAGGGCATCCGTCTGGCTGCCATGATGGGTGTAAGGCTTGTTTTCCTTATTACCGGGTCATCTCTTATGACTCTGACAACAACGCCCAATAACCTCACTGACGGCCTTGAGGACCTGTTAAAGCCCCTTAAAAAGATCAAGGTTCCGGTTCACGAGATTTCAATGATGATGTCAATTGCTCTTCGTTTCATTCCTATTTTAATGGAGGAGACTGACAAGATCATGAAGGCTCAGATGGCAAGAGGCGCTGATTTTGAGAGCGGTTCACTGATGAACAGGGCTAAGAGCCTTATTCCGCTTCTTGTGCCACTTTTTGTATCGGCCTTTAGAAGGGCCAATGACCTTGCCATGGCTATGGAAGCAAGATGCTACCGCGGCGGAGAAGGCAGGACCAAGATGAAGCCCCTTATTTACAAGAGGCGTGATTTCATTGCATATGTAGTAATTATTCTTTATATAGCAGCCATCATTGTGCTTGGCAGGATGATGTTTGCGTGATCTTGAAAACGCCTTAACCATGGGCGGTATGGCAAGGTGTATATGAAACGAATTATGCTGACGGTTTCCTATGACGGAACCGCATATAACGGCTGGGCGCTGCAAAAGAGCACCCACAATACAATTGAAGAGATGCTGAACAGAGCTATCCACGGTCTAACGGGAGAAGAGGTACAGGTTATCGGTGCAAGCCGCACGGACGCAGGGGTTCACGCCTATGGGAATGTGGCTGTCTTTGATACCAGGAGCACTATTCCGGGAGATCGGTTTTCTTTTGCCCTAAACCATATCCTCCCTGAGGATATAAGGGTGGTGGAGTCAAGGGAAGTTGCCCCAGAGTTCCATCCAAGGCACTGTAACACGGAAAAGACCTATGAATACAGGGTGCTTAATACAAGGACCGAGGTTCCCACAAAGCGTCTGTACACCTATCACTTCAGCATGCCACTTGACGAGGCGGTCATGCAGGAGGCTGGGCAGTATCTTGTAGGAGAGCACGATTTTACAAGCTTTTGCAACGTGGAATCCCAGGCTGCAAGCCACGTGCGTACCATCAATGACGTAAATGTAAGGCGGGAGGGCGACGAAGTCATAATCTCCGTCACAGGAAACGGCTTTTTATACAACATGGTCAGGATAATAGCCGGAACCCTTATCCAGATAGGACGGGGAAAGGGCAAGCCCTCTGATGTTAAGAGGATGATCGAGGCAAAAGACAGATCGGCAGCAGGACCTACCGCTCCTGCCCAGGGACTGTTTCTTATCAGGTATGTATTTGTTGATGGAATCCCAGAAAACTGTTGACAAATTAAGGCTTTTGGTCATATAATATCATTCGCGTGACAAAGTTAGTTCTATAACTATGCCCGCACGAAATTTCAAATGGCATATTGATGTCCCGGTAAGCTTCAATGTGTTCATATATCTGCACAGATCAGGTGAAGGGTCCATGCAGGCGATGCAATTTAGTAATTGTTCTATTTTGTAAAGGAGAAACATGATGAAAACTTTTATGCCTAGTGCAACTACAGTTGAAAAGAAGTGGTATGTAGTTGATGCTACAGATATGACACTTGGACGTCTTGCATCAAACGTAGCAAACGTTCTTAGAGGCAAGAATAAGCCTATCTACACACCTAACATTGACACAGGTGATTATGTGATCGTTATCAATGCTGAGAAGATCAAGGTAACTGGTAAGAAGATGGACCAGAAGATGTACTGGCACCACACAGAGTATGTTGGACATCACAAGGAGTTCTCACTTCGTCAGATGCTTCAGGATCACCCAGAGAGAGTTGTTGAGCACGCTGTTAAGGGAATGCTTCCTAAGGGATCTCTTGGAAGAGAGATGTATGGCAAGCTCCATGTATACGCAGGTAGCGAGCACCCACATGCAGCTCAGAAGCCTGAGGTATTAACATTTTAATCTGAGAGGAGAATAAGAAAATGGCAAAGTCAGCTAATTACTACGGAACAGGTAGAAGAAAAAAGTCAATCGCCAGAGTTTATCTTATGGCTGGTAATGGAAATATAACAATCAACAAGAGACCTATCGATGAGTACTTTGGTCTTGAGACTCTTAAGGTTATCGTTCGTCAGCCACTTGTAGCTACAGAGACATCAGACAAGTTCGATGTAGTTGTTACAGTAAGAGGCGGCGGCACAACAGGTCAGGCTGGTGCTATCAGACATGGTATTTCAAGAGCTCTTCTTCAGGCAGACTCAGATGAGTACAGACCTGTACTTAAGAAGGCTGGATACCTTACAAGAGACCCTCGTATGAAGGAAAGAAAGAAGTACGGCTTAAAGAAAGCTCGTCGTGCTCCACAGTTCTCCAAGCGATAATGCGCGTTTCTACAAGCGATGCGAATACAGAAAGGGATTGTTCCCGCAAGTTTACTTGCTGGGGAGCAATCCCTTTTTCGTATTCATAGCGCGACAGCGCGACATGAAATAGCCCGAAGGGCTATGAATGGCATCGCTTGTAGGATGAACAAGAATGCCGCGACAACGAGGGATGCGAAGCATTCCGAGTCTGTCGGCATAGCGGATGTTTCTGGGGTGTTTTTTATTGAATTATGGTAATCGCTAAAAGTGTAGAATTCTACAACTTTGTTGATTGAGAAAATGATGGATCAAACTTGAAAAAACCTATAAATATGCTAATATATCAATAACAGAGTTGCCATGTGCGAATAACACTTGGGACCTAGCTGAGCGTGGAGCTTAGCTATTCTATTAAAGGTGATGCACAGCCTAATAAGTGAGCGATTTATGTAGTGGATGCGCTATGGAATCTTGAGATGCCCATAGCTCGGAGAGTTCATGCGTGAACTCTCTTTTTTAAAATTATTGTATTGATTTACGAGGTAAGTCTATGTGTGATGTAAAAAAATATAGCGATATCTATAAAGAAATAGCCAAATTAAATCCTAAGGACACTTTACAGCTTGTTCTTGAAAGTGAAACTGAAGAAGAAAAAGATTTCTATGAGATGGTAGGAGATTTTTTGCTACAAAGAAGGCAAAAAGAAGTTGTTGAAAGGAATCTTTTTTGAGTAGATGAAAAAGTTTACTATAGTTGCGGGAGTTAATGGCGCAGGTAAATCTACGTTATATCAGCTTGATCCGGATCTTAAATGTGAAAATAGAGTAAATGCGGATGAAATACTTAAGGAATCTGGAGGAGATTGGAAGAATCTGGCTGATATTTTTAAAGCCGGGAAAAGAGCAGTTAAGCTTCTTAGCTCATATATTGAAGAGGGAGTAAGCTTTAATCAGGAAACTACATTGTGTGGTAATTCGGTGATCAGAAATATTACAAGGGCAAAAGAGAATGGCTATTTAATTGAAATGCATTATATTGGATTAGATAGTGTCGAAATTGCTAAAGAGCGTGTTACAAAAAGAGTATCACAAGGCGGACATGGTGTTGCTGAAGCTGATATCGAAAGAAGATATATCGCTTCATTAGAAGCTTTCTGGAGAGTTCTTCCTCTTTGTAATCTTGTTGCGGTATATGATAACACAGAAGATTTTAGGAGATTTGCAATTTACAAAGATGGTAGTCTTGTGAGATTGTCACACATAGTTCCTGGCTGGTTTACCAGAAAAGAATAGTAATGTTGCCACCAACTGCATACAGTAGCCCTGAGCTTCCTTGCGTACGCAGCAGGTAAACAGCAACTCGCCTTACAAATGCCCTAAACAAGGCACTTAAGGCAATGAAAAAGTTCTCAAAGAGATAATGCGCGTTTCTACAAGCGATGCGAATACGAAAAAGGGATTGTTCCCGCAAGTTTACTTGCTGGGGAGCAATCCCTTTTTCGTATTCATAGCGCGACAGCGCGACATGAAATAGCCCGAAGGGCTATGAATGGCATCGCTTGTAGGATGAACAAGAATGCCGCGACAACGAGGGATGCGAAGCATTCCGAGTCTGTCGGCATGGCGGATGTTTCTGGGGCTTTTCTTTTAAATTGTATTCAGTTGTGGTGAAACGCAGAAATTTTGTCTTAGGATAAATAAGTTAAAAGGATTAAATTTGAATAAACATTTCAGAAAATCCATTAGTTATTGAAATAATTAGTCTATAATATTTTTGTAGCTATAAAGAATTGCTATCCGGAAATATATGATAGGAGGTATAGAATGAGTATCAAGAATTTGGTTAATTTAGATGATAAAAAGTTGCTTGAGATGAATGTGGGTAAGAAATTTGCGCATACTTTTACACGCATATACATATATCTTGGTTTATCTCTCTGCCTGCTTATCATTTCAATCGCAGTTGGTATATCAGGATATCATAAACTTTATAACAACTATTACAATCAAAATACTTATCAGGGACTTCTTCGTATTCACAACCAGAATC
>SVGB01000040.1 GCA_015056565.1 Butyrivibrio sp.
CTGGAAATGATGTATTCGTACATTATTCAGGACTCAACATGGAAGGTTTCAAGTCTCTCGAAGAGGGCGCTTCTGTTGAGTACGATGTAATCCAGGGCGAAAAGGGACCTCAGGCCGTAAACGTAAACAAGCTTTGATTATCGGCAATTGAAGCATTTAATCAGACTACAAAGTGCCTTATTCTAAAATAGATTTATTTTGAATTCGCAAGATTGTAACAATGATTAATCATGAAAGCCATCTGACTTAAGTCAGATGGCTTTAATGATGTCTTCCATCGCCAGCTTTCCACCGAATATATCGAGAGCTGATCCAACAGTTACATCAACTTTTCCTTTTCCAAGCTTTTTAAGCTTTTCGATATCTTTTATACTCTTCACTCCACCGGCATAAGTAACAGGTCTTTTCCCCCAGGATCCGAGGATCTTAGCTACGCTGTCCTCGATTCCATTCTGGAGACCCTCCACATCAGCAGCGTGCACCAGAAATTCGTCGCAGTACTCCGAAAGCTCATCCATAGTCTCTACAGACAACTTAACATCTGTGAACTTCTGCCACCTGTCTGTCACTATGAAGTAGTCATCATTCCGCTTCTTGCAGGAAAGATCCAGGACTATCCTCTTTTTTCCCACTGCCTTTACAAGCTTTTTCAGATTAGTATAACTGATCTTTCCATTTTTAAATACGAAGGAAGTAACTATGACATGGGAAGCTCCAGCTTCAATAAACTCCATGGCGTTTTTGTCAGTGATCCCGCCTCCCACCTGAAGAAATGAAGGCGCAGCTGCAAGGGCTTTCTTCGCTTGTTCCTTGGTCATCTCGTAGTATGGGCTTCCTGCAGGATTGAGCAGGATAATATGCCCTCCTTCTAGCCCAAGCTGCTTATACATCCTTGCGTAAAAATCCGCTCCCCTTTCAGAGACATAGTTCTCACTTGCATTGTCTCCCTTATCTCTAAGCGAGGAGCCAACTATCTGCTTAACTTTTCCGTTGTGGATATCGATACATGGTCTAAAACGCATACAAATCCCTCGTTAAAAAGAGCGGCCTTCGTCATCTGATAGAAAGCCGCTCATCATAGGTTTCAAGCCAAAACATCTGACATATCGTACATTCCAGGGCCTTTACCTGCCAGGAACTTAGCGGCTTCAATAGCTCCCTTTCCAAAGATTGCTCTTGAATAAGCTCTGTGGGATACAGTAACTACCTCATCCTGACCCGCAAAGATAACGTCATGATCGCCAACAATTGTTCCGCCCCTGACTGCTGAAATACCAATTTCCTTAACCGGGCGCTTCTCTCGTCTTGTGCTTCTGTCATAAACATATTCGTACTCGTTGCTCAAAGACTCGTTGATGCTGTCTGCCAGAGCCAGTGCAGTTCCTGAAGGAGCATCAACCTTCTGATTGTGATGTTTTTCTACTATTTCAATATCAAATCCTGCAGCTGCAAATATTGGAGATACCTCTTTAAGCACCTTCATAAGGGCATTTACACCAACTGACATGTTTGCTGACTTAAGGATCGCTACCTTACCAGAAGTTTCTTTTACCTTTGAGATCTGCTCCTCAGAAAGGCCTGTAGAGCAAAGGACTACAGGAATCCCCTTGGCTGCACAGTGGTCAAGAAGCCCATCTACTGCAGAAGCATTGGAGAAATCCACAATAACATCAGCATCTACATTGCACTCAGAAAGGGATCTGAACACTGGAAAAGAGTATGTACTCTCTCCAAATGCATCTACTCCGGCAACAATTTCTATAGCCTCATCAGCTGCCACCAGGTCTGCGATCACATGACCCATTCGTCCGTTGCAGCCGTGCATGATCATTTTAACCATCACTTAACCTCCAGTCCGTAGCGGATCATCTCTTCGCGAAGATGAGCCTTGTTTGCATCCTCCATCTCTGTAAGAGGAAGACGAAGTGGTCCAGCCTCAAATCCGATCATGTTAAGAGCTGCCTTAACAGGGATAGGGTTAACCTCTGAGAAAAGAGCCTTTACAAGAGGATATGCCTTGAACTGAAGCTCTCTTGCTGCAGCATAGTCGCCATCAAGACACTTTTTACAGATCTCGTGAGTCTGTCTTGGAGCTACATTTGAAAGAACAGAGATAACACCAAGGCCTCCAACTGACATGATAGGTACGATCTGATCGTCATCTCCTGAGTAAAGATCGATGCAGCCTTCTGCAAGGGACATCATCTTGATGGTCTGGGAGATATTTCCTGTCGCATCCTTGATACCAACGATGTTCTTGTTATCCCTGGCAAGTTTAACTGCTGTCTCAGGAAGGATATTGCAGCCAGTTCTTGAAGGCACATTATATAGAATGATAGGAATATCAATTGCCTTTGCAATAGCTGAGAAGTGTGCGTAAAGTCCACCCTGTGTAGCCTTGTTGTAGTATGGAGTTACTGAAAGCACTGCGTCAGCACCATACTCCTGAGCCTCTTTTGAGAGCTCTATTGCAGTCTCTGTGCAGTTAGAACCAGTTCCTGCAATTACAGGGATCCTCTTAGCTACCTTGTCTATACAGAACTTAACAACGTCCATGTGCTCTTTTTCAGACATTGTAGCTGCCTCGCCTGTTGTGCCACAGACGATTATGGCATCTGTTCCGTTCTCGATCTGAAACTCAATGAGCCTTGCGAACTCATCGTAATTAACCTCACCGTTTGCCTTAAATGGAGTTGCGATTGCAACACCTGCACCTTTAAAAACTGCCATATTTTCCTCCTCGCATCAAAACTTCAATTACATAAAAAATAGCTCAAATCACAATAGAGATGAGCTAATAAAATTCTTACTGACGTAAAAACCTGTAAAGAATCTGTGATAGCTCCCCATCTTGCGATGACAGTCATACAGCTGTTTGCTGTATGCCCAAGCACCTGCCTTCAGCCAGGCCAGGCCTTTCGGCACATTTACCTTTCGCAATGCTTCATCTGCTGCTGTGCATCCACAAAGCTACTCTTTAAATATGCAACCTCTATCTAATTCGTTTTTTGTTGTTTTAAATACTACCGCACCAGATTACCACTGTCAAGGCACTAGCACTTTTTACCATAAAGTAGTCATTATAACCCTTCCGGAAAAGAGATACCATTTTATCAAATTTTTGGTTGAACAACATAAAGTCGCATGTTATACTCAGTTAGTTTGAAATTAGTTGAAGTTTTTTCTACATTTAATAAGAGGTAAAAGATTTATGAAACAAACTAGAAATGATGTTAGAAACGTAGCTATTATCGCCCACGTTGACCATGGTAAGACCACACTGGTTGACGGCCTTCTTCGTCAGAGCGGTGTATTCCGTGCAGGCCAGGAGGTTGTAGAGCGTGTTATGGATTCCGGCGATATTGAAAAAGAGCGTGGAATCACCATCATGTCTAAGAATACAGCTATTACATATAAGGATATCAAGATCAATATCATCGATACTCCAGGCCATGCTGATTTCGGCGGCGAGGTTGAACGTGTACTTAAGATGGTCAACGGCGTTATCCTTGTTGTTGACGCTTTCGAGGGGCCTATGCCACAGACCAAGTTCGTTCTTGGTAAGGCAATGGATCTTGGTCTTCCTGTTATCGTCTGCATCAACAAGATCGATCGTCCTGAGGCAAGACCTAACGATGTTATTGACGAAGTTTTAGAGCTTCTTATGGACCTTGGTGCTGATGACAAGCAGCTTGACTGCCCATTTGTATTTGCATCTGCCAAGGCTGGTACGTCTTCTCTTTCACTTGATGAAGCTGGTACAGATATGAAGCCTCTTCTTGATACTATCATCAACTACATTCCTGCTCCTGTTGGAGATCCAGATTCCAGCACTCAGGTACTTATCAGCACCATCGACTACAACGAGTACGTCGGACGTATCGGTGTAGGTAAGGTTGATAACGGTGTTGTTAAGGTAAACCAGGAAGTTGTTGTTGTTAACCACCACGAACCAGAAAGACGCATCAAGACCAAGATTGGTAAGCTCTATGAGTACGACGGACTTGGAAGAGTTGAGGTTCAGGAAGCAAGGATCGGTTCTATCGTAGCTATTTCCGGTATCGAAGATCTCAAGATCGGTGATACCCTCTGCTCAGTAGACAATCAGGTTGCAATTCCTTTCCAGAAGATCTCCGAGCCTACTATTTCAATGAACTTCATCGTTAACGATTCACCTCTTGCAGGTCAGGAAGGTAAGTATGTAACATCAAGACACCTTCGTGACAGGCTCTACAGAGAGCTCAACACAGACGTATCTCTTCGTGTTGAGGATACCGACACAACAGAGACCTTCAAGGTTTCAGGACGTGGTGAGCTTCACCTTTCAGTCCTCATTGAGACAATGCGTCGTGAAGGTTTTGAGTTTGCTGTCAGCAAGGCTGAGGTTATCTATCACACAGACGAAAACGGTCATAAGCTTGAGCCTATGGAGAAATGCTACATCGATGTTCCTGATGAGTTCTCAGGAAACGTTATCCAGAAGCTTGGCGAACGTAAGGGCGAGCTTGTAAACATGGGCGCTGGCAACGGCGGTTACACAAGGATCGAGTTCCTTATTCCTTCAAGAGGACTTATCGGTTACAGAGGCGAGTTCATGACAGATACCAAGGGTAATGGTATCATCAACACTATTTTCGATGGCTATGCTCCATACAAGGGAGATATGAACTATCGTAAGACAGGATCTGTCATCGCATTCGAGTCAGGCGAAGCTACAGCTTATGGTCTGTTCAACGCTCAGGACAGAGGTCAGCTCTTTATCAAGCCAGGTGACAAGGTTTACTCAGGAATGGTTATCGGAACCAGTGGAAAGAGTGAAGACGTTGAGGTTAATGTCTGCAAGACAAAACACCTTACCAACACAAGAACATCTGCTTCTGATGAGGCTCTTCGTCTTGTTCCACCAAGGATCATGTCTCTTGAGCAGTGTATCGAATTCATCGACAACGACGAGCTCCTTGAGGTAACACCTACCAGCCTTCGTATCCGCAAGAGGATCCTTGATCCAACACTGAGAAAGAGGGCTTCCTTCAAGAAATAAGGGGTGTTTCCCTATAATATAACCCGGGCCGGGCTGGGTATAATTTTGTTTTTGCTCATGTTGAACCGAGCACTACGTTGAGCCCTGAGCATGAATCAGTCGTGCAAGGGCACTCCTGATTCATAGGTCTCAACTTCGTGGTTCAAAAATCGCAAAAGCCAAAATTATACCCAGCCCGGCCCTCATTGTATAAATAGGGAAAGACCCAATTACGTCTTTATAGAAGGAAGTAACCTACACCTCCTTCAGAGATTGTAATCTGACCTTCACATTTGCTAGTAAGTTCGTTTTTAATAGTATCAACATCGGACTCTTTTACGCAGATATCAAACTCTACGTCGGCTGCGTAGCGGGAGTCCTGTATGGTGATGGACTTCTGGCCAAGGAAATATTGGATGGTGTTTACCTTGTCGTAGGCCACAGTAAGCGTAAGCTTCTGTGAATAGACAAGTTCGCCAACCCCAGATGCTGCAATACCAGCCTGAGCGGCCTGAGTGTATGCACGGACGAGGCCGCCTGTTCCAAGCAGAACACCTCCAAAGTATCTGGTTACGATGATCAGCACGTTGGTAAGGCCGGCTCCGTTTATAACTTCAAGGATAGGTTTCCCTGCTGTTCCTGATGGTTCGCCATTGTCGCTGCACTTGGTGCTTTCGCCATTTTCTCCGATCACATAGGCGTAGCAGTTGTGCCTGGCATCCCAGTACTTTTTAGATATCTCTGCAATCTTCTCTTCCGCTTCCTTAACTGAAGCAACCGCAAAGACATTTCCGATGAACCGTGATTTCTTTTCCACGATCTCACCAGTTCCATTTGAAGTTATAACCTTGATAGATTCTCTTTTTCCCATGCAGAAAGTATACCATAGATTGCATTGCCATTCACAGTATCATTGCTGCAAGAATTAGACCATAAAAGTCAATTATGATATAATAGTATAGTTTTAAATCTTTTTAGCGAGGAATTAGTATGAATTATGGAAAAAGAGGTATCGTACATCAGGCAAGAACCCTGAACTCCGGTACCGATAAATGGGGCAAGAAGTTTTCTCTTTTCGGATTCTATATTCTTCTTGCACTGATCATAGGAATGGTGATCATTGGAACCAGTGCTGGAATTGGTGTATTCAACGGCATCAGAGATGGTGCTCCTGATATTTCAAACATTGATGTTACGCCTTCAGGTTTTTCAACATTTGTCTACGACACTGATGGCAATCAGATTGCCAAGCTGGTATCAACAGATTCCAACAGAATCCCTGTAACCTGGGATATGATCCCTGAGAATCTTGCTCATGCATTTGTTGCTATCGAGGATGCCAGATTTTATGAGCACAATGGCATTGATGTTCAGGGTATCGTAAGAGCCGCATTTGTAGGTATTACAAGCGGTAACTTCTCACAGGGTGCCAGTACGATCACACAGCAGCTCCTTAAAAACAACGTATTCTCCGGATGGACAGACGAGTCCTTTATCGAGAGTGTAAAGCGTAAGATCCAGGAGCAGTATCTGGCAGTTCAGCTGGAGAAGACCATGAGCAAGGAGGATATTCTCCTTAACTACATGAATACCATCAACCTTGGACAGAACACTCTTGGTGTACAGGCTGCTTCTCTTCGTTACTTTAACAAGCCTGTTACAGACCTTACTCTTTCAGAGTGTGCAGTTATCGCAGGTATCACCCAGAACCCAAGTAAGTTCAACCCGATAACTCATCCCGACAACAACGTTGAGCGTCGTGACAAGGTACTTCGTCTTATGCTTGAGCAGGGTTACATCACTCAGGTTGAGTACGACATGGCAATGAACGATGACGTTTACTCAAGGATCCAGAACGTCAACCAGGAGACAGGCGGGGATACAACCATCAACTCCTACTTCGTTGACGCCCTCACTAACGACGTATTAGAGGACCTTATCGCTGCTGGTTACAACGAGACTCAGGCTTATACCCTTCTCTACAGCGGTGGTCTTAAGGTTTACTCCACACAGAATCCTCAGATCCAGAAGATCTGTGACGATGTATTTACAGACGAGAGCAACTACCCTGAGGGAACGAAATATCTTTTAAACTACGAACTCTCAGTTCAAGCACCAGACGGAACAGTTACGAACCACTCAAGCGAGATGTTCCAGGCTTATTTCAAGCAGCAAAAGAGCTCTTTCGACATGCTTTTTGACTCCCATGAGTCTGCAGAAGCGGCCATCGAGGAGTATAAATCTGTTGTAGTTGGCACAGATGATGAGATACTTGGAGAAAAGATAAATCTCGTTCCACAGCCTCAGGTATCCATCACAATTGAGGAACAGAGTACTGGCTACATCGTAGCCATGGTTGGCGGCCGTGGACAAAAGACAGCCAGCAGGACTCTTAACCGTGCTACAGACACCTACCGTCAGCCAGGTTCAACCTACAAGGTTCTTTCAACCTATGCTCCTGGCATTGACAGCGCAGGCCTTACACTGGCCACAGTATTTAACGATGCACCTTTTGCTTACGCTAACGGAACTTTGGTACGAAACTGGTGGGGATCCTCCTACAGAGGTCTTAACACAGTAAGAAGCGCCATAAGGGATTCCATGAACGTCATCGCCGTTGAAGCGATCACACTGATCACTCCTCAGCTGGCCTTTGACTACCTTAAGAACTTTGGATTTACAACACTTGCTGAAAACGTCACCATCAACGGCAAGGTTTACTCAGATATCCAGCAGTCAACAGCCCTCGGCGGTCTGACATACGGTGTTAAGAATATCGAGCTTAATGCAGCTTATGCAGCCATCGCAAATGGCGGTGTTTACACCAAGCCCAAGCTCTACACCAAGGTCGTTGACCACGACGGCAATGTGGTCCTTGATAATACTCAGGTTGAGTCTAAGCGTATCATAAAAGAAACAACTGCATTTCTTCTTACAAGTGCCATGCAGGACGTTGTAACAAGCGGTACTGGTGGATCAGTTAACTTTGGCACAACAGCCATAGCAGGTAAGACAGGAACCACATCTGACTACAACGATGTTTGGTTTGCAGGATATACCAACTACTACACAGCTACAACATGGACAGGATATGACAACAACGCCAAGATGACGGCTTCCGCTGAAAAGAACCTGTCCAAGACCATGTGGCGTAAGGTCATGGAAAAAGTCCACGAAGGGCTTCCATATTCATCCTTTACAGTACCTAGTGGTATTACTTCTGCAACAGTTTGTTCAAGATCAGGAAAACAGCCTATTCCAGGGCTTTGCGACGGAACTCTGTACTCAGAGTACTTCGAGGAAGGAACTGTTCCTACTGAGAGCTGTGATGTTCACTATGCAGGAACCATCTGTGCTCTTGACGGACTTCCAGCCTGCGAGACCTGCCCATTTAAGGCAGCCGGAGTATTTGAGCTCACGCCAGAGGTTCCACCAGCACTTCAGTCTGGATTTGTAGACTACTCTCCTTCCAACTCGGCATATACCACCACGACTGACGAGAATGGCAATACAGTAACTGTTCTCAACCAGTGCAGACATACGCCAGAGTATATGAGCCAGGAGGGAATTGAGGGCATTATAGCCGGCGAGCAGGATCTTCTGAATCAGGCAGCTGCCGCCGCAGCCGCTGCTGCAGCAGAGGCAGGAGGAGCTCCTCCAGCACCTGCACAGGAAACAGTAGTAGATACTGTTCCAGAGAACGTAGCCGCCGGTAACTAAACATAGTTTTTTACCGCTTTAGATGATACGAGCCGGACCTTAAAGGTCCGGCTCTTGTTTTCGACAAAGTAGCATTTTACCAGGCGGGATCATCCCCGCTTTTTGTATTATAATGGGCGAGAAGTTGCTTAACTAGCGCTATATAGTGGGATTCAGACTGGACGGCTTATTTCCTTGTCCAAGTCCGTAAAAAGATGGCTGATATCAAATGTTATTAAATTGCATTACGGACTACAGCGTGGTTTTTGTAGCAAACAGTCCGTAAAACGAGTTTTTTCAAGGAATTTTGCCACTGAATTCAGAAGGCAAGTTACGTACTTTTGCCCCCAAAAGTGTTTCCTAGTCTGAAAATGAGCTTTTTAAGGTTTTTTAGCGTGAAATAATAACCTACTGTAGAGCATTTTTCAATGCTATAGTCCGTAATGAAGAAAATCCAATATTTCGGGACGCATAGTGGAGCTCAAAGAGCTGTATTATAATAACACAATGACGCTGCCTACAACGCCCCATCCATAGCCGCTTGATCAACAAAAAAGCTGTCTGCAAATGAATGCAAACAGCTTTTAAAAGTCTGCGGATAACAGGACTTTATCCAACACGCCGCATAAATACTAGCGTTAATAGCCTTTGACATACTTTTTGACATACTATGTACCATTTTTACAAAATTATAGAGCGATAACATTTTATAATTTGCTATCGCTCTGTCTATTATATAGCTATATTTATTTTGCTCATAGCTTTTTCTTTTGTATCATCCAAAACGTGTCCGTATAGATTCATTGTAAGTCCATAATCAGCGTGTCCAAGAATCTCTTGAAGTGTTCTAGGCTCTATCCCTTGCTCGATTGCTCTTGTTGCGAAAGTATCACGGAAAGCGTGACAAGTGAAATGCTCAATGCCAGTTCTTTTGCATATTCTCTTTATTTCCCTATCAACAGGCGTACTCATCAGTAAACCTCTCTCAGGTGCTTTAAATATCAAATCATCAATACCGCTGATATTCCCATCTAAAATGCGGTTTATCTTGCGTTGATACTCTATTATCTCTGCGATTGCATCATTCACGGGAATTGTTCGTTTTCCATGCCATGTTTTGGTTTCTGTTCCGATACAATAACCGCCATCCTCAGTACGAGTGATTGTCCTATTTACATGAATAGCACCATCATAAATATCGCTATTTCTGAGTGCGCCAATCTCACCAACACGCATTCCTGTTTGAATTGCCATCCTAAACACGTTGTAGTAGTAGGAGTTCTTTTCCTTTGCATAATCAAAGAACATTGTTGTTTCCTCAGGAGTTAACGCCCTATGGTATGTATTACGCGCTGCAACTTCTGTTTTCTTCAATGGCTTAACAGGCGTACATGGATTGAAATCAAGATATCTTTCTATTACTGCATCATGGAAAATGTGAGATAGAAAAGCTATCTTATCGTTAACTGTTTGTGCCTTATTGCCATTATTTGAAAGTGATCTTTGAATGATTCTTATATCCTCAGGTTTAACCTCAGATAGCTTGTAATCTTTAAAATCTTTTCCGTTTATCTGAACAACAGAAATTGTATTGTAATGGCATTGTTGTGAACGTAATGTGGCTTGTGTAACACTTCCGCGCCTGTTCTCCATCCATCTATCAAAGAATACCGCTATCGTTGGATTGTCGTGCATTTCCTTGCC
>SVGB01000008.1 GCA_015056565.1 Butyrivibrio sp.
TCGAACCCTTGTGGCGTTGCCGCCAAACGGTTTTCAAGACCGCCTCGTTATGACCGCTTCGATATCGCTCCGAGTTAACTTATCGCTATGTAAATAAGTTTTCTGTGCATCTGCATCTCGCGCAGCGCAAGATTTATATTAACAAAGCGCGAGCCTCATGTCAAGCAAGTTTTTTAACTTTTTTAATTAATTATTAAACCGTAAATCAAATTTTCAAAATATCACCCAGAAATCTCGTCATAATAGCTTAAAAGCTGGCTTGTTATGTTTTCTATAGAATACTTTTCCAAAGCCTTCTTTTTGCCGTTACCAGAAAGTTTATCGGCAAGATCTTTATCTTTCATTACTCTTTCGATAGCTTTTTTAAGTGCAAAAGCATCCTTTGGCGGAACCAAAAGTCCATCTGCCTCATCATCTACAATATCAGGAATACCTCCTACATTACTTGCCACAACGCAGCATCCATGCAGCATTCCCTCAACTACAGACAATCCAAAGCCCTCAAAGTACGATGGAACAGCCATGATCCCGCACTCATCCAGGTACTTATCCTTATCCGCACCAGACACCCAGCCTATATGCTTTATAAAGGTGCTGTTTTCTTCAATATCCTTAAGCAGGTCCGGTTCTTCAAAGATTCCGCCCACATAGAGCCTCACCCTGTCATTTTCCTTGTGCAGTTCTGAAACGGCAGCAATAAGTTCTTTTACCCCCTTATCCCTGCATATCCTGCCAAGAAACAGGATCTTGTCCATATCTCCAGGCCCATGGTCTCCCTTATTGATTCCCTTTGTCACCACGCCATTTGGCAGCACATGGATCTTGTTTTTATCTGTAAGGGTACCAAAAAAATCTCTCCACTTGTCTGTCAGCACCAGCATTGAATCCGCCATGTCCAGAATATCCCTGACGTAGCGCTTTTTCTTTTCATCAAGCTCATTGCTGTAGTAATTCACAAAGTCGCCGCCGTGCTGATGCAAAAGAACCTTCTTCCCACGGCGCTTTGCGTACTTGATAAAAGATGACTTGCGCATGAAGCTTGAATCCGAAGAGCAGTTAACATGGACCACATCGTACCTGTCCACAACGCGCATAAACTTTATGAAAGCAAGCCCCGCTATCATCAGCTTTTTAAGCTTGCTTCCCTCTTTCATGGTGCCTATGTACTTAAGTTCAACCTTGTCCTGAAGTCCCGCCTCGTAGTAGCTATTCACCAGCGCGGATATTCCGCCGTGAACCCCTCTGTCAGGGCCTATCATCAGGACTTTGATCCTGTCACTCATATTGTCTTGGGGAAAAGAGCCCCATCCTCACTGATATTTTTTGTAATCCCGCATCACTTGCGGTTAAGTATAGCCTCTGCCACCGCGATGTCTTCGGGAGTCGTGATCTTGATGTTATCGTAGGAGCCTTCAATTAGCTTTACCTTGGTGTCAGTGTAGTACTCAACAACCATGGCGTCGTCAGTGATGTTGATGCCCTTTGCCATCAGATCGCCCTCCTCCCTGTCCAGACGCTGATACAGCTCCAGTATCATCTTATAAGAGAAGCACTGTGGGGTCTGGATGGTCCACATAAGGTTCCTGTCTGGTGTCTGAGCCGCAAAGCCCTTTTCGTCTGCAATCTTGATTGTATCCTTGCTTGGCATACCAACAACGCAGGCCTTGTACTCTTTTACAGCTGAAAAAGCTCTCATGATGATGTCACGATTCACAAAAGGCCTTGCTCCGTCATGGATAAAGGCATACTCACAGCTTGGGTCCGCAGCCTGAAGTCCCAAGCGCACGCTGTGATATCTTGCAAGTCCGCCTTCAACAACAGCTGTGACCTTGTCAAAACCGTACTTTTCTACGATCTCTTTTTTCACATAATCCACGTCGCCTCTTGAAACCACAAGGACAATGTCATCTATGATACTCTCTTCAAAAGCCTTTAAAGAGTAGTAAATAAGAGGCTTTCCGCCGATCTCCATGTACTGTTTTTTTACATCAGAATTCATCCTGCTGCCTGAGCCAGCAGCTAAAACTATCGCAACCGTTTTCATTTATATGCCTCCATATTCGTGGACTCATGACCAGCCAGGGTCGTCAACACGATCTTACGCCTTTCCCGCATGAAACCTGCGCTCGCGATCTCCGAGAGGGAGATTTGGTACAGCATTCATGTCGAGATCAAATCGCACGCCCTTTTTGTATTCATAGTAAGCTGCAGCGCCGATCATTGCTGCATTGTCAGTGCAAAGAACTGGTGACGGCCTGAAGAACTTAATGCCATTTGCTGCGCACTCTTTTTCCATGAGGGTCCGAAGGGCCGTGTTAGACGCAACGCCTCCTGCGATGGCCAGTTTGTCGTATCCGTACTCCTTGCAGGCTTTTATGGCGTGGCCCACAAGGACCTCCACAACCGCCTTCTGGAAGGAAGCAGCAACGTCAGCCTGATCGAGCTCTTCGCCCTGCATCTTCGCCTGGTTGATGATATTAAGAACTGCGGACTTAAGTCCGGAAAAAGAAAAATCGTACTCCGCATCAGAAATCTTGGCCTGTGGGAAGGTGAAGGCATCGGGATTACCCTCTTTTGCCGCTGCATCGATCTTGGGTCCTCCCGGATAGCCAAGGCCGATAGCCCTTGCCACCTTGTCAAAAGCCTCTCCTGCAGCATCGTCCCTGGTCTGACCTATGATCTCATACTCGCCATAGTCCTTGACCACCACAAGATGCGAGTGTCCTCCGGACACCACAAGGCACACAAATGGCGGCTCAAGGTCCTTATTCTCAATAAAGTTGGCGCTGATGTGGCCCTCAATGTGATGGACTCCTATAAGTGGCTTGTTCTGGGCAAAAGAAATAGCCTTGGCCGCAGACACACCCACTAAAAGGGCACCTACAAGCCCGGGGCCATAGGTCACTGCCACAACATCTATATCCTCAAGGGTAACTCCTGCTTCTGAGAGAGCTGCCCTGATACATCCGTTTATCTTTTCAACGTGCTTTCTTGATGCAATCTCAGGAACAACACCGCCGTAAACGGTGTGGAGCGCGATCTGGGATGAGATTATGTTTGAAAGAACTTCGCGGCCGTTTCTCACAACAGCTGCTGCCGTCTCATCGCAGGAGCTCTCGATTGCAAGGATTGTCACATCACCTTCAGAGCCAGAGCAGTCACTTCCGCCCGCAGGCTCTTTTGCCAGAGCACCCCCATCACCCTTATCTTCGCCTTTTATTGACATGAATATCACGCCATCGTTTTCAACATTCTTATCTATCTTCATTTACAAAACTACCCTTTATTTCTAAAAAACTCTTCCGAATTTCACCTTCTAAGTCCGCCGCCAAATTTCCTTAAGGCCTCAGCCTCTTTCTCGCGGTTTGCCCTGTTCTCTACAAGGAAATCGTAATCATCCTTGCTGGTAACCTGAAGGATTTCCTCATTGTCGGACACATCTCCCGGGTGGAACAGTATCTCCATGTCTGAGAGTCCCCTGTCTGCCAGGATATCAGCAGCGTGTGGAAGACACTCTTTTACATTTTCATAGAACATGTGGCCAGAGAGCATGACACCCATAAAGAGCTTGCGTTCCACGTTAAGCGACACAAGTGCGTCCCTGTACTTGCGCTCGTTTCTGGCTGCGAGAGCGTTCAGCACGCAGACCTTCACAAAATTGATGGGCTTAAGTCCCTTAAGTTTCCCGGATGCGCGCCTGTACACCTCAAGTTCTTCCTTTGGGAAACGTATATAGGAAACCTGCAGGTTATTCTTGCTGATAACGTCCATAACCGCATCAAACACAAGAGGGAGCATGTGGTAGTGCACATGGCCGTCGATCCTGTATTTACCGTCATTCATATAGGGCTTGCAGGCGAGGAGCTGAGCCTCAACCTCACGCCTTATGGCCTTGTAATAAAACCTTCTAAGCACCGGAACAAAGCCCACCAACAGGAGCTTGCCAAACCCGATACTAAAATTCCCCTCTTTGTCAGTAAGCCGAGAAGCCTTGGCTCCGGTTAAGGGCTTGCCTTCAACAAAGTTCAGGTGCACAGTTACAGCAAGGCTCTTTCTGATATCCTCAATTGCCTCCATGCACTCCTTTAAATAAGGGC
Source organism: Butyrivibrio sp. (assembly GCA_015056565.1). Lineage (GTDB taxonomy): Bacteria > Bacillota > Clostridia > Lachnospirales > Lachnospiraceae > Butyrivibrio. Next base: position 4,098 of record SVGB01000008.1, read on the forward strand.
TGTTTGACATGATACTTATGCCATTTAGCGCCCCGTTATAGTAGCAGTCTGCAATATGTCTGCTCTGGACCGGAAACAGTCCGTAATCGTCTGCATGATATTCAATCATCGTTTTCGTCCTTTATTACCCAGCCCAGGATCTTCCAGTTGCCGGTTTCTTTTTCTCTTCTCATTATGAACTGATAATAGTTGGCTGTTGTGCCATTTGAAGCATATCTAAGGTTGATGAGGCAGTCCACGTTGCACATCTTGCGGCCGTTTACTGACACCTCTTTTGGCTCCTTGGCCTGAACAACATAGGCTGAGATTGAGTAATCCCCTGCTCTTCTCTCCTTGACCTCATTTTTTATTGACTGGGCAAAAGAGCTGTTGCCAGCAAGAAGCTCTTCATCCATAAGCCCCTGAATAACTGCGATCATGGTATCTTCCTGCTCGTCAGAATACTGTTCTTTATAAAGAACCTGCATTGTCTTAGCGTAGAGCTCAACAACTTTTCTTGCGCTGGCTGGATAGTTCTTTTCAAGATTTGTGGTGGTGATCTCGTCAACCACAGAAATGTCGTAGGATTCCTCAGGTCCAACCTTCTTGCTTCGGGTGAATACCAGGTAAAGTCCCAGTACCACAATTGCCGCAAGGACCGTCATCACTATTGCTTTTATCACTGCCCCGTTTTTCATATCCCCTCTTTTCTTCTCCGCACTGGCGAAGATCTATTTATAAGAAAAACTGTCTAGTCCTCAAATCTCAGTTCCACGTTTCTGCCGTCTTTGGCAGCTATGGTGTTTGCAAAAATGCTCTTGGTCTCTGGCATGAACTCCTTGGGATTCACCAGTGACGGACTGTAGTGGGTAAGCCACATTTCTTTTACCCCTGCGTCCCTTGCAAGGCGGGCAGCCTCGTAGAAAGTCATGTGCTTGTTCTCTCTTGCCTTCTGCTGCTTGTCCTTTTCCCCGTACATGCCCTCGCAGATGAACAGGTCTGAATCCTTGGCGTTTCTCACTATGCTGTCTGTTGGCCTTGTGTCGGTGCAGTAGGTGAGCTTGATGCCCTTTCTCTCTGCTCCAAGGACCATGTCCGGTGTGAGAACCCTGCCATCTTCAAGGGTTACAGTTTCACCCTTTTGCAGACTGTTCCAGTATCTTCTATCGATGCCTGCTGCCGTCGCTGCCTCCACATCAAACTTGCCCTGGCGCCTTAAACTCATGCTATAGCCGTAGCATGGAATGTTATGGTTAACCTTGTAGGCTGTTACAGTGAAGAAGGGCATGCCCTCTATGTCAAAAGACATCTCGTCTTCCGTAAGTTCTTTATACAAGATCTCAAAAGGAAGCTCCGGAGCGATCACTCTAAGTGAGTTCACCACTCTCTCAAGGCCTCTTGGTCCCACCATAAGAAGCGGCTCCGTGCGCTCCGCGTTGCCCATGGTCAGCAGCATTCCGGGAAGTCCCGAGATATGATCTGCATGGTAGTGGGTGAAGCAGATAACGTCGATGGGCTTGGCACTTAAGCCTTTCTTTTTCATGGCAATCTGTGTTGCCTCACCGCAGTCGATGAGGATGCACTTGCCGTTGTATCTCACATAAAGCGAAGTGAGAAATCTATTGGGAAGGGGCATCATTCCGCCGGTTCCCAGCAAACATACATCTATCATTAATCTTTCCTTTTCCAGTAAATTATAGCGTCGTCCTTGGGGTCATCGTAAAATCCTGGCCTGTTGCCCTCGCTCTTAAAGCCAAGCTTCTCATAAAGAGCTATGGCAGGGGCATTTGATGCACGGACTTCCAAAGTATAGTCCCTGACACCTATTCCGTAGCCGCGCTCAATGAGCTGCCTTAGCATCTTGTAACCGCAGCCCTGGCGCCTTACATCGCCAGATACGGACACGTTGGTGATCTCGCCGTCTCCAGATATGTTCTGAAGACCGCACAGTCCCACGATCCTTCCTGCCATTTCAGCCACAAGGTAGACAGTGTCGTCCCTTGTCATGGCGTCAAGGAGCTGTTTACTGGTCCATGCCTCTTTTCCAAGGTTCACCTGCTCAAGCTTTGCTGCATCCTCAATGTCCTCAGCAGTCATCTGGCGGACACGGATCCTGCCAGGAGTGCTTCGGGATATGGCTTTCTGAGCCTTAGCTTTGCGGTTTGTCATATCGCCATCGCCGGCTGTTTCTTTTTCCTTGGCCTCACGCTCTGCCTGGGACAGGCGAAGGTAATCCGGAGCAAAGTCATCTGAAGGTACCATCTTGCCATCTCTTGCAAGAACTTCTGAAAGGGCGGCAACTGACGCTGCGCTCTGCCTTCCAAGATGAGCTGGTGCAACTGTAAATGGCACTGTAAGAAGGCTCTCAAGTTTGTCGTGATAGACGGGAATGCCGTCTCCTAAGAGGATCACAGGTTTTCCGATCTCGTTCAGGCGTCCTGCAATATCTTCCACGGATGTTGCAAACTGCTGGTGGATAACCCGCATAACGAAAGCCTGTTCAAAGTTCTTTTCCTCAGTGGCCGCAGGCACAAAGGTGTAGATACCTGTATAAACCTGGCTGCGCCTTGCATCCATCATGGGGCAGATGATCTTCTCGTTGCCGTAGAGGTTGTAGGCAAGACCGTCCACTGTGGGCACAGGAATTATAGGGCAGTCTATGGCAAGAGCCAGGCCCTTAGCCGTTGCGCTGCCTATGCGAAGTCCGGTAAAAGAGCCGGGACCAGCCGCCACTGCTATAGCATCCACGCTCTTCATATCAAGGTGTATCTTGTCCGTGATGTCCCTTAGCATAGGCATCAGGATCTCAGAGTGCGTGGTCTTATATTGAATTGAAAACTGGGCTGTAAGGGTTCCACCGTCAAGAAGGGCAACGCTCCCTACAAGGCCCGAAGTGTCTATTGCAAGAATCTTCATGTTTTATCCTTAAAATGTTTTAGTGCTTGGTCATGGTGATCAGTCTGTAGTCAAAGCCTTTTTCAAGGTTCTTTTCTATGACGATCTCGGTGTAATGCTCAGGAAGGAGCTCCTCTATGAGGTTTGCCCACTCAATAATGCATATGCCATTTCCAAAAAAGTAGTCCTCATAACCGATCTCATCCATTTCTGAGATGTCCCCGATCCTGTACACGTCAAAGTGATAGAAGGGGATCCTGCCCTCGTCATATACCTGAAGAATGGTAAAGGTTGGGCTGCTGACTGGTCCTGTGATGCCAAGTCCCGCTGCCACCCCCTGAGTCAGCACTGTTTTGCCAACTCCAAGATCTCCTATAAGTGTGAACACTGATCCGGGAGCTGCGCTTTCGCCGATTCGACGGCCGATCTCAAAGGTCTCTTCTCTAGAATTAGTCTCATGCTTTGTTATGATTTCCATAGAAACTCCTTGTTCTGCGCATATAACGCCATAATCATCTTACCACAACATAGACCTACGGGCAAAAAATAAGCCCGCCATAGCGGCGGGCCTAAAAGTCTTGATGATCACTGCTGTGTTACTGCATCCTTGCGAACGCTCTGAACTCCACCCTTGAGGATTGGACTGAGCTGTTTGTAAACAAGGAATGTAAGCGCACTGTCTGCAGCTCCCTTAAGAAGGTTAAATGGTGCAACTGCAAGAGCACAGAATGTAAATACATTGCTGATAGCTGGATTGATCTCTGCACCGGCTGCAACAAAGAAATCAATATCAACGCCATAAGCTATTGCGTATGCAGGAAGCAGGAAGAATGCGTTTAAGGTCGATCCAACGATCATGATGCAGGCTGTTCCTACAAGGCAGCTGATAAGAGCTGACTTTCTGCTCTTTTTAAATCTGTAAATGATAGTTGCAGGAATGATGAATGCTGCGCCTACAACAAAGTTTGCAATCTCACCAACAAAGCCTGGTGTAGGTCCCTGGATAAGGATGTTAAGTGTGACCTTGATGAACTCGATCATAATGCCAACCATTGGGCCTGCTGCGAATCCGCCGATAAGTGCCGGCATGTCGCTGAAATCAAACTTGTAGAATGATGGTGCAAATGGAAGAGGGAACTCAAACAACATAAGGACAAATGCGATTGCTGAAAAGACACCGATGATGGCGATCTTCCTTGTGCTGAACATAGGCTCTGAGGAACCTGTTTCCCTGATCTCTTTCTTCCTGGCAATTGTTTCTGCCACATAGCCAATGACAAATGCCAGGACTATGAGCAGGATAAGTGCCACAAAGTGGTAGGTACTGCTTGCGATTGTTTCCAGTGTTTTTTGTAAATTGTTCATTTCTCCTTCTTTCCCTACGGGGGATGAAAAAAGCCTCAGGCAGAATACCTGGGGCACACAATGAAGTCATTCTTCACTAAACTCGAAAAAACCTCGTTAAGTGAAAATGACAGGCTCGCAGCGACTCGAAAATACCTCGCCTGCTGCTCTGCACTTCTTCTCTCATCCAGACTATACTGTCGGTCCTGGAATCTCACCAGATCAGCCACTTTGAAAAAAGCGGGTCGCGGACTCTACCGCCGGTTGGGAATCTAACCCTGCCCCGAAGAATTTATTTTATGCACATATGTTATATCCACACTGGCTCTGTGTCAAGTAGTGTTTGACATCTATTTTCTGCATATTTATAATTGAAATATCAGTAACTATGAGGGGTTTCTTACATGAAGAGGGTGCTTACAAAAAAACTCCTGCCAGGCATGAAGCTGGCAAATGACGTTTTTTCCGTAGATTCTAACCTTCGTCTTCTAGACAAAGGCTGTATTCTCAATGAAAAAGATATTGCCAGACTTGCTTTTTACTCAGTCATCGATGTTCTCATCGAAGACGAGCCCGTAGAGAGCGTGTCACCAAGCAGTCCTGAAAACACAGGGCTTACTTATTCTGAGCGCCTTAAACAATCCCAGGATTTCAAAGCGTTTAAGGCTGACTTTGAGGCCTGCGCATCCAAATATGAACACACCATTCAGGACCTCATTCACGGTAACAAGGATCTTGATATCGATGATATGATGACCCCTATCTATTCACTTCTCGGACAAGGAAGAACTTCAGCGGGCATCTTTGACATGCTGCATAACCTGCGGCTTTATGATGATGCCACCTACACTCACTGTATCAATGTAGCTCTCATTACCAATATCCTGGCCCAGTGGCTGAGATGGAATCAGACAGAAATTGAGATTGCTACTCAGGCAGGTCTTTTCCATGACATTGGTAAGCTCCTTATCCCAGATAGCATAATCACCAAGCCTGGTCCTTTGACCGATGAAGAATACACTGTCATAAAGACTCATCCCCAGAAGGGCTATGACGCCATGAGGGAACTTAACATCAGCACTCACGTTAAAAACGCAGCTCTCATGCACCATGAAAGATGCGACGGAACAGGTTATCCACTCAAGCTACGAGGCCCTCAGATTGATAAATTCGCCAAGGCTGTAGCTATTGCAGATGTGTACGACGCCATGACCAGCGCCCGATACTACAGAGGTCCCCTCTGTCCATTCATCGCCATATCCATGTTTGAAGACGAGGGATTCCAGAGATACGACCCGGAAATGATACTGGCATTCCTTCACAACATCGTAAATACATATCTTCGAAACACTGTCCGCCTTAACACCGGTGAAGTCGGCGAGATCATCTTCATCAACAGCAACGCCCTCAGCCGCCCAACCATCAAGGTGGAAAACGAATACATAGACCTCAGCAAATACCCTGGAGTTTACATCCAGGAGATCATTTAAATGACACAGTGACGGTTTTGCTGACAAGACGCGGGGAAGACACGGGGACGGTTCTACTGTCTTATTGCGTGCAATAAGACAGTAGAACCGTCCCCGTGTCTTCCCCGCGTCTTGTCAGCAAAACCATCACTGTGTCATGAAAAAACACGCGTGAGCATCGCTCATGCGTGTTTTAATTTGAACTTCTGGATGTCTTTGTCGTCATCCACCATTTCGATCTGAGCACCAAGTTCTCTGAGCTTAACATCGAAATCTTCATAGCCACGAAGGATATACTTGATGTCCTCAACGGTGGAGTAGCCTTCTGCAGTGAGGGCTGCAATTACAAGAGCTGCGCCTGCTCTAAGGTCTGGAGCTGAAACGGCAGCTCCGGTGTAGCGCTCAACGCCTTCGATGATGGCGGTGCTGCCCTCTACCTTGATGTTGGCTCCCATTCTGGTGAGCTCATCCACATATTTAAATCTGCTCTCGAAAATACTCTCTGTTACAATACTGATACCACTGGCAAGACCAAGGGCCACTGTGATCTGTGGCTGCATATCTGTTGGATATCCGGGATATGGCAGGGTCTTAACGTGGGTATTCTGAAGTCTCTTGGTTGCCACAACTCTGACCTCGTCGTCAGACTCATGGATCTGGCATCCCATCTCAACAAGCTTGGCACTTATTGACTCAAGATGCTTGGGGATAACATTTTTAACTGTAACATCACCCATGGTTGCAGCTGCAGCCAGCATGAATGTGCCCGCTTCGATCTGGTCCGGGATGATGGTGTACTCTGTTCCGTGGAGCTTCTCAACGCCTCTGATACGGATAACATCAGTACCTGCGCCCTTGATGTTGGCTCCCATACTGTTAAGGAAGTTGGCAATATCAACCACGTGAGGCTCTTTTGCAGCGTTCTCGATGATAGTCTTGCCCTCAGCCATTGCTGCAGCCATCATGATATTGATGGTAGCTCCTACGCTGACAACGTCCAGGTAGATATGGTTTCCTACAAGGTGCTCAGCCTCTGCATAGATGATGCCCTGAATAGAAACCTTGGCGCCAAGTGCTGTAAAGCCCTTGATATGCTGGTCGATAGGGCGAAGTCCGATGTGGCATCCACCAGGGAGAGCCACACCTGCGCTCTTATACTTGCCAAGAAGTGCGCCAAGCAGGTAATAGCCGGCTCTGATCTTCTTGATATAATCATTTTCAATTGTATAACTGCGGATCTGTGAAGCATTGATCTTAACAGAGTGCCTGCCTGTTCTCTCAACATGAGCACCGATGCTCTCGATAGCCTGAAGCATTGCATTGGTATCTGAGGCGTCTGGCATGTTGTCGATAACGACAGTCTCATCCGTCATTGTGGCTGCAGCTAAAATTGCAAGGGCAGCATTTTTGGCGCCGCCTATCTCAACCTCGCCCACAAGCGGATTTCCGCCTTTAATTATATATTTTTCCATAGATATCTCTCTTTTGCATTCTTGAACAAGTATATGTTATACCACAAGAAAAGATATTTGTAAAACCGATACCTCAAACCCCTGTTAGTTCAAGTAATTAAGCGGATTTACCTGAGATCCGTTTATCAGTATCTCGAAATGAAGGTGAGGTCCTGTAGACACACCGGTATTTCCTGAAAGAGCAATCCTCTGTCCCTGGGATACAGACTGTCCTACGCGAACAAGTACCTTGGACAGATGTCCGTACCTGGTCTCCCTGCCATCAGGGTGCCTTATGTATACACAATATCCGTATCCGCTTCCCCATCCGGCTCTTGTTACAGTTCCGGAAGAAGATGCCACAACCGAAGTTCCAACAGGTGTAGACCAGTCAACACCCTTGTGGTAGGTGCTGGCTCCCTTGGTGGGACGACTTCTTTTTCCAAATCCGGACGTAAGTCTTCCGCCGGAGATAGGCTTGATATATGTAGGTGGAACGATGGTTCCTCTCTCAACTATCTTAGGAACAGCCATGTAGGTGATCTCTTCCTTGACGATCTCCCTGCTGTCCTCGCTGTTATCTGTATATGTGATAAGGGCCACAACCTTGCGGTGTCCTGCAGAAGGCTCCTGGATCACCTTGCTCTGGGTGGTGTACCAGTCGTCATTTGGCACGTACTGAACCTCTGCCTCGTAGTCCTCTTCATAGTACTCCTGTACCTGATAAACCACAGAAAGCTCAGGCTCTGGAACTGTAACGATCAGGTTATCCTGAACTCTTATGGTAGTATTCTCACTTTCAAGCGACTCGTTCATTGCAACCAGGTCATCAACAGTAAGATCAAACTTCTGGGCAATAAGTCCCAATGTATCTCCAGACTGTACCTCATAGATCTGGTTAGTCTCTTTATCCTTGGTCACATCGTCGATAGCTGTGCTAAGATCAGAAATCTCACTGTCTGGAAGATAGCACTCAACAATCTCCACCTTGTCAGCAAAATCCATGGTCTGAAGACCAAGATCATAGTCGGAGAAGTCCCTGTCGTAGGCAATCGGCTTAGCGTCATTGACGATCTGGGTAAGCTCAGCCACAAATCCCGCCTGAGGCATGCTGGTTATACTCTCTGCCTTTTGTTCCTCTTTTTTCACCTCTTCCTTGCTCTGGACCTGTGGAGTCAGTACATTGACCTCCCTCTCTGTATCCAGGACCAGGTCAACGTTATAAAGCCTTGAGGTATCATAGTTATAAAGAGCTGTCGACAAAAGCTCCATAACATCAGCAATACTTCCAAGGTTGATGGAAAACTCATTGATCTTGATGGAGTATGCGCGGTTTAAAGTACTCTTTTCGCTGTTTCTAAGAACCCCCGCCATGTTACTTGTCATGCGGGATACGGAGTCAACCTCCCCAAAAAGAACGTTACTTCCATCAATAGTAAGGTCAGCATGGGATAAGACCAGTTCGTCGTTTCCCTTTGCAATGGAGCGCCTCGCCTCTCTGAGAGCCTTGTACGCATCCTCTTTAGTGCCAGCTGTCCCCACCTGCTGGTTATTAAGTTTAACAAAAAAGATATTGTCCCCACCCTTTTCATACTTCACAAAATTTGGCATAAACAGTATCCATGCCGTTATGACTATAAGCGCAGAATGAAGAAACCATATCTTGATCTTTCTTCTAAAAACTGTACGAGCTAAATTCATTATCAAATAATACCTAAAATCCTAAGAATATTGATCACAAGATCAGCCGCTGCAATGAGCATGGTAATAACAAGAAGAGGCTTAACTGCGCTGTTCCCAGTCTCGACGCCAACCTGAATGGTCTCGAGCTTGTTTGACAGCTCCTTAACTGCCTCTTCGCTTTTTTCAAGTTTCTTTTTAAGGCCTTCAAACTCCTCAAATTCTTTGTCCTGGCCCTTTTCAACAATTGCCTGAACGTTTCTGTATACCTGAACTCCAACGTCATGGACCTTAGTCTCAGAGTCATCCATTCTCTTGCTGAGATTTTCAAGAGTCTTGCCCATGTCGTCAATGGCTTTTTTATGTTCTGTCTCCCCAGCCTTAAGCTCGTCAAGCTGAAGCTTGTACTGCTCAGCTTCCTGCCTGGTCCTCTCAGCTTCCATGGCTTCTGCCTGGGCATTGGCCTTTATAATATCACGGGTGCCAATCTTCTCAGCTAATTTGTCCATAAAGTTTTCCATGGTATTTCCTCCCCAACATCGGCGGTCAGTCAAAAGAGCTCTCGCCATATTTTACATCTAGTCTAGCTTATCATTTATTATGCAAATTAGACAAGTTTATATTGTTTCAAAGGTTTTTATTGGACACTTTTACTATTTGTTCATCAGTTGTTCATATTTTATTCATAATTGCCTTGTATATTAATACCATAGCCGCAGGCAATATGGCTAGCTAATTAGAAAGATAGATTTTTTCATAATAGGCCGGGCACGGAAACGTGTCTGGCCACTCCTCATTAATGAGCTTCGCTCATTAATGATTTGCCGGACAATGAAGTGCCTTCGGCAAGGTCCGGCAAACATCTGAATCATTTTCTCACGCGCTCAGCAGCGGAGTGCTTCGCGCTGTAGCCTCATTTTTCAGCTTCCACCGCCAGTATCTCATCATTAAGCTGCAGCATCTTCTCATCCAGGTTTGCAACCATGGTTGCACACTCGTGGAGCTCAGCATTTATGTGCTGCGGAGCCTTTCCTTCAAACTTGTACTGGATCTTGTGCTCAAGTGATGCCCAGAAATCCATTGCTACAGTTCTTATCTGAATTTCCACCTTAACATTAACGATACGGTCTGAGAGATACACAGGCAGGGACACTATCATATGATAGCTTCGATAGCCGCTCTGTTTTGGATTCATAATATAATCCTTGACTGTCAGCACCTGAATATCCTTCTGGTTGCTGATCATCTCTGCAATCCTGTAAATATCCGATGTAAAAGAGCAGATGATACGTATGCCGGCTATATCGTTGACGTAGCGCACCATGTTCTCGATGGTGGACTCATAGCCATTTCTCTTAAGCTTTTTTACAATGCTCTCTGGAACCTTTACCCTTGCCTTAACGTGTTCGATAGGGTTGTATCTGTGAACCTCCTGGAACTCCTCGTTAAGGATCTCAATCTTGGTCTGGATCTGCTTAAGAGCAGAATTATAAAGGAGATTGACTTCCTCCCATGTGTTAATATCATCGGATATCTTAATATCATATCCCGCTAAATCTATTTCCATTACGTAAAATACTCCTTATTGGAAGAAAAGGCTCTTCTAAGCCCCTTTGGAAGCTTTTTATAGTTCCGTCCGAGCTTGTAACCAAGAAATCTGAAACCGCACATGATCACATAATCCGGGATAAGATACCCCTTACCAATGCGCCTGAAATGCTGCACAGTCTCTTTTACCATCTTCTTGCCTTCAGTCTCGGACCTCAGATTCCCAAAGATCTCCGGATGCTCAGTCTGGGAAACTCCAAGGTCAAAGTTTCTGTAGAACTGCTGAAGATAGGTGTAATTGTGGGAATGGATAACTCCAGCCTCAGGAACATAGCAGATAGCATAACCTTTCTGGCAAGCAGTACCTGCATACACCATGTCCTCATTAAAGATGGTCTTTTTAGTGAAGCCTCCAAGTCTGTCAAATACATCCCTTCTGTACATTGCGCAGACATTGGAGCAGAAGTAGGTCTTGATCCCCAACCTCTCCACATCGCCCTGGGTCTTCCTCATGGGCTCAGTAGGATAGTTGAACTTGCGGGCGTACCTCTCAGCCAGATTGCAATCCGTCTTAGGATACTGACGGCCGTAGGCTGCAGCCACCTGTGGATCCTCCAGCGCCTTGGCCAAATGTCCCAGCAGCATCTTGTCCCTTGGAAAAGCATCCTGGGTCATCATCAAGAAGAAATCAGCCTTGGAGAGACTTACTCCCTGATTTCTGGTGTTTCCGTGATCGAAATCTCTTTTCTCCACGTGCCTTACTATTATGTTGTCATACTTGTCCTGTGGATTCTCCGAAGACTTATCAAGGAGCTCCTTATAGAAGCGCTCCTCGGTATTCATGATGATAATGCTGGATGGACGAAGTGTCTGCCTCTCCAGATCATCGATCAGGCGGAAAAGAGATATATCCGGTTTGTAGGTCGGAATAATGACATCTACTGTACTCATTTTGTTACCTTTGTAAAACAGGGCCAGGCTCAACAAAGCCCAGCCCTGATAGAAAACCTTTATATTTTGGTGATCAGCCCGCAAAAAGAGCTATGATCATCCTCCAATGTACTTGCTAACGTCTGCAGCGATCTTCTCAGAATACTTCTGAACGTCAGGTGATACCTCGTAGCTTGAATCCTCAAACAGGAATTCATGGAGCCACTTAACATTGCTCTGAAGGTCCTTAGGAAGTACGCAGCTACCTGCCTTACCCATAGTGCCTGTTGCACGCATATCCTCGTATGGGAAGCCGTTGTTGTCTATGATCCTGTAATTTGTAAGGTTCTTGAGAAGAGGAAGGATGTCCTCTGTAAGATCCATTGAAGTGTAAATATTGCCAAATGCCTTGTTGGCAACCTTCTCAAGATCTGAATAGCTCATGTTCTGAGCCTTCTCCATACATGCCATAAGAACTGTTCTCTGTCTCTCAGCACGCTTGAAGTCATCTCCTGCTGTGTATCTGATACGGCAGTAAGCAGTAGCCTGAAGGCCGTTCAGTGTCTGTACACCAGCGCTGTTAACAGGAGTGTAGTTGAGCTTGAGCTCCTGAGCCATTGTGGACTGGTAACTGTTAAGGTGAGGGATCTCAGCATCTGTAACGTCGATTGTTACACCGCCAAGAGCATCAACAACCTCTGTAAGTCCTCTGAAACCAATTGTAACGAAGTCCTCAATATCCATATCAAGGTTCATGTTCAGCATTGAGATAGCCTGAAGAGGGCCACCCTGAGCGTATGCTGCGTTACACTTGGTGTATGTGTCATTAGAAAGGTTAAGGTATGTATCACGGTAAACCGAGCAGAGCTTGATATCACCAGTTGCGTTGTTGATAGATGCGATCATGATCGTATCTGATCTTGTATTCTTGGTAAGCTGCTCGTCACGGGCGTCAACACCAAAGAGCGCGATGTTGGTATAGCCTGACATCTCCTGGTTGTTGACAACTGTCTCACTGATGGACTTGGTGATCTCCTCTTCATTGAGATTAACCTTACCAACCTTGGTAACGTCTACCTTGAAGAAAAGAGTATATGCTACATATACAAGGATGCAGGCAACAAGTACCTCTGCTACCAGTAAAACTATAGCCTTGCTGCTGCTCTTTTTCTTGCCGCCATTTCCTCCGCGGCCGTTTCCACGGGATGAGTGACCCTGAGAGCCTCTGGAAGAACTGTGTCCACCTGCGTTTCTTGAAGCTGAGCTCCTTGAGCCCTGACCACTTCTGGATGAACTATGTGAGGCGCCGCTTCTTGAAGAGCTGTGGCCTGCGCTGCTCCTTGATGCACTGCGTGATGCCCCGGATGCGCTCCTTGCGCCATCTCTTCTTGCAGGACGTCTTACATCTCTGTCCTCGTAATCGTCCTCATATCTGTCATCGTATCTATCGTCGTATCTGTCATCATATCGGTCGTCGTATCTGTCGTCGCGTCTTCTGGATGAACGTCTTTCATCCCTCTCATAGTACTCGTCGTCTCTATTTGACATGATATCTATCTCCTCTTTTTCCCAACAAAAACTCACTTAAAATAATCTAAATGCAAAAATAGCACCAATATATATTGCCACAAATTTGTGCATTATTCAATACGCATTCTTATTAATGAAGCCATGCCTGATGGTTCCAAGCATTATCTTAAAGTCAAAGAGCATGCTCCAGTTTTCAATGTAGTAAATATCGTAGTCAATGCGCTTTCTAATGGATGTATCCCCACGATATCCATTTATCTGCGCCCAGCCGGTAAGCCCCGGACGTACCTGGTGCTTGACCATGTACCTCGGAATCTGCTCTTTAAACTTCTCAACGAACTGAGGTCTCTCGGGACGAGGTCCCACAAGGCTCATCTGGCCAATGAAAATATTGAAGAACTGTGGCATCTCATCGATACTGGTCTTTCTAAGGATTGCCCCAACCTTGGTGACTCTTGGATCCCCCTTGGTGGTCCAGCCTTTCTTTTCCTCAGCCTCGCTCTGGATCTTCATGGTCCTGAACTTGTACATGTTAAAAGGAACGCCGCCCAGGCCAATGCGCTCCTGCTTGTAGATAATAGGTCCGTCGCTGGAAGCCTTGATGGCAATGGCAGCGATCAGCATGATAGGTGAGAACAGGATAATGGCGAAAAGAGATCCCACTATATCCACTATCCTCTTGGCCAGCTTGTTCATGGAGTTGGTAAGAGGCACATATCTTATGTTGATGACCGGAATTCCCTGTACATCCTCAGTGTAGGGATTACTTGGGAAAAGAGATGAGTAGTCCGGAATAAACTTGGTGTGAACGCCGGATTTCTCACACTCTGCAACCAGCACCTCCAGCCTGTCGTAATCGTCAAGGGGAAGGGTTATGGTTATCTCATCGTAATTGTTGTTCTCAAGGTAGGTATTGAGCTCGTCAATCTTGCCAATAACCTTGATTCCATGGTACTTGGTGTCAATCGGTACAAAATCATCCAGTACACCAGCTATCTCATAGCCCCACTGAGGATTCTCAAGGATCCTTGAAATGTAAGCCTCTGCAGCCCTTGAATATCCCACCAGCAAAATGTGCTTGATGTTATAGCCTTTTTTCCTGATAAACCTGAGGAACTTGCGAAGCAGCCAATGGGCTATTGTTGTCAGGGTTATATTTGTTATGAAAAAGATGAATATCATCTTTCGGGAGAAATATGGCTGGTTGACCATATACAAAACAACCAGGAACCCGATGACGCCCATGATATTGGCCTGAACAATGTCCACAAACTCATCCCAGAGCTTCAGCGCCCTTCTGGATGTGTAGAGCTGGACCATATAATACAAAAGAAGATAACAGGGTACCAAAAAATAAAGTGCCGAAAAATAGACCTCCATTGAAAGACGTCCAACTGGCACTTTATCAGCAAATATGGATTCAAATTTTAGATAATAAGACAACGCGTAAGAACCAGCTACAAGTAGCCCGTCCACTATAACATGTGCCCTATTTAAATGTACCTGATTATCCTTTATCACAATACTTTTCCATACTTTCCCATAGTTATAAATATTGTATACTATATTTCTTCAATGGGCAAATATTGTGGTGGCATCCCCAGATTTCTGGTTACATTTAACATTCTTATAGTATGTTTCTCACACGGAAAGCGCTCGTCTTGCGCAGTTGACCCAGAGTTCGATCTGAAGACGGAGGGCGAAAAAGAGCTCGCGGCCTCCAAACTTTACTCTGTGGTCTGGGAATTGTGCAATCTTCTTTAAGCCATTCCGAAGGCCCTTGATATGAGCTATTCCAAGGCCATGTCTAGTATAGAAGGCATGTTTGACTAATATCCCTATGAGGATCAGTGGCAGATTTATGAGGATCTGCAGAGCTGGCATATTCTTATATATAAGGAACAGGTTGTTGGCCGCGGTGAGTTCCACTTTAAATGCATTGTAGCGGGAACCACTGGTTGCGCTGCCTGCGTGATAGACAATGGCCGTAGGCTCACAGACGTTAGCGTATCCCTTAAGACGGGCTCTGTAGCCAATGTCCACATCCTCCAGATAACAGAAGTGCTCTTTGTCGAAAAGACCTACCACATCAAAATACTCTCTTCTATAAATAGCAGCTCCTGCACAGGCGCTGGTTATGGACTCACGTCGGTTAAATTTCTTGTTATCTGCATCCTTACCTGGAGTAAATGCCCATCCCAGGGCGCAGTATAAATCTCCGCAATCGTCGATGTTGTGAGGTTCTTTTGTCTGTAGCATCTTGGCCTGAGCTGAGAACAATTTCTTTTTCTTGTCCATTATGTGCACAAGTCTCTCAATGGCTGCCTCATCGCAGAATGCGTCATTATTTAAAAGAAATACATACTCGCTGGTGGTTGCCTCAATACCCACGTTCACTGCATTGGCAAAGCCTGTGTTTTCTGGCAGGGTGATGAGCTCAACCTTGAAATGCGCTGCATTATTGCTGGCTGCGTTGCCAGCTATGCTTGCAGTGCCTGCACTGCTGCCGGCTGGTGTGTTCTCTGCGCACCACTTATCTCTTACAAACTCTTTACTGCCGTCTGTGGAGGCATTATCCACTACGATCACGTCAAAATCCCAGAAGGTCTGCTTTTTAAGCGACCTCAGGCAGTCATCTATGTACTTATTTCCGTTGTAGTTTGGTATTACAACTGTAACTCTTGGCATTACTGTTCCTCGCCTCAGCTCAATTAGAACTGGTTTTTAACAAAGACATCAAACCTTGGAAGCTTAAGCTTGATGAACCCTCTATCAGACACATCAATGAGTCCTTTATCTCTAAGTCTTTCTCTGTATTGAGAAAACTCATTTTTCTTTTGCTTAGTTTCTTCAAGTAACTCTGATACTGGTGTAACATCTTTTTTTACTATAAATGACATGAACCATTTGTCTTTTTCAGAAAGCTCTGACCACATCTTTTTATAAACATAATGGCTAAGTGCTTCGTCAAACTTGCCAAGCACAGAATCATTTACCTCATGTTTCTCATCATCCCAGACATATTTGCCCATAGCCTGGTAAGCAAATGGATAACCTTTAGTAATGATTGCCATATCCATGGCTTTTTCTTTTTCAATTCCAAAAACTTTCGAATATCTGTCGGCAATAAGCGTCAGATTAAGAGGCTCCATTTCGTACTGTGGTGTCCTGTAAAGAAAAGTCAGATTCTTTTCATTTTTCAAGTCGCTGATATTCTCATACAATCCCGCCATAAGCAAAAATATTGGAAGGTCCTCTCTGATGAGAATTTGAAAACTGCTGACAAATTCCCTCATAGCTGAAGTATTTGATGCTTCATCAACGGTAACCAGAAGTTTTTTCTTTTTCTTCTGAATTTCTTTTAGCAGAATTTCTAACGCAGACTCAATATCAGCCACGGGAGATTTAGTGCTGATATCCAGCCCAATGCCAAATTTCGAGAGATTGATATTCGCGTCTACAAACTTCGAAACAAACTCCCTGCTGTCATAAAGTTTACCAACAAGGCTCTCAAGCATATTTCTCTCAGCATTTAGCCTGATAACAATCCAGTCTTCAGATTCTGAGATTTTCTGTTCTATAGCAGTCATTGTAACCGTTTTCCCACTTCCTCGTGTACCAGTGAGCATGAAACAGTTGTTTTGCGCATCTTCCTCCAGCATCTCCTGCACAATCTCATCAATGATTATTTCCCTGCTAATATATTGACTTGGTACCTTTCCGAAGTTTAATACAAAAGGGTTCCTTTCCATACCATTCCTCTTATATACTCCTATATACTCTTATATACTTTTTAATTTGATATATACTTCTATATACTCTTATATACTTCTATATACTTTTAATCAGATTATATACTCTTATATACTTTATCGCAATTGCTTCAATGCAAACTTTGGATCCCACATAATCCTTAGGCCACGCCCACGGACTTCTGCTGCGAACTTAAGTGATAGACGTACCACTTCTTCCTGGGGCAGCTTCCATATTTCATTGCCATCTTCAGTAGATTCACTTCGCGCAGCATCCACTCTGTCATGAATAGCACCAACGCCAGCGCCACTTCCAGGCAAACCATCTACATATTTCATTCCGGTAACATCTTCAAAAATTTGCACAAGGTCGCTCCTTACAGTGATGCACCTGATATCCACTGCATAGGCGTCCTGCTGAAGGACTGCCCTGTGCTGCAAGCCGCCGCTGAAGCCTTCCGGAAGGCCGGCATATACAAGGCTTCCGTCTTTCTTGTACATTCCGCCGCAGATCCTGTTCTTCTTATCCAGGATCTTGCCGCCCACACAGCCTACATCCGGGCGTGATCTGAAAAATGTCTCAATTCCAGCATCCGTAACGGTTTCTGCACCTACAGCCTTAACATTTCCTGCACCTGAAGCCTTAACACCACCATCTGCACCTGCAGCGTCAAATCCCTCATAGTCCAGCCTGTAGAATCCCACGTGCTTAAGGTGGGAAGCTGTAGCCTTGATGTCATAACGGTCAGCAATATCCTGAAGTGCCTTGCGCCCAGCTTCATAGGCGTAGGACTTGCTGGCAGGGTTAGCGGCAGTTGAGCCCTGATGGCACCTCCAGTGATACAGCACCTTATCGACGTGTTTTATCTGGTCGCTGGCAAGAGGCATGGAAAGACAAGCCTCAGCGCAGGCACGAAGAAACAGGTCATAGTCCTGGGCACCGTCATATCCGTTGCGAAGTTTCAGTCTCTTTATCACATCTGCCCTTAGCATTGTGAAGTGGCAGATATAGTTATTGGAAAAGAGATAATCCATATTAAAAGAAGGTTTCCTATGGCACTCATAATAGCGCCCCGTCACATCGTCAAACTTATCTTCATCTGAATATATAAGCCGTACAGGGCAGTCCTTGAATTTCACAAGCTTGTTGCTCTGCATGCTCTTTCTGATGACCCTGGACATCTCATAGAGTGCATCAACAGTCAGCACGTCGTCATGATCCAAAAGACCTATGTAATCCCCTGAAGCCTTTTCGATGCCAGGATTGGTATTCTCAGAGATTCCGCCGTTTTTCTCAAGTCTTATATACTTGATCCTGGGATCCGCCTTGACGTACTCAGAGACAATCCTGCCAACTTCTGACGCACCTTCCGCCTCAGAAGAACATGCTGCCCCAGCAGAACCAACATCTCCCCCAGCAGTTCCAGCACCTGCGCTAGCCACTGCCGGTGAAGCATCGCAAAGCACCAGCTCCCAGTTTCCGTAGGTCTGATCAATGACAGACTCTATCATCTCCCGAAGGTACTTTTCCGGAGTATTAAAAAGAGGCACCACAATGCTGAACCTCAGCAGGCACCCCGATTCTGTAAGGAGCTTGTACTCCTGTTTCTGCTCTTTTATAACCGTCTCAGAAAGTGGCACGAAGGTATACTTGTCCCTGCGCCTTGTCTGCACTCTTTCAAGGGCAGCAAAAAATGCGGCCCTATAACCATTGCGCCTTGCGTATGCAATTGTTTTAGTGACCGCATTCATTATGCTCATATCTATCCTGCCTTTTAAGCGGAAGTACCGCTCTCGCTCCACTCGCCGGAACACGTTCGAACCAGGTTCAAAAATACTTCACCAGGTTCTCTCGGCTCAGCCTACGATTGCCTTAACAGCAGTTGTAAGCTCATCCTGTAATTTCGCTGCATCAGCAAGATCTTTTCCCTTAACGCCCATATAGAACTTGATCTTAGGCTCTGTTCCTGAAGGTCTTGCACAGCACCATGCATCGTTATCAAGCGCAAAGTACAGAACATTTGATACAGGAAGTCCTGTTGTTCCCTCAGCGCCTGTAGCCATGTTCACTGTCTTGCCAGTCTTGTAATCCCTGAACTCAAGAACCTTCCATGCGCCAACTTCCTTAGGAGGGTTGCTTCTAAGTCTGTCCATAAGGGCTGCGATCTGCTCAGCGCCTTCCTTACCCTTCATGGTGATGGAGTACTGGCCTTCCTTGTAGTAGCCGTACTTCTCGTAGATGTCGATCATTGCATCCCAGACGCTCTTACCCTGCTTCTTGTAGAAAGCAGCAAGCTCGCAGAGCATCATGACTGCAACAACAGCGTCCTTGTCTCTTGCATGAGTTCCTGCAAGGCATCCGTAGGACTCCTCAAGGCCAAATACGTAGTTGTAGGACTGGCCGTTCTCCTCGAAGAGCTTGATCTGCTCTCCGATGTACTTGAATCCAGTCAGAACCTCGATATAGTGAAGGTTATAAGCGTCAGCAATTGCCTTAGCCATGTTTGTTGTAACGATAGTTGTAACGAAAGCTGGTCTCTCAGGCATTGTGCCGGTAGCCTTGCGCTCTCTTAAGATATACTCACCGATCAGCATTCCGGACATGTTACCTGTAAATGGTACATATTCGCCAGTCTTAAGGTCTTTTGCATAGATTCCAAGTCTGTCAGCATCAGGGTCGGTAGCAAGTACGATGTCTGCATCCTTTTCTTTTGCCAGCTTGAGCGCAAGCTCAAAGGCCTTAGGATCCTCAGGGTTAGGATAATCAAGAGTTGTGAACTCTGGATCTGGCTCTTCCTGCTCAGGAACAACGAATACGTTCTTAAAGCCAAGTTCCTTGAGAACACGCCTTACAGGGAGATTACCTGTTCCGTGGAATGGAGTGTAAACGATGGTGAACTTCTCAGCCATCTCATCGATAACATCCTTGTGGATGATCTGCTTTTTAAGCTCAACCATGTACTTGTCGTCGATCTCCTGACCGAAGCTCACATAAAGCCCCTGAGCGATGGCATCCTCTTTTGACATGGTCTTAACTTCGTGATAGTCAGTTATTGCTACAACTTCGCTTATGATGCCGGTGTCGTGAGGTGGCGTAACCTGGGCGCCGTCCTGCCAGTAAACCTTGTAGCCGTTATATTCTGGAGGATTGTGAGAAGCTGTTACCATAACGCCTGCGATACATCCAAACTCCCTCAGGGCAAAAGAAAGCTCTGGTGTAGGGCGAAGGATGTCGGAAACATAAGCCTTGATGCCGTTTGCTGCAAGGCAAAGAGCTGTCTCATCTGCAAACTCTGGTGAAAACTTTCTGCAGTCATAGGAAATGGCAACACCCATCTTGGCTGCGTTTGGTCCGCCATTTTTCTTGATGTAATTAGCAAGGCCCTGTGTAGCCTTACGAACTGTGTACTTGTTCATCCTGTTGGTGCCTGCGCCGATAACGCCGCGAAGTCCGCCAGTACCGAACTCAAGCTCTCTATAGAAACGATCCTCAACCTCTGCCTCATTGTTCCTGATGGCAAGAAGCTCATTCTTCGTCTCCTGGTCGAAATAGTCGTCGTTTAACCAATACTCAAACTGCTTAGTTGCTTCACTCATGCTCATTCCTCCTATTAAACGCAAGTAAACGCCCGAGAAGCGCTTTCCCGGACGTTTACAGTATACCATAATTAAGTTCCCTGTGACACTATGGGCAAAAGAAATATGTTCCCATTCACAGTCGCAACACCCCCAGGATCACCGCCACTCAAATCCATGGTCTGCCACATCCTGTCTTATGATCTGCACATTGCGATCCCAGCTAAGATAGTTCGGATCTCCTCTATGATCCGGGATAAGCTCCCTCCCATATCGCTCCAAAAGGTCTTTTCCCAGATAATCTGTGAACTTACAGCTGCCATAATAGTTAAGGTGCGAGTGGTCGTACATGTCTGTTCCTTCTCCAAAGCGCAGGTCAAATGACTCTATATGCTTAAATGTATAGTCAAAATAAACATGTTCATCACCGCCATCCTTTAGCTTGTTCACATACTGCTCAAGCCAGTTGTAGCGCTGGTCCTCGTGCTGTACCACACCTTCGACCTGTCCTTCGTTAAGGCAATAGGGGACAATTGTGATGTACAGCTTAATGTCATTTTTCCTTGTGTATTCTACTATCTTGTCAAGATACTCAATGGACTTGTCCGAGGGAGCCATGATATCCTCAGTGTTTGGAAGGTACATGGGAACCGAATCCATCTTGAAGTATGGCGTGAAGCCTTTAAAATCCTCATAGTCAGCAAATAGCTTATAAAGATCCTCAAGCTCTGCGTCCACATACATGTCATGATACCCGATAAATCCAGGAAAATACTGATTCCAGAGACTTAAATCGCCATCAAAGCAAGCGTGCATCATCTGAAGTTTGTTTATAGAAAACTTAAAGCCGTAGAGAGTATCTGACAGGTACGTATACTTGTACTTGTGCGTATCGTCAAATGCCGCCGGCGAAAAGAAATCCAGTACGACTACACTGGGTTTCTGAGTCTTACATGCCTCTATCAGGTAGTGATAGGAAACCCATAGAGACTGCTCGGCAGAAGAATAGTCATATGCGGCTATGCCATGATCTTCCCAGAGCTTGGCTGTATTAACTCCATAGTGGACATGGCTCGACCCTAAAACAAGCACATCTATTGATCCCTTAGGCTGATGATACAGGGCAAGACTCTGCTTTACTCCATGCTCCGAAGTTTCTTTTAAAACTGAATCCGCCACATAAAGCGTTCCCCCAAGTATAAAAAGGCTAAGTACACAAGCCAGTATCTTTTTCCCAATCCTCTTATCCATCTATTCTCCCGTTATCTAGAAATTCATATATACAAATTCCCGGACCTGGGCTCCAGATCCGTATTCCCCAAATATCAAAACTATCGACAATACCAGAGCAAGTACCACTGCCCTTCTGTTATCGCTAAGGCCCTGGATCATCACCATTGGCGTAAAGACATCTCTTTTGTATGCCACATGATCCATGATAATGAGCACAACCACCGAGGCCGCAATGATCCACCAGTCCCAAGCGCCAAGACCAAGAACTTCACCGCCATAGTTTACAAGTCCTGCAGTAATAACATTTGCATTAAGTGAAGGGATCATGCACTTTATAAAGCTTATAGCCTGGCTAAGTGACGCTGCCCTGAAAAAGATCCAGGCAAAGTTCACCAAAAGGAAAGTGATGATGCGCCCCAGTGCACCTTTTGTGAGAAACTTAAGCCTTGTCTTTGAGATCAGATCTGTAACCACACTAAAAGCCCCGTGCAAGAGCCCCCAGACAATAAAGCTGAGTCCAACACCGTGCCATAGGCCACAGACGAAAAATACCACCACAGTGTTAAGGTATTTTTTGAAAGTTCCTTTTTGATTACCTCCCAGCGGAATATAAACGTAATCCCTAAAAAAACTGCTCAGGGACATGTGCCATCTTCTCCAGAAATCCTTGATGTTCTCTGCCATATAGGGAGTTTTAAAATTCTTTGAAAGATCGATCCCAAAGAGTTTGGAAATACCAATAGCAATGTCCGTATACCCTGCAAAGTCGCAATAGATCTGGAGTGTATAAAGGATAGATACCACAAAAAGCGTAACCGGCCCAAGAACCGTTATGTCACCAAACGCAGTATCCACGGCGATAGCGACCTTGTCTGCAATAAGAAGCTTTAAAACAAGCCCCCATACTATGTAAGCTGCAGCGTGGGTTATCCTGTGAAAAGAGTAAGCCCTGATGTTTCCCTGGAATCTGAGCTGCTCTATAAAGGTGCCAGCTCTTTCTATGGGACCGCTCATCCACTTTGGAAAAAACAACATATAAAGAGAGAAATTTACAATATCCCTTTCAGGCACTACCCTTCCCTCGCAGATATCTGCTATATAGCTGATAGCCTGGAAGGTATAGAAAGAAAGACCGATGGGCAAAGGAATGTTCATGCTCCCAGAAAAACCATAAAGCTCTGCTCTCGGAGCCAGAAACGCAATATACTTCCAGCCAAAGAGGATCAGCACCAGGACTGCGATAACAGCAAATGCAGCAGACTTTTTCTTTTCCCCTGACAAAAGAAATCTCCCAGCCCCATAGGTTAGTAGAGTAACGAAGGTAACTGCCAGGATTCCAAGAAGGCCTCCCTCAAAGCAGATAAATACTATGCTTCCAAGAAGGAGGACCCATCGTCTGGATGTCCCTTTTACAAACTGAAAAACTATAAGAAGTACTATTAAAAACACTATTGTCGTTATTTGTAAAGTCATTACATTTCCCCGTTTTATGCAAATAAAAAAGCAGAACATGAAAAGAGGCCCAAAAGCCTCAATTCATATTCTGCTACATATATACGTATCTTTTCACAACCAGACTATTTACCTGCAAAAGCAAAGTAACATAGCCCTGGTCCTAAAAGCCTTAGCGCACACGCTGTATACTGCAACAAATTCTTAACAACAAGGATTATATCATCACTTCTGTTACCAGCGCAATCACCAAAGGAGTCTTCCCTGTCTTTTCTTCTATGAACAGCCTTGTAAGCTCGCTGATGCCGCGGTCCATTCTCTCATCGACGACACCCTGACCAATAAACCTGGTGATTTCCTTAAAGATCAGGTTTTTTAGTTCCTCTGAGAACTCATCAAATCCTGCTTCATCCATAAAGCCTCTGTTCACAAGCTTTACCGTAGATACGATCCTGCCGGAGTTTTTATCCATGCAAATCTCCGCCACAACAATACCCGATTCCGAAAGTTGCCTTCTGTCACGGATTATTGAGTTGTCTATGAGCCTCTTTTCATTGCCATCTATGAGTATCTCATTTAGTGGGATCCTGTCACTTACTGCGATGCTGCTTTCGTCAAGTTCAACTATATCTCCATTGTGTATCAGCGGGATATTCTCCTTTGATATACCAACCTCGGTAGCGATCCTCTTAACTTCACGCCTGTACTTGTACTCACCATGAGCTGGTATTACAAACTTTGGATGAAGCATGGAAAAAAGCAGCTTAAGCTCTCCGGAACAGGCATGACCAGTAGCGTGAAGATCCTCAATCTCAACTCTTACGCCATTTTCCTCAAGAGAATTCAGAGTCCTGTTAAACTCCACCTCATTGCCCTGTATCGGAACCGAACTAAAAAGCACCACATCACTCTTTTTCGTTATGATATAAGGGTGCCTTCCTGAGGCGATCTCAGAAATTGCCTGGACTGATTCACCATGATTGCCAGTGGTCAAAAAGACAATCTCTTCATCCCGGTATTTATCTATACTGCCTGCATCGATCAACATGTCCTCTGATACTTCAACATATCCAAGCTCTCTTGCAATAGAGAACACCTCCAGCAGCAGTGCACCCTCCAGGGCAATCTTCCTGCCATATTTTCTGCTAAGGTTAATGATCTGCTGGATACGGTCCATATTGGTTGCAAAGGTAATGATGATGAGCCTGTTTTCTTTGTACTTGTTAAAAAACCTTTCAAGCTGCTCAAAGACCTGATGCTCAGACCTTGAAAACCCTGGCTGAGCAGCATTGGTGCTGTCTGAAAGAACAGCAAGGACTCCTTTGTTTCCTAAAACAGCCAGCCTTGAAATATCCGATGAGTCACCTGTCACAGGAGTCAGATCAAACTTGAAATCTCCGGTATTAAGGATGATACCCCAAGAAGTATAGATAGCCAGCATGGCTGAATCCGGGATGCTGTGCTTGGTCTTTATGAACTCAACCTTAAAATTTCCAACAACAATGGTACTTCCTGCTTTAATGGCCTTGGTCTTTATGCCCTTTATCCCGAAATCGCGAAATTTCTTTTCCACCATAGCGATAGTCATGGGCATTCCATAGATCGGAACATTAAGATCACTGATAATATATGGCAGCGCTCCAATATGATCCTCGTGGCCATGGGTTAAGACGATTCCTTTAAACCTTTCGATGTTATCCTTAAGATAGGAAACATCAGGGATCTCAGCCGACACTCCGGGCATATTGTCAGGGGGAAAAGACATACCACAGTCCACAGCTATAATGCTATCTGCTGACTCTATCAGCGTCATGTTCATTCCAATCTTGTCAAATCCACCAATAGGGATGATCTTTATCTTGTCAGACATGTTCCAATTCCTTTTAAAAAAGCCTCAGGGATGCTGCACTCTGAGGCCTTGTCGTTTTATTGATAGTTACTGTACTCTTAGACTTGAATAGCCTTCCACATTGAGGCTGTAATCACTTCTATCAAGTGAGAAGTTTGGATTGTAGTAGGGGTCGCCTTTTTCAAGGACTTCCTTCCACTTGGTCCTGAAGTGCTCTGACTCCTTGTCGTAGCGCTCTGCGTTCTTGCCCTCAAGGTCAAGACCACGGGAGAGGGACTCGTAGTGGTACAGCTCTGCAAATGGTGTAAAGACATTAAGATAGCCCTTTTGTCTAAGGCGCAGACAGAAGTCCACGTCGTTGAGACTAACAGCAAAGCCTTCGTCAAAGCCGCCAACTTCATCATATTTCTTGCGGGATACCATAAGGCAGGCACCTGTAACAGCGCTTACATCCTGGGCGTAGCAAAGGCGTCCCATGTAGCCAAGGTTCATGCCAGCCTGGCCATAGTGTGAGTGGCCTGCAGTCCTGTGGGCACCAAGTCCAAGAACAACGCCCGCATGCTGGATCTTGCGGTCAGGGAAGTAGAGCTTTGCTCCCACGGCACCAACGTCTTCTCGCTGGGCGTACATAAGGAGTTCCTCGATCCAATTAACAGTGATGACCTGAGTGTCGTTGTTAAGAAGGATGATGTAGTCGCCGGTGGAGTTCTTTACGCCGTAGTTTACAACTGCGGAGTAGTTGAAGCCCTCGGAGGCAGCTGGGGCTGCGGCGCTTGATGCGCTCTGACTATTCTGCTGTAGGGCATCGTGGTTTTGTCCGGCCTGTTCAGCCTTCCATGCCGTGTAGTCAACAACCTTTACAACATCCTTAAGTCCGCCGTTTTTAAGTTCCTCGTAGTAGCCTCTTATCTCGCTGCCCTTGGAGTTATTCTCAACCACGATGATCTCGTAGTTGTCGTAAACTGACTTCTCATATATAGAGTCAATGCACCTCTTAAGGTCCTCTGCATGTTCGCAGTTCGGGATCACTATTGATACCTTTGGTGTCCCCTTAACCTCGTAGGTGATCTTAAATATCGTCTCAAAAGCCCTTGTGCTTGTTATCTTGAAATGATCATAGCCGTGACGTCTTAAGTGGTCTGCCACAGCCCCCTTTGCTGCCTCGATGGCGTATGGCTTAGCTGAAATATCTGATGCAACTGATGCTGCATGGCTTCTCCAGTAGTAGAGAAGCTTTGGCACATGTACGATGTGCTCTGCTCTGTCGGTAAGTCTCAAGATCATGTCGTGATCCTGGCTTCCGTCAAACTTAGGTCTGAAGAGTTCTGTTCCATCAAGGAGAGAGCGTTTGAATACGCTGAAGTGGCAGATATAATTGTTAGCCCTGAGGTTATCGATTGCATAGTCGGGCTTAAAGTGCATAGTGATCATCTTGTTGATGTCATCATTTTTAAAGGTTGTCTCATCGCAGTAGATGTAGTCCGCATTCTGCTCGTTGATTGCCTTAACGTACCAGTACAGAACTTCCGGATGAAGAATATCATCGTGGTCAAAGAGTCCCAGGTACTCACCATCTGCAAGTTCAAGACAGTGATTGGTGTTGCCTGCAATGCCCTCGTTTTTGAAGAGCTTCTGGTACTTGATCTTGCAGCCAGCTGAGCTTGCAGCGCCTGTTGCGGCTGCACTTGCTGTCGCTGCACTTGTTACGGCTGCACTTGACATGCCTGCTGTGGTGCTTCCTGCCACCTGCGCCCTTGCATCTTCTTTGTACTCTTCAACAATCTTCTGAACCAGCTCAACATGCTCATTATCTGATCCATCAGCAAGGCACAGCTGCCAGTTCTTGTAAGTCTGATCAAGTACAGACTCGATCATATCTCGGAGGAACTTCTCTGGTGTGTTATAAAGCGGCACCAGGATTGAGATCAGTGGCATTTTCTCAAATACAGCATTTTCCTGCTCTTTTCTTGTTTCCTCAGATGGGAAGCTCTCTGTACCGTAGTGAGTCATAGCCTTCTTCTCGATCTGCTTGTACTTGATCTTGGCAATGACGCCACGAAGTGACCCCTGATTCCTGATCCTGTCCCTCTGTCTGATCACCCAATGCATGGCGTTTCTTGCAGGTGTAGACGCCTTCCAGATAGGATTATTCTTGATCCTGTTAAGCTTGAATTCCAGCTCCTGATTCTTGTCTTCCAGCTCCGCAATACGTCCAGCAAGATCTGCTGTCTTGAGTTTCTCTCTTTCATATGCAGCTTTATAATCTAATTCTTCTGACATTTATCTCTCCGGTATTTTTATATTTTAGCAAATTAACTGTTTTTGACCACCTGACATGGATTTTTCCAACAAATTCTTAACAAATCTGCTATTTCTGAACACCCGACATGGGTTTGCAAAAATATTTGCTCAAATTTCTTAGCTATATAGCTTTTTTTGACACCCTGACATGGGTCGCCTTAAAACTTGCTCAAGCATTTTTGCAAATTTACTGTTTTTGACCACCTGACATGGGTTTTTCCAACAAATTCTTAGCAAATCTGCTATTTCTGAACACCCGACATGGGTTTGCAAAAATATTTGCTCAAATTTCTTAGCTATATAGCTTTTTTTGACACTCCGACATGGGTCGCCCAAAAACTTGCTCAAGCATTTTTGCAAATTTACTGTTTTTGACCACCTGGCATGGGTTTTTTCAACAAATTCTTAGCAATTCTGCTATTTTTGAACCTTTGACATGTTTTTCCTTTAATATTTGCTCAAATTTCTTAACAGATCAGCTGTTTTTTGAACCTCTGACATGGGTCAGCAAAAAATGTCGCTGCCATGGTGTCTTGTCGCAATCCCGAACACCTTTTCCAGCCTCCACTCTGCCTAAATTTGCAAAAGTGAAAAACCAACAGTGTTTCACACATCATAATGGTGCCATTTTTTGCAAATCAAGCTTACTTTTGAGATTCCACCCCCTGAACAGCCTGCCATTATCGATATCCCGTCATTTTTCGCCAGTTTTACACTGTTGAAATTGCAAAAAACGCAATTTCAGCAGTGATCGCCAGAAATACTGTGCAAAGCAAGCCAAAGCATTTTATAGCATTCCAAGACACATGTCAGCCAGCTTGCTTTGTCGACTCAACCGCCAAAAACTCATGCAATCACGTTCAGTTCGTCGCCTTAATCTTCAGTATATTAGGCACCCAGTTAATGAGCTTTAGCCTGCTGGTCTTGTCGATAGCCAGCATTCCGATCTGGTAGTATCCAGGTGGCAACAGTCCCTTCCTGATCCTGAGCTTATAACCGGTCAGGTCCACATTCACCTGATCTGCGAGCCTTACCCTGATGTCAGGGCGGTACCACACGTAAGGCGCAAAGCTGTAAACCTTGGGTCCTACAGGGCCTGCGCCGTCCTCATACCTCTGTACAAGGCGAAGCAGCAGCCTTTTCTCAAAGAGGGCGTTATCAGAACCAATGACAAAGCTGTAGCCCTTGAGGAAATACCCTTCCTCGTTGCTCTTAGCCGTAACGCCGTAGAGCCAGTTGTCCATGGTTCCGTTGTACTCGCAGCCGATCCTCAGGCACTGGTCTTCCCTTGCGCCATGGATGCCATGTTCATGGATACTTGCTGTGGCATATGGAATATCCTCAGGAGCAGTGTAGTCCTCCTTAGGAATGATCGCAGAAATAGTCTCATCCTCAGTAAGGTGAGGTGAGTAGAACGGGTCCACGTTGTAGAGATGGCTGTGGCGGGTCATAAGAGTGTCGCCCTCAACAGCAAGCCTCTCCATCTTCTTGGGGTCAAGGTTATCAAGGCCCCTGGTAAGGGACTCGTGATGTGTCAGATATATGTGATTGCAGCACACATTGTAGTAGCCCTTTTCATGCATGCTGTAGCAGAAATCCACGTCGTTAAAGGCAACCTTGAGCTCCTCAGGAAATCCGCCGATGTCGTTAAACTTCTTGCGGCTCACCATAAGGCAGGCAGCGGTTGCTCCGATCATGTTGTGGATTCCGCGGTTGTAACCAAAATAGTGGCTCTTGTTATCGTGCATCTTCTGAAGCTTGTGGACAGGGCCCCTGCGAACATTGGCAATTCCTGCGTGCTGGATAAGGTCTGAGTCAGGGTAAATGAGCTTGGCGCCCACAACGCCCACGTGCTTAAGCTGTGCCTGAGACAGCATCTCCCGCATCCAGCCTTCCTTGACGCACTCGATGTCGTCGTTCAAGAACAACAGGTACTCGCCAGTTGAATTCTTGGCGCCCTGGTTGCACATAGCAGAAAAATTGAACTCCTGGGTCTTGTAGATATAGTTTATCTTGGTAAGGCCGTTCTTTCGCTCAGCGCGGCTTGCATAAACGCCGTACTTGACGCGGTTTGCGGCGCTGCTTCCGTTATCAATGATGACGATATCGTAGCTTATGTTGTCATCGCCAGTTGTCTCGATTATTGAACTCAGGCACTGCTGAAGCACCTCCGGATGATCCTTGGATGGAATGATGATGCTGACCGTCGCTGGAGACAGCAGCATATGCCTGGATGTGTGGAAGCTCCTTCCGTAGAACACGTCCTGCTCAGGGTTTCTGTGGAACAGGACCTCTCTGATGTGTCCAATCGGGAACTCGAGACCGGTTCTTTTTCCGAAGGCATGCTCATGTATTGCCAGCATGCAGAACAGTACGTCTGCAGACAAAAGAGATGCCTCAAGCCCTGTCTGTTCAACAGAGCCCTTCTTGTGGGCAGTTCCGCCAAGCATCCTGACTGCGTTGTCGTACTCTACCGCTGCCTCGTGCATAGCTGACGCCCTGCAGGCAAAAAAGCTGCCGATATAGAACGCATTTAAGTATGAATCAGGGGACCAGTCAGGCTTAAAGTAAGGATGGATGAACTTCCCGCCCTTGCCAAGCTCGTCCTCATCGCCGTAAACCACGTTTATCTCAGGGTGGCCAATGAAGTACTGCTTTACAACTTCAGAAGCCTTTTTGACCAGCTTGCCCTTGGGACTTACAAACAGGTAGACCGTAGTCTCATCCTTCTTGTTATCCTGAACTTCCCAAACCTTGCCATAGGGCACAACCTTAATATTTGGCTCAGGAAGTTTTTTGGGCACCAGCTCACCATTTTCAGCAGTCTCATACTGAACAGGAGCCTCTGCCGCCTGAACAGGCTCTTTTTCCTTTGCCCTCTGCCACTTGTCGTAGGCAGAAGCCTTGGAAGCCAAGAGTTTATTGTATTTATTTGTCCGCTTTCTTTGTAGCGTGCTCTTAGCCAGGTCTTTTAACATATCCCCTTAATCCCACTCCTCGTCTTTGTAAAAACGCTCTTCGCGCTTTTGTCTGATCTTATTTTTTAGCTTGCCGATGATGCCATCTTTTTTACCGTTCTCCCCCTTTGGCTCATCGGTGTGCACTGACTCAGCCACAGCCGCCGCAGCATTTGCTGGAACTATGGTTGTCAAAAGAGTCAGCTTCAGGTGATTCCTGTCCATCTTGCCCGCTTCGTTTTCAAGACCGAACTCGATGTTAGGGTCATCACTGTTAAATACAAATGAATCGTCTGATATCCACTGGCCGTTAACCGGATGGATACTGATATTGCAGGTGCTGTCAGAGATTGGCTTGTCGTTCCATGTCGCATCAAGAATTGTGACAAGACATGGTGCAAAGGCAGGATCCACGCGGACAGTCTTGCAGTCCCCGGAAATCCTGAGGTCAAGGCTTATCTCATTCTTCTCATCATACTGTTCTTCCGGGAAGAAAGAATCCTCCTCAGAATATCCTGCTCCCTCATCCAGATAGATCTGAACACAGTCGTCTGGTCTTGCAGCATCTGCGCTGCCCAAAAGCTCTTTTGGCACAAGGACCTTACGGCCAATGCCGCGCCAAATCTCCACCATGGACTTGCGATTTCCTGTGACATACTTCTGGAAGGCATACTCCTCATCAAGGAGGTCCTTCATCTCTTTTTCCGTAAGGCCAACCTTCTCGTAGATCGTCTTAACGTCGAAGTGCTCACGCTTCCTGTCCTCTAACCTGTAGCAGTAAATAGCGCGCCACAACTGGTCCTTGACCGGAATGCACTTTCCGTAGGTCCACTCGTAGTCGATAATGGTCCAGATAGGGCCGTTGACCATGATATTGGAAAAGATAAGGTCGTAGTCCGAAACCGGATAGTCTGGCTTATAGCCTATTCTCTTGATGTACTCATTTATAAGAGCATCGAAGGCCTCCCGGTCGTCCCTGTCAATGCACTGATCCAGCAGTGATGAGAGTGGTACTCCGTTTACAAAAGAAAAAATAGCGCAGCCTTCTGTATCGCTTATCTGGCAGTCGTTGATCTCAAGATCCCCGCCCCTGTACTTCTCCACAAGACCAAGGTACGCATCCCTGATGCCAAGAACATGCTCTTTTGCCGCCTCAGTAAGAGGGAACTTCTTGATGATCTTGCGTCCGGCGCGGTCAATTGCGATGTCAGTCCTTATCTTGAATTCGTCAACTCTGTCATTTGAATATTTGCTGTAGATCGTATCAAAGCCAGGTCCTAAGATAACTTCAAAAGAGTTAGCAAACTCCTGGTACATGTTCTCTTTAATAAGCTCTTCGTAAGCTTTTTTCTCGTTAAAAAGGATCATCCTGTCGCGGTCAAAATTCCGGACATTGTCCTGAAGCTCCCCATAGCCTGGAAGGTAAGAGTCTGAGTGAAGCAGTGTCATGAGCTTGTAGTCAGGATATGGATAATAGAAATGGTACTCATTCATGCCGCATTTCTTGAAGATGTTGATGAGTCCGTTCCTACTGAAGGTCCTTGCAACAGAATCAACAGAATAGCCTTCGATCCCTGTAAAGTAGCTGCCAAGATGGTCCTCGGAGCAGCCTGCGAAATACTTAAGTCCCAGGCGGTTCTCAATGGCAATGACAATACGTCCGCCCTTTTTAAGGTGGCGGTTTAGCATGCGAAGGAACCTCTCGTAGGGAGTATCAGTTCCAATATAGCCCTGGCCATATTCGAAAACGCCGATAAGAAAGATGTAGTCAAAGTCCTTGGGAAGGTCAGGCTCTATGTCCCTGAAATTGCCCACGTGGATAGTTACATTCTGGCACTCAGAATTCCTGGTGGCATTGATCTCAGAGCGGCGACGTGAAAGGTCGCAGGCCACAACTTCCCTGGCCTTCCTGCTGAGCATGCCTGTTATAGCGCCGCACCCGGAGCCAACTTCCAAAACCTTGGCATTTGGATCCATGGGGATCCACTCCACGATATTTGCGCGCTTCTCTGAAAGGTGGTACAGGATTGGCCAGCTGTTCCTCTCCTCGATCACCTTCTGGTATTCTTCCTTCTTATACTTTTTGACTATCTCAAGCAGGTCGTTCTCTATAGCGCCATCACTATAAAGGTCCACCCCCGAATAGTGCTTGAAATTAAGGGACACGCCCCCAATCCTAATTTCTTCCTGCATGTATGTTTCCTCAACATTTTTCCAGTGGCCTGGCCCTCGGCAAAAATAAAAATTATTTTGCTCCTTTAAGCCAAGCACTCCGATGAGCCCTGGACATCAATCTCTGCGTGCAAATGCACTTGAGATTGATAGGTCTCGTCTCCGTGGCTTAAAACTCGCAAAATAATTTTTATTTTTGCCGAGAGCCACGATATCGGATAAATCATAAGTATGAATCATTCTATATGCTGCACAAGCAATGATACATGTGCTATCTTACTTAACATCAACCACAGTACACTTCGTGTTCATGTCGTAATAACCGACGGTGTTTTTATCTGACACTACTGTAACATTCAAAGCGTCGTACAAACGATGATATACCGTAAAATCGTTCTGCTCAAAACCAGTTACTCCAAAGCTGAGCAAATACTCTCCGCCCTGAAGAGTCATCTTCTGGGTAAAAGAGATATCTTTTTCATCACCAGCCTTCACAGGCTCCAAAAAGGCCTTCTCCACCATGGAGTTGGTACCGGTGATCTCGATGCCCATGATGTTCTTGAAGGTAAAGGCAAAGATTGGTGCAGCCACGTCTTTAAGGAACTTGACGCGCATGTGCACGGTAAATTCTGAGCCTTTGATGATGGAGTTGGTGCGAGTGCCTTTTTCATCGGTGACATAGTATTCGGTGATTGTTGCTGCGCCATCGCCGTATTCAAGAAGGTCTGGATTCTCAGAGGCAGTATCAGCAGCGTTTCCACTTCCAACTGCAGACTTGTCGCCTGAAGCCTCCACCTTGGCATCAGCCTTATCCGAAGCCTTGGCTGCTGCATTTCTGATATCCTCATCATCCAACAAATTCTCGCCCTCTCCCTTGGGAAGAGGATACTGGCCTACCAGGACCTGCTTGTAGATGTCGATCATCTTCTTGGGAGTTCCCTCACCAAGGAGAATGCCCTGATTAAGGAGCACTGCTCTGTCGCAGTACTTGCTGATACTGGACAGGTCGTGGGATACAAAGAGGATAGTCTTGCCCTGCTTCTTAAACTCCTCAAACTTGTGGTAGCACTTGGCCTGGAAGAATACGTCTCCAACAGAAAGAGCCTCATCAACAATAAGGATCTCTGGGTCGATGTTGATGGCCACCGCAAAAGCCAGGCGCACAAACATACCACTTGAGTAGGTCTTGACTGGCTGATAGACATAGTCGCCGATATCCGCAAACTCAAGGATGGCATCCAGTCTCTTGGTTATCTCTTCCTCGGAAAATCCGATCATCATACCGTTCAAGTAGATGTTGTCGATTCCGTTATACTCCATGTTAAAGCCTGCTCCCAGCTCCAAAAGAGCTGAAATATGGCCATCTACATTAACTTCGCCCTCAGTTGGTGACAGGACTCCTGTAATGATCTTGAGAATCGTGGACTTACCCGAGCCATTGGTTCCGATAATACCAACAGTCTCACCCTTTTTCACGGAAAGAGTCACGTTGTTGAGCGCAAGGTGCTCCTTGTATTTCTTTTTCCGCATAAGTCCAAGAGAGTCCTTGAGCCTGTCCATGGGCTTGTCGTATAGTCTATAAACCTTCGTCAGGTTTTTTACTTCAATCGCTGTGTCTTTATCCATAAATATCCAATCTGTCTGTTTCCAGATATATCTCTAAACTCTAAGGACGCATCACAATACGTCTGCGAAATGAGTCTTGCTTCTCTTAAATATCAGTGTTCCTATACAGAACGCCGCCACTACAAAGATCCAAAAATATGTTGATGAATAGAAGTGCTCGAAGAACCATGAATCGCCGTAGATAGAGTTCCTGAAGCCTTCAACTATGTAGGTCATTGGATTTAGCTTGAATATCCACTTGTACTTGTCTGGAACGATATCCAGATTCCACAAAATAGGCGTTGCCCACTGGAAGAGCTGAAGTCCTATTGATATGATCTGCAAAAGGTCCCTGAAGAACACCACTATTGCGCAGGTGGCGTAGCTAAGAGACAGCACCAGGATAAACTCGCAGCCTATATAGTAGATCAGCTGAAGCCAGTAAATATTGGGATAATACCCATATATGCAAGCTATTATCAGCAGCACGCAGGTGAAGAACACGTGGATGAACATGGCTGCAATTATCTTGATGATGGGCAATATGCTTATTTTGAAAAGAACTTTTTTAACCAGATAGTTGTACTCAAGAAGCGAAGTTGTTCCATTGGTCAGCGCTTCAGAAAAATAGAACCAGGGAACAAGGCCAGCAGTGAGGAACAGCACATAAGGCACCTCCACACCTCCTGATACTGCCTGAGCCCTGGACTGGAATACCCTGTCAAAGACAATATAGTACATGCAAACAGTG
This sequence comes from Butyrivibrio sp., assembly GCA_015056565.1. GTDB lineage: Bacteria > Bacillota > Clostridia > Lachnospirales > Lachnospiraceae > Butyrivibrio. The sequence goes on from SVGB01000008.1 coordinate 38,572, forward strand.
ACCACCGGCTGAGCCAGTGCCCACACTATTCCCATATATGATCCGGCATATCTCTTTTTAAAATCGTTAACTGCCAGCCTTTTGATAAGCTTCCTTGAATGAAAAAGCTCCACAGGAAGGACTGTCAGTCTGTCATACCAAAAAAACACCAAAATGCAGCTGATACCAATAAGTAAGCAGCCGCATATCTTCTTCAGTAAGGCAGTGTCCGGATCCTCTAAGGGATTATTATGAAAGATCAGCAGAAGTGCCAGCGCCAGAGCCAGCACGTAGAAAGCTCCAAGGAACAGTACCTTGGAGTTTTTCTTTAGTGTTCCCTTCAAAACTCCTTGATTCCTCCCCACTTTGTATCCTTGTCAGAAAGATTGAGTTCTACACCCTCGATGATAGGCCACTCAACGCCTATATCAGGATCACTCCACAAAAGTCCACCCTCATCTTCAGGGTGATAGAAATCTGAGCATTTATATGCAAACTCTGCGTACTCAGACAGTACGTAGAAGCCATGTGCAAATCCCTTAGGGATAAAGAACTGTTTCTTGTTCTCAGCTGAAAGCCTTACGCCAAACCACTTTCCAAAAGTCTTGGAATCCCTTCTGAGGTCTACAGCAACATCAAACACCTCTCCGTTAATGCAGCGAACCAACTTGTCCTGCTGATACTTTTTCTGGAAGTGAAGACCTCTTAAAACACCCTGCTTGCTGGCTGACTGGTTGTCCTGAACAAACTCCACATCAATGCCGGCAGCTACAAAATCGTTCTTGTTGTAGGTCTCAACAAAATATCCTCTGGCATCTCCGAAAACCTGTGGTGTAATAACCTTAAGGCCCTCGATCTCACATGTTTCTACAGTAATCTTACCCATTTTAACTTCTAAATCTCCCTAAATTATTTCTTTTATCATTGGCTCAAAAGAGCTATCATAGCAATTTAGATCACGGCGTACCAACCGGTGTTCCAGTAACAGTCTGATCAGATGGAATAAACTGTCCAAATCCACCAGGTGGTGCCTGGGGTACACTGGTCAGATATCCGGAAGCTCCCGTAACATCATCCTGATAAAGAGATGGGTACTCAGGGTTGGGGTTTGTAATCTGTCCAACCACTGCCATTCCTGAGCCGTCGCCGCTCTCATCGTCGCCTGTGCTATCTTCTTCACTCGACAGGGCATCGCTTTCAGCAGTATCACCACTGGAACTGGCATTTCCTGCTGATGTCTTCTTTCTTACAACCACTGAAGGTACTTTTTCGGTCTCATCAAAAAAGTCCTCGTCCAGCATAAAGGCTCCCAGGTCATCGCCGATCTGATCCCCGGTAAAAACTTCTTCCTGGGACACATCCTCAGTAGCTTCAGCCTCAATCTCTTTTTCCTGACCCCATCCAAAAAGCTCGTTGATCTTCTTGGCGTTGGTGGCGTAGACGATCAAAAGCACCAGGATAAATGCACTTATTATGGTCAGTATAGCCATTCGAAAAACGCGTCTGTCCATAGTTCCCCCAAAACAAACAATGAAGTTCCGCTCTCGCTTGATTCACAAGGAAGTTCCGCTCTCGCTTCGCTCGCCGGAACGACTATGCTCACTAGACTCAACAAAACTTCGTCAAGTGATCATAGCCCGTTGGCAACTTCAACTAAATATTTGCCGTAGTCTGTCTTCATAAGAGGCTCGGCCAGCTTGAGCAGCTGCTCCTTGTCAATGAAACCTCTCTTATAGGCGATCTCCTCGATACAGGAGATATAAAGTCCCTGTCTCTTCTGGAATGCGCAGACGAAATCTGACGCATCAAGAAGTGAATCGTGATTGCCGGTATCAAGCCATGCAAAGCCACGTCCCATGGTCTCAACCTGAAGCTCTCCGCGGCTTAAGTACTCGTTATTTATACTTGTTATCTCAATCTCGCCTCTTGCTGAAGGCTTGACGTTTTTCGCGATATCAACAACCTTGTTGTCGTAGAAGTAAAGACCTGGCACAGCGTAGTTGCTCTTTGGATGCTCAGGCTTTTCCTCTATGCTGATGGCCTTGCCGTTTTCATCAAACTCAACAACGCCGTAAGCTCTAGGATCTCTTACATAGTAGCCAAAGATTGTAGCGCCACTCTCTCTTGCAGCGACGGTCCTAAGGAGCTTAGAAAAGCTCTGTCCGTAAAAGATATTGTCCCCAAGAACCAGAGCTACGCTGTCAGAACCAATGAACTTATCGCCGATGATGAATGCATCAGCAAGTCCCCTGGGCTGTTCCTGGATAGCATAGCTAAAGCTCATGCCAAGCTGCTCTCCAGTTCCAAAGAGTTCCTCAAACATAGGAAGGTCTCTTGGAGTTGAGATTATAAGCACCTCTCTGATACCTGCAAGCATCAAGGTTGAGAGAGGATAATAGATCATAGGCTTGTCATATACAGGCATCATCTGTTTGCTCATAGCCCTGGTGAGAGGGTAAAGACGTGTTCCGGATCCACCTGCAAGAATAATTCCCTTCATGTATTAACTCCTTTCATGAACAGGCAAAAAAAGTCTTATCTGATCAGCGGTTTGAGTACATTTTCTCATAGTACTTCTCATAATCGCCGCTTGTTACATGCTCCATCCAGTCGTGGTTTTCAAAGTACCACTTGATGGTCTTTCTGATGCCTTCCTTGAACATGGTCTCAGGCTCCCAGCCAATCTCTTTTTTGATCTTGTCCGGAGCGATGGCATATCTGCGGTCATGGCCCTTTCTGTCTGTTACATAGGTAATAAGATCATAGGTCAGATTTTTCTTTCTTGGATCTGAATCATCAAGCTCATCACGAAGTACATCGATGATTGTCTTAACGATCTCGATGTTCTGTTTCTCATTGTGCCCGCCTACGTTGTAGGTCTCGAAAAGACGTCCCTTCTCCTGGACCATATCGATTGCCTTGGCATGATCCTCAACATAGAGCCAGTCGCGGACGTTTTTACCATCTCCGTAAACAGGAAGATTCTTTCCTGCAAGGGCGTTGTTGATGATAAGCGGAATAAGCTTCTCAGGGAACTGGTAAGGTCCGTAGTTGTTGGAGCAGTTGGTGATGTTTGCAGGGAACTTGTATGTGTCCATGTAAGCCTTCACCAGCATGTCGCTGCTGGCCTTACTAGCTGAGTATGGGCTGTGAGGATCGTATGGAGTTGTCTCATAGAAGTATGCGTTAGGATCCTCATCAAGGGAACCATAAACCTCATCAGTTGACACGTGAAGGAACTTCTTGCCCTCCTTGAATGTGCCATCAGGATTCTCCCATGCTTTCTTGGCAGCGTTCAGCATTGTAGCTGTTCCAAGAACATTGGTCTCTACAAAGATCTCAGGGTTGACAATGGATCTGTCAACGTGGCTCTCTGCCGCAAAATGAACAACCCTGTCGATGTCGTTCTCTTCAAATATCTTGTTGATGGCATCCCTGTCACAGATGTTAGCCTTAACAAATGTGTAATTAGGGTTGCCCTCCAGGTCCCTCAGGTTTTCAAGGTTTCCTGCATAGGTAAGCGCATCCACGTTGATGATGCGGATCTCGTCGCCATATTTTTTAAACATATAATGAATGTAGTTTGAGCCGATAAACCCGGCTCCGCCTGTAACTAAATAAGTTCTCATAATCGTCCTCTCTTAAAAATAAACATTATCCAATAGAGTATAACACAAACCATCAATTTTTCCCACTTTACTGAATTATATGTTAGAATGATGTGAAAAAGTTTTTTGGAAAAGAGGTTTTTTCAATAGATGAGTGAATTCATAAACAAGCACAGGAAATTACTTATAATTGTCTTTATTATTGCTCTTGCAGTGCTTATCGTGCCCATGATCTCAGCCGGGGCATATACTTATCTTTGCGAGGATGATTTTAGTTTCGAAGGCGGCGCAAGAGACCTGTTTAGGGACTATGGCAGCTACTACGTTGGAGCAGCCCACAGAATGGTAGAGTACTACAACACCAATCAGGGTACCTATGTATTCAACTTCCTGATGAGCGCCCTTCATATGTACACAAGAGCAGGTCTCCCTGGTCTTCACTTCTTTATGGTAGTGTGGATTTCTTTGTTTTTCCTTACGCTTATTCTTTTTATCAAACAAATTGTAAAGGACCTCCCTGCCACCTTGGGAATCACCCTGGCTGCAGCCTTGATGTTCCTTGAAATGTACAATACTGACAGAGGCGTTGAGATCTTCTTATGGTACACCGGAGTCCTTAACATGCTGCTTCCACTTACCTTTTCCTTTATAACAGCAGCCCTCAGTTTGTATAACATAAAAACAGGCAAGACAAGATATGCTGTAATTGGCATGATCACAGGCTTTATCGCCAGCGGATGCGCCCTTAATATTACAGCTGCAAACTTCGGATGGCTCCTTGCTATACTTATCCTGAGCTTTCCTAAGGTAAAAGAGACCAAGACAGTTGTACTTCCTTTCGCAGGCGCTTTTGCAGGTGCCATCATAAACGCCGTTGCACCAGGTAACTTTAACAGGCTTGATGGTCCTCCTCTTAACGTATTCACAGGATTATCTGAAACTTTCCTGTGCTACGTTTCAGATGTGAAGCTCCTTTTTGCCAGCAGGATATTCTGGTTTGCACTTATCCTGTGCTTTGCAGTGGTCATCCTTCTTAAGGTAAAGATTCTGCCAAAAGGAGTTTCCAATCTGCAGCTTGTGATCGTTTTTGCCGGCTCATTTCTTGTACAGTACTTTTCCTTGTTCCCTATCACATTTGCCAACCACATCAGCAATATGCAGGAACTGTCTGCGCGCACATATTCATCCTATGAAGTTGTGGCCAAGCTGATGTTTCTTTTCGCCGTAGCAGTGCTTGCACAATGGGCATACGAGAGAAAAGAAAAAGTCGCTGAATACACAGGAATCGCCCTCATTGTGCTGTCAGCTCTTTTAATGCTGATCACCTACCCAGCTACAAAGGCAGAACTTAAAAGCGGAATTGCCTACAATGCCATTGACGACTTCAGGAGCGGGGCAATGATTGAAAACTACACCGTCAGGGAGTATATCCTTTCAACTCTTGAAAACGCTGAAGAAGGTTCGGATGCGATCCTGTATATCGCACCATTCAAGCATTCCAAAGCCATGTATGGTATGGGCCTTGGTGTAGACTGCGAAGAATTTGTAAACAGATCAGCTGCAGGGCTCTTCAGGCTTAAATCTGTTACAGTCATATATAACGAATAACAAGGAGATTTATTATGAGTACTACCAATGAAAAAATCGAGATTTCAGTGGTTGTTCCTGTATACGGATGCCCCGAGGCAATTCCGGAGCTTCACAAAAGGCTCACCTCAACTCTATCAGGAATGAACATCGGATATGAGATCATCCTCGTGGACGACCGCGACGGAATGGGATCCTGGGATGAGATCAAGAAAGTTGCTATCGGCGATACCCATGTTAAGGCCATAAGCCTTACAAGAAACTGCGGTCAGGACAAAGCCATAACAGCTGGCGTTGCTGCATCAAAGGGACAGTGGATCATCACTATGGACTGCGATCTTCAGGATGCACCTGAGAACATCCCAGTACTCTATGACAAGGTCAGAAAAGAAGGCCTTGATATCGTCATCGTAAGACGCCAGCAGAGAAAGGATTCAGCCATCGTTCAGCTCCTGTCAAAGATGTTCCACAAGGTATTCAGCTATCTGTCAGAGCTTACCTTTGACTATGAGCTTGGAACTTATCTTATTGCCAGCAAACGCTGCGGAGACCTTTTTATAAACACCAAGGGACCTGGTAGGGATTTTACAATGTTCCTTCTGTGGACCAACTATAAAAAAGGCTTTATCGAGTTTGAGCATGAGACCAGATTTGCAGGCGTTTCATCCTACACTTTTGCCAAGAAGTTTGAGTATGCCTTAAGGGCCATGACCACATTCTCCAACAGAATCCTGTACGTTCCCATCTATGTGGGCGCAGTTTCTGCCATAGGATCACTTATCTACGTGCTGTTTGTCCTGATTTCCTGGGCAACACACGCATCAAACCCTGAGGGCTGGAACACTTTGGCTGCCGCAGTATTCTTCTTTGGCGGGCTGATTCTTAGCACTCTCGGAGTCTTAGGTCTTTACATTGGCAACATCTTTGATGTGACTAAGGAGCGCCCTCTGTACATCATTCAGGAGACCATCAATTTAGAAGAAGGAGATAAGAATTGAAGTCCCTTAAGCCACTAAGCATCTGCCTTATATGCATTTACGTGATCACGCTGATCCCGCTTTTTGTTATGGGGTATTACAACTGGCCATCTGCTGATGATTTTTCCATGGCACTTCAGCCCCATCAGACATTTGTAGCTACGGGTAGTGTACTTGCCACTGTGCAGGCTGCTTTTGAAAAGACAATTTACCTGTACAACAACTGGATAGGTTACTTCTTCTCTTCACTTCTGACGACCTTAAGTCCCAGCATATTTAATGAGAGGCTCAGCGTCCTGACCCCTTATATCATCATCAGCGTGCTGACCCTTGGCACCTTTGTTTTCTTTAAGAACCTCCTTGTAACTTTTGCAGGTTCTGGCCGTGATCACGCAAGTATCGTCAGCATCCTGACTCTTCTTCTCATCATCCAGAGTATGAAGGGCTCAAGCAGAGTGGAGAGCTTCTACTGGTACAGCGGCGCCATCAACTATATGTTCATGTATGGCCTTGCACTGTTGTATCTTGGTCTGATGCTTGGATTTGTTTTTGGTGGGAAAAAGAGCTATCTAAGGCTATTCTTTATATCCCTCCTGGCTTTTCTTCTTGGGGGCTGTAACTACATGACGGCTCTTAGCCTTGCGATCATTTCAGCCCTTATACTGACGCTTCCACTTCTTTTTAGATTTGGAATTGTAAGACTTGATGATAAAGAAAAAGAAACACGTGCGAAATTGCTTATGATCCCTGCCGTTTTAAATCTGGCAGGCCTTGTTGTTTCTGCTGTTGCTCCAGGTAATGCAATAAGGAGCAGCGCAAATTCCGGTATGGGTCCCATCACTGCCATAATCACTTCTCTTACCAGCACCATAACAGTGTGCTTTGGAGAACTGTTCAGATGGGAGGTTGTAGCAGCCCTTGTAATTGTTGCAATCCTGACATGGAATCTAGCACCTTCATTTAAGGTCAGGTTCTCATATCCTGTGATCTTCGTGATATTTGCATACGGAATGGTCTCAGCCAACATGACCCCTCCGTATTTCGCCACCGGCAATATAGGCGCAGAGAGGATCTACAGTCTGATCTGGGCGCAGTTCATCACCTTTAGCGTGCTGACCACGATATATATATCAGCATGGCTGAGACAGAAACGACCTGCCACCAGTCAAGATTCTGCTTCTGGCAACGCTGGCGTTTTGATATCAAGAATGTCAGCAATGATCCTTGCAGGCACAATTGCGCTGACAGCCATTTTTTCCTTTGCATCTATGATCAAAGATCATCACTACTTTTCTGCATCATCTGCTGCATACGACATCATAAAGGGTAAGGCCAGGATCTATCTTGATGAGAACATTGATCGCCTTAAGGTTCTTCAAGATGATTCTCAAAAAGATGTGGTCCTTGACAGACACACAGAAAGACCTGAGCTGTTGTTTCATGAGGATATTTACCCTGACAGCAATGAATGGATAAATACAGTAGTTGCCAAGTATTACAACAAAAATACTGTGGCTCAGAGAGATGATTAAACCAGCATACAGCTAAATAGTGATAAGTAAAACAGCCCCATGCTGTAGCACATATATCTCGGCTGCGGGAATATCATAGAACCTGTGACCACGCAGTTTATGGCAAGTCCAGCCATTACCACAAGTCCCATAACGAGCATTTTTCTTTTAAGCATAAGGCTTTCCGGTACCTGAGTGCCGGAGGCCTTTTTTGTTTCCTGCATCATCTTCACAATCAGCGCCACAAAAAGGGCAATGTACAGCCCATATATTACCAAAGATATCTTGATAAGAACTGACGGACGGATGTTGGCATTGGAAATGACAAAGGCTTTTAGCACATTTGCCTTAAAGACATAAAGCGCATCCCCTCCTTCACCGCTAAACACCTTGGCTATGGTACCAGTTAAAAGAGTCTGAAAAAGCTCTTTTTCAATGGAATCTTCCTGAAGAAGAGCCATGTCGCCCTCAAGCTCAGGATAGTGCTGTTTCACATACTCATCGCACATGGGCTGGATGATATCAAAACCTATGACATCGTAGCTCTCAGAGTAGTGATATGCCACATCTACCCAGTCACTTGTAGTAAGCTTCTGACCTGCACCTCTTTCATATCCAGGTGCATAGTCAATTGTGAGCTGCTGAGCCCTGCACTCATCCATTATCTTTGCGAAAAGTTCTCCAAGCTCCGGATACTTATCATTTCCTTCAAAAAGAGATGCGTCTTCCGGCACTGCTGTGTAAAGAACCGTGCACAATCCGCCCTTACTATTTCCTGTATGTCCAGCAAAAATACCCCTTACAACCTGGTTATAGCCTCTGTCAAATAAAGCCACAGAAACAATAGTCAGCACCACAAAGATCACCGTGTAGCTAAACTTCTTAAGGGAGCGATGTCTCTTTACCAAAAGATGCAGCACAAAAGATGTAAAGCCCCACATCAGCACCACGATCAGCATCTGTTTTCTGACACTGCTTATAAGGGTTGCCAGCAAAAAGAGCTTAATGCAGTTCCCAATCTTATAATCATCGAAGCTCTTATGAAGCAGCACTGTAAACAGCACAAATAATGGCATTGCAAGAGACTCTGTCATCAAAGACTCTGAATACATTGATCCTCTCTTTGCCGCAAACCGGTTCAAAAATGCAACTGCCACCTGCAAGCTTTCCGCAAGGAGCATCATAAATCTTGCCTTTCCGTGAGTCATGGATTTACTGCACAGATCATAGATATAAACTCCAAGTCTGTGGATAGCCACTACCCAGAGGATACTCTGGAGCACCACCGCCATTGTAAGGTACGCTGGAAGCTCATAGGCCACAGAAGTTATATTAAGCCTCTCAAACAAAGTCCTTAGACTTAAGAGAAACAGCGGATACACCGGTTCTCTTGAAAAGTCCATATTCACATAGCTGGGGGTATCAACACACCACTTTGGTCCGTCGATAAGTGCAATCCCTACAAAAATTACCATTAACAAAACAAAGGACAGAAGCTCGAAAGCTCCTGTTCCTTTGCGCATAGACTTAGCTGTCATCTGACCTCCATCAGTTGTAGTTGATGTTCATGTCAACATTACCGGAAATACCTGAAATGGATCCCTTTGAAGTGTACTGCCACATATCGTACCTTGTAGCAGTGTATGTTACATTGGCTGCGTACTGGGCAAGCCATATCTTATAACTTGTAAGTGATGAAGCGTTCATGTACTGAGTAAACCATGTCTTGTTGGAGTACACACCAGCTCTGTAGCCAGCACTCTGGATGGTTCCGCAGAATGCCTTGACGTTGGCTGTACGCTGACTGGCACTTATCTGATCTCCTCGACCGTGGCTGGCCTCAACGTCGATGTAAATAGGGAAACTTAAGTTGTAACCCTTGCACAGATTGATGCACATGGAGGCCTCTTCTACCGCTTCAACTTCGTTAACCGCCTGCGAGAAGAAATATACACCAACTCTGATCCCTGCTGCCTGAGCTCCCTGAATGTTAGCCCTGAACTTAGGATCTTCAATGAGGGCTCCTGCAGATGAGCCTCTGTACCCGCATCTGATGATGGCGTAGTTTACACCGGCGTTCTTAACCTGTGTCCAGTTGATGTTACCGTTCCACTTGCTGACGTCGATACCCATTGTTCCTGATGATGAGGAAAGAGCTCCATCAGAGCCAAAGCTGTACTTGGCACCCTTGATAACCTGCTCGCCAGTTACCTTATCGCCGTTCTTGTTGTAGTAGTAGGTCTTACCATCAATGGTCCACCAGCCTTGGCGAATACCGTCGTTTTCTTTCTTCAGATAGAAGGTCTTGCCATTGTAGTAGTCGTTATAGGTAGCCTCGACATAATTGCCATTGCTGTCCTTGACGTAAACTACATTTCCATTCTTATCCTTAAGGACTGTTGTCTTACTTACAACGGTTATTTCAATCTTGGTGTCTGCATAGCCTGTACAGCTGCAGGTGATGTTGGTCTTGCCCTCCTTGACACCGGTGATAGTCACACCAGAGATTGTGGCAATATCTGTATTGTCAGACTTGTATGTCACGGTAAGAGAAGTCTCTTTTGGACTGATCTTGAAGGTCTGTCCCTGAACAAGGGTAACCTTCTTGACATTCATTACAAGCTCTTTAGTTCCGGTCTTGGTGACTGTTACAGTAGCTGCAGCATCGTTGTAACCATCAGCTGAGAAGGTGATGGTTGCCTTACCTTCTGCCACACCAGTTATAGTTCCGTCGCTTGCAACCTTAGCAATCTTCTCATCGCTGGACTTAATTGTAAATGAAGACGGGCCGCTGCTTATTGTGATCTTGCCAGTTTCATTTATGGCGATCGTGAGCTCTTTTACGCTCAGGGTCATATCTTTTTTGTCAGCCTTACCAACAGTAACTGTGGCTGTAGCATCGTTGTAGCCATCTGCTGAGAAGGTGATGGTAGCACTTCCCTCAGCTACAGGAGTGATGGTTCCATCAGATGCTACTTTCGCGATCTTCTCATCACTCGACTTTACGTTAAAAGAGCTAGGACCGGAAGATACTGTGATCTTGCCAGTTTCACCCATCTTGATAGACAGACTTGTGGCACTTAAGGTCATGTTCTTTTTATCTGCTTCAGTTACTGTGATCGACACTGACGCGTCGTTATAACCATCAGCTTTTACAGTGATCTTGGCAGTTCCAGCAGACTTAGCCGTAACGGTATTTCCTGAAACAGTAGCAACTGACTCATTATCAGATGATACATTATAGCCTGAAGGACCACTTACATTGATGGTTGTAGTCTGGCCAACCTTGATGCTGGATTCTGTCAGAGAAACTGACATATCCTTTGGTTTTTCAGGCTCAACTGTGGATGCCTCTGAGCCCGCTTCAGTAGTTCCTGCTGTGCTGGCATCTGAACTGCCATCAGACTTCTCCTCAGAAGTTCCTGCAGTGCTGGCATCGGCTGCCGGATCTGTAGTAGGAAGATTAGTATCTCCACCCTCGTTGCCAGTTCTTGCCCTTGCTGCAGCCATTCTTCTTACGCTGCCAAGTGTCAGCTTTGCGCTGCTTGAAGGGTCTGGAATATCGTTTTTATCTATTACTTCGTACTTGTACTTGCCATCTGAAGATGTAGAACTGTTCTGGTTTGAGTCAACCCACTCTACAGTGTCATTAAGCACAGACTCAACCTGAGTCTCTACAGCGGTATCTTCCTTGGCGGCGTTGACCTGAGATTCCTTCTTGATCTCGTTTGAAACGTCAACAGCCTTCATCTCAACAGTATCCTTAACGGTGAGGGTCTGTGAAGATGTATCAAGCTTGTAACTCTCATACTCTGAAGAAAGAGCTTCAGGAGTTACCGTATATTTACCTGCTGTCAGATCTTTTTTATAAATGATACCGTCTCTGTCGTGGTCATCATAGCTGACCTTGGTTCCATCCGGTGTAACTACCGAAACAACAAAAGGCACGTTTGCTACAAGTTTCTTAGTCTCAGAGTTGATGAACTTGATCTTCATGTCACTCTTGATAGAGGTCAGGGTCATCTTGATGGTGACGTTAGAAGCTGTGTCTGGAACCTCTTCTTCCTCTTCCTCTATTTCCTCAACCATGCCTGCTGCCATTGCTCTCGCCATCTCAGCATCAGCAATTGCAAGAAGTCCCGAAGAGCCAACTACGCCGTCTACCTGAAGATCCGCGCCCACTTCCGCAAAAGAGCCAACTTCAGCCGCATAGTTTTTCGCCTTGGAATAAAATGCCATGAAGGCAACTCCGCCTGCAAGAAGGAGAACTGCCACAACTGCTGCTGCCCTCTCTGCTACTGATGTGTTACCTAAAAACTCAAGAATCCTGGCTCCAACAGATTCTCCGCGGTCATCTCTGTCGCGGCCTCTGCGGCTTCCACGATCCCTGCGACCATCGCGGCCACCACGGCCAGCATAGGCTCCACGAACTCTGTCGTATTCATCCTCATAGTCCTGATCGTAGTCCTCATCCTCTTCATAATCGCGGTCGTAGTCGTCTTCATCTCCGTAGTCGCGATCGTAATCATCTTCTGGATAATCATCCTCTTCGTAGCGATCATCCTCAGGATACTCATCGTCCTCGTAACGGTCATCTTCTTCAGGATAATCGTCATCTTCGTATCGATCGTCTTCCTCCGGATAGTCTTCGTCCTCGTAACGATCGTCATCCTCAGAAGAATCTTCATCCTCATAGCGGTCGTCTTCACTATCAGTTGTAAGGGGCTCCTTGAAAGGTACAACTACTGCGCCTGCAGCAGGCATGGCAGCACTTTCTGCGCGCTCAGCAGTTTCCTCTGAATGGCCCTTGGGAGCTTCGTAGTCAGTATCATAGTTCTCATCAGACTCATAATCACGGTCCGGATAATCATCCTCTTCTGGATACTCATCATCCTCATAGCGATCATCTTCTGGATACTCGTCATCCTCATAGCGCTCGTCTTCTGGATAATCATCATCCTCTGGATAATCATCCTCATAGCGGTCATCTACTTCATCGCCGTATTCTTCCTCGAACTCCTCGTCAGGATAATCCTCGTCGTCATATCCCTCATTGTAGTACTCGTCATTATACTGCTCATCATAATCTATGAAGTCGTCTTCTCTCTGACGCCTCCTAGGCTTTTTCCTGTTAAACAGGTTCAAACTCTTTTTCATCTCCATCTCCTCAACAAACACTATCTAAATCTGGTATTACATTCCTGATTTTAGACAATATCTAAGTGAAATTTTATCATTTTTATGAGTTCTTATCCACATATTTATCAGTCAACCCGCGCTGCTTACATAAAGTCGCCAATTGCTCATATACTTCACCTGCTCCCCCAGAACAGTTCTGCATAAGCGCTATTAGCTTCTTCTGGTGTATCTCACGATTAAAGTAATCATGAGTTATCTCATTCCGTAGTAATATCTCCCCAAGAAACTGTTTTTCCATATGACTCTGACGTTTTATCAATGTATCATAACTAGTAACGCAATATCTCAAGGAATTAGACTTACCATTGTAGCTGCCCTCCGCCTTCCTGATATAAATCACTATGTCAATAAATGCCTGGACAAAATCATTTAGCCTCATTGCAACTATATCAAGACAATCCGCCTGCCTATCAGCATCATCAGTTTTAAAGAAAAGCTCACTCTTTGAAACTATCCTGGAAGCACTCTCCTCAAGGAACGCCAGCAACTCTGAAACTCTCATAACATTGACTGGCTCTCTGTCATCATTTGGATTCAAGTCAAATTGGTCTAATATACTTTCATCTAACTTCATTCAAGAATGCTCCTCTTATTCTTTTCCAGTTCCCTCTCACACTTACTCTCAAAATCTCTTAGTTCTGCAGGGAAATAATCCGTGAACTGGATCTGTGCGTGCAGTGGCGCAAGATAGATTGGCGCAGGTATACTTATGTCTATGTAAAACAGATCCACTGGAATCCCTTTATTTTGGAAAAAGCTCTCAATAGTAAAAGACATTTTCTTGTACAGTTCTAAATCTTTAGAATAAACCGCTATATCAACATCGCTTTCGCTGTTATATCTAATTGTGGGATAACTGCCAAAAACAAATACGTTGTAATCTTTTTCTGTAAATTTGGACTCAAGATCTTTCTGAAGAACAATAAGATCTCTTATTCGTTCTTTTGCTGCTTGAGCCTTATCAATAGTAATCTGGTATTCAAGGTTATCATGTAGCTTGTCTGCTATAAGATTCACAACGTAGGTCGCTGGCTTCGCCTCGCCTTGCTCCCATTTTCTCAGTGTACTGAGAGGAATTCCATATTTTGCAGCAAACTCCCGCTGACTCATACCTGTTTTATTTCGCAATTCCTTTATCTCAGTGTCCATAAGTGCTCCCTCTAATAGTGTATCCAAATTGGTTACTCATAAAATAAGAGTAACCTAATTGGTTACTCTTGTCAACTTCGTTAAATCCTATTGTATAGCTACGATAATTATTATTGCGTTAGCGTCTGCTAAAATCATATAATACGAATTGTATTTATAATAGACTACAAGGGAGTAATGGTGATCAATGTCTATCTGTTCTATTGAAAGTTTAGTTTTTTTCATTGCTGTATTTGTCATATATTATATTGTTCCGAAGTTTTTGCAAAATGCTGTTGTAATTATAGCTAATATGGTATTTTGCTATCTCTTTGGCGGAACAAAGATGATACTATATCTGCTGATAGCATCTGTATGCGCATATATAGGGGCTATTGCTATAAAAAAGCTGGATAATAAGCGGCTTGGTAAGGCAATATATATATTGGCTATCATCGTGATCATCGGACTATTGTTTGTCTTTAAATACATCAATTTCTTTTTACAGATAGGCCAGAATCTTCAGCGGGTCATAACCGGTGCTTCAAGCATAGAGCTTTTTTCCATCATAGCTCCGGTAGGTATCTCTTTTTATACCCTGACAATTCTGAGCTATATGCTTGATGTCACTTATGGGATAATCGAACCTGAAAAAAATCCCTTTAAGTTCTTATGCTTTTCTACATATTTTCCACAGCTCTTGTCAGGGCCTTTTAACAGATATAAAGATCTTGGCGTGCAGTTTACAGTTCCAAGATATTTTAAGGAACAGAACGTGTATGATGGCTTTAAACGCATTCTCTGGGGCGCATTCAAAAAGAAAGTCATCTCAGACAGACTCTCCATCGTTGTAGCTGAAATTTTTAACAACTATCAGAGCTATCAGGGAATTTACCTGATATATGGAATAATCTGTTTTGCATTTCAATTGTATGCTGATTTTTCCGGATATACGGACATGGTAGTTGGAGCTTCCCAAGTCTTAGGGATCACAATGCCAGAAAACTTTAAGGCATCTTTTCATTCAAGGACTGTAACAGAGTTTTGGCGCAGGTGGCACATAACTTTAGGTGCATGGTGCAAGGATTATATTTATTATCCATTCCTTAGATCAAAGCTTGTTTTGAAACTTGGTAACTGGTCCAAACATAAATTTGGCAAAAAGGTCAGTAAGAATATCACATTGTATCTGGGTATGTTTGTGATATGGTTTACCGTAGGTTTCTGGCATGGCGGAGCCTGGAAATACATTATTGGCTCGGGCTTACTACACTGTTTCTATATCTGCATCGGAGAACTGCTTGATCCGTTTTTCCAAAAGGTCAATAAGTTTTTCAAGATAAATACTGACAATTATAGCTTTCATTTATTCCAAAGGATCAGGACTTTTGCCCTTGTATGTGTAGGATTCGTTTTCTTTAGATCTTCAGATATCACAAGTGCAGTTCTATACTTAAAAAGATCACTGATGATAAATGATATTGGCATGATATTTAACGGTTCACTGTTTACTACTGGAATAAATGTCACCAGTGCAGTCATTCTTGCAATTTCACTGCTGATGCTTGTTGTATGTGACATGTTAACCTACAGATATGAAGATGCCCGAATATGGTTTAACCAGCAGGGCATTGTATTCAGATATATCATTTACTGGATAATGATCGTATTTATCATGCTCTCACTTAATCTCTCTACTGAAGAGTTTTTATATATGCAGTTTTAAAGGTGGTTGTATATGAAATATTTAAAGATGATCAAACAGATGAGCAAATTGCTATTGTCAGCACTAATAGTGGTACTTCCAGCAATAGCATTATGGCTTTATTTAATTTATGGGGGCATGTACTACTTAGATCCTGAGTATCCCTATGAAGTTTGGAACAAAGAGTTTTGCCAGACTGATCACAATGGTAACGTTGATGTTCTCTTCTTAGGTGATTCTGCTGTAAATGCTGCAGTACTTCCAGAAAAGCTTTCTGATGGAACATATAATCTGTCTCTGGGTGGAAGGACCTCCGTAGAAGCATATTACATACTGAAAGAGTTTTTGAAAAACAATGAGGCTCCCGACGCATGTTATATAGGCTTCGCAGATACCGGTTATCTGGAGGATCAGAACTTTTACACCCGAACCTTATATTTTCACAGACTTTCCTATGAGGATGAAAAAGAGATATTTGATAATGCCATAGCTTTTAATGCCGAGTCGATACTAAAGGAAAACTACGAAAAAGAGTGGAAACAATATAGATCCTGGTCGCCGGAAAAATATCTCCCAGCCCTGTTCAATGGCGGATTTAATCCTGCGCTCCCGCGAAATTATACCAAGGTTCTGGTATAAATCTTTGATGGCCACAGCCGCAAACCCTTGATATTACTGGCTTTGCAGGCACAAAATATTGTATCAAAAACACACTTTTCACTTGATATTCCGTTAATTCCTTGGTATAATTATACCAAGGAGGTGAGTTATGGAAATCAAGATAAATGAGCCCTGGATTACTGATAAAGTCCGCATTCAGAATGGTTACGCATATATTGATCACCCATTCTGGAATACAGAAAAGCAGCAGGCTGATCATAAGCGTGAGTACATTGGCAAGTATGATGGAACGAACTTCAAGCCCAACAAAAACTTCCATCGTCTCAAAGCTGAATATGAAGCCAGTCTCACAGCTTCCAAGACCGGACCTGTACCGACAGACATTTGTCTTCGCCAGTTCCATGGAGCCACATACCTGCTTGACAGGATTGCTGAAAAGACAGGCATAGCTGGTGACCTTGGAAAGTGCTATGGTTCATTGGCACCACAGATACTCTCCATAGCTTACTACCTCGTTATTGAGGAAGGGTTGCCATTATACCGTTTCACTAAATGGGGCAGCACCCACAGGCATCCTTATGGCAAGGATATTCCTTCTCAAAGGAGTAGCGAACTTTTTGGACTGATCACAGAAGAATCCAAGATGGATTACTTCAAGTACCAGGCAAAACGCCATTCCTGCGATGAATACCTCGCTTTTGATACAACATCTATCTCTTCATACTCTACATTGATAAAGCAAGCCAAGTATGGAAAGAACAAAGAAGGTGATTCCCTTCCGCAGATAAATCTTGCTCTGCTGTATGGAGAGGAATCAATGCTCCCTGTTTACTACAGGAAACTGGCAGGTAACATCACTGATGTTAAGACTATAGAGAACCTCGTTAAGGATGTGGATTTCCTTAAACTTGAAAAGCTCAAGCTTGTCATGGACAGAGGCTTCTACAGCGAGAAGAACATAAATGACCTGATGAAGCATCATCATAAGTTTCTCATCGGAGCCAGACTCTCACTTAACCTCGTAAGCAACCGCCTTAACAAGATCCGTGATGATTTTGTTACCCGCTTTAACTATAATTCTGAGCTAAAGCTCTATGTCATGTCATTCACAGAAGAATGGGAGTACACAGAGGAGAAACCTCGTTCAGGTGAAGTCATTACTGACAAACGCCGTATATATCTCCATTTCTACTACAATGACCAGAAAGCTACTGATGACAAGGTACGGTTCAATGCAATGCTTGACCGCCTTGAAAACAACCTGGTAAATGGCACTCCTGATCCGGAAGACGCAAAGCTGTATCAGAAGTACTTTACAATACATGAGACACCAGTAAGAGGAAAAGTTTACTCATTCAATGAGGATGCTATACGTAAGGCTGAGCGCAACTATGGTTACTTTGCGCTTATGACCAATGGCATCAAGGATCCTGTCGAAGCGCTGCGTATATACAGGCTGAAGGATCTTATTGAGAAGTCCTTTGGTAACCTCAAAGAGCGCCTTTCCATGCGCAGGATGTCTGTCGCATCTGAAGAAAACTTCGAAGGTAAACTCTTTGTGCAGTTCATAGCACTGCAACTGATGTCATATATCAAAAAGCAGATGGATGAAAATGGCTTGTTTAGTGATTACACCATGCAATCACTTCTTGATGAGCTGGATGTTATTGAATACTACCAGCAGCCTGGCAAAGCACATCATCTGTCTGAAATAACTAACAAGCAACGTAAGCTCTATGAGCTTATGGAAGTTCCTGTCCCGACATAATCCTTGGTATAAAATGACGGGACTTTAGGTTTAATGCCAGATACGAGTCAAACCTTGCCAATTACGAACTTATAAAAGAGCATAAGGGTTCATACATGTCTCAGACATATGACTGTGAAAAAGAGGCAGAAATACAGGAATATACTTCCTTCCCTGTTAATGAATTTTATGACTTTTATATGAAAAAAATTTTAGATCTCTGCACTGAAAATAACATCACCCCAAGAGTTATCATGATTCCTATGAGTCCAAATATTCAGTGCAGCATGGATTACATTGCAGACTGTTATATCTATTTAGTATCTTTGCAGGAATACTGCCCGCAGATGACATATTTTTACAGGCCTGAAGGTTTTGACTATAACGATTTTTCTGACTACTGGCACATGAACTTAAATGGCGCCACCAAGTATACTGCTAAGATAAAAGAAGCTTTTCCAGAAGACTTTGACTAATGCCAAAGTCTTCTTTTTATCTCTCCCAAACCGTATAGTCATGGTCCAGAACATATATCTCATAAGATCCAATTGTTGTAGTTTCAACTATCTTCGGATTATTCCCAGTTAAATATGTTTGAAAATCCTCTTTCCCTGCAGGGGATACAATATAGCAGGTTGCGCCTTCAGAAGACTTTACTGGTGGATACCAGTTTTCATCTGAAAGCCACTTACAACCTTCCAAATCCGCGAAGTTATTCAGTGCTCTGACCTTCACATCGCCTTTTGCCACAACCGTGATGGTATTGGCATGATCAAAGGTTGCATATCCGTAGGTATACCCCTTTTCTTTCATCCACTCTGCCGTCTGGAACATCTCAGTATTTAGCGAGTTGTCATTTATTATGAGCGCCTTTGTATAATTGCCCGCTGCCACCAGACCATATATTACTACAAGTCCGGCAACAATATATTCAACCTTCCAACCAAAGAACCTGGTAAAGAAAGCCACTCCCACACCAATTGCAAAGATTATCATCATGTAATATCTTTCGCTGACAATGCTTGTAGTAAAGGTTGTGACAAGTACGTATCCGCCGACACTGATGATAAAAGAAAGGCTGCTCCACCTGAAGTCTTCAGCTTTCTTAACATAGATAAGCAGATAGCCCAAAACTGCTGCCAGAGCAAAAGCAATCGTAAGGATCAAAAGCCTCCTTGTATCGAAGATATTTCCTATCATGGGAAGCACTTCCCCAAAGAATTTCTCAGGAGCATGTCTTATGTTTCTGCTGGTTTCAGGTGAATAGACATCGGTAAAGATAGATGTGCCAAAAGCCACTGCTGCCAGAGCAAATACCCATATGGTCATTCCTAGCTGGGTCAGCTTTTCTTTTCTAATGACAGATCTTAAATGCCTTAAGACCTCAACAGCCACAACAGGGAAGTAGCAGTACATAAGACCATGGAAGCCCTGCAATCCGTTGAGCACTGCAAGCACCGCTGTAACCACTGCACCAATAACTGGGAGTCTGCCATTTTTTCTGAACTTTTCATAGACTATCAGCGTGATGAAAAGAGATATAACCTGATCAGTGTAATACGCAGCATACAAAAAAAGCATCTTCTGTACCTGTTGTGCCGGCCTGTTTACAGCTATAACAAGGATCGCTGCAAGAAGGATCTGCCTGGTACTAAATCCAGCCTCCTTCATGTACAGGAACATAAAAAGAAAAACGATCATCATCATGACACTGCATGAAATACCCAGTGCCAAATTTGAGTCATAGCCAGTCAAAGGATAGAAAAGAAGCGCCACATCCGTAGGGGACATGATCCTGAGTCCCGAGGAGGAAACCCATGATGAGGGGAACAGACTTCCAGCATCGTGCATGACCTCTATAAAAAGAGATTCCGACGCTATATCAGCTTCCATATAAGCTGTATAGTGGAACAGATTAGCCCATACCAAAATGCCCATCAGAACCAGTAATGTCACTGCTAAAACCGCATCTATGCAATTGCTCAAAAACTTATTTTTTTCCATCACAAATAATATTCTCCAAAATCACATATTTTCAGATCTGATCCCCGTCATCTGGGCATAAAACCTTTACTGATGTCATCTCCTATCAGCTTGGTTCTCTCTACCATGAAACTGTAGCAGCTTCCAGGGCAGGTATAATAGCTGTTTATTTCGTCAGTTCCAGCCACGTACACTGTAAGTCCGTCCATATCTACAACTGTCATATTCCCCTCATCAAAAGGCACAGGAACAATATAGTGTCCTGCCATAACATTGTGCTTAACAAAGACCATATCATCCATGAAATAGTCATCAATCCAGCTGCAGAAATTGATCAGCACAAGGGATGCAACAAGCGCCAGGATAATGCTCTTTTTCCTCACAATATATTCAAGCACATCGCCAAAAGCACAAAGCGGTAAAAGCAGCATGAAAGCCAGGCCATACCTGATAAATGGAGCTGTGAAGAACCACAACACCAGATTGGCAATGATAGTCAGATAGAAGATAACCATGGCCAGGTCAATTTTCTTTTCCCTGAGCCTTAATATCGATGTTATGACAAGAAGCACAGCTCCCACAAACTGAGAATAGATCAGCATCACTTCGTAGTGCTGCTTCTCGCTCCACCAGATGGGAAGCCAGGTCTTAACGCCATCGTCGATCCTGGTGATATCATAAAGACACCTGCCCCAGACCTTGATCTGATCGGAATCCACTTTCATATACTCTGCCGGGATCTTCCAGATCACATTGAAAAGATCTATGGACGAAACCGGGTAAAAGAGCCATCCGGACAGGATCACATTTCGGATCATATATGGCAGAAATGATAAAAAGCCGATCAGAAGGAAAATTCCAAACTCCTTGAACATTTTCTTTTTGACGAGAAGTATTGCAGGGAATATGGCCAAAAGAACCAGCAGAGCCGCAGAGAGCTTCATGCTGACTGCAAATATTGAAAGAACTGCGAGATACCCATACAGCGCGATCTTATCTCTATCATCTTCTGCACCACTCTCTTGAGCATAAGCAATCCAGCAGCACATGATGTACAGGGTAAAAAACATTGTTCCGTAGTCTGTAGCTGGTGACTGAAGACCTGTCATGTTGGTGAGTGCATAGACTAAGATCGCAACTCTTGCAAGATCACCACCATGGCGCTTATGCTCCTTCCAGTTAGACAGCCCGGAAACTGCATAGCAACTAAAAAGCACCATAAAAAATCCTGTCATGGTGTGAAGTGGAAATGGCAGGATAAAGCTCATGGTAAAAAGTGCGCACAAAGGAAGGTAAGAGCTGTTATAAGCAAAGTGAAGCTGCAGATTTCCAAGTCCCTTTAAAACACCGTACTCCTCCAACATCCTGATTGCCTGAGCGTGATAGATCCCAGTATCTGTGTGGAATGTACCATTGGAGGAAAAGAAAGCGCCGGCCAATATGATAAGAATCGAAACAATTTTGACATTTATAGAAAGGTCGTTAATATGTGTTCTGAAAAAATCTAGTAGCTCAGCCAGTTCTTTTCTAAAGCTAAATCCCCCTGCTGCCACAAGTAAAAGCATTACCACGTGGCACACTGCTCCCACCTTATAGAAAATACTGAACACTTCTGCATAAACAGTAAGCGTCACAAGACCTGTTACACACAGTCCAGTGATCCCAAAGTGACCACATTCCTTATATAAAGGCACTGGAATAAGTCGTGACAAAGCTTTGTTAACTACAAGCCCCGTAACGACACATATGATAAAAATATAAATCCAACTAAGAATTGTTATAGCCATGGCTACTCCTTATTCATTACCAATCCTTTGAAAAGAGCTCGTCGTAATCAAAACTATCAATCATTCCCCTCATCTTATCAAGTGCCTCTGACATCTCCTTAGACGACCTTATCTGATAATCTCCACTCTTAAAACACTCCACCATAAACCTGTTGATTTCGGGCTTATAATGTGAATAGTCAGCGTAGTTATTAAGGTCTGTCACCTCATCCATCGTTTGGAAGTAGAACAGGTGCACGTTTGGATACTGCAAAAGAACATCTGCTACATACTGATACTGGTAAAACGCCGCATCGTAGAACCCTTCCTGCTTGAGATTATGCCAATACAGGATGCTGTAGGGCGGAAAAAAGAAATAAAACTCCGTCTCAGGGTGCTCCTCAACGAAGGGCAATATGTTCTTTTCTAGATTAGCCTCTGTAGCCGGAAGGACATCTTCCGGGCCATAGGTTTTATCAGACTTCTCAGGCTCCTCATAGGTGTGCATCACCCACTGAATGTTGTAGTAATCAGGAGTCCACCAGCTTGCGTAGATATCAGACAGGTCAGAACCCTTGCCCTGCACTACAGGACGAAGAATATACTGAAACAGCACATCCTTATTAAGGACATACTTCACATCATTTAACAGGTTCCTGTCATAAAGATACTCCGGAAGAGGATACTTGGTCTGTTCAGTATCCGCTGTCATTGTCGGAATATCCATGGCAAAAAACACTGCTCCCATAGGCTGCTGTTTTCTTGCATAGGTACTCTCATCAAATACTATGGACAAGATGTTGTAGTCGTCCTTGGGATAAGCACCGCTGTAACTAAGCTTAACAGTATCGTACCCCAGAAGCTCTTTAAAGTCATCAGTATCAAAGTTAACAGTCATTGATGATCCTATGATACAACCATTATAGTCCATGTGCGTAGCCATTCCTGGGTTTTGACTAAGCTGATTGTCAACCACATAAGGAAAGCTCTGAAGCGGAGTGTGGTAGTGGAAAAACGGATCCACATAGATCACAAGGCAAGCGCAAAGTGCCAGCACTGCCACCACCATGATAAGCAGCGTAGCCAGAAGCTTTTTGTATTTAGTTGAATATTTACGATTCTCTTTCACAATATCTCATCCTACAGGAAACAGGTTCACCCGGTTAAATGCCGAGAGCGGGGACGTCCCTTGCCTAATAATGTAATCAAAAGTTCATATAAAGGAATGTGCTGACTCCAGCAAAACTCACTATGCTCCACACAAGAAGGAAAGCTGTCAACAGAGTTGTCTTTATTCCTATCTTACAGTTTTTGCATATCTCAATAGCATTCTTTGAAAAGAATATGATTGCAATGCCAGCTATCAAGAATAGCCACAAACATGCCTCCCACGCAAATGGAAGTTTCATTATTGGAGTGACCTTGATCACGTACCACAGCTCATCAAGCTGGAAGCAGGCTGATATGCCTGTTGCTACACGCTTAGCGCCTCCAGTAAATACTCTTGTCAAAAGAGTTATCGCATCAGTGATTGTGTTTGCTCTAAAGAATACCCAGGCCACTGTGACGTAAATGAAAGTCAGCGTTACAGATGCGCATTGACACAAAACAGATAGTATTCCCTTGATCCTACTATTACCACATGAGTCAACAGAAGCCTTACCAAGCTTCTCCCCAGCCTCCCCAGGCTTCTTACCATGTTTAACAGCCCTTGTTACCACATACAACACTCCATGCATAGCGCCCCAGACAATAAATGTCCATCCACTTCCATGCCATAGTCCACTAAGCAGGAACACTATCATAAAATTGATGTACATCCTTACAGCGCCCTTGCGATTTCCGCCAAAAGGAATGTAGACATATTTAGTGAAAAACTTAGTCAATGAAATATGCCATCTCTTCCAAAAATCTATTATATTCACGGCCTTATAGGGTGAATTAAAGTTATCCGGAAGGTCAAAGCCCATCATCATGCAGACAGCCCCTGCCATATCACAGTAACCACTAAAATCAAAATACAGCTGAAAGGAATAAAAAACTGCCACTAATATTGCTTCAAGACTCCCAAGTGACATCAAGTTGTCATACCCATAATCCACTGCTCTACCAAAAGTATCTGCAAGGATCGCCTTCTTGAATAGTCCCATGGACAACAGAAATAATGCTCGCAGCATGACCTCTGCATTTGGGCCACAGTCGCCCACATTGCTAGAAACGCTCTCTTCGTCTCCGCCCTGTCCAATAGCCTTTTCTAACCGGTCTGTAAAATCCCCATATCCCATAAGCGGCCCCTGCAGGATCTTGGGGAAAAACAAAATATATGCAAGGTAATCGATCAGGTTAAATGAATCAATCTCACCTTTGTAAGTGTCAACAATATAAGATATCTGATTAAAGGTATAAAAACTAACTGCAATCGGAAAGAAAACTCCAGAAAATTTGAAAAACAGTAGTGAAACGACATTCATTACAACAAGAATCAAAAGAAGGACTTTCTGAGTTTTGGTTATGTCCCCAGTACCTCTTACTTTTCTTCCTCGCAATAACAGTACACCAATAGCATTAAGGACTATGCTTGCTACCAGCACCACGCAGTTCTTCACCCCAAAAAGTCCATAAAAAACTAAGGAGAACGCGATAATTACAATCTTACACGCCTCCTTATATTCTGATCCTCTCTGCGCTATTTGTCTTGCAAGCTGCATTGCCAGCAAAAATGCTGGCAAAAACAGCAAAATAAATCCAAAGGAATTAAATACCATCTATTCACACCATGCCAAATTGCAATAAACCACGCCTTAATCTGGTTTTTTCAAATTCTTAACATCCACCATGTCGACTATCAATTCTCCAGCACTTCGCTTAACAAAGCCAATCGCATAGAGCGGATATGTCTCAAAGCCTTCTCCACCACCCACGTTGGTATCTGAGAACTTCACAGCTCTGTGAGTGCCATATTTCTTTGAATGGGCAATTACATACTTCATGCTGGTAGCTCGATTATTGCTTGACTTGCATTCAACAATCACAACTCCGCCATCTCTCTCAAACAAAAAATCAAGTTCCGGCGAACCGCTGGGAGCATGAAAATAATAAAGCGGAAGTCCCGCTGTGGCAAATGCTGACGCAACCATGTTTTCTGCCAACGCCCCCTTGTATGAGCTGATGTCTCCAGCAAGTATCTGGGCAGGAACTTCATCTCCAAGCTGTGATACAAGCAGTCCCGTATCAGCGTAAAAAGCCTTAAACTCAGAATCAATCCTGACTCCCTTCAAAGGATACGTAAGTTCCCTCGTATTATATGAACGAATGATCAAACCGACATCTTCCAGATATTGGAGGCCATCTGCTTTTTCGGGAGAATGACCTTTTACATTTACAAGACTATACTTGAACTTCTTATACTCTTTTGAGAGCTGAGCCGGCATTGAATCAAGACAGGCTTCAGCGCGAAGTTTGAGCACTTCATTTACCTTCTCATTACCTTCAATATCTTTGTATCTTCCAAAATCATCTCGTATTGATGAAAGGATTGTCTTTTGAACTCGTCTTACAGCATTCAGGT
Organism: Butyrivibrio sp.; assembly: GCA_015056565.1. GTDB lineage: Bacteria > Bacillota > Clostridia > Lachnospirales > Lachnospiraceae > Butyrivibrio. The sequence goes on from SVGB01000008.1 coordinate 63,951, forward strand.
CATGACTTTCAAAAAACACATTGACTGCTTCAGGCATTCCACCCACGATCAGGTACTGATAATACAACGTGCGCATGCTCTCATGAACAGTTTTTTCAACTTCTGTATGTTCCTCAAAACATTTACTGACATAATCCATAACATCAGTGTTCATACCTGTGTTTATCAAAAATTCTCGGAATGAAAGAGGATACATGGTAAGCTGCTCTTCATACCCTACAGGAATTCCCCTCATATATGGCTCTCTAAAGCCCTTGACTCCAAGAAAACTCCCTGTCGCTATCACATCATATCTGCCATCAATATCCCAATATTTGAGTGAACTCCTAGCGTTGGGACAATCCTGGATTTCATCCAGAATGATAAGTGTCTTACCTTCCTTAAAACTCACCGAGGGCTTGGCCGCTGAAATAGCCATAACCATCTTATCCACATTAAAATCACCATCGAAAGCTCTATGAATAGTCTTATCAGCTCGAAGATCCACATAGACACAGCTACTATAAAACTCTTTACCAAACTGTTTTACAATATATGTCTTACCAGTCTGTCTCAGCCCCCTTATTATAAGAGGATGGTGTTCTCTATTTTTCCAGTTTATCAAATCCTGCCAAATATCCCTTGTTAACACGCTCCATACCTCCTGTGTTAATTACAGTTTACAGCGCATTTTGTCATTTTTCAAGGGATTTTGATCTGTCATTTTGTCATTTTTCAAAGGATTTCGCCCTATATTTTTGTCATTTTTCAAAGGATTTCACTCTATGATTTTGTCATTTTTCAAGGGATTTCAATTTTAACACCCTGCTCTTCGTACCATTTTACTATCTCCGGGTCGGAGTAGATCAGGTAATCCCCTACAGTATCGATCAGCTTTAATCCAAGGCTAGCCAGGTTCTTGTCAATCTTTCTATCTGTGCGAAGGACAATGTACAGGCACTTGGTCTGTCTTGTAGCCTCCAAAAGAGTCTCTGCATTTATGACCTCGGGCTTTTCATAAGCGTCATAAACCGCGTTGTAGTAGTCCCACTGCACTGCCAACATCTCGCGGCCATAAGGCATCAGGATATTGGTGTCGTACTGACGCACAAAGTGAACCAGCTCTGACGGGAACACAGCTCTTACCCTGACGTCACCCTCATCAGGAGCGATTCGGTCGCACACGTCAATTACATACTGCGGAATGTGATACATATTCTCAGCCATTGACATGTACTGGTTGAGATACACCAGTGACCCTGACAAGATCACAACCACCAAAACAGCAACCAGCACAGCAGCATGCTTAACCTTACCTTCAAAGCTAAAGATCAGCTTGCAGGCTGCATAACCAATCACCATATACATAGGTATGAGCCACAGCAGGCGATAGTATGTATCGCTTCCATCATCAAATGCTGCCACATACACGATCTTGGTGATCGGCAAAAGAAATCCTGCCAGCATCACAATAGGCAGAATGCCCAATATTATTTTTTTACTGATATCCTTCTCAGTTATCACCAGATATATTGCTGATGCAAGAAGGATAATGGGAAGCAATGGATTTCCAAAAAAGAGCTTAAGAGAAACCCAGCACTCCATAAATATTCCGTACATAAAAGTACCTCATCCAAGCAAATAAAACACTGCAATTCCACCGATGATAAGTGCCATTCCGAGTATCTTATTTAATGTAATCTTTTCCCTGAATATTATCCTGGACATTATCATTACAATGATGTATGAAATAGGCTCCATCACCACTGTTCCTAGATAACCAAGACCACTATAGCATACGATTGCAAGTACCATGGACACCATAAGAAGTCCATAACCACCAATAACAAAAGGATTCAGGTATTCTCTGATAATATTGGGGTACTCCCTTTGAGCCCCCATCTTAAGCAGAACCTGGGATGTTGATGCGATCAAAAGAGAGAACAGCATCAGGAAAAAATAACCATTGATCATTCCTTGATACCTCCCATGTTCATCACCACTGCTCCTGCCATTACAAGCAGAACTCCGGCAACTTTACCAGGGGTTATCCCCTGCCCAAAGATCAGGAAATTCCACAGCATGGTCCACAGCAAAACCACTGACTTATTGGCGTAAGCTATGGACAGCTGGAACTTCTTGATTATCTGCTGCCACAAGATCGCATATATAGCCAGCACTACAAACTCAAGTCCAAAAAACATGATATAGCCAAGCGATAGAAACTCATGCTTCGAAGCCATATTAGCCGCTATGGTTGAAATGGAATATACAACCACAGACAGCTCCAATAAAAGGAAATCACCAAACTTTATCTTCATTTCCGCTCTCCATATATCACATCCACAAAGTGCTGTGCCATGTGCTCGTTGCAGGCTGCGTTAACATGGATATTGTCAAGGAGCCACTCCGAGCTGTTGTCAGCATCAATGGTTCCATAGTAGTTGTCGATAAATGTAACACCGGTGGCTCCGCAAACATCCATCATGAACTGGTAGTAGGTAGTGAGCCTTCCGTTTCCAAAGTCGTACATATCGCCGTTTACAAGGCTTCCTGACGCATCATAGGCGTAGCACATTGGAAATGACATGCACACGATCCTGATGAAAGGATAAGCCTCCTGAATGGCCTTGATGCCTGCTGTAAGAGCACCACTATAGGTGATAGGGTCCTCAGCATTGTCAGGGTTAAGTCCAATCCTGTAGCTGATATAGTCATGGGCATCATAGAAGATAACCAGGGTATCTATGGAATTCATATCAAGCCCCTCAAGAAGACTTACTCCCTGATAGTACCTGGAATCCTCAAAGCTCTTTTCATTATCATGTAAAAGAGAAAAGTCCCTTGTTGAAATTGCCTTAGCCACATTGTAGAAAGAAAAGGCATCAAGAGGATACTCTGGATTAAACTGAGCATTTTTAAGTGCCACTGTAGTCTCAGGGAAACCAGCATTTATGCATGTTGCCCCTGATTTTGCTGCAACCTGTTCAGCCACGCCGTTCTCATCGCTATAGTAAGTAAGAATGTCATTTCCCAGGAAAAGAACTGTCTCCACGCCGTCATCTTCATGCATGGCCTTCTTGTCCTCTGGAAGCAAAAATACCTGGTCCTGAACCTCAACTTCAAAGTTGCCTTCAACCACACCTTCCGTCTCTACAGTTCCAGCATTCCACTTGATAAGCTTATAAGCTGTAAATGCGATCACCAGTCCAATAACTGCAAGCACCGCAATATGTGCCCACAACGGTATTTCAGAGAGACTAAACTTACCCTTCTCAGTACTTTTACGCTTCCGCCTGTCTCTTCTGTCCTTTTCAGTACTTCTTAAATTCTCGTTTTCTCTTCTCTCATTATCACTCATATAATTCATTCACTTTCGTATTCATTCACTTTTCCTGCATCACCCGATCAGCGAGAAATAAATCATCAGATAAACTATATTGGGAACGATACATAGCATTGCCCCCAAAAGAACTCTTACCTTCCTGGTATATACAAGAAGTATCAGCGTCAGCAGCGCTATGAGTCCGCTACCAAATATAACTCCAAGGGAGCTGCACATTCCTGATAGCATATTTACAAAAAACAGCTCGATCCATGGACACCAGTCTCTTCTTGGCTGCTCCCATTCCTTCTCCCTGCGGTTTGGTGGGGGTGTAGATCCCGCCTCCTCAAACATCCAGAGGAATATCCAGAAGATCAGCGGAAATACCAGGTTTGCAACCAGCGCCTTACCCTGCCAGGTCCTCATCAAAAAGAATGTGGCCGGGGTGTAGATAGAAACATTCCCAAACATCAGAAGGAATGCCACAATTATCATAAACACAGGAATAACCTGCTGTTTTGCCCTAAAGAGCACTCTTCCGATCTCCACATACACAAGATATACCAGGGGTATAAAGAAAAGAGGCATTATGCTGTGGGAAAGAACTGTCGCGTGGATCCCTGACTCTTTTGCCACAAAGGCGATCCACATGGTAATAGCCGCCAGCGCATGCCGCATATCCAGAGAGGTTGATGTTCCTGTATAGGGCAGTATGGTGTTCATAACGTCTGCCTGCTGGGCTAAAAGAGATTCAACAACATAATATGCGTCGTCTCCATCAAAGCTTGCCATTATCACTGCCATTACCATCTGAAATGCCATTATCACAAAAAAGATCACCCACATTATGATGGTCTCTTTTGAATAATCCAGCTTGTAAAATCCCGGATTGGATCTGGGGCTCATAAGGTCAAATACATCCGCGTGGGCTTCTCCGGGGAAAAGAGCCAGATAGTTCTTTTCGCCTTCCCTAAACTTCATCACGCTGCGAACTATTCCTGCCACCGCCAGAACAGCTACGCATATAATAAATATCTTCCTGCAATAGGTGAAAGCGCTGTAAGTCACCTTGGTCATACAGGCTATCGCCACAACCTCAAAGATGCCCATGTACACCAGATACCCAAGGATAAAGGTGATACCTACAGTTCGCCTGCTCCTTGGCAATATGAAATTTACAAGTAGCCCCACACAGAATGGTACAATCAGCATCCACAGTACAAGGCTTGGTATTCCTGCCAGAATCTGAAGCATATCTTTATCCCTTAATCAGCCATCACAAGATTTAAATGTTCCTGCAAAATGCTGATACCTGTTGTATTCTCGCCGCCGCGAGGAATGATGATGTCAGCGTACTTCTTACTTGGTTCAACGAACTGCTCATGCATGGGCTTAACTGTGTCCCTGTACTGAGTAAGTATAGACTCGATGCTCCTTGCCCTCTCAGACATGTCACGGATTATCCTTCGCATGAGCCTCTCGTCAGCATCAGTATCAACAAAGACCTTGATATCCATTAGGTCGCGAAGGGCCTGGCTCTCAAGGATAAGGATTCCCTCAAGGATTATTACCTTTTTAGGAACCACATGTACAGTTTCATCTGACCTGTTGTGGATGGTGTAGTCATAGACAGGCATGTCGATCTCTTTGCCCTCTTTTAGCTTTTTTACATCCTCGATCATCAGGTCTGTATCAAAGGAAGCAGGGTGGTCATAGTTGAGCCTGCTCCTATCCTCATAAGAAAGGTCATCGTGAGCCTTGTAGTAAGAGTCGTGATTGATAACGACAATGTCATCTCCAAATTTCTCTTTTATCTTTCTGACAATTGTGGTCTTACCGGAAGCTGTTCCTCCTGCGATTCCTACTATGCAAACCTTATCGCTCATATGCATCCTCCTGTTTTTCATTTCAAGATCTTCCCTAGGGAAGTCTGTTACCCTTTTGTATAGTTGCAGCCATACGACTTGTAATAGTTGTGGGAAAGTATCTCTCCCGACTGCGCATCATAGGTGATTATCTGTATATCATAATCTATTTTTGAATCGTCATATAAAAGATTGTTCTCAGGGTCCTCATCTGTATACAGGAACCTGAAAAGATGCTCTACCGGCTGATAGTGCAAGGTGCCCAGCCCAGTCTCTATCCCATCAAGAGCTTGCGCCCCGCTGGCTTCATATACCTGTCCGGACGCTGCATCTTTTATCATGATGTATGGTCCATCGGTGTGATAAATAGTAGATGTCACGATGAAATTGTGGATCAGGGTCCTCATCTCACTGTCGCCAAAAGCCTGGGATCCATCATTGATATACAGTATCGTACTGACATCTTCAGCCCCTGCCAGATAATTGAGCTGCTGATATACACTGTCAGAAGTAACTGCTATATCATAAATCTCATGGTAGAACTGGTCAGCTCTCTCCTGCCAGTATCCATATGCCGGATCATCTCTATGATCAGCACAATCGCCACTATCTGCCAAGATCTGACCAATACACTTGGTAGCCTTAATGGCTCCGTTGGCGTTCATGTGGCCCGTGTCATTAAGGTCTGTGTAAAGATCAACAACACCCATATTCTGCATGTTCACAAAGGGCACGTCATACTGCTCGCAGATGATCCTGGCGCTGTCCATAGCTCTTTTGTCATCAACGGATGCACTGCAGGTAAGGAAAGTTACATAAACGTCTATACCCTTCCTCTGGCACTCATCGATTATCTTGCGAAGGTACTCCTCGCCGATGGTATGTCCTCCAAGTCCGTTATCATCTTCTGGATCTCCGTAGATACCGGGAGTCAGCTCAATTCCATAGCGCATCTCGGCACCAAAATATTTGTTCCTGTCACCATCACCCATGAGGGTTTTGTAGTCGTTACTCTTAAGTACATCCCATCTGTGGTGATAGATATAGAATGGCACAAGGAACTGCTTTTTGATCTCCTCATCATGGATAAGGTCGTTGATCGCAGCCACTTTCAGCTTATCAAGGGGCCAGCAGTCCATGTTCAGATGGAGCTGCGCCACAGAACTTGCCCTGTCTTCATCTGTGCTGTCCTCGTACATCTCATCCAGGTACTTGTAGTCCTTTTGCAGCATGTAGGTGTCCACCACCACTGCCTTGGGAGTGCAGTACTGCAGAGCCTCAATTAGCTCCCAGTAGGTAGACTGCATGATGGAGCCGTGGCCTCCCATGTTGTAGGAGGTAATGCCATACTCTCCATACAGGACCGCAGGATTGATGGCATTGATCACGTGGGATGAGCCTATGAACAGCACATCGATCTGATCTGCCCTGTCAAAAAAGTCAGCGTATTTATATTCACTGTCCTTGTCCCTTAAAACCACTGTTGCGCCAAACACGCACAGCCCCGCAACGCACACAAAGGCCAGGGTCTTTAGGATATTCACTAATCTTATCTTCATAAAAAGCCTCAGAACTGTTGATAAATAAAGCTTGATGCGTTATAGCCCGCACCCCAGATGCCAAATATAAGGATGGACAAAATAGCCGCGATCATGATGATCCATCTGTACCAGATAGCCTGTTTTATTATCCTGTCCCTTATCTCTACTCCATTAAACGAGAGTATATCCATTGTTATCAAAAGAGCTATCCCTGCAACGCCAACATTGAAGCTGGCCTGTGATAGTCCTAAATTAAACAGGCTTCCATCAGTAAATACCCATGGGGTAAATTCAAAGCTCTTTTTGATTATGGTGACAGCATGCTCTAAGGTCGTTGCCCTGAAGAAAATCCAGGCAAAATTCACAAGAAGGAAAGTCACAACAGTCTTAACAGTCCTGTGGGATAAGCCTCCCCTGTCAATCTTAAGGATATCAGAGACCTTGTCCCGCAGCGGCATTGTGACAAATCCAATTATCTGATATACCGCATGAAGTATCCCCCATACAAGGAATGTCAGGGCTGAGCCGTGCCAGATGCCACTTACCGCAAAAACAATAAGGATGTTCAGATACTTCCTCACTGTTCCCTTCCTGTTTCCTCCAAGAGAAATATAGACATAATCCCTTAGCCATGTGGACAATGATATATGCCATCTGCGCCAGAACTCAGCTATGCTCTTTGCCATGTAGGGACTGTCAAAATTCTTCATGACATCAATACCAAGTATCCTTGAAACGCCGATGGCGATGGCAGAGTATCCGGCAAAGTCACAGTAGATCTCAAAGGTATAAAACAGTGTTGCTATGGCAACAATGCTGCCATCCATAGATGCAGGAGCGCCATAGACTGTATTTACAAAAATCGCCAGTCTGTCAGCGATCACAAGCTTTAAAAAATATCCCCACAGGATCTGCAAAAATCCATCCCTCATCCTGTCAAAATCCACGGTCACAGGATAAGAGAACTGAGGCAGCATATTCCCTGCTCTCTCAATAGGGCCTGATATTACCTGGGTAAAGAAAGATACGAAGAGCGCCAGCTTGCAGAAGTTGTGCTCAGCCTTAAGATCTCCCCTGTAGACATCCACCAGGTAGCCCACAGACTTTAACATGTAAAAAGAAATACCGATGGCACCCATTATCTTGTCGCTTCTAAAGACGAGCATTGCTGCGATCTCAATGATCACAGATACTGCCAGAATTGCCATAGCACCTGGAGATTTCTTTTTGCTGCCATCTCCAGATACCTTCTCCATCAAAAGAGCTGAAGCGTAAGTCACAACAACAGTTCCCGCCATAACAGCTGCAGCCTTAAGATCGATGCTAAGGTAAAAGGCTACGCTGATAACAAGGAGCCATATGTACCTGAATTTCCTAGGAATTATAAAATTGATGATGGCTGCTAAAGGTAAGAGCAGCAAAAAAGATAAAGAAACAAACTGCATGTATTAAACCTTCTTACATGGCAGTAGGCGGCAAAAGTGCCGCCCACTTATTATTAGTCAACTTCAACCTCATCCTCTTCTGGCTTAGATGCGTCAGTTTCGTGGTATTCCTTCTCAGTGTTGACGTTCCAGATATTACTTCTGTCAGTGTTGCCACTTAAGATGTTCTTAACTGTCTCAAAGGAAGTGCACATAGAGTGGTCGATATTATTGTATCTGTGCTGACCATTACGTCCAACACAGTAAAGGTTGTCGATGGTGTTGAGATAGTCAACCAGCTTGTCCATCTCATCATAGGTATCAAAGTAAGCAGGATAAGCCTTCTTGACTCTCTCCATGTGGTAGTCGATAACCTCAGAAGCATTGCTGATAAGGTTAAGAGTAACCATCTCATCAATAGCCATCTTGGCAAACTCATCCTCAGTCATGTTCCACATTGAGTCGCCCTCAAAACAGAAGTACTCAAGTCCAACCCAGACAGTATGCTCAAGGTCCTTAACAAGATATGGTGACCAGTTGTTGTAGATCTGGAAACGTCCCATTTTAACTGTTCTGTCCTGAACATATACCCAGTTATCAGGAACTATATTACCAATGGTCTTTATGTTAGTCTTGTTCTCAAGATTGAGCTTTGGAACAAGAACACCAAGAGTCATGTAATCTCTGTAAGGAAGACCTGCTGCGATCCTTGCAGGATCCTCTGGAACATCGTTCATGCCCTCAACAAGGTCTTTTACCGGCATTGAGCTGATGACTATATCGCCGTCGATATCGATCTCCTTGCCATCCTGAAGGTAGGTAACACCCTTAAGGTGGTTGCCATCCTTGCGGACCTTAACAACCTTGGCATTCATGATGATGGTTCCGCCAAGATCCTTGACCTCAGCAGCTGTTACATCCCACAGCTGACCTGGTCCAAGCTTAGGATAAGAAAACTCCTCAATAAGGGAAGTCTCAACCTTACCGCCGGTCTTGCCGGATTTTTTCCTTAAGGCGTTCTTTAAAACTGCCAGAATTGAAACACCCTTAACTCGCTGAGCTCCCCAGCTTGGGTCGATCTCAGAAGGGTGTCTGCCCCAGAGGTTTTCTGTATAGTACTCAAAGAACATTGAGTAGAGCTTTTTTCCAAATCTGTTTACATAGAAATCCTCAAGGGACTTCTCTTTTCTTTTAAATATCATTGCGCGCAGATATGAGAATCCGCAGGCTATTGTCTTGGCAAGACCCATGTTCTTAAAGGTCTCAACCTTAAGAGAAATCGGGTAGTCGTAAAACTTCCTGTCAAAGAAGATCCTGGATACGCGGTTACGTCTCAGCATTACCCTGTCAGTCTTCTCAGGGTCAGGACCGCCTTCCTTCATCTGCATTGGACGGTCTAAAACTATATCGTCATAGGTAGGATGACCCTGCTGAGGGAGCATCTTTTCCCACCATTCATTGACCTCTGGAACCTTGGAAAAGAACCTGTGGCCACCCATGTCCATTCTGTTGCCCTTGTACTCAACAGTTCTTGAGATGCCACCAAATTTTGCAGTCTCTTCAAAGACTATTACCTGATAGTCCTTGGATTTTGTTAAAAGCTCATAGGCCGCAGTAAGACCTGCAGGGCCTGCCCCAATAATAAGTACCTTTTTCATATCACAGATAAACCCCTTTGCAACGTAATCATAATGTCAAAAGCTCTTCACTTAGCAGGTTGTGAAGGATTGGAATATCCACCTGCAAAAGCAAAAAGAATAATATACAAAACACAACAACAAAGATCATCAGACCCTTTTCCTTGTACAGCTTCTCTGGAGCCTGAGCTGCCGAGTCCTCTTTGAAACTGATGTAGAGGTAGTAGCAGAAAAGCCCAACCATCACAGGAAGGAGCAGGATAAACTCAACCCTGTACTTCACAAGGAATACCCCGGTAAAGAATGATGAGATCATTGCATAGAAACATGCTGCACAAAGAAGCAGCCTCTCGTCATAGAATTTAAAGGACTTCCTGTACAGGGATGCAGTTGACTTGTCATGGATCATCCTGTACTCGGAAAATCTCTTTACATCCATAAGGAACGCTCCGCCAAACCAGTAGCCAATAACAATGCTGACAGGTGGCAGGAACAGGTCTGTTACGATGAACCATCCGATCAGGAGCCTGATGGCATTGTTGATGGACTCAGACAACACGTCAACAACCGGAATATCCTTGGTCCTTATGGGCTTAACATTGTAGAGGATTCCCATAACCCAGAGCCACATCTCCACGTAAAAGACATTCCTGGAAACCAGAAGTGACAGCGCAAAACCTGCAATCGTAAGAAGTCCGTAAATGGTGTAAACCACGCTCCCCTTTACGTCGTTCTCCACAACACTTCTGTGTTTTTTCACCGGGTGATACTTGTCAAACTCTGCATCCAGCCACTCATTGATAACATAATTGGCTGAGGCTATGCAGCAGGTGGCAAAAAAGCCAACGATAAGCCTGTAGTAGAAGTTTTCCCCAAAACCTCCCGTAAGGAGAACAGCAAAGGCAACTCCCGGAAGTATGAATAATTGTTTGACCCAATGGTCAATGCGCATGATCCTGATATATTTTTTCATTCTTACATTATACCTATAATTGGGATATAATCCTAGTCTTTCTTGTGTTTATTACTGCTTTCTCTTATAAAGATAGTAGTCTTCTTCGTATTCCGGTTCGTCACTATGGAAGCTGTCAACAAGCTCGTAGCGTAGATCCACGTCCAGTGGTGCCTCACGGACAGCTATTATGTACTCTGTGGCCGCTTCATCCACATACCTTTGCTGCTCTTTAAACAAAGTCGGAAGCCCGATACCGTTGGTCTGGAAGTACTCGCAGGTAGGCACTATTCCTGTTATTGTGTAAAGACCTGTATCAAGACCTCCAAGATTTACCAGAGTATCTTTTTCATTAAGGTATGAGGCCGCCTTATAGAGCCAGAATGACTCTTTGTCCATTTTTCTGAAGTCACTGCTTACGCAGTTATTTGCTGCAAATACAGTACTGATGACAAGCACTGCAGCAAAAGAAGCAGTAAGGATAGCCGTTCTTACAGGGCTGCTTAAATTTGTCATCTTCACAGGTAGCTTTACTAATAGCTCTCCCAGATATGCCAGACCCCAGATAGCAAATACCATAAGGGGTATTGAGTAGTACTGAAGCTTGTTGCCCCCAAAGAAGATAACAAAAAAGGTAAGACCAAACATCACCGGCATTACCAGCCTCTTTAATATTCCCTTTTCCATAAACAGCTGCAGGAAAATGCCAGGAATAATAAATATAAAGTATGAGAAACTGTCCTCTATAAGGAACAGCAGAACCTTGGCAAGTTCATAGAATCTTGAGAACACGCTCCTACTAACTTCATCTACCTTGCTGTAGAAAAAGAGATTGTTGTAGATATAGCATCTGTACCAGTCATCCAGACTCCCGGTAGCTAAAAAGTAAATAAGCCAAGGAATAGAGGGAATGCAGGCAAAGAGGATAAAACGGATAGCCTTCTTAAACGCATCCCCTGCCCCAGTTTTAAAGATGCAGCAGATCACCGCGATCACAAACCACCCAAAATAAAATCCCAGCATTGTGTACTTGATCTGGGCAGTTATCCCTGCGAAAATCCCAACAATTGCAAAGGCTCTTTTCACCCCTGCCTCATCAAGTCTCTCCTGTAGGATTTTATCCAGGGCATACAGGCTATAAGCAAACATTGGAAGACAGAACTCCTCTGCAGCTCCTCCCTTGTAAAAGCTCCAGGAGGAATATACGCCTGCTGCCAATACCGGAGTCAGAAACGCCACTATAGCCTTGTTACTGCGTGCTGCAATAGTCTTAAATCCATAGAATAAAAAGATTGCCGCTGCAATAACTTCAAAAATGAACACTCCAAAGAAGGTTTTGTTAGAAATAAGGTATGCTATCCCATAAAGAAGATACAGATAGGGGCCCTTCTGGTCATAGAGATCTCTGTAGATCACCATGCCATTCATCATGCCCTTGCCCATGGAGAAATAGCTGTTAACATCATCCCAGTTATTGCACATGTACAAAAAAGAAGATCTGGTGGTAAACAGCAAAATAAGAAAAGCGCAAGCTACGCTTACAAACAGTTCAATATGATCCTTAATATAATCAACCATCTTCTGTGGCATCATAAACCTCTTAGCATTTAAATATCTGAAAAATTATATCACAACCCTCAGGATTTTTACACCAATTCTCCCGTGCAGTAATTATCGTTATAGCGTTAATTTCTTAAGACTTTCTTAAGATTAACAGCAGATTTTCTTAATTTTGTACCAAAAGTATTTTAATTTTCATTTCAGGTGATAAAATACCCATGAAAGTGAGGAATTAAGAGTATGAAAAAAAGAATTTCGAGTATTTCAGCGCTTCTTGTTGCTGTGAGCATATCACTATGCGGATGTTCACTGCCGGAAGAATCCGTAAAAGAAGCAACTGAATTTCTAAATGATAATGGAGATGTTACAGAAGAAAGTGACGCTGCATCCAGCCTGTCAAGCGAGATCATCGTCATAAACGATCTCTTCGAGCCTCTCCTTGAAGAAAAAGCAGCCCAAGAAGCATCCACGGAGGCTACTACAGAGGAAGAGCAGGCACCTGCAGAAGATGACGGAAGAGACCATGAGGTCAACATTGTTTTCTTTGGAGACAGTCAGCTTGCCAATGGCAGAGACGACGGAACGTCAATTGCCAATTTTATGCAGAGCAGGATACCCTACTCACGCATATACAACATGGCAATAGGCGGAACATCAGCATCTTTAGAGCAGACAACTTCCTCTGCATCAGCTGAGAACATGACAAGTACCTGTTTCCTTGGGATGGCTTACTGCTTTGCCGGCAAGTCCGACAGAAATGCCACTCTTTCCGAGAAACATCCTGACATCCTTGAAACCATGAACTCTATTGACCCTGCCGATGTAGATTACTACTTCATCAGCTATGGTACCAACGACTTTTTAAATCAGGCGCCTCTTGATGTATCCGTATACAGCTCAGAGAACGAAAAAGCTCACGCACTGTACAACTCCATGGCAACCGCCATTGAAACTCTAAAGGCAATAAGTCCTGATGCACACTTTATCATCATGACTCCATTTTACGGATTATATGTTTCACCTGATGGCACTTACATAGGGGATTCATATATAGTCAGCAATGGCGTTGGAACCCTGTCACAGTATGCTGATAAGGTGAAAAATGTTGCAGAGGACGTAGGCGAAATCTTATTTGATGGCATGTATGGTAGCAAGTTTGACCTGTATCTTGACACAGCAAACGAGTACCTTATGGACAACCTCCATCTTTCTCTCAAAGGAAGACAGATCGTTGCAAGGCTCCTTGCCCACGAAGTTAACTTCCGCGAAGACAACGAGCCCTACGCATACTGTGAAACGGACTTTGTAAAAATAGCCGAGTTCGACCCGGATGAATACTACCGCTATGACGAGGGGCAGATGAAGAGCTACTTCCCGGAATCCTGGGAGAAATATATAAAGGGAACATTCCCTCTTGCACAACCATCTCAGGAAGCGCTGGACGCATACAAGGCTGAACAGGAAAACGGCGGCTGATAGAGAAGGGAAGACAGGGGGACGGTTCTAGTGTCTTATTTTATTTGGATAAAACAAGACACTAGAACCGTCCCCCTGTCTTACTAGAACTGTCCCTTATCTTCTCGTGTCTCCCACTGTCTCTTTTTTTATGCTATGATGTGATTTATGAATACATATAGAAAAAAAATCACAATCTGTCTGCTCATTGTAGTGGCACTCATAATCTTTCTCACCTTCGCCCTCAGGGATAAACCCGGAGAGCGTTTTCATGACCTCGTTTTAGAAAATCAGGAATATCAGTCTCTTATGAATTCCCGAACCGAAACCACTAACCTCTTTGATGGCATCATTATTGAAGAGCAGGAACTGTTCTACGACAGTACTGAAGACTACTATATGTATTCTCTTATCAATGACGATGCTAACGCCTTTGATCCATCTGTGAAACTTAAGTCCACTCATTCAGGGCTTAAGATCGCATTCCTTGAAAAAGAAATATCTAAGGATCTGATATCTCAAAATGGCACCATAGATTTTATTGTCTATGACCGCACAAGGTATCAAAGATCCCATCTTAAGTGCACCACTCTCCCAGTTATATCTATAAATACGTCCCAGGAAGATCTCATGACCCGTGATGATATTACCATGAGCTTGAAACTCTTTGACAACAGTCAAGATGCCACGGACCGATTTACAGTCACAGATGGTCTGATCCACAGACGAGGAAACAGCAGTTTTGCTTTTCCAAAGGGTTCCTACAAATTATCACTTACCCGAAAATCATCAACTGGTAATAGCCACACAAACAGTATGTCGCTGCTTGGAATGCCTGCGGACGATGACTGGATCCTGACCTCAATGTATGGCGACAAAGAGAAGATACGAGATGTCTTTTCAACTAATCTGTGGGCTGCATCCTTTGGTACTGACAACAAGGCAGGGATCAACTTCGGAACAGAGTTTAAATATGTGGAAGTCTTTATAAATGGCAAGTACAACGGAATTTATGCGTTAGGATACAAGCTAAGAAACGACCAGCTTAAGATTTCCAGAAATAGCAACGACAGAGTTCTGTTTTACAACGAAGACCAGCCACCATACACTCCATACTATGTGGACAGATTTGGAAATGTGGCCAATTTTTCGGTCCTTAGCGGTCAGTCATCAGATTGCTTTTCTTCTTTCAGGGAATACCTGATGAGAGTATATTTTAGCCAAGGCAATAAAGAAGCGCTTTATGATCTGGTGGATATAGACAATATCGTAGACTATTTTCTTTTCATCAACTTTATCCAGGGTATGGATAACACCACCTGGAATCAGAACATGCTGCTGGACAAGAATGGCGATAAATATACCCTGTACTACTCACCATGGGATATGGATTACACCTTTGGCCGCAGCTACTATGCCGAAACAGTTTCAGCAGAGCATTATGCCCTCTCACCTGAGGATATGTTTCTAGTAAACTATGGCACCATCGGAAGTCTCATAAAGTGCGATGAAGACGCTTTTTCAGATAAGATGCGGGAAAAGTATGATCAGATGAGAGCAACCCTCTGGTCTGATGAGCAGATTGATGCTCTTATATCAGAATATGAAAGTCAGATCTTCTCCTCCGGAGCGTTCCTGCGTGAGTGCAGCGTCTGGGATAATGTAGATGAAAGCGACAACGTATCCGGACTTTCAAGATTTAGAAGCTATGTCCACGAGCGACTTAAGGCAATGGATAAATTTGTGAATGATCCTGACTACAGCCTTTCTGATGAGGATGAAGAACTGTCATTTGGAATGGCAGAAGGATATCTGGCTGCAAGGCTCATGTTTGAAGATACCGAAGCCATAAGGCTTTTAGAGATCAAAGATCCTCAGATCCTTGACTATGCTTCTTATCAGGAAACAATGAAATCTCTTGGTATTCCTGAAGATATGATAAAAACTGATGGCTCCGTCAGAGACCAGTTATGTTACTACGGTGATGATGCCTACTACTGGTCTATACCAGAAGACACTGAGCTGATCGCCAAAAACGGAGAAGATGCGCCAATATGCTCTTCTGACTTCTTTAAAGGCGAGTCAGTTATTCCATTGCCACAGGGTGACTTATCCTATCACGCGGGTGGAGATGGGTCAGAAACAATATACCTCGGAGATGAGCCTTTATTTAGCCTTGAATCAACTACAGATGATTATTGCCTTAGGCTCATCATCATCAATCCAGAAACCATGACCCTTGAAGATATATACCAGTGGTAAAACAGTAAATAGACAGAGGTTTAACAATATGAAAAAAGTGTACAAACCACTCACAATAATCGTAGTCTCCCTGATAATATGGATCCTCAGCGTTAAGTTTGGAGGTCTTCACTATCAGGACAACGATGATACTATCATGAACATGATCGCTGCAGGAGCCTACGGCGAAGGATCACAATACCTGATCTGCAGTGGTATCATCATTGGCCGTCTCATAAAGGCTCTCTATGGGATTTTCCCTGGTGTCAACTGTTATCTGTGGACATTCCTAGTCCTTAACCTTATATCAGTTATCACCATCGCCACGGTAATTTCAGATGAATTTGACATTCCTGGCGCTGCAATAACCGCCATTTTGGTAAACCTCTTTTTTGCAAAAGACTTCTATATTGACCTTCAATTTTCCAAAAATGCTGCAATGTATGCAGGTGCCGGTTTCTTCCTTCTACTAAGCTACCTTTATAGAGGAAATAAGAGTGTTTTCAGACTCCTTGTCACATCTTTCCTTTTCCTCATCTCTTACTCGGTGAGAAAAGAAGGATTCTTTTTCCTTCTGCCTTTTGGGCTTGTAGGCATCGCAGTTGTAGCCATTCCAATTATCCGTAAGAAGAAAAGCGCAAGATTCCTCCTGCCTGTCCTGATCCCACTGTTTAGCGCACTGTTATCCCTTGGTGCCAACTACTATACCTTCGCCCTGGATCCCGACTGGAAGGAATACTACGACAGGGATATGATCCTCACAGACAAAAGAGATTTTGGTAACTACAATTTCGAATGGAACAAGGAAGAATACCTTGAAGCCGGATTTACAGAGTGGGATTTTACTCTTCTTGATATGTGGTACTACAACGACGTGGACAACTTCTCTTTAGAAAAGATCAAGAAAATGGAAGAAATCGGACAGTCCACAAGAGTTGCCAGGATCCGCATCGAGGCATCTGTTTTTTCAGATACCTTTATGATTATCAGGGATTCATTTAAGGAAGGTCCACTATCAACAGCTACTATAGCAATAATTTTAATATCTGCAATCTACTGCATCAGACGAAAGAAATATCTTGGACTTATTAGGATACTGATATTAACCGGTGGTATTTTCATGGAATGCTACTACCTCGCCTGCATAAGAAGGGCCCTTTGGAGAGTTGAATATGGCTCCTGGCTTGCAGGGGGACTGATGATAATAGGAAGCGTAATTCTTCCTGATATGAAGTCGATAATTGACAGCGTTAACCAAAAACTTCAGAACATCAAAAACGGCAACTTGATCAAACGGGCATCTCTTTGTGTTATATCTGCAGCCACAGTCCTTATCACTTTTATATGGCAGGGCAAGGTCCTTGACTATAGCTATGACAACTATGCGCACTCCGGCGACGGCACTTATGAGCTGTTTCAGAAAATAACCAAAGTGGATGATAAGTTCTTTGTTGTAAGTATTGACGATATGTTTGGGGGACTATGCGGAGCCAGAAATATCATGGAAATTGACAGAAGATACGCAGGACTTTTTCACAATGTCACAGCCGCTGGTAACTATGTGATCCCTGCACCAAATGGCATGTACTACGCTCACCAGAGAGGAATAACCAATGTCTTTGGCTCTCTTGCAGACAGAGACGATATGTATTATATCGGAGGCGGCGAGCGCATGGGCTATATACTAATGTACATCAACGAGAAATACGGACCTGGAATTAGTGTCCGTGAAGAAGAATTTGATGGTTTTACAGCCTGGAAATATTTTAGAACAGGTACCTAACCTAATAGGTACCTGTTTTTCTTTGACATATTAGTTGTGATCAGCTTCATCTTTTGCAAGATCAGTCTCTTTATGCCTCTGGAGCATGTTGAGCTGCATCTCGAACTGGCGTCTGTCATTGATGGCCAGGGTAGAAAGGATTATCCCTGCAAACACACTTATGACCGCAGCCATCATGACAAAGCAGCAGACAATCAGCGTAGGAATCTTGGGAACTAGATGTGTTGCCCAGTATTCCATAAGGATTGGGATAAAGAACCCCACGGAAAGCGCTGCCAGAATAACAGCCACAATCATAAAGAACCCAAAAGGCTTGTAGCTGCGATACAGCCTTGCAATAGTCTTAAGGACCTTAAATCCGTCTGCGTAGGTATTGAGCTTACTTACAGAGCCTTCCGGCCTGTCACGATAATCTATTACCACGTTATCTATCTGCATATTGTTGTAGACAGCATGAATAGTCATCTCAGTTTCAATCTCAAATCCCTTTGACAGTACTGGAAATGTCTTAACAAACTCATAGGAAAAAGCTCTGAAGCCTGTCATAATATCCCTTACGTTGCACTTAAAGAGCTTGTTGATACTGCCACGGACCAGGTTATTTCCAAAGTTGTGGAAAGGCCTCTTGTTCTCCTGATAGTAGGTTGATGAAAGCCTGTCTCCCACTACCATGTCTGAGTTGTGGTTAAGAACAAGGTCAACCATCTCAGGGGCTGACTCCATTGGGTAGGTGTCATCTCCGTCAACCATTACATATACAAGAGCGTCGATCTCGCGGAACATACGCCTTATAACATTTCCCTTACCCTGCATATATTCGTTTCTGACAATAGCTCCAGCCTCAGCTGCAATCTCAGCTGTGCGGTCCTTGGAATTGTTGTTATAAACATAGATGGTGGCATCAGGGAGCGCAGCCTTGGCGTCCTTTACAACCTTACCTATGGTCTTTTCTTCGTTATAGCATGGAATCAATACTGCAATCTTATCCAATGTAACCCTCATTTCCGATAACCAGATCTGTATTATTTGATACCGTCGTCGTTGTTGTTCTTGTTTCCAATCTTCATTCTCTCATGTCCGCCAAGCTTGTTGGCTGCATCCTGATCTCCGCGAAGAATAGCATTAACAATCTGCATTCTAAATCCTGCATCTATAAAGTCGCAGTGCTTGCAGAATGGATAGTTCTGTCTGCCCTCGGCGATCTGTCTTCTCACCTGCTGGAACTTCTCAGACCCCCATGCCTCCTTAAGAGTCATCTTATTCAGGTCGCCAAAATCTGTTACCTCAAAGTTGTCACAGCAGCAAAGTCCCATCTTGCCATTTGGCATGATCCACATATCTGTAAATGGAAGAAGGCAGGTCTCTTTTATAACCTTTTCAGTCTCTTTCTTGTTTGGAGCACTACCTGCTCTGTTAGTAAGAACTTCCTGGAGATATCTCATCTGGATCTGGATATCAAGGTCCCTAAACTCCTCCGGGTGAGCCTTAACGTAATCATACAGCTCCTGGATATTCTTGTGGAGCTTCATCTCCATGGAATAGTTGTTGATAATGAGCTGATTGATGTATGGAGCAACCTCTTTTACCTTGTCGATATTAAGGATAAGGCCGTTGGTTGACATGAAGATAAAGCTGTCAGGGAGCTTCTCCCTTGCGTACTTGTGCCTCTCCACAATCTTGGTGTCAAGAAGTGGCTCATTATTGCCATAAAGTGTCAGATGTCCCTTGTAGCCCCAGTCTGCCAGCTGATCAATGATACTCTTATAAAGCTCATCATCTATCTTGCAAAGAGGTCTTTTCTCCGCATGCACATTGGCAGTACAGAATGCGCAGGTTGAATTGCACCTGTTTATTGTCTCAATATTTACCACATTGGGCATTGGAACTTCCTTTGCATTTAAGAAATAATCACAGTAAGCCTTCTGGGACTTACTCCTTGTGACAAACTGCATCTTAAGATATGCATTACTTGCAAGCATAGGAAAGTGCTTCCTTGCAAACCATCCAAACTTTCCCATGAAACTGTTAACTCTTATTGGCATTACTAAAATCTCCTCATATTTATTGCTAAATTCTAAAAAATCATCTCATAAGTCTTTTTATTATATACCATCTTAACTAGCTATTAAAGCTCACTATCTTTTTTAGCCCATAGGCAGCATATGGAAGCCAGTATATGTAGTACCTCATGGCATATCTTGATGATCCTTCCCAGAACTCATGAAATACAATCCCTCCAAATATCAGGATAAGGATCAGCATCTCCTGATGGGATACGCTTTTACCGCTTAAAATGGCCCATAAGTAAACAGCCACTCCAATATAACACACTGGCATAAAAACATTCATGATCCATATAAGGACAGGACATCCCTTGTCAGAGCCAAAGACAAGATAATCCCTGAGAGCAGAATCTTTGTCCACATGCCTGCTTACAAGGTCAAGGTTGTGAGTTGATATACATACTGAATCTGCCCACTGGGTTGTAAACTTTCGTAAAAAAAACTTACCTGCATGAAGGGGTCTATGGGCAAAGTCTAAAAGTGTTTCCTTAATGTTCTCTTTTGCTGCTCTTGCAGTAGCCTCTGTATCAAAGCCATTCTCTGCAAAAACGTCATAATTGTATCTGTTATACCATCCAGGTTCCAATCCGCCTTCATTCTGAAGTCCCATGGCTATATGAGACCAGGAGGGTGAACCGTCAGGGATCGCTTCAAGACCTGTAAGATTGCAGTAGTATTGGTTAACTGCAGCCTTAGATACAAAAGTAATTATTAGCAGCAAAGCTCCCACTATGAGAGCTGACAAGATGCGCCCCCCAAAAGA
This sequence comes from Butyrivibrio sp., assembly GCA_015056565.1. GTDB lineage: Bacteria > Bacillota > Clostridia > Lachnospirales > Lachnospiraceae > Butyrivibrio. The sequence continues at coordinate 84,539 of SVGB01000008.1, forward strand.
TGGCTCAATCTGCTCATTGCCGTCTTTACCATCTTTACTATTTTCTGTACTCTTACTGTTATTTCCAATCTTGCTGTCATCCAAAATGCTCATGATCAGCACTACCAAAAGAGCTATCAGCGCAATCTCACAGTTAGTCTTGATTACCACTGCAGCAGCTATACTGACAGCAGATAATACACCATACCTTATCCTGCCCCTTTTTAAATACAGGATCATCATGTACAGCGCCAATGTCTGAGGAGCCATACTGAGAATATCCCCATAGATATATGTGACGTAGTTATAAAAGAACAGTGCTCCGCAGGATAAACAAGCCATTATTCCGCAGATCATCTTATCTTCAAATAATTCCCAGGTAATCCTATTAAGCATAAAGACTGTGGCGATGACAGATATGAGCTGAACTATATCCCAGGCAAAGTAGTTACTTGGTCCAAAAAGGCTGTACATCACCTGTCCAAATCCCACATATCCAAGCTGAAAAGGCCAGGTATAAAGATACCCTCCTGCCCCGGTAAGAGATGAATAGTCACCTTGGGCAAACTGGTTGATCACATCGTCAATGAGCTTAGAGTCATTAACTGCCTGAGGTGTGATCGAAATTATCAGCATCATACAATATCCCAGGATAAAGAGTAATGATATGACCAGAAGCAGTCTGTCTTTTTCAAACACCTGCTTTTTGTGTAAAAGAAAGAGGATGGCAAACACTGCTGCTACAAGGATCAGCAATAGAGGTATGTTCTCTTTTCCATATTGAGGCCAGTCAACATCGTAGTGCATATCGTAATAGATCGTTGTAAAAGTACTGACAACAAGCACGATGATCGATGCTATAAAAAGGCAGAACGCTATTATTAAGTTAAACCCTCTGTTTACTTTTTGGATCATCTTTGGTCTTCTTTTTCCTAATACCAACAAATGCCAACAACAGTATAATTGAAGCCGCACTTACGATATAGGACATTTTCTGGATAAAGGTCTTTCTATATGTTACAAGGACATGACCTACGCCTTCCAGGTCTTCTGGAATAGACACCCTTACATATCCGTTATCATCAAAGGCTTCGCTGACAGGAAGCTCTCTTAATGGATTATTAGTATCATCCAGCAGATATGCCTTGTAGCCATAGTAGTACACATATGGCATGTCATAATACTCATGATCAAATGGCAACCACACGTCAAAGCTCTTGGCGTAATCACTCTTGACGCCTTCTGCTGTGGAGCCCCCATCCGTCCTGGCAGTATTGGGCTCTTTACACTCAGAAGCCTCACACTCCACAGGAAGCCACTCTCCAAGAGACACCCTCCAGGCGTCATATAAGTTGTCATGGGTGTATTCGATGCGCCCACCTCTATCTATGTTGTAGAAATCAGGTCTCGCTGTAAACCTCAGAGCAACAATGATAACAACACACAGTACGTAAAAAGCAGGGCCCGGCACAATGATCCATGGCGCTTTTTGAAGCCACCCTTCAGCTACTACTTCTCTTAAACACATCACCAGGAAAAGAGCTATCATTGCGCAGAGAACAAACTCAAAACGACTTGTATATTCAAAGAAGTTAAGAGTCTGACCAATCTTGCTGGTCCAAAAAGCTCTGGAACACATAAGCCACATGGTGATGATTATAGTAAAAAACATACTTGTCACATCCAATGGCATTGCTTTTCTTTTAATGAGCAAAGCGATATACAAGATGGCTGAAATTACAAAGATAACAAAAATATGTATTCCCAGATTCTCAGTTACCAACTGCTTAAAAGTTAGGATAAACTTTGAAATATCATAAGCGTTCGCATAAAAGCACTTGAACTTGATGTGGTATACCTGCTCCATGGCTGGAAGCCAATATGCAGTAGAAACAGCCATTGCTACTAAGCTGACACCAAAGAGTTTTCCAAGAATCCTGACATTTTTAATGATCACCTTTGCATGCATCAGCACGATCAGTACCATCACAAAAAACAAGGTCAAAAAGATCATGTTATGGGTTAGGAGCACCAGAAAAATGCCTAAAGCATATCTCACGTAACCCTTTTTCTCATCTTTAAAAGCTTCGTAAAGCCCCACCAGTGCCAGTGGTAAAAACATGTATGAAAGTAAGTGAGGTATTCCTCCGCCATTAAAGATATTGTGGTCATTGAGAGGAGTTCCCATGTAAACAAGCTCTCCCACAAGGGCGATCAGAGTGCTCCCACTTAATCTCTTAAAGCTGTGAAATGTTATGATCCCGCCAATAAAAGACATGATGAACAGATAAACCTTTATTGCTATGTCATAGCTTACTCCAAGAGCTACTGCAACAGCCGGTGGATAAATCAGAAGATCTGGATAGAAGAATCCAATGCCATATCCAAAATCTTTCATATGTGTGGGTCTTATCTTAGCTGGAAGAATCCCAGCTTTAATATTGTCTGCCAGGGTCATCACCCTTGCAAAGTGAAAGCTGGTCTCCCCATTTTCCACTAACCCCTTGCAGTAAAAAGGCATCCAGAACAGTATGACACCGAACAAAATCAATATATAAATGAAAGCGTTGTCTCTGAACCTGTACTTTGATTCAGGTGCATGTTGACTTAGCATGTACTAACCTCAAATCCTATAGTATTCTTTGTACCACTTGGCGAACGCCCTAAGGCCGTCTCTAAGTGAAGTTGAAGGCTTGAATCCAAAATCCTCCTGAAGAGCTGTTACATCAGCATAGGTTATCTCCACATCTCCAAGCTGCATTGGAACCAGTTCCTTATGTCCCTCAAAATCATAATCAGATGGCAACACTCCTGCTGATATGAGTTCCTGCTGAAGAATATCAACAAAATCAAGGAGATTGACAGGGTCATTGTTACCAATGTTATAGACCTTGTATCTGGCGCCATTATCATTCTCGGCAGGAGTTACCTGCATTACATTTATTACGCCCTCGACAATATCATCAACAAAAGTGAAGTCTCTCTTGCAGTTGCCATAGTTGAATATCTTAATAGTTTCACCTTTGATAAGCTTGTTGGTAAAGCCAAAGTAAGCCATGTCAGGTCTTCCAGCAGGGCCATAAACAGTAAAGAACCTAAGACCTGTTGAAGGAATGCCATAGAGCTTGGAATAAGCGTGAGCAAGCAGCTCGTTGGACTTCTTGGTTGCTGCGTAAAGAGATACAGGATTATCTACCTTGTCATCTACGCTGTATGGAATCTTTTTGTTGCTGCCATAAACGCTGGAACTTGAGGCATAAACGAGATGCTGAACCCCGCTATATGTGCTGTCTGCCCCACCCTCATTGTTTGCATTGTCGTAGGTGTGCCTGCATGCCTCCAGTATGTTATAGAATCCGATCATGTTAGATTCCATGTAGGCATCAGGATTCTCTATCGAGTATCTGACACCAGCCTGAGCAGCAAGATTTACTACAACCTCCGGTTTAAACTCGGCAAACATTCTGTCCACAATATCTCTGTCAGCGATGCTTCCTCTTACTAGTTCAAACTGGTCATCGTATTGCGCAGCTTCAGCTATCCTATCAAGCCTGTACTCCTTGATACCTACATCGTAGTAATTATTGACGTTATCGATACCCAATATCTGGCACTCAGGGTATCTTTTCATGAGCTCTATTACAAGATTGGCGCCGATAAATCCCGCAGCACCTGTAATAAGAATTCTCTTTTTACTAAGATCTATATTTTTAGTCAGCATTTACTTGGCTCCTCGTCCAAACAACACTACTCCTACTGTTTTAAACAGTATCTTAAAGTCCTCCGTAAGGCTCCAGTTATCAATATACTGAAGATCAAGCTTAACTACCTCATCGAAGTCTTCTATGTCACTCCTGCCACTTATCTGCCACAGTCCTGTAAGACCTGGAGTCATGGACAGTCTCCGTCTGTAGTGTTCATTGTACTGTTCAAACTCTGTTTCTGTCGGAGGTCTTGTACCCACAAGGCTCATATCACCCTTAAGAACATTTAAAAACTGAGGGAACTCATCCAGGCTGGTCTTTCTGATAAACTTACCAACCTTTGTTACTCTTGGATCATCCTCCATCTTGAACATAAGGCCCTTCATCTCGTTCTGAGCTTCAAGTTCCTTTTTCCTCTCCTCAGCATCAATGTACATAGACCTGAACTTGTATATCTTAAAGCGTCTGCCGTTTTTTCCTACTCTTGTCTGAGAGAAAAAGACAGGCCCCTTGGAATCCAGTTTGATAGCTGGAGCAAGAAATACTGTTATGATCCCAGTGATAAGAAGTCCCACAACTGCCCCAACTATATCCATCCCCCTCTTAATGAACAGCCTCTTATAACTAGTCCTGTTCATGGTATAGGTAATAACAGAATATCCCATGAACTTCTCAACCTGAGGCCTTGCCTTGGTTATGGAAGGAAGTTCAATGTTGTAGTGAGTCGTAACTCCCATCTCCTCAAAGCCTACAAGTATATCCTCGAGATCACTTTGTGAGATGCTTGGAGTGTTGATAAACACTTCATCAAAAGGATCTGTTATGAGACGGGAAGTGATGTCCTTAATGCCATTGTGGATATGCACATCGCCGATATACCAGGGCTCGCCTTCATCTCTGTCAGCGCAATATGCTCTCACCACCTTATAACCCACATCCCCCATCTGATCAGCAAGGTTACTGATAGTTGCTTCCATCTGTTCCTTCTCAGATATGACTACAACTCTGGTGATATTCTTTTCATTGGAGATATGTCCCCTAAGAACTCTCTTGAAAATACACCTGACTATAAACGTCAGTACTATATCCATCCAAATAAAATTACCAACTACAAATCTGGACAGAATATGGGTCCAACTGAGGAAGAATACGATGACAAGGGAGCCAATAACAATGACAGCTACTGACCAAATAACGGAAAAAAGCTCTCTCAGATAGCCTCTTTTGATAAAGTCCCTGTTCCAGTCTGCGAGAAAAGAGTATATAACGCAAAATAGGAGAAAGACCACGCACACCATATAGTGCAGAGTCTTATCTCCATAGTCATTGCGGTTATTATATCTGAGCCATGTGGCGATGAGATATGATATGACAATGCATATCATATCTATCGCCCATAGCGCATAAGTTTGTAAAGTCTTATACTTCTGATTCATTTACCCCACAGCCTTGTCATAAAGTTCTGTTACTTTTTTCCAGTCAAGAACCTCCCAGAAAGCCTTAACATAATCAGCTCTCAGATTCTTGTATTTAAGATAATATGCATGCTCCCAAACATCAAGTGCAAGGATTGGCGTTCTGCCTGTTCCCTCACTTATAGGATTGTCCTGATTAGGAGATGCTGTCACAAAAAGGTTCCCAGCCTTATCTACAGAAAGGAAAGACCATCCAGAACCGAACTGTCCTACCGCAGCCTTGGAAAGCTTGTCAACAACCTCATCCACACTTCCAAAAGTCTCATTTATCTTATCGAGGAGCTTGCCTGTCGGTGCTTTTGCTGCATCTGGAGCCAGGGTAGAAAAATACAAGTTGTGATTGTAATATCCACCACCCTGATTGCGCAGTCCTTTTCTCAGGGTCTCATCAGCAATGCTATCGAGGCTACCAAGTATCTCTTCTGCACTCTTATCTGCTACACCAGCCTTCTCAGCCAGTTCATTAAACATCTTGGTGTATGCAGCATGGTGCTTACCATAATGGGTTTCCATGGTGAGCTGATCAATAGTAGGTTCTAATCCATTCATTTCAAAACCAAGTTTAACCTGTTCGAACATAACGCAAATCCCCTTTCTTGTTTTTCTATTATAGTAAAGTGTCAGTTACTATTATAGCAAATTCTAAGCGTATTGTTTCATTCATCACCAATCCATTTGCTGGCTGGCCCATATAATGCTTCCCATTCCGGCCGAGGTATCGATCTGCAACTGTTCTTGCCATAAAACTTGGCAGTCATGGTGTTATCGATATTTGTAGGATCACTGACTATTGGCATCTGCATCAATGGCCCCTGCTCAAGATTAACCTCTGGAACAACAACATCAGTTACATCCTGCTGTGTCATCAAAGCTCTTTGAAGCTTCATCTGTATAAGATAATCGTCTGCATGTCCATTAAGATAATATTCCAAGCAAACATAGTCGGTATATTTTTTGATGCCATGCCTTCCTGCATAAAGACAGATGCAAAGAACTATGAAAGTCAGCGCTGCTACAATTAAACTGGCTTTTTTACTCAGTTGCAATTGCCTCTGGACAATAAGCCATCCTTCAATATAAACAATGCATGAAATACTTCCAAGGAAAAACACCCAGAAGTTTAAATTCAAATATCCTGTGGATACCCTTCCGCCTGAATATAGTCTCGGCGCATACATACTTGCGTTTATCAAAAACACCGTTACCAAAAAAAGTACTGGATGCGAAAAAACATCTTTCATTTTATCTGGATCATTATCCTTGAGATCAGTCAACGCTCTCCATGAAATCATCGCAATGATCACAAAAGCGAGTAAGACAAAAGTCTTCCCTCCGATAAAAGAAGTTGCTGCATCTTTAACAGAGAAAATAATGCTCATCACTATTGTCTTTATGATCCCACCCGCAGGCTTTGCACCATGACTGATCTCAAACGCGCTTCGTGCTGCGTTTCCAGGAGCTTTCATGCTGATTACCAGTCCGATCATTTCCAAGACTAACGGAATGATCAGCAGCGCATCTCTCTTATCTACTTTTCTGGCTACAACAGCTCTTTCTAGCCACAAAACAAGTACCACTTCTGGAAGCAATAACGCAGCCGGATATGTAGCTCCACCGATCAGTGTACCCAATAGTATGAGATAAACCAAATAACGTAGTTTATATGTCAACAAGAAATTATCCGCTGCAACTATGCCAAATAGCGCCATGCACATGGGTAATACATAGTGAATACATCCTACCCACCAAAACGCTAACATTTTCTGCGAAGGCACAAGCTGAATTGAAAACATTAGAAACAATAACGCTATCTTAACCCAATACATCCCATTAAACTGCCAACGCACCTTCAAAAAATGATGTGCAAATACTAGATAGCATATAATCTGCATAAAAATAAATATATACGGAACAATGACATACGCCTCATCAGAAAATACTTCCGGATGAAGACAAAACAAAAAACAGTCAAACCATGTCCCCTGCCAACCATGATATATACTTATCGCTGTGCCTATAGCTGCCTCTATAGCAGCAATAACTGATCCTGTTTCCAGAAAAATCAAATGTGCAGCTGCGCCATAGTTAAAATCATCGCCACTGGCGCAATCGTACTTAGCCATCACAAAAACAGGTATAAGTGAAAGCAAAAAAGCTATCAACAATAAAGAAACCTGCCATATTTCTTTTTTATTGAACGACTTAACCATTTATATTTCCCTAACCTTAGCTTATCTTTTACCCCCTAAAATACTATTCTCCAATTCCATATAGCGTTGGTCTCACATTCAAACGTTCCAGATAATCCCCACCAATCTCATCAGCCACAGACTTCTTGAAGTAGAAATCCAATCCCCCGCACTTCTTGTATACATAGTCTGAAACATCAAACTCCAGATCAACAGTAAAATGTCTGTCATCCCTGTTATACGCAAAAATCACATCCATATCCTTAATATCGCAATATTCAGCATTTGAGCTATTGAGCCACGGCCTAACATTGGTTGCCCTAGTACCCTCAGCATCAAGATAGTAGATTCCATCATAGCCTTCAGACTTCAGATACATGTCAACTGTCCAGTCAGCTTCAGGATTTGCATTACCCAAACAACACATAACCTTATAGCCTTTTTCAGACAGATCCGCAGTGGTTTCCAACATCTTTGTAACGCTTTCCCCCCTGAATCTGAAATAATCTGCTTCAATAACCATGGCTCTTGCATTTAGAGCAAGCATTAAAAGTAAGACTATACAGTAAAATTTTTTTCTATTGCCGCTTAAAAATCCATTTCTATACACAAAGAGGATGAAAAACATTGCTATTCCAATGATTATTGGAATTATGTATCTCTCAACTATTCCTTCTTTGCTATAAAGCACAAACTGTGGAAGAGCAAAAACTAATATAATCAGTATGTCTGCCCAAATGTATTTTATCTGTTCATAATATGTAAGAATTATTGCAGTTAATATGATTCCAAGATACCAATACCACTTAAGACCAATATCCAGTGTGTATTTTAATGTATTTATATATTCAGATATAGGTCTACTCTTGCTAAAGCTTACAGGACTATGACTACTCAGGCCTAGTCTTAGAACAATGCTCAGTATAACGCCTACAAATAGCACCAAAGATGTAATAGTATACCACCATGAACCACTACATTCTGTTCTCAATGACTTTAATATGCCCTTAATTGGAATCTGTTTTTCTCTGATTTTCTCATAAATTGGATAAAGAGCAAGAAAAGGCATTACCAATACAAATGACTCATGAAACCATCCCATAAAGAGCATAAAAAGAATACTAACTATGGCGTATGCTTTCTTTTGAGGCATTTCAAGCCATAACAAGAGTGCAAAAAACGCAATGCCAAAACATATTCCTGATTGAACCTGCTCTGTTCCTAATTTCCACCACACAGGACTCTGATATCCAACTAAGCAGGTTATTGAATAAAATAACGACACCCAGTATGATCCACAAATCTTTTTAGCACAGACAAAGAGAAGTAGCATAAAAACAACCACTTCCCCTGCCTTAACCATGGATATCGAAAACGAGTTAGCACCAACTATAGAAACCATAATGAACTTGAATGGATAGTACAAGAATCTGTTTCTTGTCATGGTATCAAAAGATAATGCCCATTTTATTACATCCAGAAGCGACTGCTTCTGATATTTAACCATATATGCATATTCCAAATATTCATGGTCATCGACAAGGTGCCAACCTGACATTGCTGTTCCCATACCCAGAACCACACCAAAAACTATTGCCGAAAAAATAATAGTAGATATTAATATCTCAATTACCGATATCTTCTTACTGTTTTGCATTACAAACGCCTCCAAACTAAGTAAATCCTCAATAACAAATACTTTGTAATACTATCATATCCTATAGATGATTTCTATAAATTCAACTATCATACTATTCTCACTTTCTGATCATTATCCTTATGTATGGCGTAATGGAGTAAACCAAAGCATAAAACAACCCAAAATTCTTATTTAAAAAATAGAACCACTGTTTAAACGGTGCTTCTTTTATGGACTCTTTCTTTCCGAGCCTTTCTCGCCTAGAAAGTGTCACGTCTCTCCATGTGCCATTTGACGTATTATTCTCACAAATTCCAGCAAAAAATGGCAGAACTTCTATTCTATATCCAGCTCTTTTAACAGCTAGGCCATAATCAAAATCCCCAAGACTATGCTTATAGTGAATATCCATTATGGGCACGCTATTGAATATGCTTGATGGGATAGCAACAAAATTAGCATTAAAGGTGTCACATTCTCTATTATCATCTTTAGGAGTTACTTTTTTATAGTGTATACCACTAGTATACTTGACTCCTCCATAAGTACAATACCCGTCAGCACTTCGCATCGCTCCAACAAAAACAGTGTCAGTGCTTGATAGTCTATCTGCGACCTTGTCTATAACCCCTTTGTCAAATGAGACATCATCATTAACCAGTACATACCAATCATATCCATCCTGCTGCCTGGCATACTCCATTGCCTGCCTCATTCCTCCTGAATAAAAAAGATTGCCATCACCTCTAATGACAGTCAATTTCTTTCCTGAGTTGAGAGATTTCTGTATATCCTCAAGAGCTTCCTCTGTTCCATCGTTACTACCATCATCAACAACAATAAAATGAATATCAGCTTCATTAAAAGAAAGACCATTAATACAGTTAATGGTCTTCTCTTTCCTATTATGGCATGTCAGTAAAACAGCAATGTTCATTTCTTTACTTTCTCTAGTAGTGAATAATAGAAAAACTTGGTATTAGTAACAAGATATCTGCTTATAAGCCTTTTAGGGTCTTGGAAAAGCCTATAGAGCCACTCAAAGCCCATCTTCTGAATCCACTTGGGTGATCTCTTGATAGTTCCGGCATGAAAATCAAAGCCGGCGCCGACCCCCATCATCACCCCATTCACCATACCTTCATGTGCATTCATCCATTTTTCTTGCTTGGGAGCTCCAAGTCCAACCCATATGATATCAGCACCTGAAGAATTGATCCTATCTATATCACTCAAAGCTTCTTCCTTAGAAAGCTCGCGGAATGGAGGAGAATACATCCCCACAATGCTTATCTTCGGATACTTCTCTTTTAGGCGCTCTTCCAGCGCCTTTAGCGTACCATCCTTAGCTCCATAGAAATAATGAGAAATCTTACCATCAGCGGTAGCTTTAAACATCTGCTCCATAAAGTCAGGTCCTGCCACTCTCTCTGCCTTACGATATCCTTTTTTTCTCTGACGCTTAGCTATAGGATTTCCATCAGCAAATACAAATGCTGCTCCATTTAGTACATCTTTATAATCCTTGCTTTCTCTAGCCATCACAGTGGTATGAACATTGGAAAAACAGATGTACTTGCCACGAAGCTCTTCTATATGATCTTTAACAAACAAAACAGCCCCTGAAATAGAGGCTATTGTATAATTAACTCCAAAAACAGGACACTTATCCTTTTCAATCGTCATTATTCAAAATCCTCGAAACAGCCAGCAACCTTGTCCCAGACAAAATCAGAAAGAATTCTGGTCCTTGCTGAATCTGCAATTGTCGCTGCCAATTCTTTATCATTGTCAAGCATAGTAATTATATCATACATGCTCTCCCAAGACTCACAGATATAACCATTCTCCCCGTTGTTTATCATAAACTCGGGGCCTGGAGCATTAATGGCAATCACGGGGCATCTGTGGCACATAGCTTCCAGTATCGCCATTCCATATATCTCATCTGGATTGAAATTCACATAATAATCGCATGCCTTATACAGATTTCGCATTTTTACGTTGGGAACAGTCTGCAATAGAGTAACCCTTCCAGTGAGTTTTTTATCAAAAATCATCTGTTCAAAGTCACTTTCAAGAGCACCTTTACCCACTATTAGCAGATAATGGCTGTCATCAAGTTTTTCCAAAAGTTCTAAGGCATCATATGGATGCTTATAACTCTCGAGCCGCCCAACAAACAGCATAACCTTCTTTTCCATTGGAATACCATACTCATCACGAATCTCTTGAACACTTTGTACAGAAAGAGTCGTGTCCTCAACCCCAATTCCTACAGGTGCAAGCTTAGCATCAATTCCATGTTTCTTACACTGGTTCTGTACAGCAGGCGTCTTAACATAAACAGGCACTGCTCTATAGGCTTTTATATTCCTGCCAATCAATGCTTTATTAGCAACTTTCTTAATCCAGTTATTACTATCCGTATAAAGTGTTCCAATATATAGGTGACACATTATACTATTCTTTTTGCAGTATCTGATAACACTTGGAGCATATAGCATATTATCAGCCAGGAGATGGACCAGGTCTGCTTTCATCTTCAATAATATGGACAAGTCAAGTATTCCATGATGGCCAATTCCTTTAGCAGGAAATACATGTACAGTAATCCTGTCTGATATACCATAAGCCTCTTCTTGAACACAGGCTTTTGACAACAGAATAATATCCACCCTATGCTCTGGATGAATATAAGTTACAGCCTTGGCAAGGCCAATTTCCTGCGAATTATAAAAGGTGTTGTTTATTTCCCTTGTTATATATAATTTCAAAAAAACAATGTTCATAATCTCTTAAGTATCTTGATGATACCCTTTAGTGATGCATTGCGCTTTACTTTTTTCCAAAACGTATCAGTATGAAGAAGATAAAATTCTCTAGTAATCCTCTTATCTAACTTTAAGTCTTCAAATGTTATATCATAAGCATTATCACTCAGGTTTAATACCTCAGCATATCCACTTTTCCCGGAATGTGTACCACTTCCATCAAAACCATGGTTGCTCACAAGTCCAAGCCTTGGATACACAGTCAGCATATCCTGCTTGCAGGCAGCATAATTCCATCGGATTGCCCAGGAGTCTGACTTTCCATTCATCTGCATGGTAAGATATGTTAAAAGATCTCCGCCGCCTCGGCAGAACTTCTTCTGAGCCTTCTTGTCTTTCATCAGCTGCTGATAATCAGAAACTTCCCAATCAACAGTATCCCATCTATCCTTCCAGGAAGCCCATCCCCAACTGGATGCCCTATACCCATAGTAAATGTCATGATCATATTTTTTTAGAGCCTTCAAATCATAACCATAGGATGCCATAGCCCAGATTTTCTTATTGTTTTTATAATACTCGAGACCTTCATTCATATATCGAAGAAAAAGTGGTGAAACCAAAAGGTCATCCTCAACCACAATGGCCTGATCATATGTATCCATAAGCCTTGTGACACCTTCTATGATACTTCTTGCAAGCCCCGCATTCTGCTTTTTTATGACCAAGGTAACGTTACTAAATGCATACTCCTTACGAGCCACATAATCATGCAGCCATTCTTGCACTTCCAAAACCTTTTCTTTATCCTTATCTCCCTTGTATCCATCTGCAAAAACAAAAAGCTCTGTCTTATTAGCTAATTCACATTTCTCAAGAGCACCAATACAGGCCTTTATCTTGTCAGGTCTATTGTATGCAAAAACAGCTACAGGCGCTATATAATCCAACTCATCATTCATAACACTAACCATGTATTCTTTATTTTATACAGAAATTGGTACCCATTCCGGCTTAACCATCTTCTTTACAAAAAAAACATCTGGATAAACCACAATCTGATTCTTATTCTTGTTAAGATAAGCTGCCCAAATCGAAAACGTAGAATTTGCTAATATACAGTTAGGACAACAGCTCATCAAAAACATATCATAATAACTTTTTTGCCCTATATTATCTTGGACAATTGTTTTCTTCTCCAACCAATTATATGTATTTCTAACATACTCCGGATCATCAGAAAAGAAAAAGAAGTGAGGATTTTCAATATTTTCCATCATATATTGAATTGCTGCGGTATAATACTCTATTCCACAATCTTTTTCATACTCACTCCCTACATAGTCGCCACGTCTAACATGTACCGCCACAGCATTTGATTCCCTGATTTCTCTTTGATATCGTATTTCTTTATCTATCAGGAATTTAAACGGACCAACTTTTTTTTGTAAGAAGTCATAATAAAACAGGTTCTGCCAATACCCTTCAAGATATGTTATACCATCTTCAACTATTCTCTTTGTATCTTCCGGTTGATTATGATAAATATCCAAGAATAAACCTTTATACTCCAATAAAGAAGAGTTGATCATTGTGCGAAGCTTGTTTAAAGGCCAACTCCCTTTTCCCCCATAAATCTTGGGGATATAACCGCTTGCTTTAAACAATTGAATGCGATTTGCTTTTTTTATATTGATGTCTTTAAATATCTCCCAAAAGAAAGCTGAATCGTGTGGACGGTCAAATTCAAACTCAGACAAATCTGCCAATATTTCCTTTTCAGGATATTGGATTTCAAGCCATTTATAATATGAGTATTGAAACAATTGATTGCCAAGTCCACCGACAAATCGGACTATTATTGTATTATTCATGTGTCGTTCCCTTTACCGATACTCTGATGTGCAACACTTAATAAGCCAAGGGTTATGCATTTCGCCTCATTATGGCATCTACAACAAAAGACAGTATAATTGTAATTGCAAACAGCACTGTAAAAAGCAGCAATCTGCCTGCATCAGAATAACGTGTATAATCAACAGCCCCAAACATAACCTTATATTCCAACAAATATATATAGAAAGAAATCCCCCCAAAGTATCCTATGTGCCTAAGGTAACCAGTTCCAATAAGTTTCACCAGTAGTATAAAAAGGAATGCACTGCATAAGCCCCCCACAACATCAACCACATAGTTTTTCCTAAACAAAAACACAAGATACAATGAAATTACTACGGCAAGAAGTAAGATGATATAAAATAGCGACCTTTTCCTTAAATGAAAAATCCTGATCTTTGAAACAAATGCAACTATAATTCCCATGACAAAAGCTGGAATATAATATTGGACATCCACCCAAATTCTCGGCATGATAGGTGATAAAATCATCCAGTACACTATCAAAAGCATCAATGCTGCTTTCTTATTATGTATAAACCTAAAGAAAAAATAGAAGCTCAAGTAACAAAACAGTAAAAAACTCAAAAACCACATAGTTCCATCAGCACGATTGTGGGGATTAACACATATTATGTCCAAAAACAACTCATACCATTCCCCCTCACCAAGTACTAAGCTCTTACTATTACATAAAAATAAAACCAGGCACCACACCAGCTGAATAATCGTAGCGGGAACGAATACCTTATCTATTTTATTATTCCAATAGGCGCCAAAACCTTTTTCCGAATAAGAATGATACACTCCATATCCTGACAAAAACAAAAAAAGTGTCAATCCACATTGAACGAAAAACGTTAGTAATCTACGACTATTTATTATCGGAACACACGCAAACGCTCCCGCCCATCCATAACCATGTGCAAAAATAACGGACATTATAGCAATTGCTTTCAGTATTTTGCTTTCTTCTCGACTAATACTCATTTTAAGCACCAAAATCTTCAATTATGTTTCAAGGATAAGGCCCTTTCGATTATCCATCGATTTGTCTCAACAGCAAAATTGTGCCATTGAAGCAGATAATCTTTATCCCGTCTCTTTAGCATTAATTTAACCAATGTACTCAAGCTGCTTTTAAAAGAGTGAAAATATAAGCCACATCCTTTTAAAATGTAATCTTCATAAACATTATCATATATTTTTATGCAATAATTGTTTATCTCATTCAAATACTTCTGTTGCTCTTTAAGTTCAATCGACTTACCAGTAATCCATCTTATAAACTTTTCCTCATCACATAGTGTAATTCCTTCCGAATTATATGCGACTGGTAGGATTTCATAAGTCATCTTCTTTGCTGAATCTATATCAATAACTACAACAGCTCCAATGTATGCAACATCTAAAGGATAATCTCCGAAATCTTCAAACGCAAAATTCCCCAGCGAGTAGAATATAGGTCGTCCTTTATATTCCTCTATCCCCTGACAAATATGCGGATGATGACCGATAACTGCATCTGCGCCAAAATCAATAAAATTCTTGTACAGAAATCGAACTTCCGGTAAGGGTTTATCAAACAACTCTGCGCCGCAATGACAAGTAACAATTACATAATCACTTATCTTTTTTTCTGAACGAATTATCTCTTCAACTCTAGAATCATTCATCCAAGCAAAACCACATGTGGAATCATTAATACAGCCAAATTGCTTTTCTGCAACAGCAATCACAGATACTCTACAATCTTTTACGTATCTATATACAGAATATGCCTCTTCCTCACTAAGTCCTGCTCCAATATACGACGCACCACAATCCTTTAAAACCGAAAGAGTATCCTCCAGCCCCTTCTTTCCATAATCCATTATGTGATTATTAGCAAGTCCAAAGAGGTTAAAGCCTATTTTTTTTAGTATTCGTACATTATCTTTGTTTTGCGATATAGCTGGTCCAGCTTTTTTTATAGGCAGTATATCCCTTTCTCTAAGACATGGTCCTTCAAGATTCGTATAAACGATTTCGCATTCTTCTATTTTGTCTTTGAGATCTTTGGAAATAAATTCATTGGTTATTGTGGATTTTATACATAAATCACCAGAAAAAAATGCTCTCATATTAACCTTGTCTCAATCCGCTAAAAACTCTTTTCCATTACTTTCTGTAACGGATATAAAATTTCGTATGAATATAATGCACTTATTTTTGAACTATTATATTTTTTTATTGCCTTATTTATAACATTGGGAATAGTTCTAGGTTTTGCTGAAAAACTCTGCATGGGCTTACAAACCAATTCCCTGTTAATGCTTTCAACAAATTCTCTCTTGACTATTTTACTGAGTAGTTCCGTATTTAATGGTTCCAATCTCGTAAGACGCATAGCACTCTCATTTATTATCATATTGTAGTCACATTCTCGCTTTAACCATCCATACTCGATGTTTTCATGCTCAAAATATTCCTTTTGCCATTTTCTGTCACCCTTCTGACTCCATGGGATAGTTAGCATTGACATAGCGTTTTGCAAATCAAGGAATGGCGACCATGCATCAAATCCAATTTGAATTGGAGTTTCTAACAAGTATCGTAAAAGCATGATTTTCAATCGCATGGCATAAACAATTCTCCAATTTTCATTTTCCAATTCATATTTATGTTCATTCCAAAAACTCTCAGCTATATCGTTAGTTTCGGGTAGCAAGCATATATCACTATGTATATCCATCCCATGTGAATATGACAATTTATCTAGTTCTTCTGAGTTATTGATCTCTGCAAGCCTAACATTCCCCGCCCATGCATCACCAATAATTCCGCTAAGAACGCAAGTGTCCTCATGCCCAATTCTCCGATCAATCTCATTGTAAAAATCCATCTGATACATTCCATGTGCATGCATTGATGAACCATATTGATCATTCCAATCAGGAATGAATTTCAAAAAATCTTTAAGTTGCACATGTTCCCATTTGACACCATATAATTCTGCCACTTTTTTTGCACGTATAACTTCAAATGAGTCTATTTGTTTCTTTGAATAACCATAAGAATATGCATAAACTTTATCCTTGTTACTGATCAATGACAAAAGTAGCTTTGAATCGTATCCACCACTTAAGGGCAGTACAATCTTGTTATGACTCATCTCCCAATTGTTTACGCAGTCTTTTAATCCCGCAATTACATCATTACAATCACTTTTTTTATCTATTTTGTCTTTAACTGGATCTTCATATTCTTCTATGCAAATTTTTCCCGATTCATCATGCCATATTCTTGATGAATATCTAAGGAATCTCACGTGCTCAAACGGTGTCAATCCTAGTACACAATAACCAAATCGTAAATAATTCCGCAATCCTTCAGGATTAAACTCCAAGTGGTTAAAATCTATTACTTCATCCATCTTGTAGCTAACTTTATTTGTACTATCATTATAAAATACTGGCTTACTCCCTAACCAGTCAGTTTCTGCCTTTTCTAATAGCATAAACCCCTCTCAAATTTAAGATGTAGATTAGTAAATAAAGCAATCTATATCAATAATTACTGATGACTTCTTCTACCATTGAAAGATAAAATTCTGCCAACACCTTTATATTATCACTATTATGGCTGTTCAATTCCTTATTACCAACTGTCCTTCTTTTACCTTCAAGCAACAACTTCATTTCATCTGCTAGATTTTTAGAATTCTTAGCCTCGAAATGCCTAATTAACTCTGAATCTCCAACTTCATTATTAACCCTAATGTCAGCCATAATCGACGGCACCATAAGCGAATACGCATTATAAACCGAACAGCCACCCGGATCGCCTTCAAAAAGCGATGGTTGAATAAGTGCCACTGAATCTTTTATCATCTGAATCTGATCCATTTTAGGAATAAATCCTACAAAAAAAACATTCTTTTCAAGTTGAAGCTCTTCAACCATTTTTTTTAGCTCGTCACAGTATTCTCCGTCACGATCATCAGAATACATCCTTCCTGTGCACACAAGGCCAACGTCATTATATCCCGCATCAACCACTTGCTTCATGGCCTTAATCGCTGTCATATGATTCTTATGTATCCAAAACTGATTAGAAATAATGAAATACTTCCGTGGAAGATTATATTTAGATATATCAATAGCGCACTCAATAAAAGCCTTCGGTGCAAAAGGTGCAAATGGCTGTACAAACACTTTGTAATCCCCTGGATAAAAGTGTTCCAGGTCGTTCTTCACTGATTCTGATGTTGCAATAAAAAACTTGGTGTTTTGGACCTGTCTTTTGCTATTATTCTCTCTATAAGTCAATGTCGCTTCATCAAACAATTCTGGAAGGTATTTTTCCTGAAAATCAGCAATATACCCAATCCAGGGTGTCTTTATTTGAGGATAATAATCTCTTAACACTGGGAAACAGATATCTGCTCCAATTTTCTTTAGTGTCTTGTCAAGGCTTTTTCCTTTGTCATCATATATCCTCTTGATGTGCTTCCTATAAAAAACAACCGAAATCTCCGGACAAAGTACACTAAAAACGCTGGTAACTCTCTCAATATTTTTCTTTTCACCCAAATCCCATTTTTTAATCAACCGTCTTGCGATTCTCAATGGGAAATATTCCCTAGGAATCACAAGATACATCTTAATACTATAGTCAACATATTTATTTGCAAACTGAAATACACATGCGATATTAGAAAGGAAATCTGTCCCACCATCCCATGTGTATAATCCATCAGCCAATAAAGCTACCGTTAAATTCTTCATTACTATTGTCTTTCTGCAAAAAAGCTCTTTATTGCGTCAATAACATAATCTATTTCTTCATCCTTTATAGCTGGAAAACTAGGTAGATTTATCCCTCTATATGCAAGATACTCTGCATTAACGTGCTTCTGATACTTATGAGAATACATTGGCATAGTATGCACAGGATAAAATGTCGGTCTTGTCTCAACACCCTTTTCCTCCATATATGCTCTTAAGTTATCTCTCTCATTGGCATCATCTAATATGATACTGCACATCCAATAAGTATGTTTAACTTCTCCTATTGGATCCATAGTCTTAAGCGGTAGTCCCTTAAGCCCTTCTCTATAGCGGGCAGCTATATCGATCTTCCTGTTTATAAATCTATCAATATTTTCTAGCTGGGCACATCCGATTGCTGCTTGAATATTAGTCATACGGAAATTGTAACCTATAATGTCGCTCCAATACATCCTATACTTAGCGTTTCCTTGATCTTTGATTCTCATCGCACGCTCATAAAGGGATATATCATTGGTTAGAACCATACCCCCTTCACCTGTTGTGATAGTTTTGTTTCCGAAAAAACTAAAACAGGCTATATCACCAAAAGATCCCACCTTCTGCCCCTTAAATTCAGATCCGATAGCCTCAGCGCAATCCTCTACCATAAAGAGATTATGCTCTTTACATATTTCTGTTAACTCATCCATATCACATGGATGTCCATAGAGATGAACAACTATGATTGCTTTTGTTTTATCAGTAATTTTCTTTTTTACATCCTCAGGATCCATCTGCCAACTATCACGCCTGGAATCAACAAAAACAGGTGTTGCTCCAACATATGAAATGGCATTAACTGAAGCAACGTAAGTAAAGCTGGGTACGATAACCTCATCGCCCTCAGTGATACCAAGAGTGAGCATAGCAAGGTGTAGCGCCACTGTACCATTGAACACACCAACGCCATATTGCGTTCCAATATAAGTAGAGAACTCCTTCTCAAATCTTGGAACATATTTCCCCTTCCATGAAATCCACTCTGTATCAATACAGTCCACTACATATTCTTTTTCTTTGCCTATAAGGCTTGGCTTATATACTGGAATCTTCATAGCTCGTCTTCTTTCTTTAATTCTTTTTTTACAGTATATTATACTTTAATCTATCCCGTCCTGTCACATCAACATTTATACCATTTACCATTGCATTCCATTTATGAATGCCTCTTAAAAACTATCCATTAACATATCGGAACACCTCTCTATGCACTCAACAACAAAATAATCCGGGTTTAAATTGATGATTCTTGTAACATCCGGACAGGATTCTTGAATTATCCGGACACGTAATCTTTTATTATCCGGACAAGCAT
>SVGB01000009.1:0-7848 GCA_015056565.1 Butyrivibrio sp.
TAATTCAGAAAACAAGGTTTTTAAGGTTAAGGTAATGTTGCAGAAGAAAAACTGACTATTCATTACATAAAAAGGTCTGTTCGTGTCAAAGCTATTTAACTGCCTCCGGTCATAGACGATACTTGATATGGAACAGAAACTACCTGCTGCATTAAACTCGACAGTACCTCGTTAAGTGCACAGGTATGGTTCGCACTAGACTCGGGAAGAACCTCGTCAAGTGCTCTACTCAGGAGGTGTTTTTATGAATTTTGGGCAAAACTATTTTGATGTCCTGACTAGCAGGATAGGCGGAGCCTCCAGTATTTGGAACAGACAAGGAACGTCTAATGTTAATAATCGCAGTAGGACTACAGGAACAAGAGGCACATCACGAACATCAGGCGCTATAAATAATAGCTTTTTTGGATTAAGTGCCAATACCGTGAAAGCTATGAATAACGCATATAACAGCACATACAATAGTGCATATATGTCTGATCAGAAGGTTGCTGATGGAGCTGTAAAGGTAGAAAGCGCCGGTAAGAAACTTGCAAACAGTGAGATTTATGAAGAAAAGAACACAGACCAGCTTCTTAAAACTGTAAAGAATTTTGTAGATGGTTACAATGATGTCAACAGTGGAGCAAGAAACACTACAAGCACCACAGTTAGAAACAGAGCCGGATGGATGAGAGAAGATGCACTTAATAATGTGTCAGACCTCAGAAAGATAGGAATAGGTTACAACTCAAAGACAGGAGAGCTATCTGTAGATGAGGATATATTAAAAGGAGCAGACAAGGCTACTGTAAAAAAGACATTGGGAGGAGCCGGATCATTCGGACAAAGGCTTAGAAACAATGCATCTTTAACATCGCAAGCAGCCATCACATCAAGCAGATATTCAATGAATACGGGCATTTATGGATCTAATGGCAGATACAATACCGGAAACTTTTTGGGTGGTTATAGTAGTTTTGGAGGATATGGTAATTCATTCTTGTCATCAATGTTTTCAAGATGGTTTTAGAACTCAAATGCGCAAATTTATGAGGTGAACAGCATATGAAGATAGCAAGTAGTGATGTTTATTCTAATTCAAATTACAGCTATCAAAAGGATTTGAGTAGTGGCGGCGCAGGGACAGGCGGATTTTTTGCCGGAATAGTAGAAAAACATGTAGAAAAGGAAAAAACTGATTATCAGGCAACAGGTAATATCAAAACAGAAGATGGAAGAGAAATAAATGTTGATGTGGACGTAAGCATGTCTCGCAAAAAGGAACATGAGACATTCATACCGATATCGTCACCATTGGATAATCTATTTGATCCTTTGATAATCAACACAGGAACTCAAACAGCTTCTCTAAGCGATAAGAAATTTAAATTTGATCTTGATGCGGACGGCAAGCAGGATGAAATATCAATGACCAAGTCCGGGAGTGGATTTTTAGCTCTTGATAAAAACGGAGATGACAAGATAAATGATGGCAATGAGCTGTTTGGAGTAAAGAGCGGTGATGGCTTTAAGGATCTTGCTGAGTACGATACAGATGGCAATGGTTGGATTGATGAAAACGATGAGGTCTATGATAAGCTCAAAGTCTGGAGTAAGACTGATGATGGAAAAGATGAACTTAGGACGTTAAAGGAATCTGGTGTTGGCGCTATCTTTCTGGGATCAGAGAATACTGAATTTACTCTTGATGGTGCGGATGGTGCTTTAGATGGGAAAGTGAGAAAGACAGGAATCTTTCTAAAGGAGGATGGGACTGCCGGAACCATTCAGCACGTTGATCTAGCCATCAAGGGACGTGAGTCAGAACTTATGAGTGCTGCAGAGAAGCTTGATGAAGTTTTGGAGAAGATGCGCAGCGAGAACTCTCAGCGGAGCAGGCGAAATAACAACAATGATAATGCAAGACGCCGGGCTCAGAGAGCAGCGAGACAAAAGAAGCAGTTTGAGGACTATCAGAAAAAGCAGGATCTTAATAAAGAGCTGACAGAAAAGGCTATCGAGCATAGAAAAATGTTATATGGCACTTAAGGAGCAAAACACTTTTTCCGATAATATATAAAGAGGTTAGGATGGAACTGCCGGATATCAATGGATTGATAAATCTAATGATATTCGGCTTTTTTATGTTAAGAAGGAAGGTGAAAGTAAAGAGCAAGGCGCCGCAACTGATAATCAATTAACCACTCGGTCCTTTCAGGAGAGTGGAGCGGTTCTGACTGACAGATGAACCGCAGAAAGGAACACTTATGTCCAATACAATAACAAACGGAAACTATTATTGCTCACAGAGTGCATTTGTACAGAGTGCCCACTATTATTCGAATCAGACTTTCGGAAACAATGATTTCCAGAGTGCTGTCATCAAAAAAGATGAAGATTCTTCTGGAGTAGTAGATACCCTGGCAAAAGAAGAGCCTGCAAAGAAAGGATATACACGAGTTATAACAGCAAATGTGTGGAACTCAGGAATGACATCAACGCAACTTGCTGATGGCAAAACAGCCTATTCTTATCAAGGCGTGATGCAGAAGTTTGAGATAAGGATTGATGTGATGGGAGACAGCAGGAAATATACTGCAACCGGAACAGATGAAAACGGCAATGAGTTCTCAAAAGAGATCGATCCTTATAAAGTGAATCCGACAGATTCGGATTTTACAGAATTTGCCGCATTGTGCTCGTATATCCGTGACACTGAGGGTATTGCTGATGAAGCTATGCAGGCAGTAGATGGAGTAGCCCCTTATGATATCTTTGAGAAAAAGAATTATCTGTCAGAGCTGAATGGCTCCATAAACAACTTTCAGATGATGGGAGTAAGTACACTTGGAGCAGAGCAGCTTCTTTCTCACATAAACAGGCTGATGGAAGTTATGATGACATCAGGTGTGGGTAATTGTATTTCTCCTGAGCCGGTAGAGAATGCAACAACATTTGCAGGTGCAAAGTTTTTGGGAGATACCGGAAGTTTTGGCACATTTTCAGGAATCCGCTTCCAGGCCATAAGTTACTATGGCACCAGAGAAATCGGCGGAGCTGATTTGGCAACTGCAGAGAAGCCTGTCGAGATAAGTGATAAGGAAGATGATCAGAAAGAGATAGTTAGTCCCATAATTGGAATGAGTTCTATTCCTGTAGGAAACATGAGCTATGTGATGACTGCATCAGAAGTGTTTAAGCCTGGATCAGATGAGGCTATAGTAAGAGTCCATGTTGGTGGCAAGGATATCGACGTAAACATAAATGAAGTGGATCCTAAAAATGCCTCGGCAGTTGAGATGTTTGCATATTGTCAGTATGCAGATGCCCATGATACAGGTACCGGATATACTTTTGGCAGCTACAGTGTGTTAAAAGGAGTCACTGATCCACTTGGAAAATCAGAGTATACTTCACTTGATGAGGCTATCTCCAAAAAGAGCAATTGGAACGATGCTATTTCTGGATCTAAAGCATCCTTTACAAAAGAACAGACAGGTGAAACGTTTGATTCATCAGTTCTTCTGAAAATGCTGGAAGAGACCGCAAATCTCTTTGCTTCTCATGGTGGTGATAAGGACCTCGGAGATCTTACTGATGAAGAGTGGGAAAAGCTTCTTAGTGATACTGATAAAGCAATAGATGATGCCAAAGAGGCTGTTGAAGAAAAAGAACAACAGGAAGAGACCGAAGCAGAGCGGACGAAGCGCCTCATTCAGGAAAACTTGAAGAATGGTAAGATTACAAAGGCCATGGACGGATATGAGTTCATTAAGATGCAAGGTGAGTTAATCGAACGAAACATTGAGAAACTCAGGCAGAATCAGAAGACTACCCGTGAAAGACTTCTTGAACAGGATCCCAATGCTGCTAGCAAATGGTATATGTATGATGGTAGCAGTAAACGCTATTCCTTTGATGAGTTCTGTAAGTTTATGGACGCTAAGGACGCCGAGATGCGAGCCAATGCTCCAGAATGGAGGAATCCATATCTTGAGATGGCAAACTATTACTTGAGCAAAAGGAAGGTATGATTCAAAGTGAAAAAGTACGCACTAAACAAGAAAACAATTATTATCTCTATAATCTGTTATCTCCCGACGAAATAGAAGATTTTGAGAAGTTTTCATCAGAACTTGGCGCAATCATGGAGTTCATACACATTTCAGATGACAAGGAAAAGCTTCGTGATATAATTAAGACAAGAGGAAAAAACTCTACAAGAAATATGGCATTATAGGTTGATATGTAATTGCGACATCAATCCGGACAGGAAATAATCCTGTCCGGATTTTTAACACGCCGTGAGCAAGAAATCCCCCACCTCTATAGGTGGTGGGATGAATTGCGATAAACACGGCGTTTCATTGACTTTTGTATCTCATAGTATTATAATCAAAATGTAATCAGTCGTAAATATTATAAAGGTTGTAATTACTGTGAAATTAGACAATAATAATCATTCGGTATTCATGTTACATTATCATCTTATCATGTGCATCAAATATCGTAATAAAGTGATAGATGATATAATCTCAAACCGTCTCAGAGAGATATTTGAGAAGATAGCTCCTTCCTATAACATCACGTTAGAGGAATGGAATCACGATATAGACCATGTACATATACTATTTCGAGGACAGCCCAATACAGAAATAAGCAAATTTATAAATGCTTATAAATCTGCAAGCAGTAGGCTTATCAAAAAAGAATATCCTCACATACGGAAATCTCTTTGGAAAGAGATGTTCTGGTCGCAGAGCTTTTGTCTGTTAACCACAGGCGGAGCTACTGTAGATATTATAAAACAATACATTCAATCACAAGGAAAGAAAGATGGCAAATAAGGCAATTAAGTACAGAGTATATCCTACACCTGAACAATCTGTTATGTTTGCTAAGACCTTTGGTTGTTGCCGTAAGGTCTATAATCTTATGCTTTCTGATAAGATTGACGGCTACAAAGCTACGGGCAAATTTCCTACTGTTACGCCTGCTAAATATAAGAACGATTACCCTTATCTTAGGGAAGTAGACAGCCTCGCCCTTGCCAATAAGCAGATGGACTTGCAGGAGGCGTTCCGCAATACATTTAGTAAATCCCGTAAAAAGAAAAACGGATTTCCTAAATTCAAATCTGCAAAGCATAGTCGTAAGTCCTATACTACTAATAATCAAAAAGGCACTGTTGCTATCATAGAGAATAAATATATCAAGCTTCCTAAGATTGGTAAGGTAGAAGCTGTTATCCATCGCATTCCTGATAGCGATTGGATTATTAAATCCGCTACCGTATCACAGGAATCAGACGGCAAATATTATATTTCTGTTCTCTTTGAGTTCGACAATGCCA
This sequence comes from Butyrivibrio sp., assembly GCA_015056565.1. GTDB lineage: Bacteria > Bacillota > Clostridia > Lachnospirales > Lachnospiraceae > Butyrivibrio. The sequence continues at coordinate 5,336 of SVGB01000009.1, forward strand.
TAAATCTTTATGTAGCAGATAAGACCAATGCTATCGGATTAGACTACGCTTCTAATGGCTTATATGTAGATAGCAACGGTAACGTAGGAACTAATCACAAATATTACCGTGAGAGCCATGATAAGCTTGCTAAAGCACAGCGTAAGCTATCACGTATGCAAGGGTCTAAGAAACACGAGGCTAAGTCCAATAATTATATAAAGCAATTCCGTAAGGTAAACAAAATCCATAGACATATAGCTAATCAACGTTTAGATAATCTGCATAAAATATCTACTGAGATAGCCAATCAGTATGATGTTGTTTGTGTGGAATCCCTAAACATGAAATCTATGTCTAATAAAGGATTTGGTAATGGCAAAGCTACTCTTGATAACGGATACGGGATGTTCTTGTCTATGCTTGAATACAAGTTATCTGAAAGAAATAAGTATCTTATCAAGGTAGATAAGTGGTTTCCGTCATCACAGATATGTCATTGCTGTGGTACGTTGCATCCTGAAATGAAAGACTTAGCCATCCGAAAAATGATCTGTGATTGCGGTCTTACGATAAGCCGTGACCATAATGCTGCTATCAATATCTTAAACGAAGGATTACGACTACTGACCGAAGCAGCCTAAAACTAAATATTACAGTAGGGATGGAATGGCCCGAACTTATACGCCTGTGGACATTGTGTAAGACATTGAGATACGTATTATCGTAGCCAACGCAGTAGTGGTTGAAGCAGGAAGATCCGACTTCTATAAGTCGGAGTAGTTCACAAAGGAGAGAAACAGCTATGTTGGAAGTTGGAACAAAGGCACCTGCATTTGAGCTGCCTGATCAGAACGGAGTAATGCACTCTTTGGAAGAGTACAAGGGCAAGAAGGTAATACTGTACTTTTATCCAAAGGATAACACATCAGGATGCACCAAGCAGGCTTGCGGTTTTTCTGAGAGATATCCCCAATTTACAGAGAAGGGTGCAGTGGTACTTGGAGTAAGTAAAGATACTGTGGCTTCCCACAAGAAGTTTGAAGAAAAGTATGGTCTGGCATTTACCCTGCTTGCTGATCCGGAGCGCAATGTAATAGAGGCGTACGATGTCTGGAAAGAAAAGAAGAACTATGGGAAAGTATCCATGGGTGTTGTCAGGACAACATACCTTATAGATGAGAATGGTATTATCATAAGAGCTAACGATAAGGTTAAGGCAGCTGATGACCCTGAAAAGATGCTGGGAGAACTTTAATGAGGATGATTCTTTCTGATGATACAGAAATCGTGTTTGAAAGACGGGGATGAGGTGTAATGAGTAAGTGGCTTGAGAAGATAATGCAGCGCATTGGTAAAAGAGAGATGATCATCATTTCATCTGCCATTTTTGCGACTACTTTTGCAATCATCCTGCTCATGGCATTCATAAAAGATTCCAACGGGGGTATAAGTGAGAAAACGTCTATTGGTGATGAAACGCAAAACGCCACTGAGGGTGAGATGGATATGCCCGTTGTCGAGACAGCAACCGAGGGGATGAAGACAAAGTCAACTCCGGATACAACTGTACTTGCCAAAAAAGAAGGTGCGAAGGACGGATACCTTAACAGGTGCGTATTTCTTGGCGATTCAAGAACAGTTGCGATGGTCAACTATGGCTTTTTCAATGATGATGCCGCTTTAGCGCAGATTGGCATATCACATCCGGCATTTGCATCCAATACATTCATTAACAATGCTGGAAAAGAATATACTTTAAAAACCTATCTGGCATCTCACCAGGCACCTGTCATATATATTCTTTTGGGAGTAAACGGAATCAATGATCCCAGTGAGACCCATTATCGTGATACATTTGTTGCGCTAATAGACAAAGTGATTGAGATGGCACCTAATTCCAATCTTGTACTTGTGGCAATAGGTCCCGTCGATGATAACGGAATATATAAAAATAGTGTTCAGAATGCATGGATAGACAAATACAATGCTTTTCTGCTTGAAACTGCCAAGGATAAAAATATTTTTTATCTCGATATCGCAGAAATTCTCAAAGGATCTGATGGACAGGTTAAGCCTGAGTATAACGGTGGTGACGGACTTCATTATTCCGGAAAAGGATGCGAGGCGATATTCAGGTACATAGTAGAGCATCCGGTACCTCAAATATCTGATGAAGGCGAATATGTAGTTAAGTATATTAAGCCTGATCCGAGCAGGATCAAGGTTACGATGGGTGACGAATCGGGTATCGACGAAGGTAAACTTCAGGATCTTATGGACATGATGATTGGAACTCCAGAAAGCCAGGATGTCTCAGATTCAAGCACTGAATCAAGTGAGTTGACAGAAGAGGAACTGCGTCAAATAGAAGAGGAAGAAGAGAGAAAGAAAGCGGAAGAGGAAGAGAAAAAGAAGGCTGAAGAAGAGGAAGCCAAAAAGAAGGCTGAGGAAGAGGAAGCCAAAAAGAAGGCTGAAGAGGAAGCCAAAAAGAAGGCTGAAGAGGAAGCCAAAAAGAAGGCTGAAGAGGAAGC
>SVGB01000009.1:7858-101634 GCA_015056565.1 Butyrivibrio sp.
GAAGCCAAAAAGAAGGCTGAAGAGGAAGCCAAAAAGAAGGCTGAAGAGGAAGCCAAAAAGAAGGCTGAAGAGGAAGCCAAAAAGAAGGCTGAAGAGGAAGCTAAAAAGAAAGCTGAAGAAGAGGAAGCCAAAAAGAAGGCTGAGGAAGAGGAAGCTAAAAAGAAGGCTGAGGAAGAGGAAGCAAAAAGGAAGGCTGAAGAAGAGGAAAGAAAGAAGGCCGAAGAAGAGAAAGAAAAGTCCGAAACAGAGGAAGATGAATCCAAAGAGGAAGACAAGGATAAAAGCGGACAGGGCAGCAGTGAGGAAACTGAAAAAGAAGAATCATCTGGTCAGTCTGAGGGCGATACCGGAAATCAGCCGGAAGGAGAATAAGAAGATAACGAAGAGGAAAGCTCAAAAAAGGAAGCTAGATAAATACTAGCTTCCTTTTATGTAGTAGCGAGAGGGGGACTTCACCCTTTAACGAAGTCCTAGAAACCACAAGAAAGGAGGATTCCAGGACTGCCAATCATCAAAGTAACCAATGAAAAAATACAAAGTAACCAAAGTTACATATTTAGTACTGCTTCTTTAAGCTCCAATTCAGTCTTGACAAAGCTGTAAGGCTCATATTCACCATATGCAGAAGGTCTGCTGATAGTTACGAGCTGTATTCTATCAAGTCCTACTTTTGAAATGAGTTCTTTTTTGAGTGCAACAAGTTCAGGACCGTGCTTAGTCTTTAATGCTACACAACCTCTTTTGTTTATATCTTTAGCTACGAGATAGCACATCTTTTAACACCTCCTCAAAATCTATATCGGATTTTATATTTCCAAGTTCATACTCTTTTCGCATTATCTTACCGACTGAATTATCATATCCCTTCTTATACAGGAATGAATGTAACCAGTTATTTAATTGTCTATCATAATATGTGTTGTACTGAATTTCAATAGGATAATGGTAGTGGTCTATCTGAAAGTATACGTGAACTCCTCTGTATCCGTCATCATTTGATTTACCCATAGACATATCTGCAACTCGGAAGTTCTTTTCGTTACTTAATGCCAATATATCTGAGTATGAATCACATAGAGACCTAAAACCTAGTAAATCATTAAATACTTTTTCTGCAAGGGTATCTGGGTAGTATCTTTCATATTTGTGATGAGCAGACTGTTCTGACTTTATCCTGTAGTCTACAGCTATGCTATCAAGGATTTCTCCCTGAGTGTCATAAAAGCTTATGGCATTATCTACATCCTTGAGCAGTGATGATTTATCAAAGTGATGCAGATTCTTTTTTAAGCTTATATCTAGCTCTGATTTATATGAAAGTATGCTAAGTATCTCAGTTGAGAGACCATCTTTTTCGAGCAGATTCAAATTCTGATACCATCCTTCAATATGTTTTTATAGAACTCAGAAGATTTATCAATTTCTCGCTCTTCATAGACATCCACATCCTTACCAGACAAGTCATATAGCTCATCAGCTATGCAAAAAACATCCGTAGGGTCAAAGCCTTTGCCTCCCAATACCACAATATCGATATCAGATTCTTCAGTAGCTTCTCCTCTGGCATAAGAACCAAACAGGATAGCTCCTTTGGCTGAATACTTTTTAAGGAGAGGTTTGACTAGCTCTTTGATATCATCAACTGTATATTTTTCTAATACAACCATCCTAAAATCCTCTTATCTAATAACAAGGAAACATAATCTTTACAAGCCTATTATAGCATTTCTATGGGTTCATGTCTTTTTGTTTACCTCTAAATATATCCTATGAACTACCATGACCGATGACATCGGAAATGGTTTCAACAATACCTTGCGGTATAGTAAGGCACGTTCACGGTGCCACTACTCCGTCAGGCAAAGCCCTTCGGCATACTTGAAAATGTTATTTGATGCGCTTATGGCGCGTGGGAACTAACACCTTGTATATTTTATGCACCACAGGTCCTTGGTTTGTTAGATTCGTGGTACAACCCTATATATACAGTTTTCAACGTTCCGATTAAGTTATTCTATCGCAAACAACTGTTCGTGTAAAGGCGATTCATCCCACAACCGACTTCATCGGAAGGGGTTTTCTCGCTGAATTTTATAATGAATATAATATGTTTAATAAAAGTATTGTAATGAAATGCCTGCAAAGAAAAAAGCCAGGAATAATCCTGACTTTTCTCTTTTAGTCATAATCCATAAGCCGTAGATTCTGACTTTGGAAGAACTATGCTTAAGAAACGTTTGCAAGCTCTGTTGCAAATGCGTATCCCTCATCTTTACGCTCCAGAATGAAATATCTGTTATCCAGAAAATCTTCCTGGCTGACAACTTCTTTGTTAACTGATGTGATTATCTCATTTAGAGAGTTTATTGTGCATTCTGAAACCAGTTCTCTTTCGATAAGGATTAGTTCGTGGACTGATGAGGGTATTACCACGATATCTCCTTTGAATGTAGTTAAGAGCTTCTTTTCTACATTGGGACGGAGTACCATAAATGAACCGAAACAAAAAAGACCGGAAGTGCCTAAAATTAGGCATTTCCGGATCTTATAACCAAGTAGCGAGAGGGGGACTTGAACCCTCGACACCGCGGGTATGAACCGCGTGCTCTAGCCAGCTGAGCTACCTCGCCATAAGTGCCTGCTCATTGGAGCCGACTAAGATAATATAACGCGAAAACACCCATATTGTCAACAACTAATTTGCGATTTTTATTCCTTTTCTTTTCGACAACATCCTGTGTTAGTATTATCTATAGAATCATTGGTGGGAGTAGAGTATGAAAGAGAAACTATTGACCTTGTCACAGCTATGCAAAGAGCTGTCCATATCTTATGCAACAGGCAGAAACTGGCTAAGGCTCGGGAAAATAACTCCCACATCCACAGAAAGCGGCTCTGCGCTGTTTAATACTTCCTACATAGATACGCTCAAAAACGAAATCGAAAAAGGAACTAACGCTTCCCTTAAGAGTCGCAGAAACAAGAAGTACAGATCAGGATTTGAGCTGTATGAATCCTACGTTTCCAAATCTTCTCCAAACATCGGGACAGTATCAGTAATTGTAAATTATATAAAAGATAATGAAATTGAAGTGACAGAAGAGATACTTTTAGCACTTCTTTTTGACTGTGCGGGCAAACTTATAAAAGACAAGTACAAAGAAGAAAACGGTATCTATTGCCAAATAAATTATCTTGATGTAGACATAGACTGCTTTGCTAAGCTTTCAAAGTCTCATCCAGATCTCTTTTCCTCAAACTATACATACATTCCCACAGAGGATACCCTTGGACTTCTCTACATCTCTTTAAGTAGTCTTAAGAACAGGAAAGAGAAGGGGGCATATTACACACCTACAGAGGTTGTGAACAGCCTTATCAGCAATCTCTTTTCCGAAAAAGACATCAAATCAAAAGAGATAATAGACCCCTGCTGCGGGACTGGAAACTTCATTCTGCAGCTTCCGGAGACTGTAAAGAGCGAGAATGTATATGCCAATGATATCGATGATATAAGCGTAAAGCTGGCAAGGATCAACTATGCTCTTAAGTACGATATCAGTGACAGAGATATGGTCATAAGTCACATTACTCAGTCGGATTTTCTCATTGATATGAAGGAAAAGAAATACGACATTATCCTTGGCAATCCCCCGTGGGGGAGCGAAGTTCCCTACGACGCTTTTGTTGAAAAAGCTGTAAAAAGCCTTAAGGACAATGGACATCTTTCCTTTGTGCTTCCTGAATCCATACTTGGTGTAAAATCCCATAAGAAGATCAGGGAGTTCATGATGTCATCCTGCAGGCTAAGTTACGTGGAGTATCTTGGAGAAGCCTTCCATGGGGTTCAGTGTCCATCCATCATTCTGCATGCGCAGGTTACTAAAGAAAGATTTACCACTAAAGGCCTTGTGGTAAATGATGGAATAAATACTTTTACCATAGACACTGACCGCGTCGTATCAGCTGATTCTCTGAGCCTTAAGATAACTGATCAAGAGTACGCGCTGATCAAAAAGATAATGGATGCTAAAAACAAGGCTACACTTAAGGGTAACGCGCTTTTTGGTCTTGGAATCGTGACAGGAGACAACAAAAGATATATATCGCAGGTCAAGACGCCTGATAATGAGCCCGTGCTTAAGGGGGCTGATATAGAGAAATACAGGTATAATGCAGCGGAGAACTATATCTCTTTTACCCCGGAAAAGTTCCAACAAGTGGCGCCGGAGCACATCTACAGGGCAAAAGAAAAACTCCTGTATAAATTTATCAGCAGTGACCTGGCATTTGCCTATGACGATAAGGGAACGCTGTCATTAAACAGTTGCAACATCCTGATCCCGCAGATCCCGGGACTTTCAATAAAGTATGTGATGGCAGTCCTCAATTCCAGTGCTGCGCAGTTTGTTTATTCCAAGCTGTTTGGCTCTGTCAAGGTACTTCGTTCGCACCTTGAGCAGATTCCAATACCTATTGCTGATGACAGGAAACAAAAAGAGATCATAGCTTATGTTGAAAAGATCATTAAAGCTAAAAAACCTCAGAAGGAAATAGAAAAGACCCTGGATAAAAAGATAGCTGAACTATACGGCTTGACAGGCGATGAGTACCAGATGATAAAGGCTTCTTTAAAGTGAGAAGTTTGGTGCAATATCTGGGCAGAAACGCTCCACTGAATGAGATATAATCCGAGAATAGAGGAATTAAATCTCATCCATTGGAGCGTATTTTATGAAAACAGAAAAGATCGTAGTAGATCAAAATACAAACGTACCATTCAATAACAATGTAGATTACTGCGTAGGCACAGGGCGTCTTGGCCTTGCACTGACAGAGGAATATTTAAAAGAGCTTGAGTTTGTTCAGGACATGATCGGCTTTTCTTATATAAGAGGTCATGGACTTTTTTGCGATGATGTTTCAATCTATCACGAGTATGAGGAAGATGGAGTAACAAAAGTAGAGTACAACTACACTTACATTGACAGGATCATTGACAGCTTCCTGAGGCTCAATATCCGCCCATACTTAGAGCTTGGTTTTATGCCGGAAGCTCTTGCAAGCGGCACCCAGACTGTATTTTACTGGAAGGGCAACACAACACCTCCCAAGGACTACAAAAAATGGACAGATATGGTTATAGCTCTTTTGTCCCACTTAATGACAAGGTACGGCGAAGAAGTGGTGACCTGGCCCATAGAAGTCTGGAATGAGCCTAATCTTCCAGGATTTTGGTATGAAGCTGACATGGAGGAGTACTTTAAGCTGTTTAAAGAAACTTTCACTGCCATCAAAGCATTTGACGAGCGCTTTAAGATTGGTGGACCTGCCATTTGCGGAGTGAAAGATGCTGAGTGGATCAAGGCATTTCTTGATTTTTGCAAAAGAGAAGGAATCTGCCCTGACAGGATTACAAGGCACCACTACACTGTAGATTTTCCTGAGAGGGTGGGCCATTATGACTACTCAAAGCTTCAGGATTCCAACGAGCGCTTTGATAGTCTCAAGGTAACAAGGGACATCGTTGATTCCTACGAGGAATTTAAGGACCTTCCGATCCACCTTACGGAGTTTAGTACTTCCTATACTCCCAAGGGTGTTATCCATGACACCAACATAAATGCAGCTTATCTTGCAGGCCAGCTTTCAAGGCTTGGGGATGTGAATGAAGCATACTCCTACTGGACCTTTGGAGATGTGTTTGAGGAGCAGGGAGTTCCAACATCTCTTTTCCATGGAGGTTTTGGTCTTGTGGCGGCAGGAAATATACCAAAGCCAACCTTCTGGACCTTCTACTTTTACAAGCAGCTGAAACTTTTTGGAAGCGACTGCATCCACAGGGATGACAACACTGTGATCATAAAGGGCGAAGAGGGCTATGCTGGTATTCTCTGGAATATAGATGGAGAAGATACAGAAAAAGAAATAACGCTGCCTGCAGCAGATGGGGCAGAGCAGTCACTTATTGTCAAGACTGTGGATGAGGAAACTACAAACCCTCTAAAGCTCTGGCACGATATCGGAGAGCCTTCCTATCCAACCAAAGAGGAAACAGAGCTGATAAAAAGCGCTGCCTACCCGCTTGTTAAAAGCAGCATAGTAGCGCCTGTAGATGGAAGAGCAGCCATAACCCTCACTGTAAGAAGAAACGGAGTAGTTTACTTTACCCTCAGCAAAAGAAATCTCACAGCGGACAGGGGATATGACTACGACAGAGTAGTTTCTTTTCACTGACCATCATAAGTAGATCAGACTTTACGAAGAAGCAGCTCCACAACAAAACCGTTGTCGTTGTAGTATTCCATTCCGCCGCCCTGTTTGTTCATATACATCTTGCATAGGAACAGGCCAAGGCCGTACCCGGATTTACCTGCTGAATTCTTGCCTCGGTAGTATTTTTCTGAGATAAGAGGAAGGTCGCTATCTGGAACACCCGGGCCTTCATCGCGGATCTTTATCTTGATAAAGCTTCCTGTTTTTCCATCCTCCATAAGGATGTCTTTAGTCTGTGAAAAAGTTACTGTAATGTCTGTTCCGGCGTATTTGGCAGAATTACTGATAATGTTTTCAATAACCTGATCCATTCTCTGTCTGTCCATGTAAACCAGGCAGGGATGGATATGGTTTTCCATAATGATATTTCCAAAGGAAGAAAGGCTCTTTATCCGATCCTCCAGGATCACTGTGCTCTCTTCACTGACTGTAACTTCGATTTTTTCTATATCTTCAAGACTTGCATGCATCACATCGCTCATAAGGGAGCTTACGCTCCCTGCCTTGGCGTTAATGGTCCTGATCTTATCAAGAGTATCAGAGTATTCGGCAGTGTCTTGTTCACCCGCTTCTTTTATTTTCCTTGAATACTTAAGATCTAAAACTTCGCAGGTTGCACCTATAACAGCAAGAGGAGTCTTTATGTCATGGCTAAGGCCCTGGATCAGCTCTTTTCTTGCAATCTCACCTTTTCGCTCCCTGTCGATAGATAGCTTTACCTGTTCCCTCATCATGTCATAGCCTTCAACGAAGCTTCCGAACATGTTGGTCTTTCTGATGGGAAGAGGCTTATCAAGATCGCCCTTTGCGATATCCGTTGCAAAATCCTTAAGTTCTTTTATGGGCTTTAAAAAGACTCTGTACATGTAGAACAATAGAAGATATCCGGCCAAAAGGACAGCTCCCCAAAGAATTGCTGCAGCCCTCATAAACTGACTTCTTGCACTTATGAAGTTTTCTTCCTTGTCATTGAAGGCAACTTTTCCAATGTACTTACCGTCTACTTCAAGGTCAAGGATAAGAGCGCCGCTTGAGTAAAGAGAAGCCAGTTCCGGATCATTTATTTTTTTTGAAAGTATGATCTGACAGGAGTATTTTTCCTCAGCGAAGGTTTCGGGCATTCCACTTTCCAGATCCTGCTCAACCTGGTAAAGAAGGTCATTATAATAAACGATATCTCTTTTGCCATAAGCAGTTTTGCGGCTTAAGTGGCAGAAGAATACCAGAATGATCAGCATGAATATGGTAAAAGAAATGAATATCCGTCTTAAACTTTTCATGATAGCTCTAATATATATCCCGTTCCCCAGACTGTCTTAATAAGCTTTGGCTCATTGGGATTTTCCTCAATCTTTTCACGCAGTTTCCTGATGTGGACGTTCAGGGTACTGTCACTGAAAAAAGTATCTCCCCACACTTCATCGAAAAGTACTTCTTTTTTGACGATAGTGTCGTGGTGTTTGTACAGGCAGTCAAGAAGAGCATATTCCTTGGCCTTTAATGGGATGCTTTGTCCCTTTATGATAACGGACATGGTGGGATAGTCCATGTAAAAGCTATTATCCTCGCCGCTATCAGAAGACGCAGGATCAGAAACTCCGTTCTGGCCAGCTTCTTTCATCTGGGCAATGCGCTTTAAGTTTACCTTGACCTTTGCAAGAAGAACAGACAGGCTATAGGGCTTTTTGACGTAGTCATCGCCGCCTATGGAAAGAGCTATAAGTACATCGTCATCGCTCTGCCTTGCACTAATAAAGAGTATTGGAAGCTGCATGTCTTCCCTTAGCTTTTTACAGACATCAAAACCTGATCCATCTCCTAAATTGATATCAAGAAGGATCAGGTCAGCGGTGTTTCCCTCTTCAAAGAAAGCAAGGCAGGATGCGGCGCTTTCTACATACTGCGTAGAAACGTCAAACATCCTGAAATACTCCGCCGTCATTTTTGCAAGTTCAATTTCATCATCCACAATAAGACAGTTGTAATGCATAATTTATCTCCGTATGGATTATTGTAACATAAACAGTCTATTCTTCGGTGATCATCTTTACAGGTTCAAGGCCTTTTATCCTGCGGCCAATAAGTCCCGATGTGATAAGGGCAACACCAATGATAATAACCGCTGTGAAAAGATATGATACAGGAGCTATATTAAAGTCTATCCTCTTAAATCCAAATATCATAAATGTGCCGACCATGAGCTTGCTTCCAAGGAAAGGAGACAGCACAAGACCTAAAGCCACACCAATAAGAATTGAAGGAATATTGGACAGCATGACCTGAAGGATCAGGTCTTTTGAGGTAAAGCCTAAAGCTTTGCTTACACCAAGGTTTCTCCACTGCTTATTGATATTTGTGCGAACGATCAGGGATTCTACAAAGGCCACGATCAGGATCGTAAGTAGGCTTACAAAGTAGGCGAAGAGTTTGATGCCACTTGTGATAAGGCCCACAGTCTGGTGAGCTGCCACCTGATAATCAGTTACAGTGACCTCTGGATAAACATCCTTAAATTCTTTTTCAAATTCGGCAAAAGAAGCGCCCGGTTTAAGCTGCACACAAACCTGCATTGAATCTGGAACAGTAGTGACCTTAGTAAGGCCATCGATTGTCATAAAGGCCATCATCCCCATGTTGTTCATGGTCTGGCAGATACCGCATACGATGAAGGATTCATCAGCCATATCGTTTCTTACAGTCACAACGTCTCCAAGGGAAACACCAAGTCTTGATGCTGCATTTGTTGCCAGCATGACTTCGTTGGGGTGTTTTGGCCAGCGGCCCTCTATAATGGATCCTCCAATGATGTTTGAGGTGTCTGAAAAGGACCTGGTTGTGATATTCTGCTTGTTCTTTTTATGAGAGTAGTTTACGCCCATCCAGATCTCTCGCCTGGTATTTTCAACGGTTTTCATGTTTCTTACAGTTTCTTCCATGCTCTCATCACCAGAGAAAAATGCATCATAAACATCAAAACCGCCAATGTTAAGAACGCCTTCATCATTGCCAAAAGTGTCAGTCATTCCAAAGGCCACCACTGACGAAATGGAGAGGATCATCATGATAAAGATTATTCCAAGCTGGTTTTTAAATCTTCCAAAAGTATCCTTAAGTGACAGTGTCACTGCGATGGGAAGATTAGTCTTATCAAAGGAAAAGAGATTCTTCTTGTAATTGTGGGTGTTAACGCCGCCTCTAAGCGCTGAAAGGACGCTGACCTTACTGTATTCCCGTCCGAGCAGGAGAGTAAGACAAGCTACGACCAGGCAAAATCCCAGGAAAACTGAGAGTACCACTATTGTGTTTACCGGCTGATTCCAGGTAAGCCCAAGAGTGATAAGGATAAGTATCCCGATCTTATCAAGAAGAAGGGCACCAACAAGGATTCCTACAGCTGCGCCAAGCCCCGAGATCATAAGGAGCTGGAACAACAGGATAAGGACCAGTTCCCTGACTGTGTAGCCGGAAGCCTCCATGATGGCTGTGTTTTTCATGTTAGTCATGATGAAGTTCTTTACGCTGAAGTTGATGATGACGATGGCTATAGCAAGGATGATAACAGCGAAAAGAAATATCAGCGCCACGAAAGTAAATGGAAGTATCATGGAACCGGTCTTCATGAGCTCAGCTGGAAGGATGTTAGTGCCTGGTATCTCAAAATCCAGATTTGCTTTTGAGTAGTCATTGTACCAGTTAAGGAGCTCATCACCTATGCTGTCTGAGAGCTTATTGGTATCGATATGTTTCTTTTTGGCAGTGTCAGTCAACTGGGTTTTTACGTACCTGCTGTCATATGCTCCTTTTGGGTTTTCAAAGCGCAGGGTTTCGTACATCTTGTCAGATACATATATCTTGTAGGTCCCCATGTTCATTGGCGAGCAAAAGAGATTATCCTCGTTGTAGCCTGCAACTTTAAAGTCGTAGATGTTGTCGCCAATCTTTAGCTGAAAGGTGGATCCTATTTTAAAGGCTGAGCCAAGAGATATTGGAATAACTATGTCGTCTCCGGAAAAACCTGAAGCATCAATACTCATAGTCTGGATCTTCTGGGGCTTTTCATAGCTGCTTACAAACAGGGGATATTCAATCCAGTTTTTGCTCCCTTTTAGTCTGTACTTTGAGCTGCAATCAAGATATTCCTCCATCTCATAGTTTTTGAAATATACATTGCCCTTTATGAGCTCTTCCAATTTAGCAATTGCAGGCTCAGAGTAGCCTGTAATGATAAAAATGTCAGCGGCATTTATCTTTTCCATGTTGGTGTCGATGACTTTTCCTGTGTCAGCTAGAAATGAAGCGCTGATAAAGATAAAGAGAGAGGACAGGACCGATAGTATGAAGAAAGTGATCATGTCACTTTTTTGTTTTTTGATATTGTTTTTTGCGATAAAGAAAAATCTGTACATTTTTCTTTTCCTTTCAAATTAGAGATAAGGATCACCATCCCATATCCTGAAGGAAATTCTTTAGGTTCTGATGGCGTTTTTTTGCTGTTTCAAGATCTGGATTTGACTCATCCTTGTAGTCGCCTGCATAGGGGCCAAGTTCGATCTCATCACTTATCACTCCGTCAGATAAGTAGATGATCCTGTTGCCTCTTTCAGCGGCCTTGATGGTGTGAGTTACCATTACTATGCTCTGGCCTTCGTTATTAAGATCAGAGAGTATATTAAGGACATTTTCAGTGTTCTGGGAGTTAAGAGCACCAGTTGGCTCGTCGGCGAAAAGAATTTCTGGCGAGTTGATGACGCCTCTTACGACTGCTACACGCTGTTGCTGACCTCCAGACATCTGGGTTGGGAATTTCCTGAAATCGCTTTCCCCGATCTCAACGTTGTTCAATAGTTTTTTTGCCTTTTCTGCAAGAGCTTTTCTGTCAGTGGTTTTTAAAAGTCCGCAGACCATTACATTATCAAGGGCGCTCATGCTGTCATTTAAATAGTTTTGCTGAAATACAAATCCCACATGGTTGCGCCTGAACATAGCAAGCTTATCGTTACTATATGTGGAGATCTCAGTCTCTTTTTCACCCTCTGTAAAATATGTGATGGTGCCCATACTGGGTCTGTCCATTCCAGAAAGAGCGTACAAAAGAGTGCTCTTTCCGGAGCCGGAATTACCCATTATTACTGTAAAATCCCCCTTATAGATGGAGAGGTTTAAGTTCTTTAGTACGTGCTGCTGAAGAGTGCCGTTTGAAAATGTTTTGGACAGATCCCTTGCAATTAGTATTTTCTCTTTTTGAAGATTCATTGTTTATTCACCTTTATGCCCATTCCGTCAGTTATTTCTTCGGTGTCTCTCCATACAACGAGACTTCCTTCTGTAAGGCCATCTTTGATCTCTACCATGTCGTCGTTTCTTATGCCGCACTCAACAAATTTTTTGGTGGCTTTTCCGTCATTTGCAACAAAGACGTAGCTTCCTTCCTCATCTTCGCTGAGAGCTTCCAAAGGAATGCGGATAACTTCATCAAGGTTCGCGGTGTTTATCCTGGCCTTGGCTTCAAGACCCAGGATTATGGCATCATCTGGCTTGTCCAAAGTGATCTCAATACCAATTCCTGTGCCGGTTCCTGAATCCTTGGTCATTCTCTCGATTCTTGAAACTTTTCCGGTGTAGTCCTTATTTTTTATATTGACAGTAGCAGTCTGGCCTTCTTCAATATTCACTATATCATACTTATTTACACTGCTTTTGATGATAACATCAGATATAGATTTAAGTGTGAGAAGTTTAGCACCTCTCTGTACATCGCTTCCTTCTGTGGTGCCGATCTCAGTGACGATTCCATCAAACTCAGCTCTGATGCCTTCCTTGGCAGCTGCGAGATAGGAGAGCTTTTCGCTGCTTGAAAGTTCGTTTGCTTCCTTGACAGCCTGAAGTCTTTCTTTTTCGCCCTTTGTCATGATCCCGTTCACAGTGCTTGCCTTTTGACTTGTCATTTCAGCTTTGTACTCCTTAAGGTCAGTAAGCTGAAGGTTTAAGGAATTGAGGTCCTCCTGCATTTTTACAATCTCAGGAGCATATTGCTGCTCGTAGGCGTTGGTCTGGATCAGCATTCTTAGGTTTTCATATTCGTCTGAATCTGGCTCATCTTCCCACTCTATAAGGGAAACCTGGAGCTTGGCACCAAAGTCAGCAAGGGAAGCTTTCTTTTCAGCCAGGCTGTTCTGGGTTTTTGTGATCAGCGCCTCAGTATCAGCTATCTGCTGATTTAGTACTGCAAGATTTGTCTTGGCTTCGTTATATAATCCTGCAGTTCTTCCTGATGCCTGCATGGAGCCTTCGTAGCTGCCAAGATCTGCCTTTACCGAAAGGTTTGCCATTGTTTCAAGTCTTTCAAGCTCTTCAGAGTCGTAGGAGATCAGCAGATCGCCCTTTTTTACAAAGTCACCTTCCTTAACAAGGATTTTTCCAACCTTTGCATCGATGTCGCAGAAGTAGATCTTGTCGGTGTTGCTTTCAACAGTACCGTTTACTTCAATTTCGCTTTCAAGACAACCTCTTTCGGCCTGATATGCGCTTACTGACATGGCTGCATTGGAACTGATCGACACACCTCCAATAGCAATAACAGCGACTATAGCAGAAGATATAAGTATTATTTTCTTTTTACCTTTTATCATTTCAATCATTTTCTTTCCCCTTTACTTAATCGTTTACGTTTGATCTGATCATACTTTACTTCAAAGTCTGGTCTTAAGTCTTAAGCTGTCTCTTGTGTAATTATTAATTGATCCTTAACTGATCGGTTAAGAAAGGTGTTGAAATCTTAAAAAAAGTATTGTACAATCCATAAGCGCATTAAACGACAGTTCATTTGTACCTTCCTGTCGCTAAACAAAACCAGGACTACATGGAATACTTTTGTCTTTTTATGTAGCTCTGCGATCCGCAGAGTTTTTTTGTTGCCTTTTTTGGAGATTAACTGATGGAGAAGATCATTATTGACTGTGATCCCGGGATAGACGACAGCCTCGCAATAATGCTGGCTTTAAACAGTCCGGAGGTTGAGGTTGTCGGCATTACTATAGTGGCAGGCAATTCGCCTTGCGAACTTGGATTTAAGAACGCTAAAAGAGTCCTTAAGTTCCTGGGAAGACTGGATGTTCCTGTATATGTCGGTGCAGACAGACCAAGAGTAAGAGAATACGTAAATGCCCTTGATACTCACGGAAGCGACGGACTGGGAGAGAGCTTTTTGCCGGAAGTACCTGATCAGATGATCCCTGATTTGTCCGCAGCAGAGTTTATGTCACAGACCCTTAAAGGGGGAGATGTATCAGTTATAGCCCTGGGACCTCTTACGAACCTGGCAGATATTATTGACAGGGACAGAGAAGTTTTTTTATCCATTAAAAGACTCGTGTCCATGGGCGGAAATTTCAGAAGCCATGGGAACTGCTCTCCGGTCGCAGAGTATAACTACTGGGAAGATCCTGATAGCGCCAAAGTGGTATTTAATGCCATGTATGAGGCGGGGCGGGAGATTGAGATGGTCGGCCTTGATGTCACCAGAAAGATTGTACTTACCTACGACATCCTTGATGAGATGAAAAGAAAGAACCCTGTAGTTGGGGACTTTGTGGAGAAGATCACGAACTTCTATTTCAAGTTCCATTGGGAGTGGGAGCATATAAGAGGCTGCGTTATCAACGATCCTCTGGCTGTGGCACAGTTTATTGATCAGTCCATCCTGTCAGGATTTTCTGCATTTACGGATGTGGAGACTCTCGGAATATCAATTGGTCAGACAGTAGTGGACTCCATGGGATTCTACCGAAAAGAGAGCAATGCTCTTATTTACACCAAGGTTAATGAGAAAGCGTTTTGGGATTTGTTTTTGCCAAGAATTTTAGGAATAAAAGGAGAAAGTAATGAGTAACAACGTAAAGAAACTGACATTTATAGCTCTTTCAGTAGCTATTAACATTGTAGGAAGCAAGATAGCTCTGCTTCTTAGCCTTCCTATCTTTTTAGACAGCATAGGAACAATGCTTGCAGGTATTGCACTTGGACCTGTGGCAGGAGGTCTTACAGCACTTGTTGGCGGACTTATAAACGGAGTGTTGGGCGATGTTTACGCCATCTATTTCTCCATAAGCGGAGTTTTAATGGGAGTCATTGCAGGACTTGTTTTCCATGAAAAGAAAAATACGATTCCTTCACTTTTCTGGAAATGCCTGATAGTTACATTGCCTGCATCAGCTCTTTCAGCCTGCATTGAGACCTTCCTTTTTGGCGGGATCACATCAGCGGTTGTGACTACCTTTATTATCCAGGCTCTCTCACAGACTGCCCTCAAGCTCTTTGGCGGAGCATTCCTTACACAGGCGATCACAGACTATGTAGATAAGCTCATCGCCATTGTGCTTGTAGTTGTAAGCATGAGAAGTCTTCCTTATGAACTTACTCATTTTGAGAAAAAAGAAAAACAGGAAGCAGCAGTTACCAGATAAAGTTGGATTTTAGCTGCTCGCCGTTATCAATAAGAAGATCCTGACCGGTCATACTCTTATTGATGTTTGTAAGATAATAGGAAAGATCAGCAATTTCTTCTGCCTGGGCCCACTTATTAAGAAGCGTCTCATCATGGCATTTCTTCATAAGATCAGGATCATCCATGATATGGGCATTTAGTGGTGTATATACGCCGCCGGCAGATATGCTGTTTGATGTGGCGCCGTACTTCGCAATACGAAGTGCGGTGTTTTTCATATATGTAACTACGCCGCCCTTGCTGGCAGCGTACTCTGGAAACTCTGCGCCATTGGATGCGCTGGAAGAGGCCATAAAAAGTACAGACTTTATATCATCCTGAAAAGCGTACCTTTCTGTAACCTTAATAGTTGCCTTTAGATTTACATCAATAACTAAAGGCCCCTCCTGGATCCCTGCATTATTGATGAGCACATTGATGCCTTCGATTTCTGGAAGATTCTCACTAATATCAACAATTTCATGCCTGTAAGAGGCCGAGCTAAAACCCGCCTCTTTAATATCAAAGCCAATAACTTCATGGCCCATCTCTACATATTTTTTTGCACATGCAAGCCCGATTCCCTGGCTTGCTCCGGTAATAAGTATTCTCATGCCCTTAAGTATACCATAGTTTCGAAAAGCTTTAGATAAAAAGCACGTAATATGTTGTAGAATAGATATATACGGTTTTTAGATAGGAGGGAATAATATGTGGGCTTTTGAGACAAGCTTTTACCAGATTTATACTTTGGGATTTTGTGGTGCGCCATTTGAAAATGACGGGAAATTGGAGCATAGGATACTTAAGGTTATAGACTGGATTCCTCACCTTAAAAAGCTGGGGGTAGGCGCGGTTTTGTTCAATCCTGTGTTTGAGTCGGATACCCACGGATATAATACAAGGGATTATAGGAAGATTGATGTAAGACTTGGCACTAATGATGATTTTAAGAAGGTGTGCAAGGCTCTCCACAAAGAGGGCATAAAGGTTGTTCTTGATGGAGTGTTTAATCACGCAGGAAGAGGCTTTTTTGGATTTAAGGACGTACTGGAGAAAAGGTGGGATTCACCCTATAAAGACTGGTTCAATATAAACTTTGATGGAAACAGCAACTACAATGACGGATTGTGGTACGAAGGATGGGAAGGCAACTACGATCTGGTAAAGCTTAATCTCAGAAATCCTGCAGTCACAGATTATCTTATGGAGAGCGTTAAGTTCTGGATCGATGAATTTGGAATTGACGGGCTTAGGCTTGATGTTGCTTACTGCGTTGATACATACTTCCTTAAGAGATTAAGATATGAGACAGGTAATTGGAAGGAAGACTTCTTCCTTATGGGAGAGATGATCGGAGGAGATTATAACAGGATCATGGGAGATGACACCTGTCATTCTGCCACTAACTATGAGTGCTACAAGGGAATGTTCTCTGCGCTTAACAGCATGAACCTGTTTGAGATAATCCATTCACTTTTGCGTCAGTTTGGGCCTGAGAACTGGACTTTATACAAAGGAAAGCATCTGTTATCTTTTGTTGACAATCACGATGTATCAAGGATTGCCAGCACATTGAATAATCCGGCTCATCTTAAGCTCATCTATACTCTTATGTTTGGAATGCCTGGTATTCCAACAATCTACTATGGCAGTGAGTGGGGAGAAAAAGCTGACAAGTCCCAGGGAGATCCGGCACTTAGACCTTGCTTCGAAGAGCCACAGTGGAATGAGCTTACTGACCATATCGCTGCTTTGTGCAAAGCTCAAAAAGGGGCTTCGTCACTTAACTATGGAGGCTTTAAATCCCTTGTACTTACGAACAGGCAGTGCATTTTTGAAAGAGAGAGTGCTGATGACAGGGTAATGGTGGTGATCAATGCTGATGAAAATCCTTATCACGCGCACTTTGATGCCAGGGCAGGAAGAGCAAAAGACCTGATAACAGGCGCAGAAGTTGATTTTGGCGGAGGACTGGAGATACCAGGGTACACTTCGTATATACTCAGGCCATTTTAAGCGGAATAAAAAGCTCTTTTAGCCTTACGACAAATATTCATTATTTCTATCTGACAAACCACATTATTCTATTAGTTTCTAATGACCTGATGACATAGAATATTGTTATTCGGATCATGGAGGGATATAGAGTGAAGATCTATTTTGACAAGCTTTACAAGGATGACAGAAAAAAAGAATTATGTGGTATATGTGTTCCACTTAGGAAAGGAGCACTTAACAAGGACGACATTGACACAGTGACTATCCTGGATGTCGACAGGAAGGTTCCTTCCCAGACGCACATTACGTCCACATGGGAAGATGGATCAGTCCGCTATATTTATACGCATTTTTTGGCAGATCTTCCAGGTAATGCTAAAAAAGAGCTTCTGATGACCTTTAAGGGCGACAGAGATTTTGAGCTAGTAAAAGGTGCTGCAGATAGTGATGCTTTAGACGTTATTTGCGCTAAAAGTGAAGGCGAGAGGATCTTTATAGAAAACGGATCTCTTAAGCTGTCTGTAAAAAACGGATCCCAGGATCTTTTTGAGACTTTTTCTTATGGTGAAAAAAGCTTTGATAAGAGCCAGTTTGTGGGACCATTTGTAACAATAGATGGAGAGAGGCTTAAAACAGTCTTTGACGAGTGGAAGCTTGTAAAAGAAGGTCCTTTATTTTCAGTCCTTCAGGGAAAAGGAAGATGCAGTGGCAGCAAAAATTCCTTTTCAGGTGAAGGCATAAAGTTTGAAATGCGTATTTCCATTACTGCAGGAAAACCCTGGATGGATATGGGATTTCGCTTCATAAATGCTACTGATGGTGATATAAAACCAGATGATATTGTTTTTGCAGTTAAGGCCTTTGGGGCGGAAGATATCTCTTTGGAGAGCCCTGAGTATATCAGCGAGAAGGTGGATTCAACCGGCTGTGGTGATACCAAAAAGACAGACGTATCAGGTGATATTGTAAAAACAACCGGCATAAAAGACCTTCCAGGATATGACTTTTCAGATAACAGTCAGTCAGATAGTCCAAGAACTATTGTTGCAAGCTCCAACTACAGGACTGATTTTGTTATAAGTCAGACTGGCAGTGCGCTGGATAGCACTATAACTGCGGAAAAACTGCAGAAAATTGCCAATGAGCATTTTGCTGAAGTGTTCTATGGCACTTATTTTGCTGATCATACGGATCCTTCTGAGAATATCGGAGTCTGCGCTACAGTTTTCCAGGCTTTCCAGAATTTCCCCAAGGCTGTAAGAAGTGATAAAAACGGAGTTGTGGTATTTCTTTTGCCGGATCAGTACAAAAATGCAGACAAAACAAGTGCTTCTCCTGTGGTATTTGCATCAGGAATGGCAAGAGAGCAGAGATTTTTGCTAAGCTTCCATGAAGCCAGTATGCCAATATATGAACTTGATAACAGGAGCATCATCTATCAGATGCCTGACGAGCCATATATTTTGCCAGAAGTCTTTGAAAAAGCAGAAGTTATGCCTGATATCTTTTTGGGATGCGATGAGGCAGATGACGATGTGGAGATATCCCTTATTGAAAAAGCTGACGGCCATGCAAGATGCTATGGGATGCTGAATTTTGGTGATGCACCTGACCCCGGATACACGGAGCAGGGCAGGGGAAATGGAAATCTTGTCTGGACTAACAATGAGTATGACTATCCCCATGCTATGTATATGATGTATGCAAGAAGCGGCGTAAGGCGCTTTTTAGACTATGCAAACGTGGCAGCCTGGCATTGGATGGATGTTGACGTGTGCCATTACTCCAGCAATCCTCTAAGGGTTGGAGGTCAGTGGGAGCACACAAGGCGCCACACAGGCGGTTCTGAAGGCGCAGCTGGCTCCCAGGGCGAGATGGTCTGCAGCCATGAGTGGGTTGAGGGGCTTATTGACCTCTATCATTTTACAGGGGATGAAAGAGCCCTTGAAACTGCTATTGGAATTGGCGAAAACGTCTTAAGACTTTTAGATACACCTATGTACCAGGTTGCGGGAGAGAGTAGTGCCAGGGAAACTGGATGGGCGCTCAGGACTCTGACAGCTCTTTTTGTTGAGACTCACGATGAGAAGTGGCTCTCAAAATGTGAATGGATAGTGTCTCAGTTTAAGGCATGGAACGAGAGATATGGAGGATGGCTTGCACCCTATACAGACAACACAACCATAAGAGTCGGTTTTATGATCTCTGTGGCAGTGGGCTCTCTTATGCGCTATTACAGGGTATTTCCTTCTGATGAATTAAAAGAAATGATGGTAAGAGCCATTGATGATCTTATAGACAACTTTATGACTCCTCAGGGCATATTTGTATATAAAGAGCTTCCAAGTCTTTCAAGAAATGGCACAAATACTCTTTTGCTGGAGGCTATGGCTATTGGATATGAGCTTACCGGTGATGAGAAGTATCTTGACCATGGTAAAAAGACCTTTAGAAGATCCTACGGTGAATCGCGCTCTTTGTCAGGAAGTAAGCGCATCGTAGAGGATTCTGTCATAGCAGGTCAGGGAGCTCCCAAGAATTTTGCCCAGAGCTTTTTGCCAATCACCAGTTTTTATGTGAAGTTGGCGAGAGCAAATAAGTTGTTGTGACAGAATAATTGTTATATAATCAATTTATGGAAATACGTACACCTATTATTGCAATTTTAGTACTGACCATTCTTATGGTGATCTACCTGAGGAAAAACATCCCTCAGGTCTTTTCAACGCGCGTGTTTTTTGGCTTTCTTATCTCAGTTTGCCTTTGTCTTGTGAGCGAGATCATAGAATGTGCAGTATTTACTCATCTTGATTCGTCCTTTAGGGTTCTTAGAAGGACTACGCAGGGCTTTTATGTTGGAACGCTTATTCTGTGCGTTTTCATGATGTCACTGTATGTTTATGCCAAGGTGACTCTTGGAAGGATGATCTCCAAGCTTGCCATTGCGCTTATGACGATGCCTGGAATACTGGCCGTTATAGCAGTAATTGTTGGCGAGATATACTACACCAGAAGTGCTTCAGGTCAGTATTACAGCTATGGACCTGCGGTTCATGTCTGCTACATTGTGGGATTTTGCTATATCATCGTCACTTTGATCTATGTTATAGCAAACAGGAAGAGGATACACTTTGAAGAATTCAGAGCTATTACAGTGGGGCTCCTGATCTGGCTTGCTCTTGTAACGTTCCAGTATACAGTTCATGGGTTCCAGGTTTCAGCCATCGGGATCATGCTGATGGCCCTGATCCTTTTTTTGGCTATGGAAAATCCCAAGGAATTCTATGAAAAGAATATGCCAAATATCAGGAACAGAGAAGCTTTTACTCTTACACTGGTTGAAAAATTTGGTTTTAAACAGAACTTTTTTATAGCCTCAGTTATCTTTACTGGAAGAACCTCTGTCTTATCCGGAGAAGATCGTCAGCGCCTTATTGATCTGCAGACTATAGTAGCTCAGAAGGCTTCTCTGGATCTTGGAATAGAGGCGTATCTTTCAGACTGGAATGCTCTTTCCTTTGTGATAAAAGAGCCAAAGAAGGTTGAGGCTCTCATGTCCATGATAGGAAATTACAAGGACAACACCAATAATTACAAGCTGACATATTCAGTTTTGGAGGTTCCAAAGTGCACAGAAAATGTGGATGAAGCACTTCAGATCCTTTCCTATGTTGCGGGAGAATATGTCTATACCCAGTCAGCCCCTAATCTTGTTATCAACAAGACTATTGTTGACAGGATGGTCTACAGGAACAGTGTAGAAGATGTGGTCAGACAGGCTGTCATCGATAAGGCATTTGACGTATATTACCAGCCGATCCTAAGCGTCAAGGAAGGCAGATTTACATCAACTGAAGCTCTTGTAAGACTTAGACAACCCAAGTCAGAGAACTACATTTCTCCTGAAGACTTTATCCCTATTGCTGAAAAGTGTGGTCTTATCAAGGATATTGACGACCTGGTATTTGAAAAGGTCTGCTCCTTCATCGCAAGGGAAAATCTTTCAAGCTACGGTGTAAAAACAGTAGAAGTCAATCTTTCTGGTCACGAAGTTGTAGATAAACAGACCTATGCAAGGCTCCTTGGCAAGATGGAGAAATATCACATTCCTCCCAAGTTCATCAACTTTGAGATCACTGAGACAGCGTATATAAATAACGATGATACATTCAAAGAAAATGTCCAAAAGCTCAAAGATATGGGAAGTACCTTCTCAATGGACGACTTTGGATCAGGTTATTCAAACCTTCTTGAGCTTCTTAAGATGGATTACAAGCTTGTTAAGATGGACAAGGAATTTGTCTGGAACTGTCTTGATAAGACAAAACCTGAAAACCAGCGCATGCTCGAGTATTCGATAAGCTTTCTTAAGGATTATGGACTCCATATTCTTGCGGAAGGTGTAGAAACTGTAGAACAGGCTGAAACTTTGGTTGAAAAAGGTGTAGAATACTTACAGGGATTTTATTATTCAAGACCGATACCAGAAAACGAATATATTGAGTTTCTTAAGGCACAGAAAGGAGAAAGGCAATGAACGAGGCTCTATATGATGCAGTATTTTCTTACGGAGAAAAAAAGATTGATCCATTTGCGCAGTGTTGCGTAGATTTTGACAGGATCATATCAGACATGAGATTGGTAGGTTATGAGATCAATTCTTTGAATATCGTCCAACAGATAATGCTTGAACAACTTGATGCTCTCCTTAAGATCAAGGGACAGATAATCGAGTCTACCATGGATCTTGAAAACAGGGATGAATTCTGCAGGGGGAAATATGGTCTTTCGTTCAAGGATATTGACGCCCTTGACCCAACCCACGACATAGAGTGGGATATTAAGAGCGGTCAGGTTATCTTTTTCCTGTCCCACGAGGCAAAACATAAAGAAGAAGCCTATTTCATCCTCTTCAAGAAATCTTTTGACGCCTTCACAAGTAAGACTGGATTTAATTACATCAGCAACTGATAAGGATCAAGAGATGATCTTAGAGACTGCAAGACTAATACTAAGAGGCTGGAAAGATGAAGATGCTTCCAGCCTCTTTAAATATGCCTCCGATAAGAGAGTCGGACCAGCTGCAGGCTGGATTCCCCACAAGGATGAAAATTATTCCAGGGCAGTTATAAGAGTTGTGTTTTCAGGACCGGAAGTCTACGCTATTTGCTTAAAGGGAAGAGAAGAGGAACCCATAGGAAGCATCAGCTTAACTCTTGAGGGAAGTCCCGAAAGACCACTTGGTGACAACGAAGCTGAGCTGGGGTACTGGGTAGCAGCTCCCTTCTGGAACCGGGGGATCGCAACAGAAGCGGCAAAAGAGATGATCCGCCACGGCTTTGAAGACCTTAATCTATCAGGTATCTACTGCGCCTATTTTCAGGGGAACGACAGGAGTAAAAAAGTTCAAGAAAAATGCGGGTTTAAATACCACCACACCAATGAATCCCGCAAGGTTCTGATGCTGAAAGAAACTAGGGTTGAGCACATGAATCTGCTCACTTCAGGTGACTGGGAGAACATAAAAAAGTCACACTTTTTTCAAGATTAAATATTACAAAAAAAGTAATATTATGTTATAATCTATACACTGAAAGCGCTTCCAATAGGTTGTTTTTTGTTGTTTAAATATATAAGGAGGAACATATGTTAAAAATTGGAGAATGCGTAATTTACGGCAGTCACGGTCTGTGCAGCGTTCGTGATATACTGGTTCCGTCTTTCCTTGAGAGGGGAAAAGAAAAACAGTATTATCAGATGGTTTCCGCGGTAGATGCAGGAAGTGTTCTCTATGTTCCGGTTGATGGTGCAGAAGACAAGATCCGTCAGGTTATAACCAGAACTGATGCGGAAGGGCTTATCGACGAAATTGAATTTACACCTGAGCTTGAGCTTCCAGAAGGCAAAAAGGCTGAGCCTGCTATCATGGAAGTCATCAAGAGGAATGTTGCAGAAGAAATGATGAGTCTTGTTAAGTCTCTTCGCAAGATCAAGGCCACAAGGGAGGCTGAGGGCAAGAAGTTTGCATCCTTAAGCGAAAAACATCTTCTTATGGCTGAGAAGCTCTTATATACAGAGCTTGCATTTGCACTTAAAACCGAGAAGGATGACATTAAATCCAAAGTTCTTTCTGAACTTTCACAGTTACCACTTGAGACTGCTTAATGCAGTCTCTTTTTTATGCTCATAAGTTCCGAAAGCACGCTCTTTTTGGTTGCAATAAGGAACTGTCTTTTGTAAAATGTAATCTATGGCGAATACTTTAGAGCTTTACTACGAAAGTGCATATTTAAAGGAATTTGATGCCACTGTCTTATCCTGTACCGAGGGCGGCGATGGCTCTTTTTTTGTGTGTCTTGACAGAACTGCATTTTTCCCTGAGCAGGGAGGACAGAGCTGTGATAAGGGCGTTATCATTGACAGAAACGGCAAAGAACACGCTGTTAAGTATGTGTCCATACAAGACGGAGTTATCACTCATTGTCTGGACAGCTCTTTTTCTGAAGGGGAATGCGTCCATGGCGTTATAGATTTCACCCATAGATTCAGCAACATGCAGCAGCACACTGGAGAACATATTTTTTCAGGAATTGTAAACAGCCGTTTTGGCTATGACAATGTGGGATTTCATTTAAGTGACAGTGAAGTGACCATGGACTATAATGGGCAACTTACAGAAGAAGATATCAGAGAGGTTGAAACTTTAGTCAATGAAGCCATCTGGGCCAATGTAGAGGTTATCTGTTCATTTCCTTCAGATGAAGAGCTTTCTAAAACAGACTACAGGAGTAAAAAAGAGCTGACAGGAGCTATCAGGATAGTTACTATTCCAGGATACGATGTCTGCGCATGCTGTGCACCACATGTTTTAAAGACAGGAGAAATTGGCCTTCTTAAAGTGGTGAAGGCTCAGAATTATAAAGGCGGCACAAGAATCAGCATTCTTTGTGGCAAGAGAGCCCTTGAATATATTTCATTGGAACATGGCATTGTCGATGACCTTGTAAGGATATTTACAACAAGTCAGGATAATATCATATCATCTGTTGAGAAGCTAAAAAGCGAGCTTTCAGCTTGTAAGGGACAGATGGCAGAGCTTCAGAACAGGCTTCTTGATCATGAGATCAGGGAAGTGGACAGTGAGCTTAAGAATGTCTTTTTGGTAAAAGAAGCCTTTTTAGATCAGAATGTTATAAGAAAAACTGTTAACCTGCTTTCTGCGTCCCATCCAGGTTTTTGCGGAGTATTTGCTGGTGATGATAAAAATGGATACAGATATATCATAGCATCAGGCACAGACAGTAAGGATGCCAGGCAGCTGCAGAAGGTGCTGAGCCAGGAGTTTGGTGCAAAGGGCGGCGGAAATAGCCCTATGATCCAGGGAAGCCTTAGTGGCATCGATATAAAGGCAGTAATTAACAGGTGTCAGGAGTTTTAATATGAAAAGCACTACTAAAAATGAATTTTTGGAAGGATGCAAAGATGCTATTCCAATTTGTCTTGGATATATAGCAGTGTCCTTTGCCTTTGGTATAGAGGCTTCCAAGATAGGCATGACAACTTTTCAGGCGGCGATGACATCACTTCTTAATGTCACAAGTGCAGGACAGTTCTCAGCCCTTGATGTTATAGCAAGAAACGGAAGTTTTATAGAACTTGCTATATTACAGTTTATTATCAATCTCAGATATATGCTTATGAGCACAGCACTATCTCAAAAGCTCTCATCCAAGGTGGGAACTCTTCAGAGATTGGGCATCAGTTATGGAGTAACAGATGAGATTTTTGCCCTCAGTTACTTTAGAAAAGGAAACCTAAATCCTCTTTATTCCTATGGTCTTATAATAACTTCTGTTTTTGGATGGGTGTTTGGAACGGTGCTTGGTGCTTTTTCAGGACAGATACTTCCTGAGAGACTGATAAGCTGCCTGGGACTTGCAATCTATGGAATGTTCATTGCTATCATCATTCCTGATACCAGGACAAACAGGGCGGTTTTGTGGACTGTTGTATCAGCCATGGCTCTTTCAAGCGTCTTTACTTACGTTCCTGTGATAGCAAGATATATTTCATCGGGATTCAGGATCATTATAATAACAGTTGTTGTGGCAGCATTTGCAGCGTATTTTGCACCTGTCCAGGAAGAAAAGGAGGAGATAGAGAAGTGAGCAGAGTTTATCTTTATATCCTTTTAATGGCAGGCGTTACATATCTCATAAGGGCGCTCCCCCTTACACTTATAAGGAGGGAGATAAATAGCAGGTTTATCAGATCTTTTTTGCATTACGTACCATATGCTACTCTTGCAGCAATGACATTTCCTGCTATACTAAATGCCACAGATTATCTTATTTCTTCACTGATAGGATTTTTGGTAGCACTCGTACTTGCTTTCAATAAAAAGAGCCTTCTTACAGTTGCTGGTTTTGCCTGTCTGGCTGCCTTTGTTGTAGAACTCTTTTTATATTGATGGCTGATGATCATAATTTAATTTAGAAATGAGGAACTTAACATGCGTATAGGAATGGGATACGATGTACATAAGCTTGTAGAGGGCAGAGATCTTATAATCGGAGGGGTGAAGATTCCCTATGAGAAGGGACTTTTAGGACACTCTGATGCAGATGTTCTCCTTCATGCTATAATGGATGCGATTTTAGGAGCAGCGGCTCTTGGGGACATTGGCAAGCATTTTCCTGATACTGATCCAAAATATAAGGGAGCTGACTCCATAATGCTTCTTAAGGAAGTTGCAGATCTTGTGGACAAGGAGCATTATGTTATTGAGAATATCGATGCTACGATAATTGCCCAGGCGCCTAAGATGAGACCATTTATTGATGAGATGAGGATCAATATAGCTCAGGCTCTTAGGATCTCTTTGGCTCAGGTCAATGTCAAGGCAACAACAGAGGAGGGGCTTGGATTTACAGGCTCAGGAGAAGGCATTTCCTCTCAGGCGATATGTCTTTTGACAAGCCCAATGGATACCTTCAGCGCAGTTTATGGGGATGATGCATCAGGCTGTTGCAGGTGTCAGGGCTGTGATAGAGGATGATAGTAGGAAAAAGATTGCAAGGAGTAAAATAAATGGCTGAGAGATTTAGTTTTTACAATTCACTTACAAGAAATGTTGACGAGTTTGTACCACGCATACCTGGCAAAGTATCAATGTACACCTGCGGACCAACTGTTTATCACTACGCTCATATCGGTAATATCAGAACATATATCATGCAGGACGTTCTTGTGAAGGCCCTTGGCTTTGCAGGCTACGATGTAAAGAGAGTTATGAACATAACTGATGTTGGACATCTTTCATCTGATGCTGATACAGGTGAAGACAAGATGCTTGCCGGAGCAAAGAGAGAGCACAAATCTGTTATGGAAATCGCCAGGTTTTATACAGATGCTTTCTTTAAGGATTTTGCAGCTGTTGGCAATAAAAAACCAGATGTTATAGAACCTGCGACCAACTGCATTCCTGAGTTTATCCATATGATCGAAGTGCTGCTGGAGAAGGGATTTGCTTACCAGGCAGGTGGAAATATCTATTTTGATACAAGCAAGCTTGATGATTACTATGTTTTTTCTTCTGCGATTGAGAAGGAACAGCTTGAAATTGGCGTTCGTGACGATGTAGAAGAGGATACCAATAAAAAGAACAAGACTGACTTTGTACTTTGGTTTACCAAGTCAAAGTTTGAAGATCAGGCTCTTAAGTGGGACAGCCCATGGGGAGTTGGCTACCCGGGATGGCACATTGAGTGCTCATGCATTTCCATGAAGCATCTTGGAGAGTATATCGATATCCACTGCGGTGGTGTTGACAACATGTTCCCACATCACACCAACGAGATAGCTCAGTCTGAGAGCTACCTTGGCCATAAGTGGTGCAGCTACTGGTTCCACTCAAACCACTTAAATGACAGAGCAGGTAAGATGAGCAAGTCAAAGGGTGCAGTTCTCACTGTGTCAGTTCTTCAGGAGAAGGGATATGATCCTTTGGTTTACAGGTTCTTCTGCCTTCAGTCACACTACAGGAAGCCTCTTGAGTTTTCGTTTGATGCTCTGGATCAGGCTGCTACTGTATTTGATAAGCTGGTTAAACGTGTAGCTGAGCTTAAGAATGACGGTGAAGTTGATGAAACTGTTAAGAAGGATTTAGAGGGCAAGTTCCTTGACGCTATTTCTAATGACCTTAACACTTCAATGGCTATAACAGTTCTTTATGATGCACTTAAGGCTGATACCAGTGACGCAACCAAGCTTGCTCTTGTGGAGAGCTTTGACAGAGTTCTTTCACTGGCTCTTATTGATCATGCTAAAAAGCTTAAGGAAGGATCATCTGACGTTGATCCTGAGCTTCTTAAATACATCGAGGAGCAGATAGCTAAGAGAACTGAGGCAAAAAAGAATAAGGACTTTGCAACTGCTGATGCTATAAGAGATGAGCTTATGCAAAAAGGTATTGAGATCAAGGATACCCGCGAAGGAGTTAAATGGCAGATAGTTTAAATGAGTACATCAATTCCAGGTTTGGAATTGAGTCTAAGGATATAAGAACCTATTCGCCGCTTACACTGGCGTATATTGGTGATGCAGTTTTTGACCTTGTCATAAGGTCTGTTCTGGTGAACAAGGGCAATACAGCGGTCAATAATCTGCATAAAAAAGCAAGCGCTATTGTAAAAGCCCCCACTCAATCAAGAATTGCAGCATCAATAATGAATGATATGACCGAGGAGGAAAGAGATATATTCAGAAGGGGCAGAAACTCCAAGCCCCATACCAAGGCCAAGAATGCATCTGCTATAGAGTATCTTGAAGCTACGGGATTTGAGGCGGTTTTTGGTTTTTTGTATCTTAAGGGCGACATGGACCGTATAATGGAGCTTATAGTTCTTGGAGTAGAAAGAGCTGATCTGTCTGATACTTTGTAAATAGAGGTTATCCAATGGAAAAAGAGATGAATGTTCAGGGGAACGAAGAGAAGATCGAGGGCAGAAATGCCGTTATTGAGGCTTATCGTTCCGGAAAAACAATTGATAAGATATATATACTTGATGGATGTCAGGATGGTCCTGTTTCAACCATCAGAAGAGAGGCCAAGAAAAATGGCACTCTCATTAAGTTTGTGAGCAGGGAACGCCTTGATCAGATGTCAGAGACTGGCAAGCATCAGGGAGTTATCGCTATTGCTGCCGCTTACAAATATTCAGAGATGGAAGATGTTTTTGAACTGGCGAAGCTTAGAGGTGAGGATCCGTTTGTGTTTATCCTTGACAATATTGAGGACCCCCATAATCTTGGAGCTATCATCAG
The DNA here is from genome assembly GCA_015056565.1 of Butyrivibrio sp. GTDB lineage: Bacteria > Bacillota > Clostridia > Lachnospirales > Lachnospiraceae > Butyrivibrio. Next base: position 35,943 of record SVGB01000009.1, read on the forward strand.
AACAGCCAATCTTTCCGGTGCACACGGAGTCATTATTCCAAAGAACAGAGCGGTTGGACTTACAGCTACTGTAGCCAAGGCTTCAGCCGGAGCATTAAACTACACTCCAGTTGTGAAGGTTACAAATATTGCCAGCACAATAGAGTCCTTAAAGGACAAGGGACTTTGGTTTGCCTGTGCGGATATGGGCGGCACCAGAATGTATGACCTTAATCTTAAAGGCCCTATCGGTCTTGTTATTGGCAATGAGGGCAGCGGAGTATCAAGGCTTGTCAGGGAAAAGTGTGATATGATCGCATCTATCCCCATGAAGGGAGATATTGATTCGCTGAATGCGTCAGTAGCTGCAGGAGTACTTGCTTTTGAGGTGGTAAGACAAAGGAGCCTTTGATGAGTGATTTAAGGTTTGACAGCATGGATGATGAACAGCTGATCATTCAGATACATGATGGAGGAAACAATGAAATTGTGGACTACATCATGAATAAATACAAAGATCTTGTCAGAAAAAAAGCAGCATCTATGTATATTCTTGGAGCAGACAGGGACGATCTTATCCAGGAGGGCATGATAGGACTGTTTAAAGCAGTGCGGGACTATGATGCTGGAAGGGATGCCAGCTTTTCAACTTTTGCAGATCTGTGTATCTCAAGGCAGATGTATTCTGCTATAAAGTCCCTTTCAAGAAAAAAGCATATGCCCCTGAACAGCTATATATCAATATATGCAAGCAGAGAAGACTCTGATCAGGGCAGTGATATTTCTCTTGAAGAGATCCTTGAATCAGATTCGAAGCTTATTCCTGAGCAGTATGTACTTGACCAGGAAAATCTTAAGATCCTTGAGGAAAACATTGATAAGGATTTAAGTGAGCTGGAAAGACAGGTCCTTGACCTTTATATAACCGGCATGACCATAAAAAAGATAGCAGGAGTGCTGGGCAGAGACGAGAAGTCTACAGACAATGCCATGCAGAGAGTACGAGCCAAATTAAAGAAATATCTCAAATAAAAAGTGCTTGCTTTGAAGAAGATTGTATGCTATATTTATATAGCTGTTGTAAAACAGTGGTAACTATTGTTGATTTTTGCAAATCACAGCGTCAGGTACTTAAGTGTACTGATGAGATATCTGTCGGAAACAGATATGATAATTTAGATATAGTGAGGTGAGAAGATATGAGACAGGACATCCAGCCAGAATTCCATCAGGCAACAGTTACTTGCAACTGCGGTAACACATTCACTGTTGGATCAACTAAGAGCGAGATCCACGTAGAAATTTGCTCAAAGTGCCATCCTTTCTACACAGGAACTCAGAAGGCTACAGCTGCTCGTGGACGTATTGATAAGTTCAACAAGAAATACGGCATGGACAACAAGTAATTCAAGGTTCATAAGTTTAGTAGAAACTTTAGAGGTTGAGGCAATAGCCTCGGCCTCTTTTTTTCAATATGAATTGGGGAAAGCTATGAAGAAACGTAAGATAAGACATTATTCCGGAATCGGCGGACAGGCGGTTTTGGAAGGTGTGATGATGAAAAATAAGGACATGTATGCTGTTGCTGTAAGAAAGCCTGGAGGCGACGTGGCTGTTGAGGTTGATGAGTATCATGGTATCGCCTATGGCAGCAAGCTCCTTAATATACCTTTTGTAAGGGGAGTATTTGTATTTATTGATTCACTTATTCTGGGACTTAAATCCCTTAACTATTCATCATCTTTCTATGAGGAAACTGATGAAAAGCCCAGCAAGCTGGATGAAGAGATAGACAAGGTCTCCAGTGGCCATGAGGACACATTCCTTATGGTTGTGACGACGCTTATCTCATTTATATTTGCAATAGCTCTTTTCATGGTACTTCCATATGCACTTTCGGAGTTTATTTCAAAGTATGCAAGAAACGAGTCTATTGTGGCTATCATTGAAGGAGTTTTCAGAATTCTGATCTTTATCGTTTATATACTGCTGATATCAAGGATCAAGGATATCAAAAGGCTCTTTATGTATCACGGCGCTGAACATAAGTGCATCAACTGTATTGAAAAGGGAAGACCTCTTACTGTACATAATGTTAAGCGCAGCTCAAGACTTCATAAGAGATGCGGAAGCAGCTTTATCCTGTTTGTAATGCTCATCAGTATAGTTCTGTTTTTCTTTATCAGAGTAGATTCCTATGTTTGGAGAGTTGCTATAAGAATTCTTCTGATTCCTGTAATATCAGGTATTTCCTACGAGATAATAAGACTTGCAGGTAAGACAGATTTCTTTTTGATAAGGATCATATCAGCTCCAGGGCTATGGCTTCAGAGACTTACGACCAAGGAACCTGATGAGGACATGATCCAGGTAGCCATCAAGTCAGTTGAGGCTGTCTTTGACTGGAAGGAGTTTTTAAAGGATTCCTTTGGTTATGAGATAGATGATAGCTGGCTGGAGGATGGAGACGAGGTTAAGGAGTGAAAAAGGCCACTTATGAACTATAAAGGTGCCTATGAATTTGGAATAAAAGAACTTGAAAAAGCCGGGATTGTTGAAGCTAAGCTTGATGCCCGGCTTCTTTTAGAGCGCATTTGCGAAACTGACCACAGTGATCTTTTTGCTCACCCAGACAGGGAGCTGACAGAAAAAGAACTTGATGGCTTTATGGAGTTTATTGCAAGAAGAGCAAAGAGAGAACCGGTTGCTTACATTCTTGGGCAATGGGAGTTTATGGGGCTTACCTTTGATGTGTCAGGTGATGTGCTGATTCCTGAGCAGGACAGTGAATTCCTTGTGGAAGAGGCGCTTAGGCACTGTGAGGATGGTATGAACTTTCTGGATCTTTGCACGGGCTCAGGCTGCATTGCTCTTAGTATACTGAATTTTACCAATAACACCAGGGCAATTTGCACTGATATTTCGAAGGAAGCTCTTTTGGTGGCTTCGAAAAATGCAGAAAAGCTTGGCCTATCAGAGAGAGCTGACTTTTTAGAGACGGATCTTTTTCCAAAAGAGGTTAAAAAGTTTGACCTGATCGTCTCAAATCCGCCTTATATTGCAAGTGACGTCATTGGGATGCTTGCTCCCGAGGTTAAGGACTATGAGCCAAGGCTTGCCCTTGACGGGGATAGTGACGGACTTGGTTTTTATAAGAGGATAGTTGCTATGGCTCCGTCATACCTTTATTCCAGTGGCTATCTCATAATGGAAATAGGATATGACCAGGCAGAGACTGTCAAAAAGCTCCTTGAAGAAAATGGCAGCTATCATGAAATTGAAGTGGTCAAGGATTTTTCCGGAAATGACAGAGTGATCAAGGCTTGCTTCTACTAGCGACGCATAAAACAGTAGCAGAGCATATGATCATTTTGGAGGAAAAGAGATGTTTGACAAACTAGAAGGAATTATCAGAAGATACGAAGATATAAATATGATGCTGGTGGACCCATCAGTGGTCTCGGATCAGGAAAAGTTCAGGAATCTCATGAAAGAGCAGAAGAACTTAGAGCCCATCGTCAGTTCTTTTACTGAATACAAGAAGTGCAAGCAGACCATAGAAGACAGCTTGCTTATGCTTGACGAGGAATCAGATCCTGAGATGAAGGAAATGCTTAGACAGGAACTTGCTGATGCTAAGGACAGACTGCCTGCAATGGAAGAGAAGCTTAAGATTCTGCTCCTTCCCAAGGATCCAAACGACGAAAAGAACGTTATTGTAGAAATACGAGCAGGAGTAGGCGGCGATGAAGCTGCGCTGTTTGCTGCAGATATGTACAGGCTATATACCAGATATGCTGAGAGACAGGGCTGGAAGATCGAGACCATGAGTATGGAGGATATCGGAATAGGAGGTATCAAGGATGTGAGCTTTATGATCAAGGGCTATGGCGCTTACTCAAGGCTTAAGTTTGAGAGTGGAGTTCACAGAGTACAGAGGATCCCTGCCACCGAATCCGGAGGAAGGATCCATACTTCAGCAATAACAGTTGCTATTATGCCTGAAGTTGAGGATGTGGCTGTTGAGATAGATTTAAATGACTGTAAATTTGACGTGTTCAGGGCTTCTGGAAATGGAGGCCAGTGCGTAAATACCACGGACTCAGCGGTCAGACTTACTCATATTCCCACAGGCATTGTAATATCTTGTCAGGATGAAAAGAGCCAGCAGCAGAATAAGGCCAAGGCTTTAAAGGTTTTAAGAGCCAAGCTCTACGAGATGGAGCAGGAGAGACAACACGGTGAAGAGGCTGAGCTTAGAAGAAACCAGGTAGGTTCAGGCGACAGGTCAGAAAAGATCAGAACCTACAACTTCCATCAGGGAAGAGTTACTGATCACCGCATTGGTCTTACGCTGTACAAGATAGATCAGATAATGGATGGGGATATTGATGAAATAATCGACGGACTCATCGCTGCAGACCAGGCAGATAAACTGCTGCAGATGGCAGACTGATTAAAATAATCTGTTGAAGCGTATATTTTTATGGTGTAAAATTATTATGATACGTGATTAAATTGTTTAACTGCGTGATCTGAATGGAGGCTTATGGACGCTGGTTTTAAGTCAGAACTAATTGCATGGGGTGTTGACTGGGATGAGATTCTGGACAGATTCATGGGCAATGAAGATCTTATCGCCAAGTTCATGTTCAAGTTTCTGGCAGATCAGAACATGAATGACCTGACCAAGTACCTGGCAGAGGGTAATGTTTCAGAAGCTTTTAAGGCTGTCCATACTCTAAAGGGTGTCGGCGCTAACCTTGGACTTAAGGGATTTCTTACTCCTGTATGCGAGCTTACAGAGATTTTAAGAGCTGGTTCCATGGAGGGCTACAAGGAAAAGTACGATCAGATCAAGCCTAAATATGATGAACTTATCAATATTTTGACCAAATACAGCGGCTGATCATAAGATATCTGTTTCTATACCGTTTGATTCTAGAAAGCTTGGGATGTAGTTATCCCAGGCTTTTTCTGCTTCTTTATCCAGTGTGAAGATACTGTAGTTAACACCGGTTGTGATCACAACTTCTCCAGATGAAAACTTAATATTTATTCCCAAAGACACCTGATCCATGGTAATATCACTGTCAATTGTCTCGAAAAGAGAAGCTTTTTGCTGATCATCAAGGCGAAGGATAAACTTAAATCCAAGGGGAGTTTGTCTGCCTTTTATGAGTTCCAAGCAGATAGGACGGAGCTTTTCCCATTTTGAAAACTCCTCTTTGGGACAGGCATCATCCTCTTCATTTGCATTTTTGTAAAAATCCTTATGGATGCGTCCGTCTATGGTGAATGTATTATAGGTGTCGATAACAACTTCCTCTGTAAGGAAATTGTCGAAAAGCTCGCTGGTAAGAAGTTTTGCCATAAAATTCTTTTGTTTCATTACTTTTATTGCTATCATTATTTCTCCTTGATATTAAAGATTTATCACAGGGTAAAAAACAATTTTCTACCTTAAAGAAGTTGTATTTTTAATCAAATTAATGGGCTATAATTAAATTGTGCTCTTATTTTTTTGGTGTTACAACAGTTAAGTTTACTACAAGAGAGGTATTTATGGCAAAAAGCGTAAGATTAAGGGATATTGCAGAGCGTGTTGGCGTAAGTACGGTTACAGTATCAAAGGCTCTTTCTGGTCAAAAGGGAATGAGCGATGCTCTCAGAGAGAAGATCCACTCCCTGGCAAGTGAGATGGGCTATGTTCCACCAATATCTCGTAAGACTGACAGCTCAAAGCAGAGCTATACTATTGGCGTTGTTATTGCTGAACAGTATATGAGCGAATTCAGTGGCTTTTACAATAAGCTCCACCAGCAGGTTTCTCAGCTGGCTATGGATAGGGGCTGCTTTACCATGCTTGAAGTTGTTTCAGATAGGGCTCAGGAAAACAGACAGGTGCCAAGGATTGTTTTGGACAAGAAGGTTGAAGGCATTCTGGTCATAGGAAGGCTCCGGGAAGAGTACCTTAGTGAGATCAAAAATCAGAGCGGTATACCAATGGTTTACCTGAATTTCTGCAACCACACAGGAGATGAGGATGCAGTAATAGCTGATAGTTACAATGGCTCATATTGTCTTACCAATTATCTGTTTGAAAAGGGACATAAAAAGATTGCTTTTGTAGGAACTGTTATGGCTTCTGGCGCCATTACCGACAGATATTTTGGTTATAGAAAATCACTTTTAGAGCATGGAGTGGAATTCAGACAGGACTGGGTTATAGATGACAGAGATACTGATAATGGTCCTATAGATTCTATAAAATTCTTTAAACTTCCTGATGAGATGCCGACAGCATTTGTGTGCAACTGCGATCTTACAGCCAGTGTTATGATCAAGAAACTCCTTGATAAAGGCTATAAGGTTCCGGAGAATATCTCGGTTGTTGGCTTTGACAATTTTGTTTATCCTGGAATGTGTGATATTAAGATCACAACCTATGGTATAGATACCTACGAGATGTGCAGAAATGCAGTCCTTAACCTGATCCGCAAGATTAGCAGAGAACGCTATCGCCAGGGAATTATGATCCTGGTAGGACACCTTATTGAGGGTGAGAGCGTAAAAGCAATCTAGTCTGCTCAATTGAATTTCTATAAGTAAAAGAGACTTTCAAGGTGACGTTATTATCAAGAGTAACTTTGCCAAAGGAAGTCTTTTTTATATGGTTTACATTTACTATTCCGTAGTCATTGACAGGGCACATCTGTGGGAAGTCCACACACTGGTCATAGAAATTAACAATATCCTCAATTATTGAAATCTTGCGATCTTCCGTAAGATAAACGTCAAGTTCGGATTTTGAAGTCTGGGTTCTGGTGACACAGATTATGTCGTCGCCCCTTGCATAGATAGTCTCCTTTTGACCTCTGAGTTCTATTGTGGGGATGACTACACCTGTTTTTTCCTTGATGGTATCCACCATGGCTGTAAGTTCAGATACCTTAAGGGGCTTATCCAGATAGTAGATGTTGGTGTTTGTAATGCCGGCCTCTTTGGCCAGCTCCTTGTAGTTTATAGTAGAAGAGCACATGATTATGGGACGGACTATTCCTACTGACAAAAGTTTTTTTAACACTTCAAAGCCATTGCAGGCTTCGTCAGTCATATCAATAAAAAGTCCGTGGTACATCTGCGGGCGCTGCATAAAAGCTTCTACATTGCCATAGGAATCAATGTAGATGCGCTCACCAGTTTCTTTGAAGATACGGTCGGACTGTCGGCCAAGAAGCCTCTCAGTCTGCTTTCTATCGGCAATATTGTCATCACAAACTGCTAAATGCATAAATGTCTCCCTTTTACATGAACTTGAATTCTAAAGGACTAAAGTGGAGCAGCACAGCGGCAAGAAGCTGCAGGATCAGGATAAGTGGCATTCCGAATTTGAAGTACCAGTGTTTGGTCTTATGATGGAAAATTCTCATGCCAAGTATGGATCCTAAACTGCCGCCAATAAGAGCAATAGCAAAAAGGGTTGCCTCAGGGATACGAAAAGCGCTGCGCTGAGCCCTTTTCTTATCAATTCCCATTGAGGCAAACCCTATGATATTCATTACTATTAAAAATCCTGCAAGATAGAAGATGGATTTCATCTATTATTTGTTTTTGGCTACTTCCTGCATCTTCATTGCACGAACTTTTGATGAAAGACCAAACAGATTGATGAAGCCTTCAGCATCATGGTGGTCATAGAGATCTCCGGTCTTGAAAGAAGCAATGCTCTCATTGTAGAGAGAATATGGAGACTTGGTACCAGCCTTGATGATATTGCCCTTGTAAAGCTTGAAGGTTACTTCACCGGTAACATATTTCTGAGTGGACTCGATAAATGCCTGCTCGGCTTCACGAAGAGGAGTGAACCATTTCCCTTCATAAACTAGATCTGCAAACTTGTTGCCCATATCCTTCTTCATTGTATAGGTATCGCGGTCCAAAATCAACTCTTCAAGCTGCTGATGTGCCTCGTAGAGAATGGTTCCGCCAGGTGTCTCATAGACGCCACGGGATTTCATTCCAACCACACGGTTTTCTACGATATCTACGATACCGATTCCGTTTTCACCACCAAGCTTGTTGAGGGTACGGATGATATCAGAAACCTTCATTTCTTTTCCATTTACAGACTTTGGAACACCACCTTCAAATGTCATTGTAACAGTGGTTGGTGTATCAGGAGCATCTTCTGGTGTCTTCCCAAGAACAAGCAGGTGCTTGTAGTTAGGCTCAAGGGATGGATCCTCAAGCTCAAGTCCCTCGTGAGAGATATGCCAGAGATTCCTGTCGCGGCTATAGCTTGAATCTGCTGAGAATGGAAGGTTGATGCCGTGCTGTCTGCAATACTCGATCTCAGACTCACGGGAATCCATTGTCCACTTGTCATTTCTCCATGCAGCGATGATCTTGATATCAGGAGCAAGTGCTTTGATTCCAAGTTCGAAACGGATCTGGTCGTTACCCTTACCTGTAGCACCGTGGCAGATTGCTACAGCGTCTTCTTTTCTTGCAATCTCAACAAGCTTCTTGGCGATAAGTGGACGAGCCATTGAAGTTCCAAGCAGATACTTGTTCTCGTAAACAGCGTGAGCCATTACGCAGGGAACAATGTATTCGTCGCAGAACTCATCAACAACATCCAGGATGTAGAGCTTGCTGGCACCGCAGCTTATTGCTCTTTCGTTAAGACCATCAAGCTCTTCTTCCTGTCCACAGTCGATGCAGACGCAAACAACTTCATAATCGAAGTTTTCTTTGAGCCATGGAATGATAGCAGTAGTATCAAGTCCACCAGAGTACGCAAGGATTACTTTTTCTTTAGCCATGTTTAGGTTCCTCTTCTTTCTTTTATAAATTGATTTTTAATAAATGAATTATGGTATACTTTTGTTTGTGGCAGATTAAAATACATCAATCGCCGCTCTGAAAGATAATATAAACCCAAAATGTATAAAATGCAATAGAAATTTGCATAAATATTTAAAAAGTGATAATTATATGCATAAATATTTATGATTTCTATTGCAATATTCATTTTTTGGACTTATACTGAAACAAGTTATTAGTTCGAAAGAAGGGCAGAAAGTATGATAAAGGTTGGAATTATTGGTTCTACAGGTTACGCAGGAGCCGAGATAGTAAGGCTTATTCAGGGTCATCCAGAGGCTGAGGTCGTTTGGTATGGATCCAGAAGTTACATTGATGAAAATTACAGTAGTATATATGGAAATCTTTTTGAACTTGTAGATGCACAATGTATGGATGACAACATGGACGAGCTTTCCAAAAAGGCAGATGTGATATTTACAGCAACACCTCAGGGGCTCTGCGCATCACTTGTCAATGAAGATATCTTAAAAAACACCAAGATCATTGATCTTTCAGCTGATTTCAGATTAAAGGATGTTTCTGTTTACGAAAAGTGGTACAAGATCGAGCACAAAGCTCCACAGTATATTGAGGAAGCGGTTTACGGCCTTTGTGAGATAAACAGGGATAAGATAAAGAATGCCAGGATCGTAGCAAATCCAGGCTGCTATACAACCTGCTCGATCCTTACAGCTTATCCACTTATTAAAGAAGGACTCATTGATCCGGATACACTTATTGTAGATGCGCTTTCCGGAGTTTCAGGGGCTGGAAGAGGAGCAAAGGTTGCAAATCTTTACTGTGAAGTCAATGAGTCAGCCAAGCCCTACGGAGTAGCAAACCACAGACATACTCCTGAAATAGAGGAGCAGCTTTCTTATGCAGCTGGAAAAGAGATGGTCATAAACTTCACACCTCATCTCGTTCCAATGAACAGAGGAATCCTTGCTACTGAGTATGCATCTCTCAATGTAAAGAACGGTTCTCTCCCTTCAAAGGATGACATAAGAGCTGCCTATGAAAAGTACTACAAGAATGAGAAATTCATAAGACTCCTTCCAGATGGTGTATATCCTGAGACCAGATGGGTAGAAGGAAGTAACTATGTTGATATCGGATTCAAGATTGATGAAAGAACAAAAAGAGTCATTATGATGGGCACCATCGACAATCTTGTAAAAGGTGCTGCAGGTCAGGCGGTTCAGAATATGAACATCTTATTTGGCCTTGACGAAATGACAGGACTTTCACTGGTTCCACTTTTCCCGTGATCAGGGAAATGATCTTATTATATGAAGAGGATTAGCTATGGTTCGGGTAATGACATGTGAAGACTATGATGAAGTATATAAACTATGGATGTCCATCCATGGATTTGGCATCAGGTCTATGGACGATTCGAGAGAGGGAATCGAGAGATTTTTAAAGAGAAATCCAACCACAAGTGCTGTCTACGAGCAGGATGGAAAAATAGTAGGTGCTATTTTATGTGGTCATGATGGCAGAAGAGCCTGCCTGTATCATGTATGCGTAAGCGAAGAGTACAGAATGCATGGCATAGGCAAGAAAATGGTGAATTTTTGCTGTGAACAGCTCAAAAAAGAGCATATCAATAAGGTATGTCTCAACGCCTTTATCACGAACACTGTAGGTAACAAGTTCTGGCAAAAAATGGGCTGGACCCTCAGAGATGATATGAATTATTACGATTACGTACTAAATACTGAAAATCTGACAATATTTAACAAATGATCCTAAATAAACAGGAGGCATACATGAAGATCATAGAAGGTGGCGTTACATCTGCAAAAGGCTTTGAAGCTGCTTGCTGCGAAGCTGGTATCAAATATAAGGACAGGACAGATATGGCCCTGGTCTTTTCAAAAAAGCCCTGCGTATCAGCAGGAACCTTTACATCAAATGTTGTTAAGGCTGCATGTGTACAGTGGGATCAGAAAATAGTTGCTTCTAATGAGCCTATTCATGCAGTTGTAGTAAATTCTGGAATTGCCAATGCCTGCACAGGAAAAGAAGGTTTTGATGCCTGTGAGAAGACTGCGAAGGCTGTTGAAAAAACTTTAAACGTCCCATATTCATCAGTTGCTGTAGCATCTACTGGTGTTATAGGAATGCAGCTTCCAGTTGAAAAGCTTACAGCTGGAGTTGAAAAAATGAGCACTTTACTTGATAGCAGCATCCAGGCAGGAACAGCTGCCTCCAAGGCTATCATGACTACAGATACAGTTAACAAGGAGGTTGCAGTTACCTTTGAAGCTGGCGGGGCTACAGTCACTCTTGGAGGAATGAGCAAGGGCTCAGGAATGATCCATCCCAATATGTGTACTATGCTCGCTTTCCTTACAACAGATCTTGCTATAAGTAAATCTCTTTTGCAGGAAGCTGTTTCTGAGGTGGTTAAGGACTCTTTTAACATGATAACTGTTGACGGAGATACCTCCACCAATGACACACTTCTTGTTATGGCTAATGGAGAGGCTCTTAATAAAAAGATCACAGAAAAGGGACAGGACTATGAAAGCTTTAAAGAAGCTCTTTTCTATGTATGCACCTTTCTTGCCAAGAAAATGGCGGCAGACGGAGAGGGCGCAAGTAAGCTCTTTGAAGCCAAAGTGGTAAATGCCAAGTCAAAAGAGGATGCAAGAATCCTTTCAAGAGCTATTGTTGGATCGAATCTTTCCAAGGCAGCTATTTTTGGATGCGATGCCAACTTTGGAAGATTCCTTTGTGCAATGGGATATTCCGGATCAGATTTTGACCAGAACGATGTTGAACTGTTCTTTGAAAGTGCAAATGGAAGACTACAGGTCTTTGACAAGGGAACACCTATTGTATTTGATGAGGATAAGGCGCTTGAGATCATGAAGGCTGATGCAGTCACAGTATTTGTGGACATGCACGAAGGAACAGATGAGGCTACAGCCTGGGGATGTGACCTTACTTATGACTATGTAAAGATAAATGCAGATTACAGGAGCTAAGGAGACTATCATGGACAAGGATATGCAGGATGTACTTAAAAAGGCTGAAGTATTAGTAGAGGCTCTGCCTTATATTCAGAAGTTTAACAGAAAGATAATTGTTGTTAAGTATGGCGGAAGCGCTATGAGCAATCAGGAACTTCAAAAGAATGTGATAACAGATGTTACTCTTTTGAAACTTGTCGGTTTTAAGCCAATTATCGTTCATGGCGGCGGAAAGGCAATAAGCTCTTGGGTTTCTAAGGTCGGAAAAGAGGCTGAGTTTGTAAATGGCCTTAGAGTTACTGACTCAGAGACTATGGAAATTGCTGAGATGGTACTTGGAAGAGTCAATAAGCAGCTTGTTACCATGGTTCAGGAGCTTGGCGTAAAGGCTATAGGTATCAGCGGCAAGGACAGCGGACTACTTCATGTCACCAAGAAACTGTCCGGAGGACAGGATATAGGCTATGTTGGTGAGGTCGACAGAGTTGATCCCAAGGTTTTATATGACCTTTTGGATAACGACTATCTTCCGATCATTGCTCCAATTGGACTTGATGATAAGTTTGACACATATAATATCAATGCAGACGACGCTGCATGCGCAATTGCAAAGGCTGTTGGCGCTGACAAGCTTGCATTCCTTACTGATATAGAGGGTGTTTACAAGGATATCAAGGATCCATCCACATTTATCTCAAGACTTACCTGCTCAGAGGCAGATGCTCTTATTTCAAGCGGCAATATTGGCGGTGGAATGCTTCCTAAGCTTGCAAATTGTACAGATGCTGTAAGAGGCGGTGTTAACAGAGTCCACATCCTTGATGGCAGGATTGCTCATTGCCTGCTTCTTGAGATCTTTACAAACAAAGGTATTGGAACAATGTTCATGGCTGACAATGATGACCTGGCAAGTGCCGGGGCTTAAGAGGAGATTACTGTAATGAGTGAAATGATGCAGAACTATATTGATGAAGCAGAAAAGGATCTTTTGCACACATATAACAGATACCAGATTGTTTTAGACCACGGCGATGGGGTGTATCTTTATGATATCGATGGAAAAAAGTATCTTGATTTTGTGTCAGGTATCGCTGTTTTTGCACTTGGATACAATAACAAGAGTTATAATGACGCTCTAAAGGATCAGATAGATAAGCTCCTTCATACATCAAATTACTACTACAATGTTCCTGCAATAGAGGCTGCCAGGAAGATCAAGGAAGCTTCAGGAATGGACAGGGTGTTCTTTACAAACAGTGGAGCAGAGGCTGTTGAAGGCGCATTAAAGGCCGCAAGGAAGTACGCCTTTTTGAAGGATGGAAAAACTGACCACGAGATAATAGCCATGAATCACTCCTTCCATGGAAGGACCTTCGGCGCACTTTCTGTAACTGGTAATCCACATTACAGGGAAGCTTTTGAGCCAATGATAGGCAATATAAAGTTTGCAGATCTTAATGATTTTGACAGCGTACTAAACTGTGTGAATGATAAGACATGTGCCATCATCATGGAGACAGTACAGGGTGAGGGCGGAATTCATCCCGCTACCGACGATTTCCTTAAGAAAGTAAGAAAGCTCTGCGATGAGAAGGATATTTTGCTTATCCTTGATGAGATACAGTGCGGAATGGGCAGATGCGGCTATATGTATGCATGGCAGAAATATGGCGTTAAGCCGGATATCATGACCACCGCCAAGGCTCTTGGATGCGGCGTTCCTGTAGGAGCATTTCTTTTGACAGAAAAAGTTGGTAAAGCTTCTCTGGTTGCAGGCGACCATGGAACTACTTATGGAGGAAATCCCTTTGCCTGTGCTGCGGTTTCCAAAGTTCTTGATTTATTCAAAGAGGACAATATAATAGATAATGTGAATCAGGTGGCTCCATATTTGGAGAAGCGACTTGACGAGCTTAAGGACAAATATGAATTTATCGTAGACAGACGTGGTATGGGATTTATGCAGGGTCTTGTTTTTGACAGACCTGTTTCTGACGTGATCAGTAAAGCACTTGAAAAAGGACTTATCCTTATTAACGCAGGCTCTGATATAATAAGATTTGTTCCACCGCTTGTAATTACTAAGGAGAATGTTGATGACATGATATCCATACTGGATTCATGTTTGGAGTCTTTATGAAACTTCGTGTTCGTATCATTTCTATAATTTTTGTTGCACTGGCTCTGGCGGGCACCTATGTATATGCCCGCTCAGACAGGAGCATTTTTGAGGATTACTCTTTCTTTTCCCGCAATAAGACTACAATAAGACTGTGGTATACAGATGATTCTTTGACGCCTTACCTTCAGAGCAAGGCGGTAGCTTATTCTGAGTTAAACAGCAAGGTTCGAATCGAGCCTGTGCTTGTTTCTGGCCTTGAATACCTGGAGGCAGTTGGCAAGGCTTCTGTAAACGAAGATAATTTCCCGGATTTATATATAATAACAAACGATTCTCTTGAAAAGGCTTATCTTGCTGGCCTTGCCAAGGATATAGAAGATGATGGATTCTTGCTAAAAGGTGATTTTCCTGCTGCGGCACTTAACTCTGTGACCTACAAGGATAAAAAAGTTGCCTATCCATTTTATTTTGAAACCAGTACGCTGATCTACAATAAGACCTATCTCGAGAACATGGCTACAGAGAATCTTCAGTCAGAGATAGATATCAAGGAGGGCGAGGCTGCTCAGGCAGAAATAGATGCTGCTGAGAATGCAGAGTCTTCTGAAAATGAAGAATCTTCAGAGAATGAGGAAATATCTGAAGAAGAGGCTATGGAAGAAGATACAAGCTCAGAGATCACCCAGGGAATGATCGATGAGGCGGTGGCAGAGAGTCTTCCTCTTAATATTTCTGATATCCTTAAATTTGCTGAGAATTACAACGCACCTGAGCAGGTCGAGGCTGTCTTTGAGTGGGATGTAACAGACATCTTCTACAATTATTTCTTTGTAGGCAACTACATGAATGTTGGCGGAGCTGCTGGCGACAACCTTGAACTTTTTGATATTTACAATACTGATACCATAAGCTGCATGAAGATCTATCAGCAGCTCAATCAGTTCTTTGCCATAGATCCCAAGCAGATCGACTATGACACTGTTGTTCAGGAATTCATTGATGGTAAGGTGGTATTTACAATAGCAACCACAGACATCATGAAAAAGATCGAGGATGCCAAGGCTTCAGGAGAATGTAACTTTGAATTTGAGGTTGCAGATATGCCAGGACTTACTGACGACTTTGGCTCAAGAACAATGTCTGTTACTGAGTGCCTTGTGGTAAATGGATATTCTGAAAACACAAATGAAGCTGAGGATGTTGCAAGGTATCTTTGCGGTGATAATTCCGGAGATATTTATAAGCTCAGTAATAAGCTTGCAGCTCACGATGGTGTAAACTACGACGACCCAAGGCTCAATACTTTTGTCTCAGTTTATGCTGACTCAGTTCCAATGCCCAAGACTATAGAGACCAGCAACCTTTGGATGGAGCTTGAGATTGCATTTACCAATATCTGGAATGGTGCTGACTGTAATTCTACACTTAAGGCAGTCTCTGAGAGCATTAAGACTCAGATCACCGGAACAGAGTACACAGAAACTACAATTCCTGATCCTGATGACGAAGCGATCACAGCGGGACTTGTAGAAGATGATGATTAATCATTGAATTATTCTTTTTAAAATAATAGAATAGATAAGCATGGATGGGGCCCTACGATTTAGGAGGAATCATGCAAAAAAGAATTATATCAGCAATATTATTGGCGCTTGTCTTATCAGGATGTGCGCCATCAGGAAAAGAGATCATTCTGACCGATGCGGCAGATACCGCTTCAGTTACAGATGTAGCAGCTTCTGATGAGGCTTTTGCTCAAAGCAGTAAAGAGCCTTCTGCAGATGCACCTGCTCCTTTGGAAGAAGTCCATAAGGAGATAGAAACAATATTTATATATGTCTGCGGGGCAGTTGAGAAGCCAGGAGTATATGAACTGCCAGAGGGCAGCCGCATAGTGGACGCTGTAGATGCTTGCGGCGGATTTTCAGATGATGCAGATGAGACTTATGTGAATCTGGCAGCCAAACTTGATGATGGGATAAAGCTCTTTATTCCAACAATTGAGGAAACCAGGGAGCAGCAAACTTCCACGCAAATAGATACCTTTGATAAAGGCGAAAGCTCTTTTGACGGAGGTAGTGATAGCAGTAATAGCGGACTTATAAACATAAATCGTGCTACGAAAGAAGAACTTACACTTCTTCCGGGAATTGGCAATAGTACTGCGGAAAAGATAATTAGCTACAGAGAACAGCATGGATCATTTAAGTCGATAGAGGATATCATGAACGTTTCCGGGATCAAGGATAAGCTTTTTTCCAAGATCAAGGATCATATAACGGTTTGATTAAGATGGAATGGTGATGTTATGAGTAAAAAAGCGCTGGTTGTTGATGATGAAAAGGCAATAGTAAAGGGAATCAAGTTCAGCCTGGAACAGGATGACATTGTTGTTGACTGTGCCTATGATGGGCAGGAAGCGCTAGATATGGCAAGAGAGACAGAATATGACATCATCCTTTTAGATGTTATGCTGCCTAAACTTACAGGATTTGAGGTATGTCAGCAGATCAGGGAGTTTTCAAATGTTCCTATCATAATGCTCACTGCTAAGGGCGATGACATGGACAAGATCCTTGGCCTTGAGTACGGCGCTGATGATTACATCACCAAACCTTTTAATATCCTTGAGGTCAAGGCAAGGATCAAGGCTATCATCAGGAGAACAGTAAGGACTACTGATACAGCCAAGGTTATGACCTTTGGCGATCTTAAGCTCAACGAAGAGTATAGAAGAGTATTTGTTAAGGATAAAGAGATCAATGTTACAAGCAGGGAATATGAGCTGCTTGAACTTTTGGCGTCTACACCAGGTAAAACCTATTCCAGAGAGGAACTTCTTGAGACCATCTGGGGAAGCGATTACCCTGGAGATGAGAGAACCGTAGATGTTCACATCAGAAGACTTAGAGAGAAACTTGAGAATAATCCAAGCGAGCCAAGATATGTTCGCACCAAGTGGGGCGCTGGATACTATTTCCAGGCATGATTATGGACAAAACTAGTGGTTTTAGGATAAGTGGTATATATAAAAGTCTTAGAGTACGATTCTTTGTGATAGTTTTCCTGACAGGACTTATTTCCTGTCTTGTTATGCATTCTGTCATTCTGGACAGCTATGAGAATCGTGCAGTCAATGTAAAATCAACTGAGGCACAGACGCAGTTGCGTATTCTTGCCAATCACCTCATTGTTTCAAATTACCTTCAGGACACTTCTTCTGAGGTTATTAATGCTGAGCTTGATATGCTGGCCAATTTGTATGATGGACGTGTGATCGTTATAAACGACGATCTTAAGGTTGTTAAGGACACTTACAATATCAGCCAGGGCAAGACCATAATTTCTGAAGAGGTAGTTAACTGCTTAAAAACTGGTTCCAAGGGAACTGTATCCAAATATGACCAGGCAAATGGATATATTGAGATCGTTACTCCGATCATCGAAAGTGAAGATATCGAGGAAGAGGACGTATCTGTTTCTGGTAAGGTAAGCGAAGTGGTCAGAGGCGTTCTGCTTACCAGTGTTTCAACTGAAACAATTGCTGTGACACTGGAAATTCTTAGTAGAAGAGCTCAGATACTGGAAGTTGTCATTATCCTTATTATCCTTTTGTTTGCTGCCTGGGTTTCTATCATGCTCCTTAGACCATTCGACAGGATCACAACTGCCATCAATGATGTTAAGGCTGGTTATACAGATGAGCCTATTGTGGGACCTAACTATCTGGAGACTGAGCAGATCATCAATGCTTTCAATGCGCTGCTCAGGCGAATGAAGGTTTTGGACGATTCAAGACAGGAATTTGTTTCCAATGTCTCCCATGAGCTCAAAACTCCTATCACATCAATGAAGGTGCTTGCAGATTCTCTTTTAGCCCAGGAGGATGTTCCAAATGAGGTCTATAGAGAGTTTATGACTGACATAGGAGCTGAGATTGACAGAGAGGACAAGATCATCAATGATCTGCTGGCGCTTGTTAAGATGGACAAAAAAGCGTCTGGTCTTAATATAACTTCGGTGGATGTGGTCAATCTTACAGAGATCGTGCTAAAGAGACTTCGCCCCATTGCAAGGAAGCACAATATTGAGCTTACCCTTGAGAGCAAAAGAGCGATAACAGCAGAAATTGACGAAGTCAAGATATCTCTGGTAATCATGAACCTGGTAGAAAATGCGATCAAATACAATAAGGATGAGGGATGGGTCAAAGTAGAACTTGATGCGGACCATCAGTTTTTCTATGTAAAAGTGATCGATTCAGGCTACGGAATTCCTGAGGAGTCACTTGATCACATTTACGAAAGATTCTACAGAGTTGATAAATCAAGGAGCAGAGAGATCGGTGGAACAGGTCTTGGCCTTTCTATAGCGAGAAATGCTGTGCTTATGCACAGAGGCACCATCGATGTAGAAAGTGTTGTAGACGAAGGAACTACCTTTACAGTCAAGATCCCTCTTACAAGCACCCTGGCTCTTGCCAAATGATAATTTAGAACGGAACAATTATGAGATTTGGAAATGGTATAAAAAACAGAATAATCTCTTTTGCCATGGCACTTACAATGCTAAGCCTTGTGGTCACAGGCTGTCAGAAAAAGGAAGCAGTAAATCCTGACTCATTTAAGATCTTCTATGTCAACAATTCTGAGACAGGGATCATGGCTGTGGACTATGCGATACAAAGCGATAAGTCGGATATCGATGCAGTTATTTCAGAACTGATCGAGCAGCTTGGAACCATGAGTGAGAGAAGGCAGTACGAGGCTCCCCTTACCGGAGAAGTCAATCTTATTGGGTACACAATTGCCGATAAGCTCCTTACTCTTAATTTTGATACCAGATATCTTGATATTGGAAGGACAGTGGAGGTTCTGGACAGAGCAGCTATAGTAAGGACTTTTACCCAGCTTGATGATATTGAATATGTAAGTTTCCAGGTGGAGGGCGCTCCGCTTACAGATCACTATGGGAATATCATTGGCAATATGTCAGCAGATACATTCATCTTCAATGTTGGTAATGAGATAAATACTTACGAGAAGGTTGAGCTTAAGCTGTACTTTGCCAACGAAACAGGAGATAAGCTTGTCCCTGTGTACAGATCTGTTGTGTATAACAGTAACATCTCTATGGAAAGACTGGCGGTAGAGCAGATAATAAGCGGACCTAACACTGATATCTGTTTCCCGACCATATCAAAAGACAGCAAAATTAACAGCATAAGCGTCAAGGATGGAGTTTGCTATATAGACTTTGACGCAGCTTTTTTAAGTGAGCCTTATAATGTCACTGCACAGGTGGCTCTTTATTCCCTTGTAAATACAATTGCAGAGTTCTCTGATGTTAATAAAGTGGCTTTTTCAGTAAATGGAAATTCCACCTTTACCTTCATGGATTTTTCCATCTCAGGACCTTACGAGAGAAACCTGGATATAATTGAGGACTCTAACTGATATAGGAGTTATAATATTTGAAACGACCGTTGTGCCTTCTGGCAATTCTAGTGACGGTAGCTGCATTTTTTCTAAATGTCTTTAAATACAGTAGTGTCATAGCAGAAAATGGCCCTTCCGACAAGAGCTATATGGAACTTGTTGGAAAGGTCCAGAACAAGGAACTTAAAAAGGACTTATCTGGCAATGACATTTCTGTGATCTATCTTATTCCGACTGGACAGGAAAATAGGGACTTTGAGATGGTCCAATGTTATCTGGATCCTTCTATGAGTCTGGCCCCATCAATAGGAGAGTATGTAAGAGTTTGCGGCAAGGTAAAAACATTCTCTCGTCCAACCAATCCTGGGGAGTTCGACAGCTACCTGTATTATTCCACACTGAAAATTTCATATAGGCTTACAGGTACTACTATCCTTGAAACTGGTGGAAAGAAAAGCCTTTACAAAGAAAGCCTTTACCAGGTAAAGATCTTTTTTGAAGGGGCTCTTGATAAGATACTATCTGAAAAAGATTCCTCCATCATGAAGGCGATGATCCTAGGAGACAGGGCTTTTATCGATGAAGAGACTAAGGATATGTATAAAAACAGTGGTATTATGCATACTCTGGCGGTGTCAGGTCTTCACATTTCTATTATTGGAATGGGACTATACAGACTCTTAAAAGCATTAATGGAGGTACTGCTTGGATTTGTGCGCCTTAAGCTGCCTGGAGGGAAAAGGACGATGCTATCTGGCTTTTTTTGGAAAGGGTTGCCTACGGGGATAGCTATACTTGTAATGTACTCCTATGGCATTATGTGCGGAATGGGATCTTCATCATTCAGGGCAATATGCATGTTTATAATAAGATTGCTGGCGCCTATGGCAGGAAGAACCTATGATGTCCTCAGTGCACTTTCAGTGGCAGCAATACTGCTTTTGCTGGATCAGCCTCTTTACCTGTACAACAGCGGCTTTTTGTTTTCGTTTGGAGCAGTTGTCGGACTTACGGTGATAAAACCTGCACTCAGGCCAATGGGGCATTATACCGCAGATAAGATCAGGTTTGTAGACGACAGGGAAAATGATACGCTTATTACCTTTATCAAGGACTATGTGCTAAAAACAATTGATGCTCTTTGCACGGGACTTGCAATAATGCTGGCAACACTACCTGTCTACGCTATGTTTTACTACACTTATCCTGTACATTCTATTTTACTGAACCTTCTGGTAATACCTCTTATGACAATCCTTATGCTTGCTGGAATACTGGCGATGCTTCTTGGGGCGATAATTCCCTTTCTTGGATATGTTCCAGGCTTTTTGGTCCATGTGATCTTGTACTTTTATAAGGTGATCAGTTCATTTGAAACTGTGAATGGCAGTTTTACCTGGTACATGGGACACTCTGACAGCTATCAGGTTGTTTTATACCTGGCACTGATTGTTGGATTTCTTGCTTTTTCCAACCTGTTTACAGGGGATAAAGATATAAAGATCGCAGGAACTTTGCTTAAGCTATCACCCAAAAAACTGGATGCGCTAAGGCTCTTAATCCTTGTAACTGGAATAGTGGTACTGACTTTCAGAAATGATCCTGAACTTGAGATCAACATGATAGATGTAGGGCAGGGGGACGGAATTGTAATTTCCTGTGAGGGAAAACATCTGCTTATTGATGGTGGCAGTACCTCAAAAAAGAATGTTGGTAAGTATCAGATCATTCCGTTTCTTAAATACAAGGGCATTGGAAAGCTCGACGCTGTGGTTCTTACCCATGAGGATTTAGATCATCTGAGCGGGATATTGGAGATAATGGATGACATGGAAAAGGGCGGAATAAAGATCCTAAAGGTGATTCTGCCGGAGGTATCTGAAAGCTCAAGAGGAGAAGCTTATCACAGGTTAGAAAACAGGGCAAAAGAGCTGTCTATTCCGGTGCTATATATCAATAAGGGAGAAGAATTTGATCTTGGAAGTGCACATTTTACATGCCTTAACCCGGAAGCAGACATGAGCACACGGAGCGCTAATGCCTATTCAACTGTACTGTATATGGAGTATCAAAGAAATGCAGTATTAAGGAAGAGCGGCGCGAGAGTATTTAAAGCTCTTTTTACCGGCGATGTGGAAGAAAACGGTCAGGAATGTCTGAAAAGAGTTCTTTTAATGAACCCTGAAAAATACAAGGATATCAATATTCTTAAGGTGGCTCATCATGGTTCACAGTACACTACAGATGAGGAGTTTCTTAAGATTATAGATCCTGATGTTGCACTGATATCCTGCGGAAAGGACAATTCCTATGGTCATCCTCACAAGGAGCTTATTGACAGGCTCAAACACTATGGCGCAGAGATATATAGAACTGATACAGGAGGGGAGATAAATATCACGATAGATAATGATAAGATCATCCTGAAACAATATTTGGAAGAATAAAAAACGGAACTATGAAGATCATTCATAGTCCCGTTTGGCTTATTAGGTTTATGATACCTGACTGTTCTGAATCCAGGATTTGATGTCTGATACACCAAGTACCTTCTGGAATCTATCTCCCTCCTGAATTACAAGAGTAGGAGCCTGCATGATTCCAAACTTTTCAACAAGTTCAGGATGCTCATTGGCATCAAGTGTCTTGTAGACTACTCCGGCCTTGTCCAGGAGTGATCCGGCAATCTTGCAGTTAGGGCAGGTGGTTGTCTTAAAGAGCATCACTGTGCCGCCTGTAACATTAGATCCGCTGTTGCTTGATTCAGTGTTTGACTTCTTAACAGCTGCTTCTACGAAGCTGATCTTCTTTGGACCTTCGTGAGTAAGGTGAGAGTTGCCAATGTTATAAACTCGTCTGTCCTTGTATTCCTGAGCCTTACCGTCATTCCAGTTAGCAACAGGGCGGTAGTAGCCGGTAATTCGGCTGTAAACTTCTGTTTTGGCTCCGCAGTGTGGGCAAACAGCCTGCTCCCCTGAAAGATATCCGTGCTCCTTACAAACTGAATAAGTAGGAGACATGGTGTAGTAAGGAAGCTTGTAGTTCTCAGCAATCTTGCGTACGAGGCTTGCAGCTGACTTCCAATCAGGAAGCTTCTCCCCAAGGAAGGCATGGAATACTGTTCCTGATGTGTAAAGTGTCTGGAGCTCATCCTGAATATCAAGTGCAGAGAAAATATCCTCTGTATAGCCAACAGGAAGGTGTGAAGAGTTGGTGTAATAAGGAGTTCCATTCATATTGGCTGTTATGATATCCGGATACATCTCTTTGTCGTGCTTAGCAAAGCGGTAAGTGGTGGACTCTGCAGGTGTTGCTTCAAGGTTAAAGAGCTCGCCTTCATACATGGTCTGATAGTCAGACAGGCGCTCTCTCATGTGGTTCAATACCAGCTTTGAAAACTCTACAGTCTTAGGATTGGTCATGTCTACACCAAGCCAGTTAGCGTTAAGACCAACTTCGTTCATGCCAATGAGTCCGATAGTAGAGAAGTGGTTATCAAATCCGCCAAGATATCTCTTGGTGTATGGGTACAGACCCTGTTCAAGGAGCTTGTTGATGACCTGTCTCTTGGTGTGAAGACTTCTTGCAGCAACATCCATAAGGTGATCAAGTCTCTTGAAGAAATCTTCCTGATCCTTAGCAAGGTAAGCAATCCTTGGCATGTTGATGGTTACTACTCCGATAGAGCCAGTAGATTCACCAGATCCAAAGAAACCACCTGATTTTTTACGGAGCTCTCTAAGGTCGAGACGAAGTCTGCAGCACATACTTCTTACATCAGAAGGCTCCATGTCAGAGTTGATGTAATTTGAGAAGTAAGGAGTGCCATACTTGGCTGTCATTTCAAACAGGAGCTTGTTGTTCTCTGTTTCGCTCCAATCAAAATCACGTGTTATAGAATATGTTGGGATAGGATACTGGAATCCACGTCCGTTGGCATCACCCTCGATCATGATCTCGATGAATGCCTTGTTGACCATATCCATTTCCTTCTGGCAATCGCCATAGGTGAAATCAAGTTCTTTTCCACCAACGATGCAGTTTAAGTTCTTTAAGTCGTTAGGTACAGTCCAGTCAAGGGTAATGTTAGAAAATGGAGCCTGGGTTCCCCAACGGCTTGGAGTATTGACGCCGTATACAAAGGACTGGATGCACTGCTTAACCTCTTTATAGGAGAGGTTATCCACTTTAACAAAAGGTGCAAGGTAGGTATCGAATGAAGAGAATGCCTGAGCGCCAGCCCATTCATTCTGCATAATACCAAGGAAGTTTACCATCTGGTTGCAGAGAGTGGAAAGATGTCCGGCTGGTGAAGATGTGATCTTGCCTGGAACTCCACCAAGACCTTCCTGGATAAGCTGCTTGAGACTCCAGCCTGCGCAGTAGCCTGTAAGCATTGAAAGATCATGAATATGTATAGCAGCACTTCTGTGAGCGTTTGCTATTTCATCGTCATAAACTTCTGAAAGCCAGTAATTGGCTGTGATGGCGCCAGAATTAGAAAGAATGAGTCCACCTACAGAATATGTGACAGTAGAGTTCTCTTTAACACGCCAGTCATTGATCTTAAGGTAATCGTCAACGATATCTTTGTAGTTTAAAAGCGCAGAGTTAACGTTACGTACCTTCTCACGCTGCTTACGATATAGGATATAAGCTTTGGAAACATCAGAATATCCAGACTCGGAAAGGACCTTCTCGACACTGTCCTGGATCTCCTCGACAGTGATCTTGCCATCCTTAACCTTGGATTCGAAATCTGAAGCTACTCGAAGAGAGATGAGATCTATCACGCTTGAGTGATAATCTTTTTCAAGAGCGACAAATGCTTTTGTGATGGCTGCAGATATTTTTGCGATATTAAACTCCGCAATTGTGCCATCTCTTTTGACAACCTGGTACATAAAAACCCCCCTTACAATACATACGATGAATATAAATATACGATATCACAAGAGGCGATGGTCGTCAATATATAGATAGTGATATTTAATCAGACACAAGATATAGTGGTTTAAAAAGATTGAGACCATAGCTTATCATTATAGCGTTCGTTATTCCTCGGGAAAAAACTATGGTCAAAAAGCAGTAAAATAGCGGGATGGATTAATCAGATACACCTCTAAGGAGCGCGGAATCAACATCTTTTTTTACTATCTCTAAAAAGGCTTCCATATCCTCGTTTTTGGGGGCATAAAGTTCTTTTCCGGGAACTGTATCCCGCATGGTGAACTGCTGCAGGTAATAAGCCTTTGCGCCCTGTATCATAGCACCGATCCGCTCAAAGTCCTCCTTATCATGGAGACCACCAACAACAGTTGTTCTAAACTCGTAGTCCACTCCGGAATTCATAATGACTGATATGCTTCTTTTGATAATTGAGGTGTCTATACCATCAAATCCCGTAGTTACAGGGTATTTCTCTAATGAGTTTTTGATATCCATTGCTATGTAATCGAGAAGTCCCTGGTCAATAAGGCTTTTGAGCATATCCGGATGATAACCATTTGTGTCCAGCTTTACCCTGTAGCCCATTTCCCTGATCTTTCTTATAAACACATCAATATCTTTATGGAGCAGAGGCTCTCCGCCTGATATGCATACTCCGTCCAGGAGTCCTTTTCTTTTGCCTAGAAATGCAAAAAACTCTTCATCGTCCATTGCAGGCTTTGCTGTGCCATCCACCAGTTCATAGTTGTGGCAGTAGGGGCACTTAAAGTCACATCCATTTAGGAATACAGTACAGGCGACAAGTCCTGGATAATCAAGAAGAGTCATTTTCTGAAGACCATATATCAACATTTTGTGTCTCCCTTCGAAACGTTCATAACTTTTTGGGCAGATATAGTATATCAAAAAACATCATTTATATGTTAACATATAAGTCGAGGTGCTTTTGTATGGCTGTTAAGACATCGGATTTTCCTGCTAAGCAGAAACAATTTAATGAAGATATATCATCTGGTAATTTTAAATGCTGTTACCTCATATATGGAGACGAGGCTTACCTTCGCCTGCAGAACAGGGACAAGATAGTTAAGGCTCTTGGAGGCACAGAGTCCTCCATGAATTTTAACAGGTATGAGGGTGACAATATAAATCCTCTTGAGATCATCGATATGGCTGAGACAATGCCATTTCTTTCTGACAGGAGGATCATTCTTGTAGAGAACAGCGGCTTTTTCAAAAATGGATGTCCTGAGCTTGCTGAGTATCTAAAGGCTTCATCAGAGTCTACTATTTTGATATTTGTAGAAAAAGATGTGGATAAGAGAAAGGACATTTATAAAGCTCTTTCTAAGACTGGATTTGAGATAGACTGCAGTACGCAGGATGACGATATGTTAAAGCGCTGGATTGCCTCAAGGTTTTCTGGTGAGGGGAAAAAGATATCTCCAAGAGCTCAGGCAGTACTTCTTGACCGGGTTGGAACCGATATGTCCAATCTGGCCACAGAAATAGAAAAACTTATATGCTATTGCATAGACAGAAATGAGATCACAGAAGAAGATATCAGCGCAGTATGTGCCAACTATCTTACCAGCAGAATATTCGATATGACAGATGCCATATCCTCACAGGATCAGAGGCGGGCAATGGAGCTGTACTACGATCTTCTTGCT
Organism: Butyrivibrio sp.; assembly: GCA_015056565.1. Lineage (GTDB taxonomy): Bacteria > Bacillota > Clostridia > Lachnospirales > Lachnospiraceae > Butyrivibrio. The sequence goes on from SVGB01000009.1 coordinate 61,960, forward strand.
TTAAAGGAACCTCCAGCCAAGATCCTTGCTCTTATCACAAGGCAGTTTAACATTATGCTGCAGATCAAGGAAATGACGGAAAACAGGCGGGACAAGGCTCAGATGGCATCTGCACTTAAGATAGCACCATTTCTTGTGGGCAAGTACCAGGCCTGGGCAAGAAGTTTTTCTTTTGATCAGCTAAGGCAGGCTTTGGAACTGTGCGCTTCAAATGATGAGGCTGTTAAGACCGGTAAACTTGACTATGTCATCAGCGTTGAGATGGTAATAATAGGGTGCACATCCATTGGAAAAGCTGTGTGACAGATTTGAAATAATGTATCTGTTGTCTTATACTATACAGTTGTTAAAGGCATAGAAAAGGGGAGACTATGGGAGAAAGACCAAGACCACAAGAGATTTACAGACATTTTAAGGGTAACATGTATCAGATTATTACCATTGCAACTCACTCTGAAACCAGGGAAGAGATGGTGGTATATCAGGCTCTTTACGGTGATTACAGGGTTTATGTAAGACCACTTGATATGTTTATGTCAGAGGTTGACAGGCAGAAGTACCCGGATGTGACCCAGAAGATGAGATTTGAAAAGGTAAATCTTAAGGATGCAGCAAGTAAGAAAGACTATTCAACTTCATCACAGGTTATGAATAAGACTGTGGATGAGGAAGCATCAGAGCTTAATCTTGATCCGCTTGTTATCCAGTTTATGGACGCTGACCTGGCTGTTGAGAAAGGCGAGATCTTATCCAAGCTTCGTCCTACAATAACAAATGATATGATTGATATCATGGCTCTTTCAGTGGGCGTTGTCATCAATGAAGGTGACGTATACGACAGATACAATGACCTTAGAAACTGCCTTGCAACAATGGAAAAATATGAAAGTACCAGATTAAGGAGTTAATATAATGAAACTATTATCAATTGCAGTACCATGCTACAATTCACAGGATTATATGAGAAAGTGCATCGATTCTCTGCTTGTTGGTGGAGAAGAGGTAGAGATCCTCATTGTCGATGATGGCTCCAAGGACAGAACAGCAGAGATTGCAGATGAGTATGCAAAAAAATATCCGACAATCTGCAAAGCCATCCATAAACCAAACGGAGGCCATGGCTCAGCTGTTAATGCTGGAATAGAGAATGCCACAGGACTTTATTTCAAGGTAGTTGACTCAGATGACTGGGTAAAGGAGATCGCTTATAGAAAGATCCTCAGTACCCTTGCTGAACTTGCTGGCGGTGATGTACAGCTTGACCTTCTTATCAGCAACTTTGTATATAACAAGGTTGGAGAGAAACGCCACAAGGTAATGCGCTACAACACAATGTTCCCCATTGAGCAGATCTTTACATGGAAGGATGTAAAGAGAACACCAAAGGGACATTACCTTTTGATGCATTCAGTTATCTACAGGACCAAACTCCTTAGGCAGTGTGGCCTTAAGCTTCCTGAGCACACATTCTATGTAGATAATATTTATGTTTTTAACCCACTTCCATTTGTTAAGAACATGTATTATCTGGATATTAATTTCTATTATTACTACATTGGCAGAGAGGATCAGTCTGTTAACCAGAAGATCATGCTCTCAAGAATAGATCAGCAGCTTCGCGTCAACAAGCTTATGGTTGACTACTATGTAGAGAACTATGGCATGATCAGATCTCAGAAGGAGAGACATAAGTATATGTTCAACTATCTTGAGATCATTACAGCAATATCATCTGTTCTTTTAATTACTGAGGATACCAAGGAGAATCTTAGAAAACGTCAGGAACTTCTTGAGTACATCAAGGAAAAGAACTTCCTTCTGTATTGCAAGATCAGATACAGCATTGAGGGAACCTACATTTATCTTCCTGGAAAGGGAGGACGTAAGATCACTCTGGCCGGATACAAACTTCTTCAGAAGATATTCCATTTCAATTGATGATTTTGGATGGTTTTATCAAAATTTGCGATAAATCGTAAATTTTATTGTCAGAATTGTCATTTACTTTATTTTTTTGAGTGTTACAATATTTTTCAACGTGAAGTTCTTTTACTTGAAAAATGAGGGAAATTATGAAAAAGAAATATGAAAATTGGATAGGAAGGGCGGTAGACAAGAGCCTTGTAAGAGATCTCTTATGGCTTTCTATACCGATACTGATTTATGCGCCGATCTACATGATCTGGTTCATATTCCTGGAGAAACATACCTTTTCCCACTATTCTGTGATCCACACAGCAATAGATGACATGATACCATTTCAGGAGATTTTTGTAATACCTTATTACACCTGGTTTTTATACGTATCAGTTACGCTTTTGTTTTTCCTATTATCACTAGACCTTGAGAGCTACTACAAAAACTTTATATTCCTGGCAACAGGTATGACCGTGTTCCTTGTAATATCAACCCTGTTCCCTAACATGCATATGCTAAGACCTGCAGTGCTTCCCAGGGACAATTTCTTTACAGGACTTGTACAGATAATTTATAACCATGATACAGCAGCCAACCTCTGGCCAAGCATTCATGTTTACAATTCTGTAGGAACAATGATAGCAGTTCATCATTCCAAGAAGATAGGAAGAGTAGGAGAGATCATAAGTGATCTTATCGGAATCTCCATCATCCTCTCAACAATGTTCATCAAGCAGCATTCAGTGTACGATGTGGTTACAGCCCTTATAATGGCTATAGTTCTTTACATCATGTTCTATCACACATCCATGCTTGAGAATTTCTGCAGAGGCCAGGAAGAGAAGCTAGCGCTTAGATACAACTAAATACTTATGTGATATAATATAAGAACCTCAATTACTTAAGTAATTGAGGTTTTTGTGAGGTTATGTATGTATTATTGTATTGTTAACCCCTCCGCAAGGTCAGGTAAGGGAAAAGATATTTGGAACAGACTTGAGTACAAATTCCTGGAAAAGAGCCTTGAATATGAGGTTCATCTCACCAAGGGACCAGGACATGCTACAAGAATTGCAAAAAAGCTTACAGAGAATTTAGATCCTGAAAAGGACAGCCTTGTAAAACTTGTAGTTATGGGCGGCGATGGCACATTAAATGAAGTCATGAATGGAATCATGGACTTTGAAAGGACTCTTGTTGGATATATTCCCATAGGATCATCCAATGATTTTGCCAGGGATCTTGCTTACCCGGGGAATATTGATGTACTTATTGACAGGATAGTAGAGGGCAAAAAGGTCAGAGCCTTGGATCTTGGAAGAGTTACCTTTAATTCCATGACAGGCCCTATGTCAAGGCTACACGATGACAGCGCATCTACTTCAAGGATCTTTGATGTCAGCTCAGGAATTGGATTTGACGCTGCTGTATGTGAAGAGGCTCTTGCCTCAGGAACAAAGAATTTCCTGAACAAGATAGGCCTTGGCAAACTCACCTACGGAATGATAGCCATAAGACAGCTTCTTAAGGCTCAAAAGGTTCCCTGCGATATAGTGCTTGATGATGGCAAGACCATTCATCTTGACAGGTTTATCTTTATAGCAGCCATGATCCATCACTATGAGGGCGGCGGCTTCAACTTTGCTCCCAAGGCAGACCTTACAGATGGCAAGTTTGATCTGTGCTTTGCGGGAGATATGCCTCCTGCAAGGATGATGTTTGCACTTCCATTTTCTTTTTTTGGAAACTACTACTGGATCAAAGGAATTGGTCATTATGTAACAAGTAAGGCAACCATCAGATGCGATGAGCCCATGTGGGTACACACTGACGGAGAGGTATCTGTTAAGTCAGATAACATCACATTTGAGTGCCTCAAGGAAAAACTTCAGCTTATGAACTAGGTATAAAAAAAGGACAATATCATGTAGATGGTATTGTCCATTTTTTTATCTGGATTTTTTTAAGGGATTATGATACGATATGCGAAGTGTGTTGCTTTAATACATTAAACTGTAAATGTGCTTCAGAACTAATTTTCAGGAGGATAGGGTATGTATTCATTGGAAGAAGTAAGAAAGGTTGATCCTGAGATCGCTTCTCTCATCGAGGAGGAAGTTGAGCGCCAGAACAATCACATTGAGCTGATCGCATCAGAGAACTGGACAAGTAAGGCAGTAATGTCTGCTATGGGCAGTCCTCTCACCAACAAGTACGCTGAGGGTCTTCCGGGGAAAAGATACTACGGCGGATGTTATGTTGTAGATAAGGTAGAGAACATTGCAAGAGACAGAGCAAAAGAACTGTTCCACTGCGACTATGCTAACGTTCAGCCACACTCAGGAGCTCAGGCCAATCTAGCAGTTCAGTTTGCTCTTCTTAAGCCAGGCGATACCATTATGGGTATGAACCTTGAGCAGGGCGGACATCTTACTCATGGTAGCAGCGCCAACATCTCCGGATCATACTTCAATATTGTTCCTTACGGAGTTGATGACAACGGCATTCTTGACTATGACAATATGTACAAACTTGCAGTAGAGCACAAGCCTAAGCTCATCATCGCAGGAGCTTCTGCATACTGCAGAACTATTGATTTCAAGAAATTCAGAGAGGCTGCTGATGCATGTGGCGCAGTTCTCATGGTAGATATGGCTCACATAGCAGGCCTTGTAGCTGCAGGACTTCATCCAAGTCCTTTCCCTTATGCAGACGTTGTTACAACAACAACTCACAAAACACTTCGTGGACCAAGAGGCGGACTGATCCTTTGGAACCAGGAAGCTCAGGATAAGTTCAAGTTCAACAAGGCAGTATTCCCTGGAATCCAGGGCGGACCACTTGAGCATGTTGTTGCTGCTAAGGCTATCTGCTTTAAAGAAGCTCTTTCACCTGAGTTCAAGGTATATGCCCAGAACATCGTCGACAACGCAAAGGCTCTTTGCGATGGTCTGATGAAGAGAGGCATCAAGATCGTATCAGGCGGTACAGACAATCACCTTATGCTTGTTGATCTGACCAATTTCGGACTTACAGGAAAAGAAGTAGAAGCGTGGCTTGACGATGCTCACATTACTGCAAACAAGAATACAATACCTAATGAAAAACAGTCTCCATTTGTTACCAGCGGTATAAGACTTGGAACACCTGCTGTAACAACAAGGGGCATGAACACTGAAGATATGGATCAGATCGCTGAGGCTATCGCGATTGTCATCAAGAACAAGGGTGAGAAGAACGATGAAGCAAGAGCAATCATCAAGAAGCTGACAGACAAATATCCTCTTGATTGAATATATGAAAAGATTTAAGGAACCAGAGAGCAGATTTCCGGTTCCTTTTTTGTGGGTTCCGGGAGAAAATTCTGTCAATTTAGTAGTTACTTTTTTGACCCCGAAATGAAATGTGTCAAAATTTGTAACAATTATAATACAGATACTGTGTGGGGTTATTCAGAGAGAAAAGAAATATACAGAATTGTTCATATTGAATAAACAATTAGAATAAATAACAGAATATAAGATAATTTAAACGTAGTATTCAAAATAATTAAAAGATTTATTGAAAATGTATTGACAAATTACTAGCGGATAAATATAATAAAACCATCAAGAGATACTTATAAGATATCCAATTACTTCTCACCTGGTATATAGAGCAAACAGAGCCGGGGGGAGAAAGAAAGGCAGGTACACTCCAAAGGGATAGGTAATTAAAATATTCAGAGAAAGGATGGTACGGTCCACCAAACTAAGTAGATCAGTTTTATAAAAAGTTTTAAGAAATACCAGTTACACCAGATTTTCAAGTAATACCACTACAGCGCTTCAAGTACATGATAAGTGGTTCGGACAAGTAAAAATTCGTGAACTTGCAACCACACGCATATGAATGCAAAAGTTAATGGAAAGATGAGGCTGAGAATTGGAGGAAGGTCCGTTGGACGTAATAACATTTGAATTAGATGAGTACTCGGCATAAGGGCAGAAGCAGGTAATATCGATGAAGCTTCTGCCCTATTTGTATGTTTATATCTGATCATTTGTGGTATTATATTGCTCAGAAAAAGTTTTGATGGTGGGAATAAACAGATGGCAAGATTAGAAGAACAGGATTTTGATGAAAAGAGGCTGGTTCGCAGACAGAGAAGGAAGAAGAGCCAGCTTATTGCATATATAATACTGGCAGCAACCTGTCTGGTAGTATTTGGCGGATGCGCAGTTCTTATCTATTTTTTAAATGGTGTTATAAAAACCGGGGGTAAATCTGAGGAAACTGTAGCAGTTGAAGAGCAGGTAGAGGAAGAAGTAAGTCAGGTGATCGAAACGCCGGAAGTTGTTCAGGAACCTGAAGAATACACTGAGGAAGATATGCTTGGTGACATAGTGGGGAGCGTCATTGAAGAGCAGTCCCTTGAGGATAAGGTAGCTGGACTGTTCATCATAACTCCTGAGCAGCTAACTGGTGTGGACACAGCGGTCAAAGCTGGATCTGGCACTCAGGAGGCCCTCAGCAGCTATGCAGTTGGTGGAATAGTATATTCACCCAAGAACATCAAGAATGCTGATCAGATCAAAACGATGCTTGATGATACAGTATCCATGAGCAAGTATCCAATCTTCACACTTCTTTCTGATCAGGGCAATATGTCCGATTCAGTAAAAGATACTTTGGCCCTTCATCCGGATATCGATATAACAGACAGTGAGACAGCATATCAGGCTGGAACACAGGTTGGATCAGAACTATTTAAATGCGGCTTTAACAGCACAGTTGCGCCTTTGGTTGATATGACTCAGGAGGGACATTTCAGCCAAGATATAGATCTTGCCAAGGACGCTGCAGCTGGATTTGCTAAGGGACTTACAGAGTCAGGTATTCTTTCCTGCAGTTACATGTTCCCGTTAAAGGGCGATACCTTGTCAGGCATGGGAAGTAGTGATAAGAGCAAGGATGACCTGGTTTTAAACGAGTATGAGGTATTTAAGAACGTAATTGATTCTGGCTATGCCGGAGCGATCATGGTATCTAACGTATCGCTTCCAAATGTGACAAATGACAATACTCCGGCATCTTTGTCGGATATCATCATCACTGAGGAGCTTCGAGGGACTCTTGGCTATGACGGAATAGTCATAACAGCTCCATTAAATGAAGGAGCCATAACAGAGTACTACACATCTGGTGAAGCTGCTGTGGCTGCTATCAAGGCTGGTGCAGATATGATCTACATACCTGAGGACTTTACTGAAGCTTATAATGCTGTCCTTGAAGCCGTTTCAAGCGGAAGTATCAGTCAGGACAGATTAAACGAGTCTTTGAGGCGTATATATAGTGTTAAGTACGCTGACAGGGTAGATGAGATATCGTCCGAGAACTGAATATACAAATAAAAAGCTGCTCTTATAAGCAGCTTTTTTTATGCCAAAATGATCAGTCTCTTGGACGCATATAGAAGTTACCGGTTATTTCTTCGGTTCTTACGGAATTGATAAAGGCCCCAGGATCAAGCTCTTTTATCTTGGGGATCAGCTTCCTGGTGTCTGAGGCGCTGACTATGGAGTAGACAATTTTTTTATTCTTGTGGGCAAAAGAACCTTCTCCGTCAATAAGTGTTGCGCCATGTCCGCAGGTATCATATATGAGCGAACATACCTGATCGGGAACATCAGTGATGATGAAAAGAGTCTTTTGCTGATAAGTTCTGTAAAGAGTATGAAGAGCAGTAGTTGTAACAAACTGGAATATCATAGAGTAAAGAGCCTTGTCCCAACCAAACAACAGTCCTGCAATTGTGAGGATTACTGTATTTCCTGCCAGGATATATGGAAATGCATCGATACCTTTTTTCTGGGAAAGGAAAATGGAGATAAAATCTGTTCCGCCGCTGGTGGCATCCACGTTCAGGCACATTGTTATGGCAATTGCATTTAAAAGACCGCCAAATACAGCTGCTAAAAGCTCATCGTTTGTAAAAGCGTAAGATGGCAGAAGATCGACGAACAGGCCATTGGCAATTACCATTATCATGGAAAATAAAGTGAACCTCTTACCAATGAACCTAAAGCCAATATAGACTGGTATGGCATTAAGGATCACATTGATGGGCGTAAATGGGATTGTAATATAAAAGAATTTCAGGGCAATCCTCTGAATTATAATGGTAAGACCTGTTGCACCACCAGGGTACAGGCCTCCGGCATGTACAAAGGAATTGATATTGACCGCCATCACGAAGGCTGCAAGGATTACAACTGCAAAGCGGACAACATCTTTTTTCAGAGCTTCCTTCAGATTGTATTTGCTCTTGGTGCTTGATTCCATACACGCTCTCCAAATTTGGATTATTTAGCTTAAGTATACATCATTAAGTCCTGCATTCAAGGCTTTAACTCATATATGGCAGGTGATATATCAACTTTCATATACAGGTCAGCGTACTGTGAAGGAGATAAGTCTTCGATGTAGTTTTGCACAAAGTTCTTTTTGATCCCGTTCTTTATCAGGATATCTGCAGCTTTGTTGTAGGCAATAGCTGCTTCGTATTCTGTTCTGTAATTACCGATCACGTAATTGCTCTTTATATGTATAACGGATTTATACCTTACAAAGCCTCTGAAATTATACTGTCGGACACCCATGTATCTGTTGAGAACGATGATGTTTTCGTACCTGAGGTCATTGTGGTCGTCGTTTGCAAAGATATAGTCCCTGCCTTCAACTGCATAGCTCTTTATGCCATAGCGGGAAAGGATAGAAATCTGACTTCCGTAGTCCGCTACAAACAGATGGTTTCCCCTCTGCATGATCTTGTGAGATGAATAGTAAAAAAGGTCATCTATATCGAACTTAAGTATATTTACAGGTGAAAGGAAGTACAGGAAATATTTCTTTTCAAGGTAGATGGGATTTGAGATGTACATTCCCTTGTCCCTGAAGTTTATAAGGCTTACAAACTTTTCAAAGGGCAGATGCATTGACTTGTTATAAGATGAGATAGTAATATTGTCATCTTCAAGGACTGCTGCTGCGTCTTTATAAACTTTGGAGGCAGTATCTGCGTCGGAAAAGCTTCCAAGAGCGATATGCTTTCCACAATATGTGATAGATGCACGAAAAGATGGCGTTCCATCCTTTAAAGTTGTGGAATATACCCCAACATATTTTTTTTTGCTCATTTTTCCCCCAAATGATCTGGTATTATGGTATACTTTATCAAAATTTACTTTTATACATTAACGTGTATAAGAGTATTGTATATGAAATAACTTATCAGTGTCAAAACGGAGGAGAGAAAATGTCTAAGGAAGTTTTGTATTCAAGTACAAGAGGAGACAAGGGCTGCATCAGGGCGTCCCAGGCTATCTTAAGGGGACTTGCGCCAGACGGAGGCCTTTATGTACCAGATCATATTCCTCATTTGGAAAAGACACTTGGAGAAATATCAGGTCTTTCATATCAGGAGACGGCTTATGAAGTAATGAAGCTGCTTCTTACAGACTACACAGAGGAAGAGCTCAAGTACTGCATATCTCATGCCTATGATTCCAAGTTTGATACAGAGGAGATCGCGCCATTATCTGAGGCCGGCGGAGCATATTTCCTTGAGCTGTACCACGGTGCAACAATAGCTTTTAAGGATATGGCACTGTCCATTCTTCCATATCTTATGACTACAGCAGCTAAAAAGAATTCCATCCAGAATGAAATAGTCATCCTTACAGCAACAAGTGGAGATACAGGTAAGGCAGCACTTGCAGGCTTTGCTGAGGTACCTGGCACAAGGATCATTGTCTTTTACCCTAAGCACGGTGTAAGTCCTATCCAGGAACAGCAGATGGTCACACAGAAGGGCCAGAACACCTGCGTAATCGGCATTGAAGGAAACTTTGATGATGCCCAGACTGGTGTTAAAAAGATATTTACTGATCCTGAGCTGGCAAAGTACATGGATTCCAAGGGATTCCAGTTTTCATCAGCTAACTCCATCAACATTGGAAGACTTGTTCCACAGATTGTTTATTACGTTTATTCATATGGAAAGCTCCTTAAAGAGGGCAGGATTGCTGAAGGGGATCCAATAAATGTTGTTGTTCCTACAGGTAACTTTGGTAATATACTTGCAGCTTACTATGCTGGCAAGATGGGAGTGCCTATCGCTAAGTTTATCTGTGCATCCAACTCAAACAAGGTTCTTTTTGATTTCTTTAAGACAGGTGAGTATGACAGAAATCGTGAGTTTGTTCTTACAAGTTCACCTTCTATGGATATTCTCATTTCATCTAACCTTGAGAGACTTATCTACCACATTGCTGGAGACAGCGCAGAAGCTGATGCTAAGTATATGAAGGAGTTGTCTACAGATGGTAAGTACGAGATAACACCTGCAATGAGAGATCAGCTTAAGGACTTCTATGGCGGATATGCTACAGAAGAAGAGACCTTTAAGACCATCGCTGAACTGTTTGATAACGCTTCATATCTCATTGACACTCACACTGCAGTTGCTGCAGCTGTTTATGACAAGTACAAGAAAGAAACAGGAGATAAGACTGTTACAGTTATTGCTTCTACTGCAAGCCCATACAAGTTTACAAGAAGTGTCATGAATGCACTTTCTAAGGGAGATGACAGCAAGGATGACTTTGCTCTTGCAGATGAGCTCTGCGCAATTTCAGGAGTTGCCATTCCTGATGCCGTAACATCCATCAGAAATGCAGAGATAAGGCACAAGACAGTAGTTGCTAAAACAGAAATGGAAAGTGCAGTTAAGTCTTTTCTTGGCATCTGATGTAATGCTAAAATAGAAAAGTACTGACTTTGCAAATACTAAATTATGGGAGGTGCGTATGGATCTGGGCAAGGGATATTATTCTGAAAACACACCTGAGATTATTGAGCTTTCCAAGCTTTCCAGGGAAGCGGATCTGATTGAGAATGAACTGTTTGTTAAGTACGATGTAAAAAGAGGACTTAGAGACTTAAATGGTAAGGGTGTTCTTACCGGCCTTACAAGAATCTCAGAGATTATTGCAAAAAAGACAGTAGATGGAAAAGAAGTTCCTGCAGACGGAGAGATTTATTATAGAGGATATGACGTCCACAAGCTGATAGATTCAGCTGTGGCGGAAAACAGGTTTGCCTTTGAGGAATGTGTGTACCTTCTTCTGTTTGACAAGCTCCCTACAGGAAAAGAGCTATTCGAATTTGAAAAACTATTAGGAATATATAAGAACCTTCCAACCAGCTTTGTACGAGACGTTATCATGAAGGCTCCAAGCCGTGATATGATGAATACTCTGGCGAGAAGTGTACTTACGCTTTATTCCTATGATGATATGGCTGATGATGTGTCACTGGCCAATGTTCTTAGGCAGTCACTTCAGCTTATCAGTATGTTTCCGCTACTTGCTATCTATGGATATCACGCATATAACCATTACCACGAAGGTAATTCTCTGATAATCCATCCGCCTAAGGAGGAGCTCTCAACTGCTGAGACTATTCTTTACCTCTTAAGGCCTGACAGCAAATACACAGAGCTTGAGGCCAAGCTTCTTGATATCTGTCTTGTGCTTCATATGGAGCATGGAGGTGGTAACAACTCATCTTTCACAACCCATGTTGTAAGTTCATCTCTTACAGATACCTACTCAGTTATCGCTGCAGCTATTGGATCTTTAAAGGGACCAAGACATGGCGGAGCCAACATCAAGGTTGTGCACATGTTTGATGACATTGAAGCTAATGTTAAGAACTGGAAGGATGAGGATGAGGTAAGAGCTTACCTCGATAAGATCCTGAATAAAGAGGCCTTCGACAAATCAGGTCTCATCTATGGTATCGGACATGCTATCTATTCCAAGTCCGATCCACGTGCAATGATCCTTAAAGGCTTCGTTGAGAAACTTGCAACAGAAAAGGGCAAGGAAGATGAGCTGGCGCTTTACGAACTTGTTGAGCGACTTGCTCCAGAAGTTATTTCAGGCGAACGCACAATGTACAAAGGTGTATCCGCCAACGTGGACTTCTATTCAGGCTTTGTATACAGAATGCTTGATCTTCCAGAAGAGCTATATCCAACTATCTTTGCCATCGCAAGAATCGTCGGCTGGTCAGCTCACAGAATGGAAGAGCTTGCCAACAATGGTAAGATCATCCGTCCTGCATATATGGCTATCGAACCTCGCAAGGACTATGTTCCTATGAGTGACAGAACGTAAATATTGGTTTTATGCTTTATCCAGGGGACAAACATTTTGAGATTGCCCCTGGGTGAAGCTGTGAATTACAGGTTATACTTTGCTGCGATAAGAGGAGCAACCTTTGATGAGCCAATACGGCTGCAGCCTGCCTCAGCGTATGCAAGTGCATCCTCGATAGTGCGGATACCGCCGGCAGCCTTGATCTTAACATCAGGTCCGATGTGCTTTTTGAAAAGCTCGATGTCTGCAAGAGTAGCGCCAGCACTGCCAAAACCTGTAGAAGTCTTGATGTAGTCAGCCTTTACTTCTGTGATGATCTTGCAAAGCTCGATCTTTTCGTCCTCTGTGAGGTAGCAGGTCTCGATGATGACCTTAAGGAGCTTGTCGCCGCAAGCCTTCTTGATCTCTGCAAGCTCTTTTCTTACTTCGTCATATCTGTGGTTCTTGACGTCACTGATATTGACTACTGTGTCGATCTCTGATGCGCCGTCAGCGATTGAATCCAAAGCTTCAACGACCTTGGAATGTGTGCTGTTGTAGCCAAGAGGGAAACCAATTACGGTGCAGAGCTTTAAATTGTCACCATACTTGTCGTGTACTCTCTTTAAATATGTCTGAGGGATGCAAACTGTAGCTGTTCCATATTTTACAGCTTCGTCGCAAAGGGAAACGATTCCCTCCCATGTTGCGTCTGCAGTAAGAAGTGTGTGGTCTATAAGGCCAAGTATCTCTTTTTCTTCCATTTCATTTTCTCCTTAAAAAATACAAATAAATAGTGCTCCATAATTATATCACAGCCCTTAGGATTATGTGGTACAATTCTTTCTGGTTAATAATTTTGGGTAAAAGGAGAATCATAGCCAAAATGGAAAATACAGTTATAAAAGAAAGAATTAACAGATTAAGGGAAGAGATGGCAAAAAACGGTATAGATTACTATATGATGCCCACCTCTGACTTCCATAATTCCGAGTACTCAGCAGACTTTTTTAAAGTAAGAGAGTACTTTTGCGGATTTGACGGATCCAACGGAACACTGCTCATCAGCAAAGATGACGCTAAGATGTGGACAGATGGCAGATACTTTATTCAGGCTGAGAACCAGATGAAGGGCACTGGAGTAGAACTCATGAGGATGCTTGAAGTAGGTGTACCGACCATTTCTGAGTACCTTCTTGCCAATATGGAAAAAGGGCAGGTACTTGGCTTTGATGGAAGAGTCATTTCTACCAGCATTGGAGAGGATCTTGAAAAGAAGCTCTCATCAAAAGGAGTTACACTTAAGATCGACAAGGATCTTGCAGAAACTGTATGGACAGACAGACCACTTCTTCCATGCCACGAGATGTATGTCCTTCCTGACAAGCTCTGCGGAAAGAGCTTTAAAGACAAGCTTTCAATGGTTCGAAACAAGATGGAAGAATATGGAACAAAGGCGTATCTTTTGAGTAAGCTTGACGACATCATGTGGCTTACAAACCTTAGAGGCAATGACGTTGAGTGCAATCCTGTAGCTCTTTCTTATGCAGTTATCACAATGGACAGCTTCACATTATTTGTTCAGCAAAAAGAGATTACAGATGAAGTCCGCACCTACTGTGAAAAAGAATCAATTGCTCTTAAAGAGTACGGAGAGGTCCTTGATCATGTAGGAAACATGAAGTCAGAGGGCAATATTCTTTTCGATAAGAGAAATACCAACTTCCTTACCTTCAAGGTCCTTCTCGATAAGGTTAAGAAAGAGGATTTAAGGCTCATTAATGCAAAAGATCCTACAGAGGACCTTAAGGCTGCCAAGAACGATGTGGAACTTGAGAACATAAGAGAGGTGTACCTTAGGGACAGTGCCAAGCTCACAGAGTTTATTTACTGGGTCAAGAATACAGTTGGAAAAGAGACTGTTACTGAATACACTGCAGCTATGAAGCTTGACTCAATGAGAGCGGAGCTTCCGGGCTTTATTGAACTTAGTTTCCCAACCATCAGTGCATATAACGCAAACGCTGCAATGGCTCACTATGAGGCTACAAAGGACAACGCAGCAGAGGTAAAGAAACAGGGACTTTTACTTGTTGATTCCGGCGGAACATACATGGGCGGAACAACTGATGTGACTAGAACTATTGTGGTCGGTGAACTTTCAGAGGAGATCAAAAAGCATTACACTCTGACAGTATGCGGAATGCTCAGACTTGCAAACGCTAATTTCCTTGAGGGCTGCACCGGTAAAAATGTGGATATTCTTGCAAGAGGACCACTCTGGAATGCCGGAATTGACTACAAGCATGGAACCGGCCATGGAATTGGATATATACTTAATGTCCATGAGGGACCACAGAACATAAGATGGCGCTTTACACCTGGTCAGAATGAGGCACCTCTTGTTCCGGGAATGATAGTATCTGACGAGCCTGGTGTGTACATCGAGGGAAGTCATGGTATCAGGATTGAGAACATTCTTGAGGTTGTTAATGGATCTGAAAATGAGTATGGAAAGTTCCTTCATTTTGCTCATCTTACCTATGCTCCTATCGATCTTGAGGCAATTGATACCAGATACATGGATAACAGCGATGTTAAGGCCTTAAATGACTATCACAGGATGGTTTACGAAAAGGTTAGTCCTCTTATCAAGGATGAGGCTGTTCTTGGCTGGTTAAAAGAAGCTACAAGAGAGATAAAATAAAAGTAAAAAGAATCTTAAAATATCCCAGAATGCTTGAAAATATGCACTCTTTGGATATAATAATATATAGAACTACAAGATAGTTCTCCTGGGATGACCGACACCTCCTGTGTAATTTGAACCTACATTACTTTAAACGGGATTCTTACATTACCTACTTGAATGTCACGCCTTCGGCCCTGCGTATACGCAGACCAGCTACGGGAGAGGAAGACAGGATCTTAGGTTGCGGTGACCCACCTGGCGATAGCTAGGAGTCAAATAACAGGAAACGGCATTTTGGGATTATTCAGGAAATAAAAGCAGTCATCAATGGTGGCTGCTTTTTCCGTATGAGGAGAACTTATGACTGTAAAGCAGCAACTGCTGGCTTTGGCCAGGGACTTCGCCTTCAGGATGCAAAAAAAGAATATTGCTGCCTATGCCGGAAGCTGTGCCTACTTTTTTATGATATCCATAGTGCCACTTCTCATCTTTATGTCATCTCTTTTGCCCTATACAGCATTAACTGCTGCTGATCTCTCAAGAGCACTCACAGAGATAACCCCTGATTTTGCTGATGATATTGCCCTTAGGCTTATAAGTGAAGCCTATGAACAGTCAGTTGCGGTGTTTTCTATATCGGCGCTGGCAACTATCTGGTCCGGAGCTCTTGGCATGATGTCCATTATCAGAGGCCTTAACATTATTTATGATGTAGAGGAGAGAAGAAATTATTTTTACTTAAGGGCTATTGCAGCTTTTTATACTGTTGCTATGATAGTAATAGTGATGGTCATGCTTCTTTTCATGGTATTTGAGAACATCGTCAAGACCATAGCCATAAGTCACTTCCCAGGGATCATGTTCCTTATATCCCTGTCAGCGTATTTTAAGTTTATAGTGGTTATCCTGGTGGCAACATTTTTGTTTGCGCTTATATATACTTTTGTTCCAAGTGCCAAAATGACCTTTGTATACCAGATTCCTGGAGCGATCTTTTCGGCAGTTGTCTGGTATATCTTTTCCTGGCTGTTTTCGCTATATGTTGACTTGTCAGGGTACTTTACGGTTTATGGAAGTATCGCAACGCTGATGATCATGATGATCTGGCTGTATATCTGTATCTACATCTTTATGATAGGAGCTTTTATAAACAGGTTTTTCCATCCTGCTGTTAAGGTCCTGTATGATGATCACCATCAGAACAAGGTAAAAGAGAGAGTTAAGAAAAAGAGTCAAAGGCAGCTTAGAAAGCCTAGAAAATACAACGAGTTTGGATAAGGGGAAAGACAATGAAGTTCAACAAAAAGTTTTTTAAACAGAAATGGGTTTCATATACGATTGCGACCTGCTCGGCAGTTGTGCTGTATCTTTTACTTTCTAACCAGGGATTATTGCTGGGGGCGCTGTCTGCTGTTTTTAAGATAGTTAAGCCTGTTATATCCGGCATTATAGTTGCCTACATATTTAATCCACTGGCTAATCTTTTTCACAGAAAGGTCTTTAATAAACTTAAGAATGAAAAGACCAGATGGAAATTATCTGTGGCCTTTGCGCTTATTGTGCTGGCTCTTGGAGTAACACTTTTGTGCTTC
This sequence comes from Butyrivibrio sp., assembly GCA_015056565.1. Classification (GTDB taxonomy): domain Bacteria; phylum Bacillota; class Clostridia; order Lachnospirales; family Lachnospiraceae; genus Butyrivibrio. The sequence goes on from SVGB01000009.1 coordinate 78,345, forward strand.
GCCCTGATCCCACAGCTGGCTGACAGTGTATCAACGCTTATTGGAAACATGGGAATGTATGTTGCGACCCTTCAGGAACTGTTAAAGAGCTTTGAGGGAGGCAGTACAGGCAAACTCTTTGGTCTTGATTTTTCAGGAATTGCTACCTTTGGTGACAGACTCCTTGAAAATGTCGCCAACTATTTTAAAGACAATATGGACTCTGTTGTGATGACAAGTTCTTCAATTGGAAAAGGAGTTCTGGATACAGTAATTGCCTTTATCCTTGCTATCTATTTCCTTTTGGACAAACATAGAATAACGGCTGGTGTTAACAGATTCTTATCCCTCATCATGAAGGATGAGAGCTACAACAGATGGTCTGATTTCCTAAGCAGATGCAATTTGATCCTTATCAGATACATCGGTGTTGATGTTGTGGATGGAATAGTAGTTGGCGTTGTTAATTTCCTGTTTATGGTCATTATGAGAATGCCCTATACAGCACTTATTTCAGTTATTGTTGGAATCACTAATCTGGCACCTACATTTGGGCCTATCGTTGGAGCTGTGATCGGTGCGTTCATCCTGGTTCTTGTTAATCCATGGTATGCTCTGTGGTTCCTGATATTTACCATTATCCTTCAGACTGTTGACGGATATATCTTAAAGCCCAGGCTCTTTGGTGAAAGTCTTGGCGTGTCAGCTCTCATGGTGCTTATATCCATTATCATCGGAGGAAGACTCTTTGGTGTTGTTGGTATTTTGTTTGCGATTCCTTTTGCAGCTATCATCGATTTTGTATGGAAAGATTATGTTATAAAAAAACTTGAGGAAAGAAAAGCTAAGAGGTACAATATATAGTATGAGAAGGGGGGTAGCATTATGGATGTCATGAGTTATGTTGATAGTGCGATAGAATTTTCAAAGGACAAGATCGACAAGGTTCTTGCTTTCTGGAATGATCTTGAAGATGACAGGAAAAAACTCTTTATTGGATGCATTGCAGCAGCCTGCATGGTTATTGTGGTAGCAGGTATTGCATATGGGATTGGAAAGGCTCACGGAAAGAGACTTGCCTTTGAAGAAGAAGATTTTTAAGACTTAAACAATTGTTGTGAGAGCTTCTTTTACAGAGGCTCTCATATTTTTTGGAGTAATACATGAAAAGAGTTGTTAAAGTAGCTGCGACACTGCTTGTTATGGCACTTCTTGTGGTGGGGACTGTAATAGGGTTTCTCACAGTGGATGAGTACATGCCAAATGATATTGAGACTCTTGAGGTAGATGGAGATGCAGCGGACAGGATAAAAAAGGGGGAAAGCGTAAAGCTTCTTTCCTGGAATCTTGGCTATGGAGCATTGGGGGACAACGCCGACTTTTTTATGGATGGCGGAAAGATGGTCTACACCGCTGACAAGGAGAGGGTGCTTTCAAATCTTGAGGGAGATATTGAAGAGTTTATTAAAATATCACCTGACATCATTTGTACCCAGGAGACTGACAGGAATTCCGACAGGTCATACTTTGTTGATGAAGCAGAGTTTTTTATGTCCAATGCAGGACTTAGTGTATTGAATGGTGAAAGTGTTTTTGCTCCCAACCTGAAGGTGGCTTTCATACCACTTCCCGTTCCGCCGATCGGGAAGGTACTCAGCGGTCTTATGGTATTTAGCAGATATGATATATCTTCTGCACAGAGGCTTAAACTCCCATGTCCGTTTAAGTGGCCCCTTCGGACCTTCAACTTAAAGAGATGTCTTGAAGTAGTAAGGCTTCCGGTAGAAGGGTCTGACAAAGAGCTGGTCATAATAAACCTGCACCTTGAGGCATACGATCAGGGAGAGGGCAAGATTGCACAGGCTAAGATGCTAAAAGAAGTGCTGGATGCTGAGATAGAAAAGGGCAATTATGTCATAGCCAGTGGAGATTACAATCAGGTCTTTTCAAACACGGATATAAGCGCCTATCCGGTTCTTGAAGGAATGTGGGAGGCTGGAAGAATAGATGTGGAGGACTTTAACAAGGACCTTACATTCTATACAGATAGTTCAGTTCCTACCTGCAGATCTTTGGACAGGGCTTTGGACGCAGCACCTTCAAGGTCTCCGCAGGACTTTCAGTATTACGTCATTGATGGCTTTATCACCTCATCAAACGTGGAGGTAGAATCTGTTCATACAGAGGATCTTTCTTTTGTTACATCTGATCACAACCCTGTTATACTTGAGTTTAAACTCAAATGAAAAAAAGCGGCTTTTAGTCAAAAAAAAGACTAAGAGTCGCTTTATTTTTCGTGACAGTAAACGTTTAATTGAATATAATATAAGTTAGGTATTTCTAAAAGAACTTTGAAAGGGGACAGTATTCAAATGGTACACAAGGTAAAACGTAATGTAATTGTTGGACAGTCTGGAGGACCTACTGCAGCTATCAACTCATCGCTTGCAGGCGTTTACAGAACAGCTATGGACCGTGGTTACAAGAAGGTTTATGGTATGATCCATGGTGTTCAGGGTCTTATGGAAGGAAGATATGTAGATCTTTCTGATCACATCCAGTCAGGACTTGATATTGAGCTCTTAAAGAGAACACCTTCTGCATATCTGGGGTCATGCAGATACAAACTTCCTGAGATTTTTGAAAACAAAGAAGTTTATGAGAAGATCTTCGAGATCCTCAATAAACTTGAAATAGACTGCTTTATCTATATTGGTGGTAACGACTCAATGGATACCATCAAAAAACTATCTGATTATGCTATCATTTCTGGATCACCTATCAGATTTGTTGGTTGCCCTAAGACTATTGATAACGACCTGGCTCTTACAGATCACACACCTGGATATGGTTCAGCAGCCAAGTACATTGGTACATCTGTAAAAGAGATCATCAGAGACAGCTGGTCACTTGAGACTACAAGCGGACAGGTTATCATCGTAGAAGTTATGGGTAGAAATGCTGGATGGCTTACAGGCGCTACAGCACTTGCAAAGGGTGAGGACTGTGACGGACCGGATGCTATCTATCTTCCTGAGCTTCCATTTGATATGGACGCATTCATCAAGAAGATAAAAGGTCTTCTTAAGACCAAGGCTTCTGTTGTTGTAGCTGTATCAGAGGGCATCAGAACTAAAGATGGCAAGTACATCAGCGAACTGGGTAGCACCATTGAGTATGTAGATGCTTTTGGACACAAGCAGCTTACAGGTACTGCAAGATACCTTTGCGACGTAGTGGCAAAAGAGTGTGGCTGCAAGACACGTCCTATCGAGCTTTCAACTCTTCAGAGAGCAGCAAGCCACTGTGCTTCCCGTGTTGATATCCTTGAGGCTTATGAGGTTGGTGGTGCAGCTATGAAGGCTGCTGATGAAGGTGACAGCGGAAAGATGGTTGTCATTGAGAGACTTTCCGATGATCCTTATCAGGCAGGAACAGAGGTTAAGGATGTTCACAAGATTGCCAATGATGAGAGAGTTGTTCCAAGAGAGTGGATCAACAAGGATGGCACATATGTAACTAATGAGTTTATTACATATGTAAGACCTCTTATTCAGGGCGATGTTGGACCTATCATGGTTGATGGTATTCCAAGACATCTGTATAGACCTGGTTTCCAGGATATTTTGTAATGTTTAATTCATTAGCAAAGGAATAATATGACAATTCTAAATAATGGATTAGTTACAACTGATAAAGAATTAAATATTATATCTGCTGATGATGGATATCATGAGTATGTATGCGAAGATGGTGCCAGCACCATCTTCGCTAATATACATCCGGATGATCAGCATCTTTTGTATGAGATGGTAGAGGGATTGGAGTCTGAAAGTGCTTTGACCCTCTGCTTTCGTATATGCAATAAAAGTAAGGATTACAACTGGTTTAGGGCAGAGTGCATCAGAGCAACTGATGGAAATATCTGTATCATGTTCCATGATATAGAAAGTGCTGGAAATGAAAATAAAGCCCTTGAAACTGATTACCTGACAGGGCTTATGAATAAAAAAGCTATAACGGACTTTGCAAAAAAAGCTATAGCAAGAAAAACAGATGTAGTTAACCTGTGCATTATTGATATAGATAATTTCAAACATATCAATGATACCTATGGCCATTCATATGGAGACAAGATATTAAAGGAAGTCTCATCCATCATAAGTGAAGTTCTTGGAAAAGATGGAAAAGCTGGCAGGATTGGCGGCGATGAGCTAATGATGATCATTGAAAACGTCGAGGAGAAAACAGAACTTCGCGTGTATCTTAAGGCTATAAGGGAGAGAGTTGAGGCGTCACATATAGATCAGAACGGGATTCCACTTGTTACTGTATCAATGGGCGTTGGAACTTTCCCTATGTACGTTGATAACTACGAAGACCTGTTTAATCTTGCTGACAGGATGCTGTACCGGGCCAAGAACAGAGGCAAGAACAGATATGTAATTTACAATCCTGACATCCATGGTAAGCTTGTAAATGGTGAGCTGGATGAAAATGTAGTTGCACTTAGCGAGGCAACTGCCCAGGACAAGACGAAGCTGGTACTTGAGAGTATTGATGGACTCTTTGGGAATATGAATGAAGCTGTGCCAAAGCTTCTTTTGAAGATAGCAGCAACCTTTAATCTTGATGAGGCATATATCTTTTACAAGGATATAAACAAGAGCTTTTATGGCTGTAAGAGAGTGGCTGAAACTGGCAGTAATGCTGAGAGGAATGTCAAAAAGCTCGCTGAGAGCACTTCAAGCCTTGCCTATATTGCTGAGCCTGGATTTGAGAATAGGTTCAATTCTAATGGTATTCTGGTCATTGACTCACCAAAGGCAATGCTTGAAAAAACAGTAGAAGCTCAAAAGTTCTTTTCTGAGCACGAAATAAGACATGCAATACTATACAAGATGCAGGATGTACCATTTGAAGGCTTTATTGCACTGTATAATACCAGAGAATTATCAAGAAAATTCCCTCAATCAGACATTACGGACCTGACATATTTGAGCAAAATGATTGAAATTGCCATGAAATCTAGATAATATCGTACGTTTTTTTAATTTTTTTATAAAAAATCCCTTTTTTTCGGCATTTTTAGGTTGTTATGGGACGGAAATAGTAGTAGAATAGGCAATGTAGTAAATAATTTCTTTTTGGAGGGAAAACCAAATGAATAAGACAGAACTTATCGATGCAATCGCAAAGGAAGCTGGACTTTCTAAGAAGGATGCGGCTGCAGCACTGAACGCTTTCACAGACACAGTAACAAAGGAGCTCAAGAAGAAGGGCAAAGTTCAGCTTGTTGGTTTCGGTACATTCGAGACAACTAAGAGAGCTGCTAGAACTGGTAAGAATCCTCAGACTGGCGCTGCTATCAAGATTCCTGCTTCTGTAGCACCTAAGTTCAAGGCTGGTAAGGCTCTTAAGGATCTTGTTAACAAGAAATAATTTAACTATATGAAAAGGCTGCGCTTAGCGCAGCTTTTTTCATGTAAATAAATAATAATTGAAAAAAAGATAAAAATTTTATAAAATATTAATATGATTTTCGAGAGAAGTTTTGAAAACTTTATACAGATTCTTTCTGAAGAAGAGATAACTCCTGAAGTTTCGCCCAGTGCACTGGCAGATCTTTCCAAGGAGTTTTTTGTGCGCTCTGTTTTATCTATCGTTTCTTATAAGCCAGAGTCTGAAAAAGCTTCTGAAAAACCAAGGATCATACCTCTTTTTGGTCCAGTGATAACTGATGCAAGACCAGCTTATGTCTTTAAGAGCAATATGTCTGGAGACAGAGTGATCATGTACCATGTGTTTCTTTTTGAAGACAAGAAGTGGACTGACGAAGAGTACAAGAGTTTTTCTTTTATAGTTGATGTTTTATCTTTCCATATGGAGAGATTTTTACTTATAAATGATGTGAAGGCCAGCGCTATGACTCAGTTTTTGACAGGTCTTCCCAATTCTGGTGGATTTATCAAGTTCGTCACAGAGAAATTTCAAAGTGGCGAGATCATGAAATACGATTCCATCAATTTCAACTTAAAGAGCTTTGGCCTTATAAGCAGGCGCTATGGCACTGCTGAAGGCGATCAGATCATGAAAAGATACGCTTCCAAACTTAGAGAGTTTGAAGAAGATGACGAGATCATTTCTCATTTTGGAGGCGATAATTACACTGCTCTTATCAAGAAGGAAAGAACTAAGGCGTTCCTTAAGTATATATCTTCTATACCAGTTTATGGTATGAAGAATGACAAGAGAGATGAGATAAACATTGCAGCTGTAGCGGGAGTTTATGCCATTGATGAGTCAATGAAGGCTCCTGGCCAGGCTATTTCCAGAGCTTCTATGGCCTGCAACTATGCCAAGAATGTAGCAAATAAGCCTTATGTATTCGTAAATAAGGCAATGAGCACCAGAATTTACAGGCAGAAACAGATTGAAGACAGATTTGAAGACGCGCTGGCTGGCGATGAGTTCAGGATATATCTTCAGCCTAAGGTTGATACCACTACAGGCAAGATAGTTGGAGCAGAATCCCTGGCAAGATGGTTCTGCAACGGAATAGTTCTTTATCCAACAGAATTTGTTCCCATCCTTGAGAGGGAGGGCATGGTTGTAAGCCTTGATCTGTATGTTCTTAAAAAGACCTGTGAATACATAAGAAACTGGATAGACAGGGGAATCGAACCTGTCCAGGTTTCAGTGAATTTCTCAAGAAAGGATCTTGAGTACAAGAATTTGGCAAAAGAGATAACACAGATCATAGACAGCTATGGAATAGACAGAAATCTCATTGAGATAGAAGTTACTGAAACTGCCAGTGAGGATGAGAGGATACTTATGACAAGTTTCCTTTCTACATTAAAAGAACAGCAGGTCGCTACGGCAATTGACGACTTTGGAACCGGGTATTCATCTCTTTCAACCTTAAGGGATTTCCCTGTTTCAGTGATCAAGATTGACAGATCCTTTATCAATAATGAAGAACTAAACAAGAGCGATGAGATAGTCCTTAAAAACATCATTTCCATGGCTAATGAACTTGGCATAAGTGTTGTGACAGAGGGCGTGGAAAGACCTGATCAGACCAAACTTCTTGAAAGCGTTGGCTGTCATGTGGTACAGGGATTTTTGTATGACAATCCTATGCCAATGGATGACTTCGAAAAGAGACTGGTCAAGGGCTCATATAACTAAAAAATAAAGCATCCGCAGATCAAAATGCGGATGCTTTTTAATATTTATCAGTCTATTCTCTTTGATCCCCAGAAGAACAGTGCCACTGTTCCTGGGCCTGTATGGCTTCCAATCGTGGTTCCGATGCTGACGATCTTAACCTTGCCCTTTAACTTAGGGAACTTGGACTCAACAAGGTCTGCAACAGCCTTGGCCTTGTCATAGCAGTCAGAGTTAGAAATGTAGCAGTCACCATCGTAATCAAGTCCGCCCTGAGCAAGTTCTTCCATTTTTGCAACCTGAGCCTTGATAACTGCATTAAGTCCACGGTGCTTGGCTCTGTTGATAAGCCTTCCCTGATAATCCACGTTGAGAAGAGGGCATATGTTAAGGGCTCCACCAATGATGCCTGCAGCCTTGGATACACGACCACCTCTGATAAGGTAAGTGAGGTCAGTAACAAAGAACCAGTGCTGGCATTCGAGCCTGTGCTCAATTACCCATGCATAAAGATCATCGATGCCCATTCCCTCATCGCGAAGGTCAGCAAGCTTGTTCATTAAAAGACCATAGCCTGCAGAAGCAGCAAGGGAATCTACTACATAGAGCTTGCGCTCTGGGTACTTCTCAAGGAGCTGATCTCTGGCAATGGTTGCGGAGTTAAGTGTTCCTGAAATACCTGAGCTGAGCGTAAGATGAAGAACATCCTGTCCATTTTTCAAAAACTCTTCAAAATAAGCGATGTATTCGCCTACACTAACCTGTGAAGTCTTGGTCATGGCCCCCTTAGCCATGTCATCATAAAACTTCTTAAAAGGATATGAAACACCAAGATCATCAGGATAGTCTTTTCCATCAATATTAAAGTGGAAACATACGTATTTTATATCTCTTTCCTTAAAGTGCTCAGCGGTAAGATCCGCAGTTGAGCAGCAACTTAATACGAAACTCATCCTTTAAACCTCTTTCTTTAAAATTACAACATTACTATAATACCATTTATTTCCCTAAGGTAAAAGCTTTTATTGCATTTTATCTCTATATTTACAGCTTTTATGGGAGAAAGGGGAGGATTTTTTGTTGACAAATGAGTTTAGGGTAAATAGAATTAGAAACAGTAATTGTATAAATGCGTTGATAGTGTAAGGCTTGTCCTTAAGATGCTATAGTCTGCTTAAGCTTTTTTAGAGAATTGGAGTCATGGGCTGGAAGCTCCATAAGATCAGGCTATATGCGGAAATTTCGCACTGGAGCATATTTTCTTAAAATGAGTGTCCGGTTTTATGCCGGGAATAAGGGTGGTACCGCGGCCAGTTCGTCCCTTGTGTAGTTTGCGCTACACAAGGGATTTTCTATTTTATTAAAAGATCAGGAGGAAGGAAATTTGGAAAACAGCGCATTACGTCAGCAGATTGAAGCAATCCGTGAAGAAATCAAAGCAAATTCTGAGAAGCTGGACAGCTCTAAGCTTGTTTATGAACTTAGAAAGAGTTTCTTGGACAACAAAAACGGCAAGATCTCAGCTCTTATGAAGGAGATGAAGAACATCGCTGCCGAGGATCGTGCAGAGTATGGTAAAAATGTCAACGAACTTAAGACATGGGCTCTTGAACAGTTTGATGAACTTGACAGGAAGATGAAGGAAAAAGAGCTTAAGGCAAGATACGAGAGAGAAAAACAGGATGTTACAATGCCTGCAAAGATGCGCTATCAGGGCAACCTTCATCCTGTTACTCAGATGAGAGAAACACTCATCGACATATTTGCAGGAATGGGATTTGAGATATATGAAGGCACTGAGATTGAGAATGACTACTACAATTTCACTGCTCTTAATACTCCTAAGGATCATCCGGCAAGAGATATGCAGGACACATTCTACTTAAGTTCTGAATTTCTATTAAGAACTCAGACTTCATCAGGACAGATCCATGTAATGGAGAGCAAGAAGCCACCTATCAAGATATTATCACCAGGTAAGGTTTTCCGTTCAGATGATGATGCAACTCATTCACCAATGTTCTCACAGATGGAAGGCCTTGTAGTAGACAAGAATATTACTCTTTGTGATCTTAAAGGCGCGCTTGAAACCTTTGCTCAGAAGATATTTGGAGAGGGAACAACAACAAGACTTCGTCCTTCATACTTTCCATTTACGGAGCCATCAGTAGAGGTTGACTGCAGCTGCTTTGCCTGTGGTGGAAAGGGATGTAACCTCTGTAAAGGTACAGGCTGGATCGAGGTTCTTGGCGCCGGTGTAGTTAATAAGAAGGTTCTTGAGAACTGTGGTATCGATTCAGAAGAGTACAGCGGATTTGCCTTTGGTATTGGTATTGAGCGTGCAACCATGCTTAAGTATGGTATTAACAACATTAAGCTTTTGTACGAGTCAGACCTTGACGTTCTTAAGCAGATAGATCACTACGAATAATATAGGAGGAGAACGAAATGTTAGTACCTTTAAGTTGGCTTAAAGATTTTGTTGATATAGATATAGAACCAAAAGAGCTTGAGAAGAAGCTGTTTGATTGTGGATTTGAGGTTGAGGAGTGTTGGGAAGTCGGCAAGGACATTTCTAATGTAGTAGTTGGACAGGTTGAGACCTGCGAGCCTATTCCTGATACCCACCTTCATGTATGTACAGTTAATGCTGGTGAGCATGGTACTTTCCAGGTATGCTGTGGCGCAGATAATGTTCAGGCAGGTGGCAAGTATCCCCTTGCTCTTGTAGGCGCGACAGTTATTGAAACAGAAAGAGACCATGTGACAGTAATTGGTGTTGCAACCATCAAAAAAGGCAAGCTTCGTGGCTACGATTCAGAAGGAATGCTCTGCTCAGGAGTTGAGCTTGGAGTATCTGAGGACATGTACCCTGGAGCAGGTTACAACGGACTTCTTGTTTTCCCTGAGGATACAGAGGTTGGTGCTGATGTTAAGCCTATTCTTGGCCTTGATGACTGGATCTTTGATGTTTCAATCACAGCAAACAGACCTGACTGCCAGAGCATTTACGGCCTTGCAAGAGAGGTTGCAGCAGCTCTTGATAAGCCTTTAAAAGAGATTGACCTCTCCTATACAGAAACTGACGTAGAGAATTCTGGATTTAGCGTAACTGTTGAAGATCCGGATCTTTGCCCAAGATATATTGGCCACTATGTTTACGATGTAAAGCTGGCTGAGAGCCCTCTTTGGATGAAGAGAAGACTTGCTATGGTTGGCAATAACTCAATCAACAATATCGTTGATATCACAAACTACATCATGAGAGAGCTTGGCCAGCCAATGCATGCATTTGATGGAAACTTCCTCGAAGGCAACAAGATTGTTGTAAGACGTGCAAAACAGGGAGAGAAGATTGTAACACTTGATGAGAACGAGTTTGAGCTTACCACAGATAATCTTGTTATCTGCGACGGCGTAAAGCCAGTAGCTCTTGCAGGTATCATGGGCGGTCTTAACTCTGAGATCCGTGATACAACAACTACAGTTACCTTTGAAGCAGCTAAGTTCATGCGTGACAACATCCGTAAGAGCTCAAGAGCTCTGGGTCAATCATCTGACTCATCAGCAGCATTTGCAAAGGGTGTTTACGAATATACAACTGTTATCGCCATGAAGAGAGCTCTTCATCTTATTGAACAGCTTGGCGCTGGTAAGGTATCCAAGACTCATGTTGATATCAATACCGGAAACAGCCTTGAAAAGAAAGAAATGAAGGCTTCTATCAAGAAGGTAAATGGCGTTCTTGGTATCGAAGTTCCTGAGTCAGAAATAAAGAGAATCCTTACAAACCTCAATTTTGAGCCTGTAATTAACGGCGATGAGCTCACTATCAAGATCCCTGCATATCGTGAGGATATGGAAGATTATCCTGATATTGCAGAAGAACTCATCCGTATGTATGGCTATGATCATGTTGTGCCTACATTCCTTAAGAATGCAGCTGTAACAACCGGTGGAAGAAACCTTCAGCAGAAAACTGAGCTTAGGATCAAGAGAGCTCTCTGCGCTCAGGGGGCTTTCGAGTGCATGCATTACTCATTCTTTTCACCAAGTGATCTTGACCTTCTGGGATTTGAAGAGGATGCAGTTGAAAGAAAGGCTATAAAGATCCTTAATCCTATCAACGAGGATCTCTCAATAATGAGAACAACTCTTGCAGCTCAGATGATCCATGCTATCGCAAGAAATCAAAAGAAGGGAACTCTCGAGGGAAGGCTGTTTGAACTTGGGAACAGATTTATTCCAAAGTCTCTGCCACTTACTGAGTATCCTGATGAAAAAGCTACTCTTTGCATCGGTATCTTTGGCGAGGGAGAGGATATCTTCACATTAAAAGGACTTGCACAGAATGTTGCAGATGCTCTTCACATAAACTTTAAGTATGAACAGGGCACCAAGACATTCCTTCATCCATACAGAACAGCCAGGATCCTTTGCGAGGGCGAGGAGGTTGGATATCTTGGACAGATTACCTACGAGATCCAGGATGAAACAGATATGAGGATTCCAGCATATATCTGTGAGATCGACCTTTCTGTACTCGAAAAGTATTATGGCAGGACTCCAAACTTTGAGCCACTTAGTAAGTTTGCTATAGTTAAGCGTGATCTTGCTCTTATCATGGACAAGACAGTTACCTGCGGCGAAGTTGAGGATGCTATCTTTAGCTCCTGCAAGTATGTCACAGATGTTAAGCTCTTTGACGTATACGAGGGACTTCCTATTCCTCCTACCAAGAAGAGCATGGCATTTACCATCACCTTTACTCCAAAGGAAGAGGAGCTTACAGATGAGATGATAAATGGCTTTGTTGATAAAATGCTCAGAAAGCTTTCATTTACTATGGGAATAGAAATCCGTAGCTGAGATTGATTGAAACTCAAGCAGGTGATAGAATAGTCATTGCTTTAAACAGCAATGACTATTTTTATTCTCGAAAGGAGCTTATATGAATAGAATTAATGCATGGACAACATACAATGCAACTCAGCTTAAGGCAGTTGAGAAACTTGCAGATGAGTACAAGACTTTCCTTGATAACTCTAAGACAGAGAGGGAAGCAATTGATTCAATTGTCAACGAGATCGAGGCAGCTGGCTACAGAGAGTTAAACACCCTTGTTGGCAGCAAGACCAAGCTTAAAAAGGGAGACAAGGTTTACAGCGTTTGGATGAACAAATCGATCATCATCTTCCAGCTTGGCTCAGATCCAATGGAGGCAGGACTTAACATTCTTGGAGCTCACATTGACTCACCTCGTCTTGATGTTAAGCAGAATCCTCTTTACGAGGATGGTGGTATTGCTTACCTTGATACACACTACTATGGCGGTATCAAGAAGTATCAGTACGTAACAATTCCTCTTGCTATCCACGGCGTTATTGTGAAAAAAGATGGCACAACAGTGCAGCTTAATGTAGGTGAGGATGAGGACGATCCAGTATTCTTCATTTCTGACCTTCTTATCCATCTTGCTCAGGATCAGCTTGGCAAGAAGGCTTCCAACGTTATTGAGGGCGAGGCTCTCGATCTTATAGTTGGTAACAGACCTTTTGTTATTGAGAGCGATGAAAAAGAAAAGGCTGAAAAGAAAAATACTAAGCTTTCAGCTGGTGAGCAGTACGCTATTAAGGCTGAGAAGGAAGAAAAGGCAGCAAATGGAAAGGTATCAGGAGCTGTAAGACGTGGAATTCTTGCAATACTTAATGACCTTTATGGTATTGAGGAAGAGGACTTCCTTTCTGCAGAGCTTGAGATTGTTCCTGCTGGTAAGTCAAGAGATGCAGGCTTTGACAGATCAATGATCCTTGGCTATGGCCATGATGACAGAGTTTGTGCGTTCCCTTCAATGAAGGCTATTTTAGAGGCCAAGAATCTTAAGAGAACAGCATGCTGCATCCTTGTAGACAAGGAAGAGATCGGATCTGTAGGCGCTACAGGAATGCAGAGCAGATTTTTCGAAAATGCAGTAGCTGAGCTTATGAACCTCACTAAGGAGGGCTTTAATGATCTTGCTCTCAGGAGATGTCTTGCGAACTCATGCATGCTTTCTTCAGACGTAAGTGCAGCATTTGACCCATCATATGCTGGCAGCTTTGAAAAGAAAAACGCAGCATTCCTTGGCGGCGGACTTGTATTTAATAAGTTCACTGGAAGCCGTGGTAAGAGCGGATCTAACGATGCCAACGCTGAGTATATTGCTGAGATCAGAAAGGCATTTGACAAGGACAAGATCGTTTACCACACATCAGAGCTTGGCAAGGTAGATGTTGGCGGCGGCGGAACAATCGCTTACATCCTTGCACTTTATGGAATGAATGTTATTGATTCTGGAGTTGCAGTACTTAACATGCACGCACCTTGGGAGGTTATCAGCAAGGCTGACCTTTACGAGGCTAAGAGAGGATATGTATCCTTCCTTCAGAATATGGATTTTAGAAACGAGTGATCATGGAAATAGGACTTAGTACTTCTGATTATTACTTTGATCTGCCCAAGGAACTGATTGCTCAGGATCCAATGGAGAAAAGAGATGAGTGCAGACTCCTTGTTGTAGACAAAGAAACTGGTGCAATAGAGCACCACAAGTTTAACGAGATCATAAATTATTTAGAGCCAGGCGACTGCCTGGTTCTGAATAACACCAAGGTAATCCCTGCAAGACTCCTTGGAGAAAAGGACGGAACCGGCGCAGCTGTGGAGATCCTTCTTTTAAAAAGAAAGGAAGGTGACGTCTGGGAGACACTGGTCAAGCCCGGTAAAAAATTGCGTCCCGGTGCAAGAGTATCCTTTGGCGGAGGAATCTTAAAGGCTGAGGTACTGGACATAGTTGAGGAGGGAAACCGCCTTGTAAAATTCTACTATGATGGTATCTGGGAAGAAGTTCTTGATAAGCTTGGAGAGATGCCACTTCCTCCATATATCACCCATAAGCTTGAGGACAAGAACATGTACCAGACGGTATATGCTAAGTTCGAAGGATCAGCTGCAGCTCCAACTGCAGGACTTCATTTTACCAATGAGCTTTTGGAAAAGATCAGGGAAAAGGGCGTTGATATGGCCTTTGTAACTCTCCACGTAGGTCTTGGAACCTTCAGACCTGTTAAGGTGACCAATGTAAAAGAACACCACATGCACACAGAGTGGTATCAGGTGACGGCAGAGGCTGCTGAAAAAATAAACAGGGCTAAAGAAAATGGCCACAAGGTTATCTGCGTTGGAACCACAAGCTGCAGGACAATTGAAAGTGCGGCTGATGAAAATGGAAGGCTCTGTGAATGTAGCGGAGATACTTCGATCTTTATTTATCCGGGATATAAATTTAAGGTTCTGGATGAGCTTATAACAAACTTCCACCTGCCTGAATCTACACTGGTCATGCTGGTATCAGCTCTTGCAGGAAGAGAGCATGTTTTAAATGCCTATCAGGAAGCTATAAAAGAGCGCTACAGGTTCTTTTCCTTTGGAGATGCTTGCTTTTTTAAATGATCTGATAGCTGTCCCTTTGCCCAGTTCTTGAAAGCACCCTTTTTATGGGTTATTATGAATAGTAGTGAACTGTATTTAAACTATATTTCATTTATCAGGGGGCAAGTATGGAAGACAGAAGAAGAAGCAAAAGACTGGATTTATCTGGTGAGATCATTATTAAAGAGCTTGGAACTAATACAGCCACATCATGCGATATCAAGATAACTGATGCTTCAAGTGCTGGTATTGGCTTTTCAACTGACAAGCAGCTCACTATTGGCGATAATTATGAAGCCAATCTTACTATATGGACCAAGGAAGTACTCCATGTGTTCATTCAGATAGTAAGGGCTAAAAAAGATGGTGATGAATACCATTACGGCGGATCCTTTATTGGAATGCCAGAAGATGTAAAAAAGAGAATAGACGTATATGAGCTTGTTGAAGATGAGAAAGCCAAGCTCGCAGGAGAAAATAAATGAAAATAGCTGTAGTAGGAACTGGATATGTAGGACTGTCCAATTCCATCCTCTTATCACAAAACAATGATGTGGTCTGTGTTGATGTTATACCTGAGAAGGTTGAGATGATCAATAACAGAAGATCTCCCATCATAGACAAGGAGATAGAGGAATACCTTAAAAAAGATTCCCTTAGGCTTGAAGCTACACTTGATGCTTCATATGCCTATAAAGATGCTGATTTTGTAGTAGTTTCAACTCCAACCAACTATGACGAGAAGCTGAACTATTTTGATACATCATCAGTAGAAAGCGTGATCGATCAGGTCAGGAAGGAAAATCCTGATGCTTATATCGTGATCAAGTCAACAATTCCTGTAGGATTTACAGAAGAAATAAGCGGAGAGTATGAGACAGATCACATCCTGTTCTCCCCTGAGTTTTTGAGAGAAGGACATGCTCTTTACGACAATCTTTATCCTTCCCGCATTATTGTTGGCTATGATGCAACAAGTAAGGATGCAAAAGAAAAAGCTGAGATGTTTGCAGGTCTTCTTAAACAGGGAGCCATCAAAGAGAACATCGATGTGCTTTATATGAATTACACCGAGGCTGAGTGCGTTAAGCTTTTTGCTAACACATTCCTGGCGCTTCGAGTATCATACTTTAACGAGCTTGATACTTATGCAGAGGTTAGAGGACTAAATACCAGAAACATCATTGAAGGTGTTTGCCTTGATCCACGAATTGGTAATTTCTACAACAATCCTTCCTTTGGATACGGCGGGTACTGCCTGCCGAAGGACACCAAGCAGCTTCTTGCAAACTATGAGGACGTTCCCAATAACCTCATAACTGCCATAGTAGATGCAAACAGGACCAGAAAAGATTTTATTGCCGACAGGATCTGGGCTCTTCATCCCAAAAAGGTTGGCGTTTACAGGCTTACCATGAAGGCTGGCTCTGACAACTTCCGTCAGTCAGCTATACAGGGTATCATGAAGCGTATCAAGTCCCGTGGAATAGAGTGTATCGTATATGAGCCAACTTTAAAGGACGAGGATTTCTTTAACTCAAGAGTTGAAAGAGATCTTGATAAGTTCAAAAAAGACTGTGACGTCATCATTGCAAATCGTCTTACAGACGAGCTTGAGGATGTTGTGGATAAGGTTTATACAAGAGATCTGTTCAGAAACGAATAAGACAAAAATAAAGCTGTACATGCGTGTACAGCTTTTTTTATTGCGTAAAAATGTTTGAAGCCTGATTACAACAGACTCTGGAAATCCTTAAAGAATGTGGGGTAGGAGATGCCTACGCACTCATCGTCAATTATTCTTGTGGTTCCGTCGGCTACCAAAGAAGCAACAGCAAAGCTCATGGCAAGGCGATGATCAGCGTGGGAGTCAATATCTGCTCCGGTAAGAGGCTTGCCTCCATGTATTATCATTCCATCGTCAGTGGCTTCTATGTCGCAGCCCATCTTCTTTAAGCCTTCTACTACAGTATCTATCCTGTTTGATTCCTTTATTTTAAGCTCAGCTGCGTCCTTAATGATGGTATCAAAGCCTGCAGTTGCAGCAACCACGGCAACAACAGGAAGCTCATCTATCATGGTTGGGATCACTTTTCCGCCGATAACAAACTGATTGTTACTGTCGGCTTTTAGCTCTGAGTACTTTACGAGAATATCGGCCTTGGGCTCACTCTTTTTATCTACGTTAAGAAGTGTTATATCAGCGCCCATCTGCTCTAGAACAGCCAGGATACCTGATCTTGTCTTGTTGATGCCGACATTTCTGATAAGAAGCTCAGAACCTGGAACAATAAGAGCTGCAGCAATGAAATATGCAGCTGATGAAATATCACCAGGAACATTTATCTTCTGACCTGTAAGAGGCATTCCGGGGTGCAGGATAGCAGCGGCACTTCCGTCTACCGCAACTTCATTATGGATATCTGCTCCAAAGGATTGAAGCATTATCTCAGTGTGGTTTCTTGAAAGAGCAGGCTCATACACAACGGTATCTCCGTCTGCGTAAAGACCTGCCAGCATTATGCAGGACTTAACCTGGGCAGAAGCTACAGGGCTTCTGTAATTGATCCCGTGAAGCTGCTTTCCGCCGGTAAAGCGAAGAGGAGCGCAGTCATTGCCCATTACTGAGATCACCTCTGCTCCCATCTGGGAAAGGGGAGTCATGATTCTCTTCATAGGCCTTTTTTCAATGGACATATCCCCTGTTATCATGGAATCAAATGGCTGAGCGGCCAGGATGCCGGACATGAGGCGGGTTGTGGTTCCGCTGTTTCCAGTGTACAGGGTGCAGTCAGGTGCCTTAAAAGAGTTAAGACCTCTGCCGTGAACAGTGATGGTGGGAACGCCATTAGTCGGGCGGACAGTGTGCTCAATCTCTACACCCATTTTCCTGAAGCAGTCAATGGTAGAGAGGCAGTCTGCACTCTGCAGAAAACCCGTAACCTCTGTGGTGCCTTGAGAGAGGGCACCAAACATGATGCTCCTGTGGGAAATGGACTTGTCCCCTGGTACAAATATGTCGCCTTTTAAAGGCTTTTTTGCTTTTTCTAATGAGATCATCTATATAAATTCTCCGATCACTCTTATTTAACGTAGAGAGTGTAACCGCTGCCGGTCAAAAGCTCTTTTGCCTTATCCTGACCCTGGGCTGAGTGGAATTCTATCCTTAAGGTTCCGCGCTCATACTCTCTGTTGTGGACGATACCGATATTCTTGATGTTGATCATGTTGTCTGACAAAAGAGTAGCAACCTTGGCAAGGTTACCAGGTTTGTCATCAATCTCAACGTGGATGGTAAATACTTTTTTGATAGGACCTGATGCTGTGTCTGTAAAGGACTCGCGATACTGCCTTGCGCTTTCAAAAAAGTTCATTATCTTATCTTCATCTTTTTCATCGATTGCCAGTTTTATGTCGATAAGGCTGTCGATGTAGCTGCCTAAAAGATCTGAGATGTTGTAGGAATTGGTCATACAGATCTGTTTCCACATAATGGGAGAAGATGAGGAAATCCTTGTTATGTCCTTGAAGCCTCCAGCAGCTATTGTCTTCATGAGCTGATCCTCACTGTCGCTGTTTTTAACAAGGTTTACAAGGGATGCTGAGATGACGTGGGGCACATGGCTTATGGCTGCAGTTATATAGTCATGCTGCTCATAGGACACCACAAGAGGAATTGCCTTTATCATCCGGACAAGCTCTGTGTATGCATCAAGTCTTTCCTGAGAGGAATACTCTGTTTTTGTGATTATGTAGTAGGCGTTTTCCAATATGCCTGGTTTTGAATTGCTATAGCCTATGCGCTCAGTGCCAGCCATTGGATGTCCGCCGATAAACTGTGATTCAAGTGATAGCTCTTTTACCACCTGATGGATACTGGACTTCACGCTTCCGATATCTGTGATGGTGGTTTTGGCGCTTAAGAAGGGCACGAGAGCTTTCAGGTTCTCATTGTTAAGTTCCACTGGGGCGCATAGAAAGATGAAGTCACAATCCCCAAATTCCGGTCCGATCTCATAAAGTGGAAGGTCTACAATGCCATCTTCGTGAGCCTTGTCAACGGTTTCTTTGTGTGGTGTATATGCCATGATCCTGGAGTTTTTGTCAGCTATTTTGATTGCCTTGGCAATGGAACCGCCGATAAGTCCAAGACCTATAAAGCCGTAAGTTAAACTGTCCATGGGAAAACCTTTCAAAAATATGCATTATTATTAACACTATATCACTTTAATGTGTGAAAAACAACTGTCAGATATTTGTGCAATTAGCCCTAAAAAGCTTGTGCAGGTGCATTGTTTTTAGTAAAATATTGTTATGAGATTTTTGGGGGACCTAGTCAGTCTTATCAAAAATACCCAATAAGTTGCGACTGGAGGACTAGATATGAACGTTTACACGACTGACAAGATTAGAAACGTAGTACTGCTAGGACATGGTGGAGCTGGAAAGACTACACTTGCTGAAGCAATGGCATACCTCGCAGGCATTACGTCACGTATGGGCAAGGTAGAGGATGGAAACACCTTAAGCGACTTTGACAAAGAGGAGCAGAAGAGACACATCTCTATCAGCACATCAACAATTCCTCTTGAGTGGGATGGACATAAGATCAACCTTCTGGACACACCAGGTTTCTTTGATTTCGTTGGTGAAGTAGAAGAGGCGATCAGCGTTGCTGACGGCGCAATAATTGTTGTTTCCGGCAAAGCTGGAATAGAAGTTGGAACAGAGAGAGCATGGGAACTGTGCGAGAAGTACAAGATCCCTCGTATGTTCTTCGTTTCAGATATGGATATTGACGATGTTTCCTACAGACAGGTAGTTCAGGATCTTACTGACAAGTATGGCAAGAAGATGGCTCCATTTAATCTTCCTATCCGTGAGAACGAGAAGTTTGTTGGTTATGTAAATGTTATACAGGAGAAGGGCTTTAGATGGGAAGGAAAAGAAGTAGTTGAGTGCCCTGTTCCTGAGTACAACGAGGCTAACTTAAAGCTCTTTAGAGACACTCTTCTTGAGACTGTAGCTGAGACATCTGAAGAGTTTATGGACAGATATTTTAACGGAGATACATTCTCTGAGGCTGAGATCAGAGCTGCTGCCCGCAGCAATGTATGTGATGGATCCATCGTTCCTATCGAGATGGGATCTTCCACACTGTGCCAGGGTATTTACACAGTTCTTGATGATATCGTTAAGTACATGCCAAGTCCTGAGAACCGCAAGATGGCTGGTATCAATACCAACACTAACGAGATCTTTGAAGCTGACTTCGACTTCTCCAAGCCCAAGACAGCATTTGTATTTAAGACCATGATAGATCCTTTCATCGGTAAGTACTCACTTATCAAGGTTCGTTCAGGTGTCCTTAAGAGCGATGACCAGATGTTTATCGCAGGCAAGGATACAGATGTTAAGATCGGTAAGCTCTATGTACTTCAGGGCAACAAGGCGACAGAAGTTCCAGAGCTTCATGCAGGAGACCTTGGTGCACTTCAGAAACTTGATATTGCTACTGGGGATACACTTTCAACCAAGGCTAATCCTATACAGTACGCTAAAATGGATATTTCACAGCCTTATACTTACATGAGATATCATGCACAGAACAAGGCAGATATCGACAAGATTGCTCAGTCACTGGCTAAGCTCTCTGCTGAGGATCAGACCCTTAAGGTTGTCAATGACGCTGAGAACCGTCAGACTCTCCTTTATGGAATGGGCGATATGCACCTTGAGGTTATTCAGAGCAAGCTTGCAAACGTTTACAAGGTAAATATCGATCTGACCAAGCCAAAGGTTGCTTTCAGAGAGACAATCCGCAAGAAATCTGACGTTGAGTACAAGTACAAGAAACAGACTGGTGGACATGGCCAGTATGGACACGTTAAGATGCGCTTTGAACCTTCAGGAGACGATACAACACCTTACGTATTCGAGCAGGAAGTTGTTGGTGGAGCTGTTCCTAAGAACTACTTCCCAGCTGTTGAAAAGGGACTTGCAGAGTCTGTTCAGAGAGGACCTCTTGCAGCTTACCCTGTAGTAGGTGTCAAGGCAGTCCTTTACGATGGATCTTACCACCCTGTAGATTCTTCCGAAATGGCGTTTAAGGTTGCTGCATCAGGCGCCTTCAAGAAAGGCTTTATGGATGCTAATCCAGTACTTCTTGAGCCTATCGTATCCTTGAAGGTTACAGTACCTGACAGTTTTACTGGTGATGTAATGGGAGACCTCAATAAGAGAAGAGGACGTGTTCTTGGAATGAATCCTTCTCTGACAGGCAAGCAGGTCATCGAGGCAGAAGTTCCTATGATGGAACTGTTTGGATACTGCACACAGCTTCGTTCCATGACTGGTGGAGCAGGTGATTTCGAGTATGAGTTTGCAAGATATGAGCAGGCTCCATCTGATATCCAGGCAAAAGAGGTTGCTGACAGAGCAGATAAAGTTGCCGCTGCTAATGCAGAGGAATAATGTAAACTATATGAAAACTCCTTCGGGCTTATCTCGGAGGAGTTTTTATTACGGAAAAACACACATTGTCATCATTAAAAGTTTATAGTGATTTAATATATGCATAAACGCTTTTATGATAACATGTAAGTATGCTTACAGATACTTTTATCCGATACAATTACACAGGCGAATATGCCGGAATCCTTATATGTTTTCTGGCACTGGTTGCTATCTTTTATTCAAAACCAAGAAAGTCCTTCGTTTTCAGATATGTTGTGGCAGGACTTTTTTGGTCTATTCTTTCTTCTGTTTTACAGATAATGATCTTAAAAGTTGCCAATGATCCGGAAAGATTATACGACAGATATTTATTTATGATCCTGATACTTGGCTTTCTGATAGCTTATAATGCGGTTCTGTACCTGGTTTTCGCCTATGTTGATATGATGTCCATTCACAGGAGAGGACAGAGAAAAGAATTCTTTATGATATATCTTGTACTGGCTCTTTTGTACACCATGGGAGCTGTCATTGAGGTGGCTTCTGGCAGGATCTACATCATGCAGGTGGGCGGAATTGATGTGACTCACTTTATAAGATTCTATTCATTTGCAGGTATTGTCTGCTCGATCATCTGTTTTTACGCATCCGTTACAAACAAAAAAGACATTTCCAGAATTGTCTGGAAGACAGTATGTATTGTAGTGCCATTCGAGATAATCCTTTTGTCTGTCCAGATCCTGATACTTAGCAGTCATGTGATATTTACATCACTTTCTTATTCCCTCGTATTTATGTTTGCATATCTTTTATTCCACGCTGAGAAATACGATGAGATATCAGGCTGTCAGGGAATAAACGCACTAAATCAGTATATAAGTAAGATCTGTGGCAAGAAGAAATTCCACATTCTGTACGTATATTTCATTTTCCCAAGCAGTGGCAACATGATAGATGAAGACATCGATATGGGGCTTAAGGGAATCAGGGCCTGCAGGTCAGTTGAAGCCATAAGCCCAAAAATCAGGATGTTCCAGGGCGCTGAAGACAGATATGTGGATGTCATTGAGAGAAGCAGTGACAAAGAAGCAAGAAACTACGTCAATCAGATACGTGGCATTTTTGACTGGTTAAAGGCAGAGATTTACATGCCCTTTAACTATATGATGATCTTTGGTGAAGTATATAAAGAGCTGGATGATCCTGTTAAAGTGAGACAGTTCTACGACTACATTTCCAAGAGATTTGTAGATATGAACAACAGCTATTTTTATACCACAACAAGGGAAGATCTTAAGGAATTCCAGGAGTATTATGAGATCAGCAGGGCTCTTAAGAACATCAGAAACTCTGTAGATGAAAATGATGAGAGAGTACTTGTTTATGCTCAGCCCATTTACAGCGTTGAAAAAGATACCTTCAGAGTGGCTGAAGCACTTATGCGTCTTAAGATCGGCGATCGCATCGTGACACCTGATAAGTTTATCCCCATAGCAGAGCAGACAGGATGCATACATATGCTTTCCTGCATAATGGTCAACAAGGTATGCAAGGCCATTGAGCAGCTCTCTGAGTTTTATGATTTTGATGCGATTTCAATAAATATTTCGTCAAAAGAGCTGTCTAACCCCACAATGTATCAGGACTTTTTGGACATCATCGAAAAGTATGATATAGACATGAGCAAGATCCGAATGGAGATCACAGAGACAGCCATGTTTGAGAACTACGATATGGCCCAGAGAAATATGGAGATCCTGGATAAGGAAGGCATCCAGCTGTACCTGGACGACTTTGGAACAGGCTACTCATCTCTTGAAAGAGTTATCAACTGTCCTGTTAAGACCATCAAGTTTGATAAGACTCTTTTGTACAAGTCTCTTGACGACAACAGGATGGATGACATTCTTACCTACATGATAGAAGTATTCAAAAAGAACGGCTTCGTAACGCTGGTTGAAGGAGTAGAAGATGAATCCCAGCAGAAATTCTCTGTGGATAAGGGCTTTGACTATATCCAGGGTTATCACTATGCAAAACCAGAACCAATAGAAGAACTCAGGAACTACTTTAGCAGAAAAAGTAAATTCTGAATTGCACCTGAGGAAAACATAATTAAGATACGGTGACGAGACTGTTGTTGTGAAAAATTTTTAGCCTCAAAAGGGCAAAATCTTTTATCCTGGACTCACACTCGGGACTCATAAAAAAA
>SVGB01000010.1 GCA_015056565.1 Butyrivibrio sp.
CTTTCCTGACACGGGGACGGTTCTTTTGTCAGGTCTAGACCTGACAAAAGAACCGTCCCCGTGTCAGGAAAGAACCGTACCCACAGCTTATGACATCATACATTTCAATTATACGATTTATAAAAGAAAAAAAGCAGAGAAAACCGTGTGGTTTTCTCCGCTTTTAAGAATATTTAATACTTTTTTAATCAACTGAATTTCTAATTATTTAAGGATTGTCTGATCGCCACGAGGCTGACCGTACTTGGATGCAGGAATTGTTCCCTTAAGAACAGTCTTAACATAATCCATAACTGCCTCATCCATAACGATACCTGTGTCAAACTGTGCGCTTGCGTTCTTGAATACATAATATGTATCGCCACCCTCTGCGCAGAAGTTGTTTGTTACAACTGCATATGTATCATCCTTTGAGAAAGGCTGACCATTGATAGACTCAATAGTTACTCTGTTGATTGAGCTTGGCTTAGCATATGTAGAATCAGGATAGTTAGCGCCCTTTGCAAATGCCTTCTTGGTATCAATAGTGAACTTGATGCCTGCAGTCTGAGGATATCCTCCGATAGCCTCTGGTGTGTTAAATGTAGATGCCTCAAGAGCCTCGAGAAGCTCAGCACCAGTTACATAAACAACAGCTACTGTGTTTCCGAAAGGAAGAACTGTGTTGATGTCCTTCTTAGTAACAGAACCTGTGTGAAGTGCTGCACGGATACCACCACCATTTGTGATAGCTACGATGTGATCGTTGTCAACTGTGATGTTGCCCTTATTCTGAGTTACGCTCCAAAGGAGTGCATCTGTGATAAGATCACCAAGGTTTGTCTCCTCTGTTCTGTTTCCAGGAGCCTTAGCGCCGTTAAGCTCTACTTCACTCTTACCAAATGACTGGCCATACTCTTTGTCAACTCTCTTGATGATAGCTGTAGTAACAGCATCAGTGATAACTTCTTTCTGAAGTCCTTCGAGAGATACAAGGTAGTTGTCCTCAATCTTCTTGGTTGCATTGTCAATAACTACTACACCGATGTCCTGAAGCTTGGTTCCTGTAGACTGGATAGGAAGGTTGTTGCTTGAAGCAGACATAACTGTATGTGAATGTCCATCAAGCATGAAGTCGATGCCTTTTACCTTAGGGAATACATCAACGCTTCTGCAAGCATTGCCCTTAGACTCTTCATCAACACCAAGGTGAGCGATACAAACAACAATGTCTGCGCCCTCAGCCTTAAGTTCATCAACCTGAGTCTGAGCACATTTGTAAAGTGCATCCTTCTCAAGGAATGTGTAAGGTCTTACGAATACAGGGTTTGCCTTTGTCATGGTTTCTGGTGTCTCAAGTCCAAAGAAACCAATCTTTACGCCGCCCTTTGTAATGATTGTGTGTGGCTGGAAAATAGAATTGCCGTTGGCATCAAGTACGCTTGCGCATACTGTCTGGAACTTAGCTGTTGCAAGGTTAGCCTTGAGCTGAGTTACCCCATAATCAAACTCGTGGTTACCTGGAGTAACAACGTCATAACCTGCTGCGTTCATAGCAGAAATAGCATCAAGTCCCTTAGTTGTGCTTACATAAGCTGTTCCCTGGCTGAAATCACCTGCGTCTGCAAGGATAACTTCTGCGCCTCTGCCAATCAGGTTTTGCTTAACTGATGCGATGTACGCATAACGTCCAACAGCTCCATGAATATCATTGGAGTGAAGGATTACAGTCTTGCCGCTGAAATCGTCAGGAAGATCAAAGATTGACTTCTCCTTGACTGGCTCTGCAGCTCTTGCTGTAAGCTTTGGCATACCAAGTGAAAGAACAAGTGCCATTGCCATAACAATAGATACAATACGTTTAACTACACTGTGTTTTGTCATAAACACACCTCCCGATTATTCTTACCCTTTATGAGGGCTCGTGACTATAATTATAAGACAATTGCCACTTAAATTTAACAGTTAATTACACAATTTTGTCACTTTTATTTTGGCTGTTATGCACAAGCAAAAAAAATAGAAAAGGCGGCTCTGTCTGACAGAACCGCCTCCATTTACAGTATTTATTCATCCTCATCAGAAAGGGATGTACTCTGGTGTACCATAACCTCTTTTTCGTAGCATGCGAAGGCGCCATCCACAAGGGCCTTGTCAGGCTTCCTGGTAAAGAGTGAAACTACAGGTACGATCACAAGACCTGCCAGCATACAGAATGCTCCGGCATTGATGGGTGACTGTAAGAGCTTAGGGAAACTTGATCTTACAAACATGTTAAGGAGCATCACAACTGTTGAGAACACAAAGCTGCACCATACGCCAGCCTTACTTGTGCCCTTCCAGTAGAGGCCATAGAGGAATGGTGCAAGGAACGCACCTGCAAGAGCTCCCCATGAAACACCCATGAGCTGAGCGATAAAGGTCACGTTCTGCTTGTACTGGATGATTGCAATAACTACAGAGATTCCAACGAATACAACTATGAGAGCTCTCATGATAAAGAGCTGTTTCTTTTCATTCATATCCCTGATCACATGGCCCTTAAGAAGGTCAAGTGTAAGGGTTGATGAGCTGGTAAGTACCAGTGATGAAAGAGTTGACATAGATGCTGACAAAACAAGTACCACTACGATTGCGATCAGGATATCAGGAAGTCCTGAGAGCATTGCAGGAATGATGGAATCGTAGCCGCCTGCAGCGATGTCCACCCTGTCTGAAAAAAGTCTTCCGAAGCCGCCAAGGAAATAGCATCCGCCTGCAACAATGAAAGCAAAGAATGTAGAAACGATGGTTCCCTTGGATATTGCCTTTTCACTCTTTATTGCGTAGAACTTCTGGACCATCTGAGGAAGTCCCCAGGTTCCGAGAGATGTAAGAATTACAACTCCAAGAAGGTTAAGTGGGTCAGGTCCGAAGAATGATGCAAAGATACCAGGAGTTGCTGATACGCTCTCATCGCTTATCCTTGCAAGGCCGTCAAGAGCTGCGATAAATCCGCCCTGGCTGTTTAATACAGAACCGATAACTGCGCAGATACCGATCAGCATGATGATACCCTGGATAAAGTCGTTGATCGCTGTTGCCATATATCCACCTGCGATAACGTAGATACCTGTAAGAACTGCCATAACAATAACGCACACTGAATAGTCAATACTAAATGCCATTCCAAAGAGTCTTGAAAGACCATTATATAAAGAAGCTGTGTAAGGAATAAGGAAAATGAAAGTGATGATGGATGCTGCGATCTTAAGTGATCTTCCACCAAATCTTGCTGCAAAGAACTGTGGCATTGTAGCTGAATCAAGATGCTGAGTCATGATCCTTGTTCTTCTTCCGAGGATGACCCATGCAAGCAGGGAGCCTATAAGGGCATTTCCGATTCCAACCCAGGTTGCTGCAATTCCGTATTTCCAGCCAAACTGTCCTGCATATCCTACAAAGATAACTGCTGAAAAATAGCTGGTTCCGTAAGCAAAGGCCGTAACCCAGGGGCCAACATTCCTTCCACCTAACACAAAGCCTCCGACGTCAGTGGCATTCTTACGGCAGATAAAGCCGATGGTAAGCATGACTGCAAAGAAAACCACAAGAAGTAATACCTTGATGATCATAAGAAATTTTCCTCCAACAATTTTGTCGCTGTAACGCTTTAAATTTTAACGCTTTTAAGTGATAAAGTCAATATAAGCTTCTGCCCTACGCTGATAAATACATGATAGAATAAAAATTAAGTTATTTCTTTTTTAGCCAATTAACGACAACATTCGTATAAACATAAGACGGAGATTTATTTAATGAAAACAGCAATAGTTTCAGGCCAGACCACCAGGATATTTAAGGATGTCCTGCTGCCCACGGTCTACACCGCAGCTTCCCACGGAATCCCCATCACCGTCATAGGTCTTTTCGAGGACAGAAGAGCTGTTGGGGCTCTGGCAGGTTTCATAGAAGAAGGAAATTCTTTTACCATTGCATCGCTGTATGTTGAGCCGAAGTACAGGAGAAAGGGAGGCGGCAAGCTCCTTGTGGAATCCCTTATAAGGATCCTTGAAAGGCAGTCAGTGCCTCTGGCATTTTTATCCTTTGTTGAAGGAGACTGGGACTGGGAAAGCTTTATCCCCTTCATGGAAGCCCTGGGATTTACCGAATCCCACGAGTTTGAAAGACTCTTTTCCACAAAGCTTTCTGATCTCTATAAGCTGTTTGATGACCCCACAGAGGATATCCACATTGCCAAGCTGACAGGTCTTTCCCAAAAAGCTCTAAACAGCTTTTTTGACCACACATCACATCTGTCCATCGCCATGAAAGGCAGCGATCTGGCATCTTTCAAGATGAATCAGAACCTCTCCTTTTCCGCTATTACCGACAAGGAGATCATGGGATATCTTTTGTGCGGACAGGTGGAAGGGAAAAAAGATGCTCTTTTCATTATCTTTTCCTACAAGGCGGAAAACGATATTCTTGAAGACATCTTAAAAAAATTCATAGCAATCTGCAGGGAGAACTACCCTGCTGGGGACATTTCCGTTTATATTCCCACACCGGACATGCGCCTTGACAAAGTTATAGAACATCTACCAACCGTAAGGAACATCCAACACAATTATGTTATTTAATGCGAGGTACTAATATTGGAAGGTTTTAAGAGTAAGAATCAGTTTTCAACAGTCATAAATACCGAGGAGCTTAAGCAGGAAGACAACAAGCAGCTTGATAATAATCTTCTTTTCAATCCCCAGAGCGTCAAGGATCTTAACAGCATCGATGGAGATGACGAAAGTATCATCAAAAAAAGTGACGAAAACTCACTTCTCACCGATAGCTTCATTGAAGAAAATAAGGAGTTTTTATCAACAGGCAAAGATATCCTTGGAGAAGCTAATGAAAAAGAATTTCTGCTTGACCAAAAGAAAAGCGAAGACTTTGTCAATGCAATGTCAATGAACGATTCCGTTCGCTTCACAGAGCACAGGAGCAGGCTCATAGCGGATGCTCTTAATGTGGTTCAAGGTGATAACTATATGAGCGCCGGCGATGTATTAAAGGGCTTTAGCAAGAAAATCGTCAAAAAAGGGAAATTTGATGCCAAGGCTATAAATGACGGAAAAGCTGTTCTTGCCAGAATAGATGAAGTTTTCGTTGAAAAAAATGCCAATCCATCCGATAAGGAAAAGGATTTTTACCAAAGTATGGGAAAGACAAGTACCATCGACTTTTTAAAGGTAGATGACATGTCTTTTAAGGATTTTGTAAAAAAGAAATACAGTTATGACGGAAGAGACCTGGACAGTGCCAGCTCTACCGAGATTTACAGCGCATATGTTGCCATGATACTGCGCCGCCAGAATCATACCATAACACTGGTCCGTCCAACCTTCGACGGAACCATGGCCGATGTTAAGATAAAGTCCTTAAATGTGCTTTTTGATGAAAAAAACAGGGAAGTTCAGGGCAAAAATATCCGGAGCGTTATCAGAAACAAGCAATATGAAGATATCTGCCGGGCACAATATAAAAAAGAAGCTCTTTCTGAGGCTTCCATAGCTGTCAGAAGATCCAGTCAAAAGGAGTCCCTGCCTCAGGATGACCTTCTAAGCCTTAGAGAAGATCTAAGAAAAGCAGGAAAAGGCAAGCATAAAAACTATGATGACTTTGTAAAATCCTTTGACAAAGTTCTCGACCTCTTAGAGAGCCTAAGCCTTAATGCTGATCAGGAGCTTGATCAGAAGACCTTTGGTACACTTTACTTAAATATACAGGGTGCCATTGCAAAGGCTGACGACTATCTGAATGGCAAAAAGATGAACCTTCCCCGCCACCATGCCGTTAAGAATATTCTTGATACCTTAAAAGGGCACCAGGAGTTTTATGCAACATTCCTAAATGATAATACTTTTAAGAATCCTCAGACTAAAGTAGCGATCAACGATCTGGTCACTAATTCTCTTGTAAAGACAGCTGACACCTTGTCTTATGAGAATCTCATGTACAAGGACAAAGTATCTTTTGAGGAATTTAAGGAAAAGGGTGGTGCAACCAATCACAGATACTGCACCATAGCCGAAGCTGATAAGATTGTAGAAAGCAGCCATGAGCTCCTTTGCGCAGTAAAGGTTCCCGGCCATCCTCTTCTTAGAGAGATCAAGCCCTCAATGCCTGAAAACATCACCCTTAAAACACAAGAGGTAGTACCTTACAGAAAAACCATGCAGTACCTATTCAAAGCAATAGGCCGGATAATGTTTGATGAAAATGGAAAATTCATTGGAAATGACAAGATTTTTAAAAGCAAGCTTGATATAAACGAAAAAGCCAAGAATGAGGAGGAACCTGTATTAAACCGCATCGACAACTTACTTGGCTCTGTATTTGATATTCGCGACATAGCCAAAGCTCAGGAAACCCTGGCTGAAATAATCGCTCCTGAAATAGCAACCATCATGAAAGAAGAGGCCAGAAAAAATGGAAAAAAACTATCGGATGAGGATGCTCAGATTGATGCCCGCAACATGTGCATAGATCTCGTTAATATCCAGAAGGAAAGGAATGACCCTCTTGTAAATGACACAAACCTTTTATTCTTCAGGTTTGGGTATAATTTAAAAACCCTAAGGACTCTCGACCGGGAAAAATTCATGAAGGATAAAGATGTCGATGCGCTTCTTAAATCAGGGGATTATACGAAAGAGGACATCAATGAAGTTTTGGACGATTTCCTTAAACAGGCAGACGATGCTGAGAAAGAGCTTTCCAAGATCCGTGATATCAATCTTGACGAAAAGGAAGTTCCGGTATTTAACTCTGACATATCAAATCGCCGTTTCTATGAAAGCTGCAGTGAGCAATGTACAGATTATACGCCAGAGCTACTGGAGCACAAGCAGCTTGCACCTTATAAGGCCAATCCAAGAGCTTTCCTTGATTCCATAGAGCAAATAGCCAAAAACTACGCACTTTGCAATATAGGTGATGAAGCAAATGCGTCGGAAGAATACGTAATGAATCAAGTCAAGAAATTCAGAGCTGAACTTGATGACCCTGATCACCCCGGCGAGATTGTAAGTAAAGCTGATTTCACCAATTTTGCAGCCAGATTTACCAAATATCAGAATTACCACTCTATTGTCGTTGGCAGATCCAATGGATATTACCAGACCATGGAAGTAAAAACAATTGATCCTCTGACAATTATTGCCCCTCCATTGAGCAGCAGTACTTACATTGGCAAGTTCAAGATTCCTGAAAATGAAGATTCTGTTTACGATGAGGAGGACAATTCCTACCATCCTGAGAGCTACAACAAATATCACGACAATGATGATCCACTTGACTATATCAGGACGAAAAAAGCTACCATTAAGTCAAAAATTGGCAAGATACTTCTAGACAAGATACAAATTGAAACCATCAGAGCAGTCAGAGACTTTTGATGTTATCACACAGGCCCGCTTTTGCAGTGGGCCTGTATTATTTTATGAAATATCACCTGATGCATAAAAACTCCACCCGCACAAAGCACGAGTGGAGCATTTATATTTTTGTTTCACAACTTATTTCACAACAATGTTTACGATCCTTCCAGGAACGTAAATCTCTTTTACAATGGTCTTGCCCTCAAGCTTGTCAGCAATAAGTTCTTTTCCCTTGGCGATAACTTCGTCCTTAGGATCCTCTTTGCCGATTGCCAGAGTAGCCTTGACCTTACCGTTGATCTGGACAGCGATCTCTACTGTATCCTCAACGCACTTGGACTCATCATAGGTTGGCCATGGCTCAAATGCGATAGTGTTATCGTGTCCAAGAATCTGCCAGATCTCCTCACCTACGTGAGGGCAGATGCAGGACAGCATCTTGATGAAGCCTTCTGCGTACTCTCTTGGGCAGGTTCCTTCTTTATATACAGCGTTTACAAAGATCATCATCTGAGCGATGGCTGTGTTAAATCCAAGGCTCTCAAAGTCGTTTGTAACCTTCTTGACTGTCTGGTTGTAAACCTTATCAAGGTTTCCATTGTTTTCATCAACTACGTTGGCAGCTTCTGTAAAGAACGTATATACACGGTTGATGAACTTCCTTGCACCGGTAACTGCTGTAGAGTTCCATGGCTTGGATACCTCAAGAGGTCCCATGAACATCTCATAGAGGCGAAGTGTATCTGCGCCGTAGTCTCGAACGATGTCACTTGGGTTAACAACGAACTCAGGGAAACGCTTACCCATCTTGATGCCGTTCTCACCAAGGATCATGCCCTGGTGTACCAGTTTCTTGAATGGCTCCTTAACTGGTGAAAGTCCGTTATTGTAAAGGAAACGGTTCCAGATACGTGAGTATAAAAGGTGTCCGACTGCGTGCTCAGGTCCGCCCACATAAAGATCTACAGGCATCCAGTGCTTTAAAAGCTCCTGATTTGCAAACTCTTTGTCGTTGTCTGGATCGATATATCTAAGGAAGTACCATGAAGATCCTGCAGAACCCGGCATGGTTGAAGTCTCACGAACGCCCTTAAGTCCGTTCTTGTCATACTGCTTCCACTCTGTCGCATTCTCAAGAGGAGCCTTGCCGTTCTTGCCCTTGTAATCTTCAAGCTCAGGAAGAACTACAGGAAGCTCAGAATCATCAAGGAACACAATACTGCCATCTTCCTTGTATACACATGGTACTGGCTCGCCCCAGTAACGCTGTCTTGCGAAGATCCACTCACGGAAGTGATAGTTGACCTTCTCTCTTGCAACGCCCATGTCTACTAGCTTCTTGGTAATTGCCTTCTTGGCATCCTCAACAGTCATGCCGTCAAACTCGGCAGAATTCATAAGGATGCAGCCCTTGCCAAGGTAGTCCTGTTTCTCAAAAGCGTGTTTACTAACATCAATTGTTCCCTCTGCGTTGTTGATTACCTGGATGAGAGGAAGGTTATGAACCTCAGCGTACTCAAAGTCTCTCTGATCGTGAGTGGGAACCGCCATAACGGCACCTGTACCATAGCTTGCAAGAACAAAGTCACCAATGAAAAGAGGTACTTCCTTGCCGTTTACAGGGTTGATGGCATATACGCCCTTTAAAGGACATCCTGACTTGGTCTTGTTAAGATCTGTACGGTCAAGGTCATTTTTCTTAAGAGTTTCATCGATATAAGCCTGAACCTCATCAGGGTTCTCAACACGGTCCATAAGGCTCTTTACGATCTCTCCGTCGGGAGCAAGGACCATAAAGGTGATACCGTAGATGGTCTCGATACAGGTTGTAAAAATTGAGAACTCTCCGCCGCCTACGATCTTGAAATCAACCTCTACACCAGTTGACTTGCCGATCCAGTTTCTCTGGATCTCTTTTGTTGACTCAGGCCAGTCAATCTCGTTAAGACCGTCAAGAAGCTCCTCTGCAAAAGCCTGCTGGTCGATAACCCACTGCTTCATCATTTTCTTGACTACAGGGTATCCGCCACGCTCTGACTTGCCGTCGATGACCTCATCGTTTGAAAGAACTGTTCCCAGCTCCTCACACCAGTTAACCGGCATATCAATGTGCTTGGCATATCCTGCCTCGTAAAGCTTTTTGAAGATCCACTGTGTCCACTTGTAGAACTTAGGATCACTTGTTGCGATCATCTTGGACCAGTCGTAGTCAAATCCAAGCTCTTTTAACTGCTTTGAAAAAGTCTGAATGTTCTTCTCTGTAAATCCTGCAGGGTGGTTACCTGTTGTAACCGCATACTGCTCAGCAGGAAGTCCAAAAGAGTCATATCCCATAGGATGCAAAACGTTATAGCCCTGCATACGCTTCATACGTGACATGATATCAGTAGCGGTGTATCCCTCAGGATGTCCTGCATGTAGACCTACTCCTGATGGATATGGGAACATATCAAGCGCGTAATATTTAGGCTTACTAAAATCCCAAACATCGGTCTTGAAGGTTTCATGTTCCTCCCAGTACTCCTGCCACTTTTTTTCAATCGCATGATGGTTATAAACTTCTGACATAACTTTTTGCTCCTCTACTTATTAAAATAGTGCACGCACCTTAATTCACTAAAGATACATTATACAATATCGCTTCCTCATCAGCAAACAAATTACGAAGCGCTGATAAACTGGGAAGAATACAGCTGGTAGTAAGCTCCTTTTTTCGCCATAAGACTCTCGTGATTGCCCCATTCAAGGATTCCTCCGTCGTCGATGAAAAAGATCCTGTCCGCATTCTTGATTGTTGAAAGCCTGTGGGCCACAACGAAGGAAGTTCTCTTTTTAAGAAGCTCTTCTATTCCCCTCTGGACCATGATCTCAGTCTTGGTATCAATGCTGGATGTAGCTTCATCAAGGATCAGTATCTTAGGGTCTGTTAAAAGAGTTCTCGCAAAGGCAATAAGCTGCCTCTGTCCATTTGAAAGTCCTCCGCCCCTCTCTGTTATGACGGTGTCATACCCCTTCTCCATCTTGTCGATGAAGTCATGGGCATGGACAGCCTTGGCTGCTGATAGCATCTCTTCATCTGTGGCGTCAGGTCTTCCGTATTTGATATTGTCTCTTATGGTCCCGGAAAAGAGATAATTGTCCTGTGTCATGATTCCCAATTGGCTCCTAAGTGACTGGATCGTAACCTTGCTGATGTCATACCCGTCAACAAGTACCCTTCCGCTCTTGGTGTTGTAGAAGCGGCTTATAAGACTGACAATGGTGGTCTTGCCCGCTCCAGTTGGTCCCACAAGAGCAATGGTCTCACCCTTTTTTGCCTTAAATGAAACGTCGTGTAAAATGTCCACATCCGGCTCATCCGGGTAAGCAAAGGTCACATGGTCAAACTCAACATTTCCTTCAATCTCAGGAATGTCTACAGCCCTTGTTCCATCCTTTACCAGTGGTTCCATATCCATGATCTCATAAACTCTCTCCGCTGAAGAAAGGTTAGTGATCAGCTTGTTATAGTAATTGGCCAGATTTCTGATGGGGCTAAAGAACATACCAAGGTACAGAACATAAGCTGAAAGGGTACCTATTGACTCCTGAGTTACCCCAAGCTTTGTCACAGCCAGATAGTAAAGCGTTGCTGTACCAAGTCCGCCTGCCACCTCAATTGTGGGACTGTACAGGTCTGTTATCACAACCGCAGACCTGAAGGCATGGATCACCTCGTCAACGATTCCATTAAACTCCCTTTCCGCCTCTTTCTCGGCATTAAAGCTCTGAATGATGGACACGCCTTCTATTCCCTCGTGGATAAAAGCAGTCATGTTGGAATCTTTCTTTTTCCATTTCTGCCATCTCTTATGGGCTAAGATCTCACAGAAATACAATCCGCACATGATAATGGGCACTGCAACTGCCGCTGAAAGAGATAGTACCGGGCTCTTAACTATCATGATAACAAGGATCACCACAAGGCTCACCGCCTCTGGAGCCAGGGTTGTAACTGTGCTTGAAAGAACCTCTTTCAGCGCATTTACATCACCTGTAACCCTTGCAAGTATCTTGCCTGAAGGCCTCTGATCAAAAAAGTCAACCCCCAACTCCTGAATGTGGATGTAGAGCTTTCTTCTGATATTCATGATCATGTTATTGGAAATCTCAGCCATCATGCGCCTCCAGACTCTGGTGGCAATGTAGCTTAAAAGTGCAAGTCCCATCATGACACCTGCCATGGCAAAGAGCCCTGTGATGTTTCCTTTAATGATCTCGTCGTCTATTATCTTTTCAATAAGCAGAGGATAAGCTGTTGATATAGCCACAGTCACAAGGATCAGCAGCGTGACCATAACGATCTTTCCTCTGTATTCCAGAAGGTTTGAAAGGAGTCTTTTAAGGACGTCCAGCTTCAAACTCTCCTTTAATTCTTCATCTTCTCTGGTGCTATTAATAGCCATTCTATGCACCTCCTTTTATGCTAAAACAATGTTGTCTGTTTCCTGCCACTTACATAAGTGGCGTTCTGCACGGCTAGAGCTTCACTCTCCCGCTGCCATGGCATTGCGATAGTCGCCGTACTGAGCTTCGTAGGTGCTGTAGTAAAGCCCCTTTTTCTCAATGAGCTCAGCGTGGGTCCCTCTCTCTTTTACCGCACCATTTTCAAGTACTATGATCTCATCGGCGTCCTTAACAGATGAAATCCTGTGGCCGATGATGATCTTACTCATGTCTTTCTTTTCCCTAAGTTCTGCCTGGATAGCAGCCTCAGTCTCCATATCAAGGGCTGATGTGGAGTCGTCAAGGATAAGAAGATTTGCCTTCTTGGCCAGAGCCCTTGCAATAGATAGTCTCTGTTTCTGACCGCCGGATAATCCGATTCCCCTCTCACCGATAACAGCGTCGTAGCTGTCGGTTATCTTCTCCACAAACTCCTTGGCGTGAGCGCTCTTTATGGCAGCCTTAACAGTTCTCTCATCCATGCTCTCTTTGCTGCCAAGCCTTACATTTTCAGTAATGGTGTCGGAGAAAAGAAATACATCCTGGGTTACCACTGATGAAAAGGCCCTTACATCGCAAAGTGGCATCTTCTTTATGTCCTTGCCCTCGATCCTGATTGAGCCATCAGAGGTGTCGTAGAACCTCTCAATGAGATTTACGATGGTGCTCTTTCCAGCGCCGGTAGCTCCCATAATCCCCAGGGTCCTGCCCTTAGGGATCGTGAAGGATACGTCCTTTAGGATCTTCTTGCCCTCCATTGTGAAGGTCACGTTGTCAAAAGAGATTTCGCCTGCTGCCTTGTCATCTCCTACTGCCGCACTGCTGGCATTATCTGCAGCGCCGCTTACACCTTCAAAGGCCTCTTCGTTCTTGGCCACAGGGTCTGTGATCTGAGCCTGTGTCTTCATAACCTTCTTGATCTTCTTATATCCAGCCAGGCCCTGGGATATCAGGGACAGCATCCATCCAAGGTTCTCAATTGGCCATACGATGCTGATGGAATATGAAACGAAAGCTACCAGTGTTCCATAGGTGATACTGCCCTTTATTGCAGCGTATCCGCCGATGGCAACCACGAAGGTCTGCATGATCTTGGGGATAACAGCAAGAAGCGGATCTGTGTCTGCAAGATCTTTTGCAAACTTCTTGTTGGCATCTGCGTAGGCTATGTTTTTTTCATCAAACTTTTTAAGTTCTGAGCTCTCAGCAGAAAATGCCTTAACTGTCCTTACACCTGAGATGTTTTCCTCAACAACCTTGGTGAGGGCTGCGTTCTTTTCACTGATATCGTCGTAGTCCTTGTCAAGTTTCTTTTCCAGGAAAAGAGCTATGAATGCCAGCGGCGGCATAAATACCAGGGGAACGATAGACAGCTTCCAGTTAAGAGTGACCATACATACGATCACTCCAAAGAAGTAAACTGTTGCCTCTGTCATCAGCATCCCAACAAAGCCTGTAAGGTCCCATACGCTTCCTGCGTCGTCCTTGACCCTAGCCATCAGCTCGCCGGTGTTGGTCTTGTCAAAATATCCTCTGTGAAGGGAAAAGATGTGCTTCATCATATCCTTACGTAGTCCTGATGCAACGCGGCAACCTGACATGTCGCAGAGGAACTCTTTTACAAACTGGAAAAGAGCTCTTCCAAGTCCTGCTGCAATATACAAAAGGATATCCCTTCTGAATATATCCATATTTCTTCCCACGATGACGTCGTCCACCATGGAAAGGGTTATAAATGGTACGAGAATGTCCACCAGGGTACTGCACACAAGGCATATACCTCCGATCAGATATCTCCACCAGTTTCCAATAATATACTTTTTCAAACTTATCACGTCCTCTCAAAGCTAAAACAATAGATGTCTGCTGCGTAAAAAAATAACGATAGGAAATCCTATGGAGATCCTATCGCTAAATTATCCCTGCACTGCGCGCAATATCTGCAGATATAAAAATAGCGTGGTCTCCACATGTGGAAACCACGCTGTATTTACAAAGTCATACCTGTATCAGGCAAACTCCAGCGAGGTAACCACAATATTTCCATGTAGTAGTACGTTGTTTCTCATCTTAATTCCTGACATTGTGTTTACCTCCTTTCGAAATATTTTTTCAATTACACTAATTACATTATGACAGCACCTAGTTATTGTCAACAAAAAAATCACATTCTCTCATATTTTTACTTTTTAAACCGCTACGATCGTCAGCTTCTGAGGCTCAACATTTCTGATCTCGCCCTTTCGTCCACGGCACACAATTCCCTTCTCAATAACTATCATGGTAGCGTGGGCCTTCATGGCATCATTAATCTGCTTCACTGCCGCCTCGTAGTCCTGTGGCGTCATAGGAATGACATAATCGTGATTCATATGTTCAGTTGAGATCACTGCTGAACGGAATCTTGGAACATATCTTATCCCATAGAATGTAGTTATCTCAGTATTCAACATTCCGCTGTTGTCAGAGCACTGCATGGAAATGTACATGATCTCACCCCACTTTCCATAAAACAAAACAACCATCTACTAAATAATGATAATATAATTTATCACGTTTTGTCACTACCTATATCGCTCAAATCTTAAAGTCTTTTACAAAGTTATCAATAGTTGCAGCTGACGCAGAAACTGTTGTCGCGCTGTCGTCAACTCCCTGGCTCTCCTCAGCAACCTGCTGAGCACTGACTGCCAGGTTGTCTGTTGTAGCTGTAACTTCCTGGGTGCTGGCACTTTGTTCTTCAGAAATTGCTGCCACAGAAGTAGCAATTGTATCTACGTTACCAATCTTGTCGATCATCTGCTGGACAGTTTCACTGGTCACATCAAGACTTGAGAAGATCTCTTCAAAGGTCTTGCCTGCTGTCTGAACAGCTTCTGAGCTTGCAGCAATCTCATCCATATTGGCCTGAGACTTCTCGGAAAGATCTTCTATCTGCTTGGTGATCTCTGTGATGATCTTACCAATCTCAGTTGTGGACTCTGCACTGTTTGCAGCCAGCTGACCGATTTCCTGAGCAACTACTGCAAATCCCTTACCTGCTTCTCCGGCTCTTGCAGCCTCAATAGAAGCATTAAGAGAAAGAAGGTTGGTCTGCTCTGCGATTGAATTGATTATCTCTATGATGGAATTGATCTTCTGGGCTGATTCTCCAACAGCCTGAACGTCAGTGTTCATCTCAGTCATGGAACCTGCGATCTTGTCCATTCCGCTCTGAACGATCTCCATATCTCTCTGACCGTCCTTGGCCTTTCCAACAAGGTCCTGCACAGTTTCACTGGCTTCATTGCCCTGTTCCATAAGATCTGCAACCTCAGTAGCAAGCTCTGTGGCATTATTTGCAAGCTCAGAAACTGCACTGGCCATACCATTCATTGCATCTCTTATCTGGCCCATATTAGTGGACTGCTCTGTTGCCTGGATGTTTAGCTTACCGGATGCATCTCGGCTGTTCTCAGCTTCTGTTGCAAGTCTGTCAGTCTCATCCTTAATATTTCCCAGTGCTCCCCTCATGTGGGATACAAAGCTCTTCATGTTGTTGTTCATAAGGCCGATCTCATCGTCACCGCCTTCTGGAATAACCACAGTGAAATCGCCATCTGTAATCTTTGTGATGTTTTCTGTCAGATTGCCAACAGGCTTTGTTATCATTTTCCTGATAAGGAAGTACATGATCACTGATGCAACAATGATCATGATTACCATAAGAATTAAGCTTACAAGTATGAATCTGTTCAGCTGTGCTAACACGTCACCTTTAGCAACTGATGAAATAAGAACCCACTCCGTTCCTGGAATGACGTTGGCTGCAACAAGATATGTAACTCCATTTTCAGAGTCTATCTCAACAACATCAGTTGAACCTGTGGTTGAAAAAGTGTATGCCCCCTGCAGGAACTTGGCCTCAGGATGCTCTGACACTCTGGTACTGTTAAATGTAGGATCGAAGTAAGAAAGAATTATATCATGATAGAGCAGCATACAGCCTCCGGTCTTTACAGGCTTAAAAGAGCTGATAGTCTCCATGATGCCGTCCATTGTGTAATCGCAAGAAGCCACGCCAACTCTGGCATCTGCAAGTTTAACCTTTCTGGTAAAAGAAACTACGGTACTTCCAGTATCACTGTCTACATAGGGCTCACC
This sequence comes from Butyrivibrio sp., assembly GCA_015056565.1. GTDB lineage: Bacteria > Bacillota > Clostridia > Lachnospirales > Lachnospiraceae > Butyrivibrio. The sequence goes on from SVGB01000010.1 coordinate 16,026, forward strand.
AGCAAGGAAAGTGTCATGGCCTTCACCCTCTATATACCAGTCTCTCTCCATGGGAATATAGTCAGGATCTGGAACCCATCCGGAAGGATCGATCCAGTTACCAGTGCTGGTAGCCAGGTACATTCCGTTAGGAACGTTAGGATTTTTGCTCATGGTAGGAATAAGAAAGCTTGCCATGGCATTGTCATTTGGAAATGACACAGCAGAAATAGCATCCGCCTGAGCGTCAAGATATTCCTGCAGATTGGTTATTTCTCTTCCAATTTCTTCAGCGTAGAAGTTGGATTCCTTCTGAAGGTTGTTCATGGCAAGGTCAGTTATTATGTCCTTTGCCTGAGTCGCAACAACTACCATGATTATAATGATGTCAATTGCGATTATAGGGATAAGCACTCTAAGAAGCTTGGTGCTGATACTTTTTCCAGCTTTTACTAACTTCTTAGTATTTTTCTCTTTGTTTTTTTCCATAACCCTACTCCAATTCATTCAAAAGTATTATTAGCGATTACATAAAATGCAAACATTCGCTCATAAATTAAATTATAAATTAAATTATCTAAAAATAGTTTATTTTTATAATATTTTAATAAGTTACTCCCATCTTTAATTTATGATATGATTAAATACGAAAGTGCTAGTTTTCTTTTTGGGGAGGTATATATAATGGGATCAGTTTCAAAAGTTTACTTTACTAAAACAATTACCCCTGAGCAGGTTGTAAAGATGTATGATACCTTGGGAAAAGAGCTTGTCGGCAAAGTTGCAGTAAAGGTCCATTCCGGAGAGGATGGCAACCAGAACTATTTAAAGCCGGAGTTTTGGAAACCTATGGTTGAACACGTAAATGGAACTGTTGTTGAATGCAATACAGCTTATGAAGGTGAAAGAAACAGTACAGACAAGCATAAAAAGCTCATTAAGAAGCATGGCTGGAATGACTTTTTTGTTGTTGACCTGATGGATGCAGAAGGTCCTGATGTTGAGCTTGAAATTCCAAATCCTGATCACTTAAAAAGCGATATAGTTGGTAAGAATCTCCTTAATTACGATTCCATGCTGGTACTGTCTCACTTTAAAGGCCATCCCATGGGAGGCTACGGCGGAGCTCTTAAGCAGCTCTCCATCGGATGTGCCTCCACAGCAGGAAAAGTCAACATACATTCCGCCGGAAAATATGTACGGGCTGAGGATCAGGGCATCGTATGGGACGATCTACCCCCGCAGGATGCATTTCTTGAATCCATGGCAGAAGCTGCATCAGCCGTAGTTAACCACTTTAATGGCAAAATGGTTTTTATAAATGTTATGAAAAATCTCTCAGTTGACTGCGACTGCTGTGCAATTGCAGAAGATCCCTGCATGAAAGATGTTGGCATCCTTATTTCAACAGATCCTGTTGCAATCGACAGAGCATGTCTTGATCTTATCTATAAGTCAGATGATCCAGGCAAAGACCACTTCCTTGAAAGAGTAAAGACAAGAAACGGTGAACATACCGTAGACAGAGCTGCACAGCTTGGCTTTGGCGTAAAAGAATATGAACTCATATCCATAGACTGACAAAAAAGACCTCCTGAAAATCAATTCAGGAGGTCTCGGTTATCTTTTCGCAAAACACCGTATTTACTTGCCCATTGAAGCGATAAGTGCATCAATTTCTGCCTGGCTGAGCATCTTGCCTGGATCTGCTGCCGCAGGAGCTGCCGTTGCTGCAGGCGCCTGAGACTGAACCATAGAGGGGCTGAATCCACCACCGCCACCAGCCTGTGATGACTTACCCATAATGCTCGCAAGAAGAGCCTGCTGTTCTGCATTTAATCCATTTGAATCCATACTATTGTATCCTTTCAAAGTATGTGAAATATAGTTGTTTTATAAACGACATAATTCCATTCTTGAAAGTATTGTAAATAGTAAATATTGATGCGTCAAATAATCTTTTTATAAACAGCCCTACTTCTCCCTGATAGCGCCGCTTTCAAAGGCCTTAAGAAGATCTTTCAGGTCATCTATCTGTCTTAAAAGTCCCTTTCCTATATCAGTGTCACGGACCAGGATCCTTTTCTTGGTCTTTTCCGTAAGCTGAATTGTGGGAGTATTTTCCTGTCCCTTTACAAAAGGCTTGTGGGCAGCAAGAGCAAGGTGATGGGAATTAAAGATCAGGGTGTATCCCGCAATTCCGGTCTGCTCATGGTAGGCCTTTGATATTCCGCCATCTATGATGTAGAGCTTACCGCCAGCCTTAACAGGGTGCTCGCCCTTTCCTGCCTTCACAGGAACGTGGCCATTTATTATGTGAGCCCACTCAGGGTCAAGTCCAAACTCTTTTAATATCTTATCTGCATAGGGCTCCATTGCTGAGTATTTGTAGTAGGGATTGAAGTTCTCTTTGCAGAGCTCTTTTTCACTGCGTAAAAAGAGATGTTCAAAGGTTGTGATCTTGTCTTTTCCAAAAAGAGGAGACCTGGGGCCGCACCACAGATACCACATAAGGTCCACAGCATCCTGCTTCTTTTCAGGGTTATCCCTGGGGTCAAGGAAAAATGCGTCATGGATCTTGACGTTTAGATAGTCCATAAGCTCTTTTCCCTGGTAGCTTCCATCTCTGGTGGTCATGGGGATGAAGTTGCCGTTGTCATCCATTGGGATGCAGCCGTGATACAAAAGATTTCCGTTGACAATCCTGTACATGGCGCCGTGGGAGTAGAGGAACTGCACGTGCTTAATAAGAAGCTGTGAGTGGATAAAGCTAAAGCGAAGAGTCCTCATAAGCTCCTCTTCACCCTCAGTTAAGGCGTAAGGGTCAGATGGGTCTATGGTTGGGAAATTCTTGTCCGCCAGCTTATAGAGCTTTCCATCAATCTCCACCTCGTAGGTGTCGAAGTTTATCTTGTCTAAAAGGAGCCTCTTTTCAAGGTCATACTCAGGATGTCTTTTTATGAGCTGTCCCTCAAGCTTGAGCTGGATGATGCTGATAGCCTTACACATCCTGGCAGCAAGCTCCGGATTAACAGAGTCATACTTGTTTTCATCCAGAAGATGGGGCTTAAAGCACTCACATGGATCGTCTCCATAGACCTCTGCTGCGAACATGGACAGGGGACGAAGGTTGATACCATATCCATCCTCCAGGGCATCAAAGCAGTTGTAGCTTGTTCCGATCCTGAGGACATTGGCAATGCAGGCGGTGTTACCGCAGGCTGCTCCCATCCAGTCCACATCGTGGTTGCCCCACTGTATGTCAACGTCATGGAAGTTCATGATCTCCTCCATGACAAGGTCAGGTCTTGCGCCTCTATCAAAAATGTCTCCTATTATATGAAGAGAATCAATTGTCAGGTTCTGGATCAGCTCGCAGAGGGCGATTATGAACTCATCAGCAAAATCAATCTCTATTATGCCATTTACGATCTCGTTGTAATACAGCTTTTTATTGGGGTCATTCATGTCAAGGTGCAAAAGCTCGTCGATGGCGTAGGCGTAGTCTGCGGGCATTTTTTTGCGAACCTTGCTCCTTGTGTATTTACTGCTTACCACGCGGCAGATGGAGATCAGGCGGTTGATGGTTATCTTCTGGTGCTCCGAAAGCTCTTTTGCCGAAACGCTCTCATCATGCCTTATGTTACTGATAACTTCTCTCGGGTAGTAAATAAGGTTTGCAAGCCTTAGCTGATCAGCCTCTGTCATCTGATCACCAAAGGTCTCCTCGATCTTGGCCCTTATGATACCTGATGAACTACGCAGCAGATGCGAAAACGCCTCATATTCTCCGTGAATGTCGGAAAAGAAATACTCCGTGCCCTTAGGCAAAGCACAGATGGCGCGAAGGTTTATGATCTCCGCTGCTGCCTTTCTTGAATTAGGAAATTCCTTGGATAATAAACGCAGATATTCTATGTCTCTCATTGCTCTCCCCTCATGTAACAAGTGACAGGTGAATTACGTTCTTTGTAGATGTATTCATTATTATACAGATACGTACAATTGTCATTGCGTGAAATCAACATTTGGACCAGTCATGATTTGCACATATGCCCATAAATTCACGCAAAATACACATTGACAGGCCGCAGATATGTTACTATATTAATAACCTATTGTTTATTGACCAGAAAGGATAATCTTATGCACAGATATTTTGACTGTATTGATGGCAATATGGATGTTCTTCTTTATGACAATACCACTAAGAAGGTGCGGGATCTAAAGAGCGGCGATCTTGTATATTCCGTGCGTTATGACGGCGAGGATCTTAAGTATACCAAGGGTACTGTCCTTGAGATCAATAAAAAGAGAAGTAAGGCGGTAAAGATTCTTTTAACTGACGGACGAGCTTTAATCTGCAGTCCAGAGCATCAGTGGCTGACCTTGTCTGGCTGGCAGTTTTCAAACGACAAAGGTTCTATAAGAGAAAACGTGATCTTTCTTGAAGAAGGCCGAAAGATGTTTGGTTTTTCAAAGAGCATAGATGATAGGTACAGAGAGACAAGGCAGTATATGGCTGGCTATCTGATCAGTATGGAAGTATATGCAAGGAATCTCTCAAGCCTTAAAAGAGGCGAATATGCTGATTACGTTTTAGAAAATGCGGCTGTTGCAAACCGTGTTTATCAGTATCTTACATATTTTGATGTAAACGCAACTATTTCAGATACTTTTGCCCACGACAAATACACCAACGAGTATTTTAAGACCAAGAAAGTATCTGTACCCTACAAGGATCTTTTAAAGTTCTCAGAGAAATTCAAGAAGCACAAGGATGAGCCTGAATTTGTAAGAGGCTTTGTTGCTGCTGTCTACGACTCTGACACCACAGTTGATCCTAATTTAAAGACTATAACCAGCCCTAAAAAAGCTTATCTTGAGCTTCTGTCACGGGGCATGGAACAATACGAATTTGAATATTCCTATAACAGTGAGCGCATGGAAGTGTCACTCATTGGTGGCGCTACAGAGCTTATCCGGTTTTACACCATTTTCAATCCAGTAGCAAAAGGAAATGTTGAAAACTTAAGCATCAGAAACAGACGTCTCGACAACATAAGCGTTGAAAGCATTTCTGAAGTTAAAAGTGATGACCTGTACGAAGTTACAACAACCACCAGGAACTTCATTGTTAACGGAATTGCCAGCCATGACTGCATAGCTGGCCCCATTGAAATGGAGAACCTATGAGATACGTAAGCAAGAATGACTTAAGGCCCGGAATGATCCTGGCCAGCAATATATATGACAATCACGAGCAGATCCTGCTTAAGGGCAATACCTCTCTAACGCAGTCTTATATAGACAGGATCATCAAGCTTGGCTATGACGGCCTGTACATATTTGACGAAGGCGACGTGGTAAAGGCCAATCAGCTGATTTCAGATGAGACCAGGATAGCTGCCATCAATAAGCTTAAAAAGCTTGATATTGATGCATGTCTTTTCCTTGCCAACAAGATCGTCAACGAGGTACAGGCTTCCGAGTCTCTCATCATAGAAACCATCAACCTTTGCAGCTATGACAACTACACTTACGTCCACAGTGTCAATGTTGATCTTTTGTCTGTTATCATTGGTATTGGCATGGGACTGAAAAACGCTGAGCTGGAAAAGCTCTCCCAGGCAGCTCTTTTGCATGATATCGGTAAGTGCGATGTTCCAATTGAGATCCTCAACAAGCCAGCCAAGCTCACCAGGGAAGAATACGAAGAGATAAAAAGACATCCTGAATATGGCCTCAGGCGCCTTCGCGAAAAGGAAAAAGACGGCGATGAGATCCCTTCAGTAATAAAGAGCGCAGTTTACTCTCACCATGAAAACTGGGACGGCTCCGGATATCCAAGAGGCATCACCGGAAGAAACATCCACAGATTTGCCAGGATCATCCATGTGGCTGATGTCTATGATGCCCTTACAGGAAAGCGTTCCTACAAGGATGCCATGAATCCTGCAGATGCCATGGAGTACATGATGGCCAACAGCGGAATAATGTTTGACATTGATGTGGTTAACGTATTTGTGCAGTACGTAGCGCCTTATCCTTTGGGCAGCAATGTACTTCTATCAACTGGTAAGCAGGGCGTTGTTTACGAGAACAATGAGAAATACCTTTCAAGGCCCAAGGTTAAGCTTACAAATGGTAATATTATCGATCTTTATGAAAAACTTGATGTTACCATCATCAAGATCCTGACCTGAAAACTGTTGTGCATATTAACTAAATTTTATAAAAATTTTATAATTGCTAATGGTCATTGTTGTAGAAAATTATGTATAAATATTGAACGCTATTGCATTCATATCGTTTCTCAAATATAATGCACTCTGGTTCGAATATTTGGCAAAGCAGGCGAAAGCCTGTGGCGCAAAGCTATAGGGACTTTAACATGTCAGCCAGTTGCATTTTATTCAGATTTAGAAGCATGGGACATGGTCCTGTGCTTTTTTATTGTTTGTTTAGATTGCGGGAGGCAATCAGAAAGGTAGTGTTCTTTTATGAATAAGAAAAGTAGAAACATGGTTCGCACAATTATACTTATTGCATCTGGACTTGCGCTTCTTATGGCCGCATGCGTTGGTCTTATCGGATATAACCACATCCAGAGTGCATATCTCACATCATTTTCAGAAGGCCTGCATGCAGCAGCAACTCTCATTGAGGATGAGATCACACACCAGTACGAAGGTGACTGGTCTTTATCTGAGGACGGAGAGCTTTTAAAGGGCGACGTTGCAATCCACGATGATTTCCAGAAACAGCTTGATGAGCTTCACAACAAGACTGGCATGCACTACACAGTGTTTTATGGAAATACCCGTTACATCACTTCCCTTACAGATGCTGAAACTGGTCAGAGAATGGAAGGAACAAGGGCTTCAGAAGTTGTTTCAGATGAGGTACTTAAAAAAGGTAACGAGTACCTGGCCAAGAACTTTGAGATTGGTGGTCAGAAGTGGTATGCATACTATCTTCCACTTAAGAATTCAGATGGCAAGACCGTTGGTATGATCTTTGCAGGCCGCGACACAGCAATTGTAGAAAGAAACATGAAAGCTGCTGCCCGCGCCATCGTTTTCACATTCCTTGGATTCTTTTTATTTAACTTTGGTGTAGCAAGATTCCTTATCAGCACAACTTCCAAGGCAATCCGCGATATCGTAGGCGGTCTTCAGAGCCTTGAGGACGGTGAGCTTTCTTTCTATATTAACGACCGTACCTTTAACCGTAAGGACGAGCTTGGAATCATTGCTGCTAGTTCAGCCCAGGTACGTGACAAGCTTCAGGATGTAATAAGCGCAACCAAGAAGCTTTCAGAGGATGTTACTCAGTCAGGTATCAGCCTTGCTACTTCAGCTGAGACAGCATCAAGAGTTGCTGAGCAGGTTACTGGTGCTGTAGAAGACATCAGCCGCGGCGCTGCTTCTCAGGCTGAAAGCGTAGAGACTTCAGTAGGTAACACCAATGAAATGGGTGACAGCATAGACGACATCACAGACAGAATTGAAGAGCTTTCAGCAGCAGCAAATGAGATGTTAACAGGCGCACAGAGAACAGTAGATACCCTTGGAAACCTTATGGACAAGAACGCTGACGTTATGACTTCCATGCAGGATGTAAATTCTCAGATTCGTCAGACCAATGACTCTGTAAAGAGCATTGCAGAAGCTTCAAACATGATCACAGAGATCGCGCAGCAGACTCACCTTCTCTCCCTTAACGCTTCTATCGAAGCTGCAAGAGCAGGCGACTATGGAAAGGGCTTCTCAGTTGTTGCATCAGAAATAGGTGTTCTTGCTAATCAGTCAAAAGACGCAGCAGAGTCCATCAACAGGATCGTTGAGACCCTTGTAACTGAATCAAAGAAGAACGTAGAGATAATCGAGCAGCTCAGTGAAAGCGTTCAGGAGCAGAACTATCAGCTCACATCAACCAAGGACGATATGGACGTTGTAGTAGAAAACGTAAACAACGTAGAAAACTCAACCAAGCTTATCTCAGACAAGATCCATCTCCTTAACGAGCTCAAGGCAAGCTTCTCTGACATCATTTCAGAGCTTTCAGCCATCTCACAGCAGAACGCTGCTTCCTCTCAGGAGACCAACGCCTCCATGGAAGAGCTCAACGCTACATTCTCACTTATCAGCAATGCAGCCAACGAGCTCCGCGACATGGCAGAGACCCTGAACGAGAAGATGTCCTTCTTCACCCTTGAAGAGATTTCAGCTTAAAAACAAGACACGGGGACGGTTCTACTGTCTCATTGCGCGCAATGAGACAGTAGAACCGTCCCCGTGTCTTGTTTAGCTTAGTTGTTGAATGTCAGGGAGTCGATGACTGCTGACAGAGCATCTGATACAGGGATGTCGATGGCGTCGTCGCCAGAGTTGTGGGCTGTCATTTCGAACATGAGATAGCCGTCCATGTAGTCTCTTGCAACTACGGTTTCTACAAGGCCTGAACCTTCTGTAGATGGAGCTGTCATTGCCCAGTAGCCGGTAACATCTTCGGCTCCAGGGAAAGGAGCTTCGGAGGTGGTTGCACCGTCGCCATAGGCTTTTGCCTTGTCAGCAACTGCAGTCTTGGCATCAGAGCCAACCTCGTAGCTGGCTGTGATCATGTTTGTTCCAGCACACTCTCCTGTGTAAACAAAGGTAGTTACAGAACCGCCTTGGTTTACTTCGATAACAGAAGGGTCGTACTTAACGCTCCAGCCATTGGCGTCTTCATAGACAAGGCTCTCGCCGGCAAAAGAATTAATGTAGTTCTGTGCACTGAAGTTGTCAGGGTCTACGTCAGGTACAGGAGCAAATGTGATGCTGATACCATTCTGGACTGTTCCGGTAACCCATCCATCTGAAACGGACTCCACTGTAAGAATGTCCTTGCTCTCTTCATCTGCGCCGCCCATGCTGAACACTACAGTTCCGTCGGTCTGCTCGCAGGCAAAAGGAAGTCCGATCCCGCTTACTCCGTCCTCTGTGTAACCTGAAGTCTCATCATAGAAAATGTAGAAGTAGGTGTGCTGGGAAGCCATCTCGCTTGTTGGGAAACTTGAGTACACACCTTTCTTAAAGTAAGGTGCCTTCATTTCGTCCTGGCTGACTGCTGCATCCTGTGATGCTTCTGCAGGTGCTTCTGTAACAGCCTCAGCTCCAGGAACCTCTGCTCCTTCTGCAGGTGCTTCTTCCGCACTCTTTGAGCAACCTGCCAAAAGAACTGTTCCCATAGTTGCTGCTATGGCAACTGACATAAACCTTCTAAGTATCTGATTTTTCATAATCTATTCCCTCCTCAAAAAAAGAGACTGCTTAACTATTAAGCAGCCTCCATTATGTTAGCACAAAAAATGTACCAATCGAAAACGTTTAAGTTATTTTAATAATGTTTTATCCTTTTTTAATCTTTCGCCTTTTTCCCGGTCTTGCAGATATCCTTAAGGCAGCAAGCCCCGCACTGAGGGCGTCTGGCGATGCAGACAGCTCTTCCATGGTCTACAAATCTGTGACAGAGGTCATTGCCCTCCTCTGGTGGAACTATCTTCCATAGCTCTTTTTCAACCTTCCCAGGTTCCTTGATATCATCCACAAGACCAATGAGGTTGCAAAGCCTTATGCAGTGGGTATCGGTTACAATGGCGGGCTTTCCATAGACATCCCCAAGGACCAGGTTGGCACTCTTTCTGCCAACACCGGGGAGCTTTAGCAGCTCCTCCATGGTGTCAGGCACCATGTCGCCATACTCATTATGTATCACCTTCATGCAGGCTGAGATGTCTCTTGCTTTTGAATTTCCAAGACCGCATGGCCGCACTATTTTCTCAATTTCCTCCACAGGAGCCTCAGAGAGAGCTTCAACTGTAGGGAACTTTTCATACAAAAGAGGTGTTATCTCATCCACTCTCTTGTCTGTGCACTGGGCTGCAAGGCGGACACTGACCAGAAGCTGCCAGGCCTTGTCGTAAGCCAGGGTACAGTGGGACTGCGGATATTCTTTTTTCAGGCGCTCTATGACTTCCAGCGCAAGTTTCTTTTTTGTCATGTTTTGCTCCATCAAATATTTGCAGCAAGATCACCCTTGCACAGTATTGCCAGATGCTGGGTTGCCCTGCTCATGGCAGTGTACAGGCAGTGCCTTCCAAGCTCGTCGTCAGGGTAAGTTCTGCTATCTGCATCCGCAAGGATCACGTGATCAAACTCAAGGCCCTTGGCATAGGGAAGCTCTAGCATAAATGCTCCTTCCTTGGGAAGTGCGTCAGTCCCGGAAACAATCTGTGGTGCATCTTCAGAAAGGGCAGCTACTATTTCCTCAAGGCTGCTGGGATCTCTTACAATAACTGCAGTAAGGCCGTCTTTTTTACCGTAGTTCTCAACCAGCTTTTTAAGCTCTGCATAGTACTCTTTATCTGATTTACAGCTCTTTACATAAACTTTTTCCCCAGGTCTTTTCACTGAAGAAACCTGCATCTTCTTTTTATCAGGAAGCAGTGCCGCAAACTTATCTGTGATCTCCGGAGAGCTTCTGTAGCTGGTCATAAGAGGCAGCATTACAAACTTCTTGCCTGCGTCCTCAGCCATCTGCTCGATCTCTTTAAACTTAACTGTTCCCTCCCTTATGGACTGGAACTCGTCTCCAAGGAGCATGAATCTTGCGTTGGGATAGAACTTTTCAAACACCATCATCTGAGCCCTGGTATAGTCCTGAACCTCATCCACCATGACGTAACGCATGTTCTTGTCGCACCTTCCGGTAAGCTCCATTCTGGCATATAGCCACTGGGCTGAAGTGACTTTTTTCACCCCAAGTATCCTCTGAACGATGTGGGTGATATTGATAAAGCCGCAGTTTCTGATGGTTGAAAGAGCTCCGCCAAAGTCGTTTTCTATGCGGTTTTCTCTGGCGGTTTCAGATGAAGCTGTAGACTCTGATGATTCGTCAGTACCATCATCCATGTTTCGCATGTTGTTTTTTGCCCGCTGCTCAAGCTCATCAGACGCTATCTGGATAAGCCTCATTCCAAAGGGGAACTTCTTGTACTTTCTTACAACTGACAGCACGTCTTCTTTTGTCAGCACTATCGTTTCTTTTTGTCTTATGTCAAAAAAGTCATCAGCTTCAGGCTCAAGATCTGGCAGGCAGACCTTGATGCACTCAAGAGTTTCTGCATCAGTATCGTCAAAGTCCATGATACTTCCAGGCGCATTTGCAGCCTCTAAAAACTCACGCCAGGTAAGGGTCACAGGATTGGTCTCACCCATATCCGGAAGGACATTATCGATATATTCCCTGAACACAGGATTAAGAGTTAAAAGGCAAACCTGATCCGGACGCAGAGTCTTTCTTTTCTGGTAAAAGAGATATGCTATGCGCTGCAAAAGTACTGACGTCTTGCCACTACCTGCGATTCCGTCAACTAAAAGCACAGGGACATCAGGGTATCGGATGACTGTGTTCTGCTCTTTCTGGATCGTCGCAGTAATAGCCTGCATCTTATCTGTATGAGTCTGAGAAAGAGACTTTATAAGCATCGGGTCCTCAATGGCAATCTGTGTGTCAAAGTAGGATATGAGCTTGTCCCTGTTAAGGTCAAACTGGCGGCGCAGCTTAAGATCCACAGGAATCTCCCTGTCATCTACAGTATAGCTGGTGTGACCCATCTCCTGGTTGTAGTAAACTTCTGCAATAGGAGACCTCCAGTCAACGATCAGCTGATTGGGGCCTTTTTCAGAAATTGCCGCACGGCCAATATAGTAGCTCTCAGGCTCCTCAGATGGATCAAACTGAAGACTGATCTTGGCAAAGTATGGAGAATCAAGGAGCTTGTTAACTGTGTCAAGCTTTTTTGAAAGAGAGCTGCTCTCAACATTGTAGGTGTCAATATACCTGTTCCACACCTCAATCTCTGTCAGGGTCTCCATGGTAGTCTCAATATCCGCATAGTCAAAACGGATATTGTCACGCATATCATTTTTATCAGCCACAGCCTTCTCATTGAGGGCTGCGATCTGGCTTAAGATCTCTTCCTTCTTCTTAAGGAGTTTGTCGTAGGTTTCGGACAGATGTGATTGTTCTTTATCAAATATTTCTTTATTCATAATGGTCACCATTTACCCCTTCTGTATCTTTTCAGTATAACATATCCTTGCAAGGTACGTTTAGTGTATAATGCAGATAAGTATTTGCTATAGAAAGGCTTATTTATGAGATTATTATTTTTCAGGCACGGAGATCCGGATTACGTTATAGACGGTCTCACTGATAAGGGAAAGCTAGAAGCAAAGCTCCTTGCAGACAGGATAAAGAGTTTTGGCATAGATGAAGTTTATCAGTCACCTTTAGGAAGGGCAAAAGACACTGCTTCCTATTCGTTAAAAGAGCTGTCTCTTCCTGTAACTACCTGCCAATGGCTCATGGAGTTCCCAGCTCTTTTTGATCCCAATTTGGCAGATGATGAAACCAGGAATGCATATAAGAGTGAGCTTAAAAAAGATGAAGGTTCGGGAGCCTATGAAAAGCGTATTGTGTGGGATATGATGCCTTCATACTACATGAATCATCCAGAGCTCTTTGACAGAAATGCCTGGAGGGATTCTGAGCTTGTTAAGGCCTCCAATGCCCTTTCTGCCTATGACAATGTGATCAAAAACTTTGATGGGCTTTTGGAAGATCATGGATACAAAAGAGATGGTGATATTTACAGGGTTACAGAAGGTAATGATAAGACGATAGCTCTTTTCTGCCACTTCGGGATCACTTGCGTTATGCTAAGCCGCCTCTGGAATGTATCGCCCTTTATACCGCTGCAGTTTCTTGCAATGGCTCCCACCTCGGTAACCGAGGTTGTCACAGAGGAAAGGGAAAAAGGCATTGCGATCTTCAGGACTCTCAGGGTTGGGGACATAACCCACCTTACCATGGGAAATGAAGAGCCTTCCTTTTCAGCAAGATTTTGCGAGAAATTTGAGAATGACTGGGAGAGACACTGATGGAAAAAGAAACTACCGGCGGCTGCAAGAGGTGCCTTCTGTTTGAAATGGCAGGCAAAGATGATGTTATCGCTCAGGTTGAAAAGACAAGAAAGCTTCTTAATGACGATGAGCAGGCATCTGATGAAGAATATAAGAGACGCCTTGAGCTTTGCAAAGAATGCGACAAACTAATAGATGCAACCTGCCTTAAATGCGGATGCTACGTTGAAATAAGGGCGCTGTCCATAGGAGCACACTGCCCTGGCAAAAAGTGGTAAAGATCAAATGTGAGGACAAAAATGGAAGCTACTATGACAAAGGGCAGGCCCCTTACTCTTTTACTGAAATTCGTTATTCCCATTTTTCTTGGATTTATATTCCAGCAGTTTTACAACATGGTAGATACTGTGATCGTAGGACGGTACGTATCTCCTACCGCTCTGGCTGCTGTAGGTTCCACCGGAACTATCATGTTCATGATAATGGGACTTGCCAATGGCATGACTACGGGATATACCGTTCTCATCAGCCAGAAATACGGAGCTGAAGATTACGAAGGAACAAGAAAAGCCTTTGTAAACGCCATCCTTCTTGGCATCATCAGTACAGCCATTGTTACCATCGTTGCCCTGATGGTGATGCATCCGCTTCTTAGGATCATGAATACTCCAGAGGATATTTACAACGACGCTTATGCCTATATATCAACTATCTGTGCAGGAAGCATAGCACTTATTGGTTACAACCTTCTGGCAGCGTCACTAAGAGCAATCGGAAACAGCAGAACTCCTCTGTACTTTCTGATCTTCTCAGCGATATTAAACATCGCCCTGGACCTGGTATTCATCGTTGGTTTCCACCTTGGAACCTTTGGCGCAGCCCTTGCCACTGATCTTTCCCAGGCGGCATCTGCAGTTCTGTGTACCATCTATATTGTAAAAAAAGTTGAAGTCCTTAGGCCAAAGAAAACCGACTGGCACCTTAGAAGAGACTATTCATTAAAGCAGCTCAACATTGGAATCCCAATGGCTCTGCAGTTTGGTATAACAGCTTCCGGAACAATGGTCATGCAGTCTTCCATCAACATCTACGGCTCAACAGCAGTAACAGGCTTCACAGCAGCAGGCAAGGTGGTAAACCTTATGACAGCAGGAATGCCATCTCTTGGCCAAACAATGGCGGCATACTGTGGTCAGAACTTTGGCTATGGTGATCTTGACAGAGTACATCAGGGAACCAAAGATGCCATGAAGATAGCAAGCGTTTATTCCATAATAAATGGTGTTTTAAGCGTTGTACTCCTTCCGGTGATCATTGGATTCTTCTTTGACAAGGGAGTGGACGTTGCCTCTTACCTGCCTTATGCCAAAGCTTATGTTTACGCCTGTGTTCCATTCTACATTCCACTTGCCATGATCTTCATCTACAGAAATGCGATGCAGGCCTGTGGCTATGGAAAGACAGCTCTGATGCTTGGAATTATTGAACTTTTTGCAAGATTCTTTACAGCTTTTTTGTCCATAAGGATCCACAGCTTTAACCTTGCAGTTGCAGGAGATGCAGCCGCCTGGGTAACAGCCGGAATCTTCTCAATCATCCTGTACCTGTTCGTTATGAAACAGCTTCGAAAAAGTGCAAATGAACCAAACTGGTAAAACAAGACAAAACAAGGGCGATGCATAAGCACCGCCCTTTTCTTAAACTAACCTATTTATCGAAAGTTGTAATCAGGTATTACTGAAGCTTTGTTGTTGTTCCAGCATCGAGCATTGACTGTCTCTCATCGATGATCTCCTGGTAACCAGCATCAAGGTACTTCTGTGAAAGCTCATCGTAAAGAGCATCGAACTCATCAGGCTTGCACATTACAAGCTGATCTCTGAACTCTGGATAAACTTCTTCCTTAAGTGATGTGCCATACTCTGTAACTGACTCAAGTGCTCCACCAAACAGGCAGTCTACATTAGCGTATCCTGACTCATAGAGTGCAAGCTGTCCCTTGTAGTTAGCAAGGATGTCATCATAGAAGTCCTGAGGAAGTCCCTGAGGATTGATAGCCTTGATGTCTGACTCGATGTCGCCAAATGACTTGGAAGCTGTAACTACCATCCAGTAGTCTACGTTGTTGTTGTGACCCTGCTGCTCTGGAAGACCTGTCTGATCACCAACCGCTACAGGATTGCCGTTCTCGTCGTAGTTGAAGTTAACACCTTCAAGACCCCATGTCATTGTGAAGAGGTTCTCTTCCTGGCTCATCCACTCAAGGTACATCTCACCAGCCTTAACCTCGTCCTCTGTTGCGTTGTTAGCAAAACCAACCATTGCACCAAAGATGTTGTTTGGTCTGAATGCGTTGCTTGAACCCCATGTGCTGTCCTGAACGAACTTGCTGTCGCATACTACTACGCCAAGCTCTGCGTCTGGGTTGTTCTCATAGAAAGAATTAAGTACATCCATTGTTGATGAAACATAACCTGACCACTGGAATGCCTCTCCGTTTACGAAGTCAGCGTTTACATCATCTGTGCTTCTGAGGTAATACTCAGGGTTAAGGTAACCATCGTTGTAAAGCTCGTTGTTCCACTTAAGAAGTCTCTTCTGAGCTTCTGTTGAAAGAGCTGGGATCTGGTAGTCACCAGTTGTGCACCATGTTGTCTCATCCTGAGGATAATCTCTGAACATGTAGTTCTGGTCAGCGCCGGCACCAGCAACCTTTGATCCGCTCATAGGATACTTGTGTCCGTTCTCAACCATCTTGCCAAGAGCCTCAAGGAGCTCTGTGTTTGTTGCAGGATATGTTCCGTCATAGCCAGCTTCTTTGAGCCAGTCTTTTCTGTACCATGTTACGAATGTGTAGTTTGTGTTACCATAAGGCCTTTTTCCAAGAACGATGTAATCTTCACCGTCGAACTGTGTATAGCCTGTAAGGCCGTTCTCTTCCATGCTTGCCCAGTATGTAGGAGCAACTGTCTTGAACTGCTCAAGATCGATTGGCTGAAGGTATCCGTCTGATGCCCATGTAGCAAGCTTGTCGTAATCGTACTCCATGCAAAGAGTAGGAAGTGTATTTGTTGAAGCAAGCATAGCGTAGTCTGTCATAACGTCTGAACGTGTGATTCCTACGTATTCAACCTTGATGTTGTACTTGTCACCAAAGTTCTCCTGTACCCAGTTTGTCCAGTAGTTGTTCTCAACATCTGAACATCCGTTACCTGCATCGCCTCTGTCGTAAACAGCTACGCGAAGTGTAACCTGATCTGCAAATGGCTCCCAGCCGTCGATACCTGCAACTGTGTCTGTTGCCTCTGCTGCGGGTGCTTCTGTAGCTGCTGGTGTCTCAGTAGCTGCGCTGGAATCTCCGCTTTCTGTAGCTGTTGGAACTGGTCCATTATTTCCGCAGGCTGCAAGTCCCATTACCATGCTCATTGCGAGAATGGCTGATAATAACTTCTTTTTCATTGTAATCCTCCTTTTACATTTGACATGTTATTGTTATCCCTTATAAGGGTAATGTCCTGATTCACTTCCATATTAGAGCTACCCTTTTACCGCACCGATCATCGTGCCTTGCACGAAATATTTCTGAAGGAACGGATAGATTATGATGATCGGAATAGTTACGAACATAATGCAGGCTGCCTGAAGCACCTCAGGTGTTGCCTGAACTACAGCTCCTGTATCAGCAAGGGAAGCGTTCTGAGCTTCTGTAGCAGATGCAACCAGCTGGTAGAGCTTGTACTGGATCATCTTAAGCTCTGAAGATCTTGTGTAGTACATATTGTCAGCATATGCATTCCATCTGCCTACTGCATAGAACAGTGAAAGTGTTGCAATGATAGGCTTTGAAAGTGGAAGTACGATCTTCCAGAGAATCTGGAAATTGGTTGCTCCATCAAGGAAAGCTGACTCCTCCAAGCTGTCAGGAATTGTACTCTGGAAATAGTTCTTCATGATCAGCATGTTATATGGAGAGTAAATAAGTGGCAGTATCAGTACCCAGAAGGTATCCAGGATTCCCAGCTGATAGTAGAGAATGTACTGAGGAATGATACCTGCTGAAAAGTACATAGGAACCATCAGGATGAATGCCAGAACACTTCTTCCTTTAAGTCTCTTTTTTGAAAGAGGATATGCTGCACAGGTGCAGACGATCATTCCAAGAAGAGTAAAGAGAAGTGTTACAAATACTGAAAACAGCATCGCGTATGTCATTGACTGATCAGCAAATACCTGCTTGAAGGCATCAAAGGTGATGTCCTTGGGCCAGAAGTATACTGAGTGTGACATAACTGCTGTATTGCCCGATATTGACTTGGCTGCCACATGAACAAATGGCAGTACACAGGTTGCGCACAGAAGGATAATGACAAGCATCATTATCGCATCGCTTATTTTGAATTTATTGACAGCGTGAGCTCCACCTGCTGAAAAGCTCTCTTCGCCTGCCTTGATCTCTTTTGTCTTAGCCATTTAAACAGTTCCTCCTACAAAAGTCCGTCTTCGCCAAGCTTCTTGGCTATCCTGTCAGATATAAGAACAAGTGCTACACCTATGACTGACTGAAAAAGACCTACTGCCGTGGCCATACTGAACTTATTGTTGCCGATACCTTTGTTGAAGATGTACACAGCAAGCTGGTACTGGAACTCTTTAACCTGGGTATTTCCAAGAGAGGTAAGTCTCTCGAGGTTACTTCCCATTACACGTCCAAGGTTCATGATAAGAAGTGTAACGATGGTGCTCCTGATTCCTGGAAGTGTTATGTGGATCATTCTCTGCCAGCGGTTGGCTCCGTCGATCATTGCCGCCTCGTACTGCTCACCGCTGATACCGGTAATGGCTGCCAGGTACAGGATCGTGCCCCATCCCATGGACTGCCAGACTCCTATCAAAAGATATGTTACCGCCCAGTGCCATTTCTCATTGAGGAATGGTATTCCTTCCTGTATCCATCCAAACTTCATCATTGCGATGTTTACAAGTCCGCTTGTGGGCTTGAACATTGTCAGGGCAACGCTACCGATGATAGCCCATGACAGGAAATGTGGAAGATAAAGGATTGTCTGTGATACCTTTTTAAACCTCTGGTAGCGGAGCTCATTAAGGATCAGCGCCAGGATGATAGGCATTGGGAATCCTACAAAGAGATCCAGGACGTTAAATACGATGGAGTTTCTAAGTGCTCTTGAAAAATCAGCATCCTTAAAAACCTTCTGGAACGTAGCCCATCCAACCCATTTACTGCCTGCATATCCCTTGGCAGGCTTATAATCCATGAAGGCCATCCTAAGGCCCGGGTAAGCTCCAAAACTAAATACAATTACAAGAATAAGTGGAATTAAAAGAAGAAGATAAAGCTGCCAGTCTCTTTTAAGACTCTGTTTCCAAGTGGACTTGGCAACAGCAGCTCCCCCTTTATTGCCTTTCTTTGCCATACTGTTTACCCCTTCCTTTCATGTCATCATACTAAAATAATTTAGTACTGTTATCTATTCACTTAGTCAAAAAAACTTTGCATAATCAACCATTTATTTTGACGGTTCGTAGGCAATTTGTCAGATTGACAAAAGAATATATGGCTTTTTTAGTAATTTCGCACAATTGATTGTATACGTTTTTGCGCAAAAAAATAACAAGACACGGGGACGGTTCTACTGTCTCATTGCACGCAATGAGACAGTAGAACCGTCCCCGTGTCTTGTTATTTCCTGCTCTCAGTCAGTTTCTCAGCCTGGGTCCATCCAGTGTACTTCATAATAGAAGCATTGTCGATCTTGGTCATCTTGCGCCTGAAATCGCTGGGCTGGGAACCCATCTTTTCCGCAAAGTGCCTGTTGTAGCTGGACACAGACCTGAATCCAACCTGCTCGGATACTGACAGGATCGAATCCTCTGTAGTCCTTAAAAGTATGCAGGACTGCAGTATTCTTGTGGTGTTGAGATAGTCCAAGGGACTGGTGTTCATGATCTCATGGAATATTCTTCTAAAGTGAGTCTGGCTTAAATGGCACATATCAGCAAGATCTTCTATAGAAAAGTCCTGCATGTAGTTTTCCCTGATATGCTCAAGGGCTGGAGTTATGACAATGGCATTTTCATGGGATTCTTTTTTCTCCAAAAGCTCCTGTCTCTGGCCTGCATAGATCCTCATAAGCTTCATGAAAAGAGAAAGGAATAATCCCTTAACAGACAACTGGTAATTCATATCTTTTTTTATCATCTCACCAAGGATCTGTTCTATTAATAAGTAGACTTCCCCATAGGCAGCCTTATCCAGCACCAGTTGCAGGTTCTGAGTCATATCAAGAAAAAGGTCGGCATAGGGAGAAGATCCGTCAAATACGCCCTTAAACAGCTCATCGGGATTAACGAAGATATATGACCAAAGGCTGCTCTGCCCCTTTGTTGAATAGGTGGTGTGCGGGACATTTCTTGAAACAAAGGTCACGTCTCCCGCCTTTACCGGAACCACCTCACTACCAAACTCCATAAAGCCGCTGTCCTTGTGGCAGATGCCTATTTCAAGGCAGTTGTGGAAATGGAGCTTGCCTGACTTAACATCAGATATGTACCACTCTTCTCCAGTAAGTACCAGCACTGGAAAGTGCAGCGGAAGCTCATAATTTCTGTATTCTATAAGGGTTTTCTTTGGTTTTGACATACTCTTTTCCTCTAATATAAAAAATATCAGATTACCGATCATCACATCCAAAGTATATATTACCATTAAAAGTTGAAATTGCACAGTATTTTAATCTACATGATTAGACTTTTCGACCATATAAAAATATAATTTGGTCAAAATACCATAGTTATGCCTGAAAGGAACTGTTTTATGGCTAATCTGACTTACGACAAAAAAGAAATCGAAAGTGTTATCGACAAGATAGTAAAGCGCACAATGCGCATGGATCTTACCTGGGACTGGCCTGGTGGTGTTGCATACTACGGAGTTTGCGAGGCCTACACTGCCACAGGTAACAAGGAGTATATCGAACTTTTAAAGGACAGGGTGGACGAGTATATCGAGCTTGGTCTTCCATCATGGACAGTAAACACCTGCGCCATGGGCCATGCAATGCTGTCTCTCTATGAGTACTCCGGGGATGAAAAATACCTGGATATCGCAAAGAGCAAGATCGACTACCTAGAAAACGAGGCCCTCAGATTTGGCGATAATGTGCTTCAGCACACAGTGTCTGTAAACAATGATTTCCCAGAGCAGTGCTGGGCTGATACTCTTTTCATGGCTGCTTTCTTCCTGCTAAGAGCAGGTGTCATGCTCAAGGACGAAGCCCTTATAGATGACGCCCTTAACCAGTACTACTGGCATATCAAGTATCTTCAGGACCCTGCAACAGGTCTTTTCTACCACGGCTACAACAACATCACAAAAGACCACATGTCAGGATTCTTCTGGGGCAGAGCCAACGCCTGGGCAGCATATACAATGTCTGAGGTTGGCAGGACTCTTCCTGAGTGCTACCTCTATCCTAAGTTCCTTGATATTGTAGGTTCACTTAACGAGCAGCTGGCTTCCATCAAGCTTCTTCAGACAGAGAACGGACTCTTTAGGACAATCCTTGATGATCCCGACTCCTATGAAGAGATTTCAGCTTCCTGCGGAATCGCTGCAGCTATGATCAACAAGGGCAATCCTCTTCACATCAAGTACATCAACAAGGCTACAGCCGGAATCCTTAAGAACGTATCTGAGGACGGCAGAGTCCTTAACGTCTCTGGCGGAACTGCAGTAATGAAGGACAGAGATGGCTACCGCGGCATTTCAAGAGACTGGATCCAGGGCTGGGGCCAGGGTCTTGCGCTTGCATATTTTTCAAAGATCTTAAACTACGACAAGATCAGGAGCGACGGAGCTCTTTAAACCATAAAGCTATATTTCGGGGGAAATAACAATGGCGAACAACATACCGCATACAAAGGGGAGCTTCACACTTCCAGGTGAAGCAGGCTACGAGAAGCTCACACTTGAGCTTGCAGAAAAATGGGGAGCAGACGTAATAAGGGACAGTGACGGAACTGTTCTGTCTGACGAGATTGTAAACTCAGACTACAACATCTACTCAACCATCTGCATAATAAGAGACCACAATGAGTGGGCAAAAAAGAATACCGACAAGCTTCAGCAGTCATTCCTCATGACTCAGCCAAAGGTTGCCAGGGATTCTTACCTGACCTTCCATCTCATGGACGATTTCTTTGACCAGCAGTTTGCTGTAAACGACTCTGCAGAATCCATGAAGTACTGGCAGGTCTTTGACAGAACCACTGGAAAAGAAATAAAGAGCAGCTTCTGGACCTACGAAAAAGAGGCTCAGAATGTCATCATAAGTAACGCAATTCCCTTCCACAGATACACAGTAAGCTTCCTTGCTTACAGGATCTGGGAAGAGATCTCCATGTACAATCACACCACCAACAACTGGAACAAGGAGCACCTGATGCAGGTAGATCCAATCTATCCCGAAACGCAGGAGTATCTTTTGGACTGGCTTAAAAACTGGTGTGAGAGTCATCCATCAACTAACGTTGTCCGCTTCACCTCCATGTTCTACAACTTTGTCTGGATGTGGGGATCAAGCAGCAGAAACCGCAATCTCTTTACAGACTGGGGTTCCTACGACTTTACTGTCAGCCCCCGCATGCTGGATCAGTTTGCTGAAAAGTACGGCTACAGACTCACAGCTGAGGACTTTATCAACAAGGGTAATTTTCACGTAACCCACACTCCACCTGTTAAGACACAGCGTGACTACATGGACCACGTCAATCAGTTCGTAGTTTCTTTTGGAAAAAAACTTGTGGACCTGGTTCACAGCTATGGCAAGCAGGCTTATGTGTTCTACGACGACAGCTGGGTTGGTGTTGAGCCCTACGGCGAGCGCTTCACAGAGTTTGGCTTTGACGGACTTATCAAGTGCGTATTCTCAGGCTACGAAGTAAGACTCTGCGCTGGAGCAAAGGCTCCGGTACATGAGCTCAGATTCCATCCATATCTTTTCCCTGTGGGCCTTGGAGGGCTTCCAACCTTTGAAAAAGGCGGCGATCCCACAAGGGATGCAAGGAAGTACTGGGTACAGACAAGACGTGCAATGCTCCGGGCTAAGATAGACAGGATCGGTCTTGGCGGATACCTGCACCTTACAGAAGACTTCCCTGATTTCGTGGACTACATGGCTCAGATTTCTGATGAATTCAGAGCTATCAAGTCACTTCACCAGGAGGGCACTCCTAGCGTACTTCCGATCAAGGTTGCTGTTCTTCACGCCTGGGGGAAGCTGCGCAGCTGGACTTTAAGCGGACACTTCCACGAGACTTATATGTACGACCTTATCCACGTGAACGAAGCTCTTTCAGGACTTCCAGTGGATGTTTCCTATATCTCTTTTGAAGATGTTAAAAACGGCGCCCTTAGTGGCTACGATGTTTGCATCAACGCCGGCTCTATGGGCACAGCCTGGAGTGGTGGCAAGGCCTGGGAAGATCCCGCCATCGAAGAGATCATCACCTCCTGGGTATTTGAAGGCGGCACATTTATCGGCGTGAACGAGCCATCCGCCATAGACGGATATGATACTGTTTTCCGCATGTCCTCTGTTCTTGGCGTTGACAAAGACACTCCAGCAAGAGCATGTCACGGAAAATGGTCCTTTGATAAGACTGTTGTAGATGGTCTTATTCCTGAGGGAAGCTACGTTCCTCTTCGCTGCAGAGTACATTTGACTGACGGCAAGGCGAAGGTTCTCCTTTCAGAAAAAGATACTCCTCTTCTTACCGTGAACGACTTCGGAAAGGGCAAAGGCATCTATCTTTCAACCTTTGAAACCTGCGACAAGAACAACAGGCTCCTTCTTAACCTGCTGTTGCTTGCAAAGGGCGAAGGCCTTAACGGCAAGTACATAACAGACAACGCTCTTGTTGAATGTGCATATTTTGCAAAGAGTAAAAAGATGGTGGTCATCAACAACGCATCTACCACTCAACAGACCAACATTCAGGGCGATAACGGCCAAATCACAGTAAAGGACCTTGATCCATTTGAAACAAGGATCATAGAAGTTTAAATGTTTAAAAAGACTATCCGTATTACCGGAACATACAAAGACAACTTATATTCAGACAAAAAAGGCTATGGATTCTGGGAGCCTGAAATGGCAACTGTCACATCCATAACCGACCACGAAAGAGCTTTAAAGAGCGGCGGCTGGGTTAAAAGAGATCTCCTTGAAGATACAGATACGACCGGAAGGGACGTTATCATCTTTAAGATAGCAGTTCCCGAATTTGGCACCTACACCGTAGATCTTAAGGTCGCTATCGCAAAAGAAAACATCGAAAACATGACGGTGTTCACATCAAGAAGAAACATGCTTGATAACAGGATTTCGATTGATGTGGGCAAGTGCTATCAGCGCACCTTTAACGTAAATGTAACTCCCTACATCCCTGCTCTTACCAGCACTCCCTGTGAGGACAGATACATATTCGTCAGCATCACAGGAAAAGGGATCAGCAGGAAGCAATTTGATGACAGCAGTATTTCTTTTGAAATAACTGGAGCCCGCAGGGATCTTCCAGTGATCTGGGTAGGGGGCGATTCAACTGTAACTGACCAGCACGCAGGTTTCCCTTACTATCCATCTGGCTCCTGCTGCGGATGGGCACAGACTCTTTCAAGGTACATAGAGGGCGCTGCAGTCTGCAACCTCTCCCACTCAGGGCTTACCAGCAACTGTTTCAGGGATGATGGGCACTACGAGATCATGACAAAGAGGCTTCTTCCTGGAGATGTGGTAATTCTACAGTTTGGACATAACGACCAGAAGCGCAGGAATCTCAAGGCTTTCAAGGGCTATACAGATAATCTCAAAAGATATGTCAGAGAGATCAGAGAACTGGGAGCGGAAGTCATCCTCTGCTCTCCCATAAGCCGCATTCCCTTAAGGGACTCCGAGGGCCAGAACTACTCTCTTTTAAAGGAGTATAGGGACGCTGTCTGGGGACTGTCCCAGGAGCTTGATGTTCCCTTTGTTGACCTCCACGACCTTACCTTTAATAAGTGGATCGTATTTGGAGAAAACGCAAAGGACTACTTTAACCCAGGGGACGTAACTCACACTAATGAGTTTGGCGGAATACTCATAGCTGACCTTTTCATGAACGAGCTAAGGGGTATGAATGAGTCCAAAAATCCGCTAAAGCCCTATGACAACGGTCTTTCTTTTCCATTCTACAGTGCCGACAGCGATACTCAGGTTCTTCCAAAAGAAGAACCTGAGCCGGATATTTTTTCCATCCCTATGCCCTATGTGGACATCAAGGATTACCCTGCCCACGACGAGCTTCAGGCTGCCTTTGAAGCCTGCCTGATGGATCCTTGCGTAATGTATCTTCACCCTTACGCAGTAATGCCAAGGGTGCAGCTACTGATGATCCTTTTTAAGGCCCTTCGCATAGCTGGCAAAAGACCTTACTCCGGAAGATTTGAGGATATGACTTTTGACGAGTGGGATTCCGGATACATGGACACTCTCTGGGAAGAAAACCTCATTGATCCCGACACTATCCACTCCGAGGGGGACAAGCTCTTTTTCAGGCCAGATGCGCCTTTGTCCTACGACGAGCTGGACAGCATTCTGGTAAGGTTCCTTGAACCAGACAGAGAGAAAAGAAATATCCCCATTAAAAAGTGCAGAAAAAAAGCCAAAGACCTTGGGATCGACATAAGAGTTCCAAAGCCTTCTGCTCCAATAAATGAAAGATACGATATAGCTGAAGGCAACAATATTTCAAGAGCTGAAGTTTATATCTACTTAAAGAGATTCATTGACATTGCAAAAGATATCAAAGAAAGGAACATTACCTTTGAAGCCTGATTTTTTCATCGATTACAGAGCAACTGATACTGAGGCGGTGGTTTTCTGGGATCTGCCAGATAATGCCACAAAGAAGACCACTTATGTGGTGTATCTGGATGGACAAGAAGCCGGCACTTCAACAAAGACACATTTTTCATTTCATGAGCTTCCTCCCAAAACGGCCCACGAAGTCAGAATTGAAATGATGGTTTCTCCAGAAGATCCCAATGCGAAAGCCATCTGCCTTAGCAATATCACAGTAGAAACAAGAGCCACCAAAAAGGCTCTGGACATCACCAAAGCACCCTATAACGCTGTAGGTGACGGAAAGGTCCTGAACACTGCTGCGATTCAGAAAGCTCTTGATGACTGCGATAAGGATTCCTTTGTATATATTCCATCCGGAACTTTTTTGACCGGTGCTCTTAACATGCACTCAGATACTGAGCTGTATGTGGATGAGGGAGGACTTCTCCAGGGAACAAGCAATCCTTCAGACTATCTTCCCATGATAAAGAGCCGCTTTGAAGGCTATGAAAGAGAGTGCTACAGAAGTCTTATAAACATGGGCGAGCTTGATCACGATTCTGACTACAACTGCAGAAATGTCGTGTTAAGAGGAAAGGGCTCCATCATGGGCGGAGGCTGGGAGCTTGCAAAAGCTATAGCCAAGCTCGAAGCTATACGCCTCAAAGACTTTATTGCATCCCTTGGAGATAAGATAAAAGAATATGAAAAGCCCGAGACCATTGCCCACAGAGCAAGGGGAAGGCTTGTAAATATGAGCAACTGCCAGAACGTGTGGATCACAGGATTAACCCTTGGTTTTGGTGCTTCCTGGAATCTTCACTTTGTATATTCTGACAACATCGTTACTGACCACTGTACCATAAGGTCAGAGGGCGTCTGGAATGGCGATGGCTGGGATCCTGATTCCTCCACCAACTCTTCCATCTTCGCCTGCGAATTCTATACTGAGGACGACTCAGTTGCCATCAAATCAGGGAAAAATCCTGAAGGCAATATCATTAATCGCCCTTCAAAAAATATCCGTGTATTTGACTGCATCTGCCACTTTGGCCACGGTCTTTGCATAGGCTCTGAGATGTCTGGCGGCATCGAAGGCGTAAGACTCTGGGACTGCGACATGGGTCCTACCTGGTCAGGCATCGAGATTAAGGGCACCAAAAAGCGCGGCGGCTACGTAAGAGACGTGGTAGTCAGAAACATCACTGCATCCCACGTTATGATCCACTCTGTCACCTTTAACGACGACGGCGAAGGACACCCTGTTCCTCCCATTTTCGAGGACTGCCACTTTGAGGACATGCACCTTCTGGGACGCTTCCTTGATAACAACGCCGGCAAGAACGACTGGCACGACTGCCCATCCATCCTTCTGTGCGGCTTTGACGAACCAGGCCACGAAGCCAAAAACATAACCTTCAAAAACATCGAAATGGAAAACCCTGCCGAAGGCACCGACAGCATCCACATGGAATACTGCGGCGACGGCATCTCCTTTGAGGGAATGCGTAGCGTTCCCAGGAGCTAAAATAAGCCAAAATAACCGCCCCCGTGTCTCATTGTGCACAACAAGACACGGGGGACGGTTCTTTTGTCTTATTTACATCTTCTTGGCTTTTGCCACAAGCTCTCCATTCTCGACATCGAACAGGATGGTGTCGTGAGGCTTTACCTTGTCCTCAAGGATGAGCCTTGCGGAAAGGGTCTCAACGTACTTTTGTACAAATCTCTTAAGTGGCCTTGCGCCGTAGATTGGATCGTAGGCGTTGTCGACTACGTACTGCCTTGCAGCATCTGTAAGTTCTACATTTATCTCTCTGTCTGAGAGTCTCTTGTTAAGATCAGCTACTATAAGGCCTATAATGTTTCCAATGTTGTCCTTGGTGAGAGGTCTGAACATGATGATCTCATCAAGACGGTTTAAAAACTCAGGTCTAAAGTGAGCCCTTAAGTCTTCCATCGTGCTGTTTTCTGCGCTTTCACTGATTGTTCCATCGTCCCTGATACCATCAAGAAGATACTGGGCTCCGATGTTAGAAGTCATGATAAGGATGGTGTTCTTAAAGTCCACAGTTCTTCCCTGAGAGTCTGTTACACGGCCATCATCCAGAATCTGCAGAAGCACGTTAAATACGTCAGGGTGAGCCTTCTCTATCTCATCGAAAAGAACTACTGCATAAGGTTTGCGTCTTACTGCCTCTGTGAGCTGACCGCCCTCCTCATATCCAACATATCCGGGAGGTGCTCCTATGAGCCTTGAGACGCTGAACTTTTCCATGTACTCACTCATATCAATCCTGACCATGTTGTTCTCGTCATCAAACAGTGCCTGGGCAAGGCTCTTGGCAAGCTCTGTCTTACCAACACCAGTAGGTCCAAGGAACAGGAACGATCCAATTGGCTTGCTGGGATCCTTGATGCCTGCCTTGGATCTCATGATAGCTTCTGAAACCTTGGTGACAGCATCGTCCTGCCCCACTACTCTCTGGTGGAGTTCATCCGCAAGATGAAGAGTCTTGTTTCTCTCACTCTCAGTGAGCTTATTTACTGGAATGCCAGTCCATCTGCTGATGATGCCAGCAATCTCTTCATCTGAGACTCTTTCATGGACAAGGGTAGTATCTTTTTCACCAGCTCTTACCTGCTCTTCAGCCTCTTCGAGCTGCTTTTTAAGGGCAGGAAGTTTTCCGTACTGAAGCTCTCCAGCCTTCTCATAATCACCATTTCTCTGGGCAATTGCAATCTCAGAGTTGATGGTATCTATCTGTTCACGCATGGCAGCAAGCTTATCAACAGCCTGCTTCTCATTGGTCCACTGTGCCTTCAGGGAGTCAAACTGCTCCTGGAGCTCAGCCAGCTCTTTTTGCAGATTGCTAAGGCGCTCTTTGCTAAGGGAATCGTCCTCCTTCTTAAGAGCAGTCTCCTCGATCTGCATCTGCATGATCTTGCGGTTCATCTCATCAAGCTCAGCAGGCATTGAATCCATCTCTGTCTTAATGAGAGCACAGGCTTCATCCACCAGGTCGATGGCCTTATCAGGAAGGAACCTGTCAGAAATATATCTGTTTGAAAGAACTGCAGCACTTACAAGGGCTGAGTCCATGATCTTAACGCCGTGGAATACCTCATATCTCTCCTTGAGTCCACGAAGGATACTGATGGTATCCTCAACTGTGGGCTCCTCGACCATAACTGGCTGGAAACGTCTCTCAAGGGCTGCGTCCTTCTCAATGTACTGTCTGTACTCATTAAGGGTTGTGGCGCCAATACAGTGCAGCTCGCCCCTTGCAAGCATGGGCTTTAGCATATTGCCTGCATCCATTGCGCCGTCAGTCTTGCCTGCACCAACAATAAGGTGAAGCTCATCTATGAAAAGAATGATCTCTCCGTCGGACTCTTTTACATCCTCAAGAACCGCCTTGAGCCTTTCCTCAAACTCGCCTCTGTACTTGGCTCCGGCCACAAGAGCACCCATATCAAGGGAAAAGATCTTTTTGTCCTTCAGGGCTGATGGCACATCGCCGCTGGCTATTCTCTGGGCAAGGGCCTCAACAACTGCAGTCTTACCAACACCAGGTTCACCGATAAGGACAGGGTTGTTCTTGGTCTTCCTTGAAAGGATCCTTATAACATTTCTGATCTCAGTATCCCTTCCGATGACAGGGTCAAGTTTCTGCCTCTTGGCCTTCTCCACCAGCTCAGTTCCGTACTTGTTGAGGGTATCATAAGTAGCCTCAGGGTTATCAGTTGTCACATTTCTGTTGCCACGAACTTCAGATAAAACCTGAAGGAATCTGTTCCTGTCGATACCAAACTCCTGAAGGATATTCTTGACCTCTTTATTAGGCTTTTTGATAACAGCCATGAACAGGTGCTCAACTGAAACATAGGAATCTCCGAGAGCCTTGGCCTCATCCTCTGCTGACAAAAGTGCCTTGTTGAGATCAGCACCGATATATGGCTGACCGCCTGAAACCTTGGTTCGCTTACTGATACCCTCTTCGATCCTGTTTACAAAAGACCTTGTGTCCACGCCCATACGCTCCACCAGCTTGGCAATAAGGCTGTCGTCTATTGTCATGAGAGCGTACAGAAGGTGTTCCTGCTCGATCTCCTGGTTGCCATATTCCACTGCGATCTTCTCGCAGCTCTGAACAGCTTCTATAGATTTTTGAGTAAATTTCTGTATGTTCATATTTCCTCCTCTCCCACAGTAAGGCAATCTTTTGCCATCTGTGACAAGGGTATTTTTCTGTTCTAGTTTATGTATAACACAAATTAGCACTCTCGTCAATAGAGTGCTAATACAATTTGCAATCACTGTCTTTCGCTTATTTGTGATTTTTTAATTGCTACAATCTTCCGGCAAATTTATAATATTACCATAGATCAAATGGTCCCATGCCCCGTTCCCAGGGCCCATTTTGTGAGGTGACAGTATGACCAGCCAAAAGAAACTTATCGCCTTTATGGGCGGAATGATAGACGAAGAAAAAAATAGCAATTTCATCCGGGAGATGGAAAAAGAATGCCGGGATAACGGCTATATCATGCTTGTTTTTGGTTTTTCTGACACATCAACCTGGAACCAGGAAAGAAACAACTGTGAGATGAAGCTGATCGAGATAGTCTCACATCTTAACCTTACTGCCATCATCATGCAGCTTGAGTTTATTAAGAGCGACTATCTTATAGAAGCCATCAAGGCTCTTGGGAAGAAAAAGAACATTCCCATCATCGCTATGGAAAGAGAAACGCAGGGCTGTATCAATATTTCCATGCGCTATAAGGAAGGCTTTGCAGACATGGTAAGGCATGTGATAGATGAACACGGCTGCCGCAAAGTCAACATGATCGCAGGTTTTAGAGGAGACCACTTCTCTGATGAGAGGATAAGCGCCTACAAACAGGTCCTTGAAGAGAAGGGAATTCCTTTTGATGAAAAGAGGCTTGGCTACGGTGAATTCTGGGACAGGCCCGCACGGGATGTAACCAGGCAGTTTCTTGCATCCACAGATATCCCTGATGCTATTGTATGCGCCAACGACAACATGGCTATCGCAGTCTGCGATGAACTTATTAAGCACGGCTATAGGGTGCCGGAAGACATCATTGTCACAGGCTTTGATGGAATAAAAAAATGTCTTTTCAAGAAACCATCTATCTCAACGGTAGAGCCTGATTATGAGGATGAAGCCAGACAGCTTATCGAGCTTATAAAAAACAGCAGAGGCTACAGTGAACCTGATTCCAAAGTTGAAGTAGACTTTGTACTAAAGCTTCGCGATTCCTGCGGATGCAGAAGGAGCCAGGATACTCTTTCAGGAGAAGATGTGACAAACCTCTTTGACAGTTATGAGGATGTCAACTGGGCTGTGACCAACATCAACGCACTGTTTTCTCAGACAGCTCACTTAGAATCCATGAGGGAGCTGTCTGAGGTTGTAAAAAAGAGCTTGTGGCTCTGGGAAAGAGATTTCCAGTTCGTCTGTGTTTACTCCGAGCTTCTTCGCCCGGAGATCCCGGAAATTGGCGAAAAGGAATATACCACCTTCTTTAGCTTCAGGGATGAAGTAAGTTCTGAAATTGGTAAGTCTTTTGACGCCGATGAGTTCCTTCCTGATTTTGAAAAGATCATAGAAACCAATAGCATCAGCCTTATGATCATCAAGCTCCTTCACTCAGGCAACCACATATTTGGTTATATGGTTGAAGGCACCAGGCACACAACCAACAGGGACATAAGGCGATTTGAAGAGCTTGGCATGACCCTCTCCTCTGCCATCAACAACGTTGTTGCAAACAGAACTCTTGCAAGAATGCACCGGGAAATGGAAAAGCTCTCTGTGCAGGATTATCTAACCGGTATCCTTAACAGAAGGGGCTTTGTCAATGAGCTCCACAGGCTCATCGACATGCCATTTAACAGAAACAGATATCTTACCATCTATTCCATAGATATGGATGGACTTAAGCATATAAACGACTTCTACGGCCACGCTCAAGGTGACTTTGCCCTTAGCTGTGTCGCAGGAGCCATCCATCACATCGTCAACAGAAATGGTATCTGCGCAAGATACGGCGGCGACGAATTTGCCTGCGCCCTCATCACCGATTACCCTGTGGACCTGTCTCCCGACGTGTTCCGCAGCCGCATGGACAACGTTCTTCTTACAAGAAGTGACGTCCAGGAAAAAGAGTATGAGATAACCGCCAGCATTGGAAGCGCCTACGCACCTATTGACTACAATCTCAATCTCGAAAAGCTCATCACCGAAGCTGACAAAAGAATGTACGAGGACAAAAAGCTAAAGCACAAAGGAAAAGTCAGGGAATCCTGACAAGACACGGGGACGGACAAGACACGGGGACGGTTCTGCTGACACGGGGACGGTTCTACTGTCAGGTTTTATTTTGATAAAACCTGACAGTAGAACCGTCCCCGTGTCAGCAGAACCGTCCCCGTGTCTTGTCCGTCCCCGTATCTTGTCCATTCCCTATCAGGTAAGAATCTCCTTCATGTTGTCGTCCACAATAAATCTTGCATCGATCGCCACATTCCTGGCGCATCTAAGGTGTGTAGTCCCTGTCTTTTCAGTATACCTTCCCCTGCCTGAAGGACGTTCATCAACCACGACTTCTTTTTTCCCGCTCTGGTTCTTAAATACAAACTCTGCTTCAGTGATGGTTATATTTTCAATAGGAGAATACTCTTCTCCCAGCATCATGACAGGTCCTTCGCAGGTGATGTACATCTGCTCCATGGTTATGTCATGGACTCTACCCGGAATCCTGTCTGTACCTTCTCTCTTGGTTGCAGTGATGGCTATGGGCTCTCCCTCTCCCCACCAGTTCCAGACCCCAGTGGTCCTGACCCTTGAATCAAGGAAATTCCTGGTGTTACCCTGAATGCCTGAAATTCTGATGTTGTAGATTTCGCCTCCGTCTCTTGACCAGATACCAATACCTCTTATGCAGTCCCTGAGGATGCAGCCTGTAACTGTAATGTCGTGAATATCGCCGTAGGTCTCAGTTCCGATCTTGATGCCGGAACAGTTTGATGACAGGATGCAGTCACTTACTATAATGTCCCTGCAGTCTCCATATCTTTTATACATCGGAGTTGTGGACTTGATGACTACGCTGTCGTCGCCACTTACGATCCTGCAGCCTCTTATGATCACGTCCTGACAACAATCAGGATCAATGCCGTCAGTATTAGGGCCGCGCTTGTTATTCTCAATAACTATGTTGTTTATCCTCACCTTCCTGCAGCCTGCCATGTGCAGGGTCCAGAAGGCGGAGTCGTAAAAGGTAACGTCAGATACTGTCAGGTTCTCCACATCTTCAAGATAACTCATTCTGGGTCTGAAGCCCGTGACCGCCAGAGGGCTTCCTTCAAAGGCATGCTCAGGATCGTCGTCAAAAAAGACTCTCCTGCCCTGACCATCGATCACTCCCGTTCCTGTTATGGCAATATTCTTTTCATGGAGAGCAAAGAGAAAGCAGCCACCTTCCCAGCCATCCACTTCGTTGTCGTCGCTGTCTTCTTTGAAGTAATCAATCATATCCTCTTCATCGAGACATGATATAAGCCTTGATCCGTGCTCTAAATGAAGTTCAACATCTGATCTTAATCTCAGCGTCCCAGATAAAAAAGCTCCTGCAGGGATCAGCACTGTTCCGCCAGTCTTTGTGCACTTATCTATTGCTCTCTGGATTGCCTTTGTGGACCTGGTCTCCCCATCAGGGACAGCGCCAAAGTCCAGAATATTATAGACCATTGTACCTGTATAGTTCCTTTCCCTCTAAGTCAGTCTCAAGTCTTACACCTCTGTCAAAGCAGCATATCTCCCTGTCATCAATAAATGCATAAGCCTTTTCTTTTATATGCTCTATCTTGTAGACATGGCCATTTAAGTGCTGCTCATAGTAGCCGGTGTATTCTTTTACACTGCTCCAGATGATCCTGTCACGAAGGATCACCGCTCCGTACATCCTGCTGATGTACTCAAGTACTGCCAGCATTGCCGGGCCATATGCATCCTGATTTCCATCAACTCCCTGAAGGGATGGCTTCATGGTAAAAGGGTCATACTGCTGAACAAATATGCAGTCCT
This sequence comes from Butyrivibrio sp., assembly GCA_015056565.1. Taxonomy (GTDB): domain Bacteria; phylum Bacillota; class Clostridia; order Lachnospirales; family Lachnospiraceae; genus Butyrivibrio. Next base: position 49,005 of record SVGB01000010.1, read on the forward strand.
CTCCGATTGCCTCAAAGAGCTTTCTTCCAAGCTTTGGGATCAGATCGTAATAGCCATAGTTTTCAAGGGCAGTTATAGCTCTTTGATAGGTAAGTGCCTGAGCCTGCCCGCTCCAATTATTTACATTATCGTTCCTGTACAAAGGATCTGACACTGACACAGATGGAAGCGGCATTTTTGTCCAGAACTCTTTTTCATTTAAAAGGTGCTCTTTTACAAATCTCTTTGCATCCGCAGGAAACATGCTCTTCCAGTACATCATCCTAAGGTTGTTGTGAACAAGGGTATTCATCTGCTCATGCTTATTGTCCCTGTCAAAGAAAGCTCCTTTTTCCTCATCCCAGAGAATGTCCCTTATCCGTTTCTTTAGCTCATCTGCCTCCTGCCTGTGGCGTGAAAAGAGCTCTGTATCACCTTTTATCTGTGCTATCTCAGCCATGCAATCCCTGGCAGCATAGGAGTAGCTCATAAAGTCCATGGATGCCATTGGCACAACCTGAAAGCCTGTAGGCGCAGTATCGCTCTCCCAGTAATCAGGTGCATCCGCGTACCTTACAGCGTTGTCTTCTCCAGTGTCATATTTGCACCAGCTCTCAAGACATCCGTCGTTGTCAGAGTCGCGCACCTTCCACAGATACTCATCATATTTTTTCAGCACATCATAGAGTTTATCAAGGTAGGCAGGATCTTTTCCTGTCATGTAGTAGACATCAAGGGCAGGCCCTGGAAAGCAAAAGCCCTGGAACTTGTCAAACTGTGGGATCAGCTTACCATCTGCACATTCAATACTTCCAGGGAGCCTTCCATCGCTCCTTTGATTGTCCATGAATATTTTCTGATTGTTTAAGGCTACTTCGAGATTTCTTTTCCCATACATTGCACCGCCCATGGGCTGGGTCTCGATCCAGACTTTGTTGTAGCCACCGCCTTCTATAAGTACGTCTCTTCCGGCAAAAGACTTGACGTTCAGCCTGCATTTTTCCTCAGCTGAGTCATAAAGCTTTTGCAGAAGCTTATCTGAAATCTTAAAAACAACTTTAGTTTCTCCCATAAGCTCATCCCTTCAATCCACTTGTTCCGATACCTTCTACAAGGTATTTATTGAAGAACAGGAATATTAAAAATACAGGAACAAGGGACAATGTGGACATGGCAAACATGGCACCGTAGTCTGTGACAGACGCAGAGTCCGCAAAGAGCTTGATGGCAATGGATGCAGTGTAGGACTGAGGTCTTGAAAGATAAAGCAGCGGTCCCATGTAATCATCCCACTTCCAATAAAACTGAATTATGATGGTTGTCACTATAGCCGGCTTTAAAAGTGGCAGGATGATTCTTGCATAAATACCGTACTTGCTGCATCCGTCAATCTTGGCTGCCTCATCCAGTTCTCTGGGTATTCCCTGCATGAACTGCATCATCTGATAGATGAAAAATGCCTGTCCGCAGAAGTAAGGAAGGATCAGGGGAACATATCCCGGAACCAGCCCCAGTCTGTAATAAATAAGATACTGAGGGATCATTATTACCTGTCCCGGAAGCATCATTGTTGCCAGCATAAAGGTAAACCATAGCTTTCTTCCTCTGAACTTGATCCTGGAAAAAGAGTACGCAACCAGTGAGGAAGACAGTACAGTTCCAAAGGTTGAAACTGTAGTAACAAACAGTGAATTCTTAAAAAATGTTGCGAAGGTTGTGCCTCCAAATCCCTTCCAGCCAGTGTGATAGTTAGAGGCTTTAAAGGCCTTGGGAACAAGACTCAGCGTTCCTCTTAAGATCTCTGCATTGTCCTTAAAGGATCCGCTTATCATCCATAGAACAGGATAGATCATCACAAATCCAAAGAGCAGGACCAGCAGATGATATAAAACTTTTAATACGATCTTTTTCTTTCTCATCCTTTGCGTCCCCCTTAACTCTCTGATTCGCTAAATACCCAGAACTTGGATGTTCTGAATATCACAAGTGTGATAAGACTCATAACGATCAGCATTACCCAGCTCATGGCACAGGCGTAGCCCATGTTGTTGTACTTAAATGCCTGGTTGTAAACGTTGAGGGCATAGAGCATTGTGGAATTGTTTGGTCCGCCACCGGTTATTACAAAGGCCTGAGTAAAGGTCATGAAGGACGAAATTGTCTGCATTATGAGGTTGTACAAAATGATGGGCGAAAGGCAGGGCAGAGTTATCTTAAAGAATCTCTGAAGGCCATTAGCTCCGTCGATTTCAGAAGCTTCATAATAGGTCGACGGGATCTCTTTTAACCCTGCAGCGAAGATGATCATGGAAGAGCCAAACTGCCACACTGCCATCAGGATAAGAGGATAGATAGCAAGAGCCTCACTGCCAAACCAGTTGATCTTTTCAAAACCCATATTTACAAGAACTGAGTTAAAAAGACCTTTTCTTGCAAAGAGCTGTTTCCATACAAGGGCAACAGCAACTGAGCCGCCAACAAGAGATGGCACATAGTAAAGAGATCTGTAAAATGTCACCATCTTGCTTTTTCTGGTGAGCACAAATGCCACAAGCAGCGCGAAGGTAAGCTTAAGCGGCACTGCCAGAAAAACATACTGCAGAGTCTTCTTTATGGATTTTAAAAAGACTTCGTCCTTAAACAGCATCACAAAGTTTTTAAACCCAACCAGTACTGCCACTTTGCTTCCAAGTGAATAGTCTGTAAATGCATAATATAAAGACATGCAGATTGGAATAAACGAAAAGCAGACAAACCCAAAGATAAATGGAGCTGCAAACACATGACCTACAACATTGTCATTGTTGATAAAGCGGCTCAGGGCCTCTGTTTTTGTTTTCTTCATATCTCCCATGAAAAAACTCCCCTTTCAAATCCTTAGAAAAAAGAAATCCCGCCCGCCTTTAGCGAGCAGGATTTTCAAAAATCTTTATTACTTAAAAATTGCCTCTGCATCGGCATAGGTCTTTTCAGCTGCCTCTGCTGCTGTGATCTCTCCACTTACAACCTGCTGGATGTAGTTAAGGTAGTTATCCTGTACCTGATCCTGTCCGTCAGGAGAAAGAACGTTGTACTCCTTAGGAGTAGGCTTCTGGCTTATGCTGTCTACATAGTCATACATGATCTGCTGACCCTTTGTAGCAGATGCTGCAAGAGCAGCTCTTACATCTTCGTTGGCAGGGATTCCTCTCTCAGCCTGAAGGATGTTGTTGCAGTCGATGTCGTTTTCAAACCAGCTGATGAATGCTGCGGCAGCTTCCTTGTGCTCTGAATCCTGTGAGACGCAAAGCATCTGGGAGGACTGGATCAAAGCACCGGAATTGCCACCTGCTGTAACCTTAGGAAGAGGGGCAAGAGCAAGTTCTCTTCCCTGGTCAGCGCAGACATTATAGATAGTAGGGAACTGGTTGACAGCAACCCAGGTCATTGCAGCTTCACCTGTTACTAGGAAGTCATTCTCGATGTTTGTTACCTCTGCGGAAGCACCTGCATCAGGATAAGATCCCTTCTTTATCATATCTGCTCTCATTTGGATGAAAGGGGTGAGCATCTGAGGATCATCAAATCCCATTCCGGTAAGATCAAGATTAAAGAAACTGTACTGACCAAGAGTTCCCTGCTGTCCTATATAAGTTGAGCAACCTGCGATAAAGTCTGATGTAAGGAATGTGGATGAACCAAAAATTCCAAGTTTTTCAGTAATTGTATCTGCTGCCTTCTGGTAGTCTTCCCATGTCCAGTCCTCTGTAGGAAGCTCTGCTCCAGCCTCCTCAAACATTGCCGGGTCATAGGCGATACCATAGGTGTTGATTCCGTTTGTAAGACCAAGCTGTGTTCCATCAGTCTCTCTTGTAGTCTTAAGGTTAGCCTCTGAGATCTTGGAAACATCTACAACACCTGAAGCGATGTACTCATCAAGTGGGCAGATCTTATCAAGATACATTGGGAAGTTTCCGCCAAGCTGGAATACATCCCAAACCTCATCAGAAGCTACCAGTGTTTTAAGCTTTGTAAAATAATCATCAAATGAGTAGTACTCGTACTCGATAGTCACATTAGGATTAAGGCTCTCATAGAGTTCAATTGCTGCGATAGTCTTGTCATGTCTGTCCTGTGATCCCCACCATGCCATACGAAGTGTGATTGGCTCGTCAGAAGCAGTTGCTTCCTGCTTGGTTTCTGTCTGTGCAGGAGCCTCTGTGGCAGCTGTATCAGCAGGAGCCTGCTCCTGTGTTTCAGCTTCAGTGTTTTCTGCCTGACTTCCGCAACCTGCAAGTGATCCTGCGATCATGGTCATCGCCATTAGTAAACTCACTAACTTTTTCTTCATTTTTTCCTCCAATATCCCTGTTGCCCAGGTTCAAAAAATAGAACTATTGCAACATTTCCTTCTCACTTGTTTTTAATTTTCAACTTTTCAAGACGTCTTTTGTTGTTAAAATCTTATAACCAGAAGCAGAGATTTTCAATATTTTAGGGCATTTGTGACAACAAAGTGAAAACCCTTTAAATTTTCAAACTATATTTACCGTACCTTTGTCATGGACTTGCGATACTGAAGGGGCGAAACCTTCATCTGCTTCTTGAACACTCTCTCAAAATAGGTGAGGCTGTCGTATCCCAGGCGGTTTGCGATCTCCGCCATGCTCATGTCTTCGTCCATCAGGTACTGCTTGCTGGCTACGATCCTGTAGAGGTTTATATACTCAGAGATGGTGAAGTTGGTAACCTCCCTGAAGATCCTGCAAAGATACGCCTTGCTCATGTAGAACTGATCCGCAAGCTCAGACACAGAGCCGATCTTTTCATAGTTTTCAGCAATATAATCAGCAACCTGGTGAACCTTTTTCTGCTTCTCGATGTGGGGCTTAACACCAGCTTCATTGAGCTTTCCAAGCTTTCTTTTCTTAAGCCTCTCCTGATCAAGGAATATCTTCATGATCTCCAGCTTTATCCTGCCCTCAGTCATGGCGTCCTTTTTGCCTGAAGTGAGTTTCTCTATGTTTCCTATCAGTTCCTGGAAATAGTCATCTTCTCCCACCTGGTAGACCCCGTGATGCTCGGAAAAGAACTTCCCAACGTCTATACCAAACATGCTGCACATGGGCGCAATGACACTCTCCTTAAGCTCAATAAGGAGCCTGTCGTGATGACTTCCGCCGATGATGTTGGTCTTTGCTATCTTGCTCTTATCGATGATGGTGATAGTGCCTGGCATCATGCGGTAGCACGTTCCCTGGTAAAAGAAATATCTCTCCCCGTCAAATATGTACTGCATCTGATATTCGTTGTGATAAAATCCAAGTCCCTTGGTGAAGTCCTGATTTCTCTTGACTCTGCCAACTGCGATACCGTTAAACTCACCTTTGTAAACTTCCTCAAACATTTTCCCACCTCAGCTACATGATAGTTTTATGTCAGTTCAAAGAAATATCTTTTTCGTCAATCCTGATAAACACAGGGCGCTCTTTTGGGGTCTCATTGGGCTGGTGCAGAACCAGGAAAAGCTCCCCGTCAAAAGTCTCAAACAACATTCCGTGACCGCCATCCTTGTCAAAAAGCGGCTTGTTGTCAACTGTCCAGGTTCCGCTGATATCCCCATTATCTGACCTTGCAATACCTTCTGCATAGCCGCCTTCAGCCATGGTAGCCCAGAGCATTATAAGCTCTCCGTCTTTCTTGCGGTGCAGGAATGGTCCGTCTGTGACATATACAGGGCCATCCCAAAGCCTGTGAGTAATGCTCTTGACCCAGGGCTGCGCCTGCGACGCCCTGAAAAGAGTTTCCGGCTCTTTGACAGGTCTTTTCAGATCATCTGATAATTCCACCGCGCAGATCTGTCCATCCCCAACATCCATCCACTCATGGGAAAAGACCATATAGGGCTTGCCCTCAGGTGAAAGATAAAATGTACCATCCAGGCAGTTCCACTCATCTGGTGTTATCTTGCCATCACTGTGGACCGCAAATGGTCCAAGGGGCCTGTCGGCCTTAAGTATCATGGTTCCCTTCATATCAAGTGCCTCAGAATTAAAGGTTGCAAACATATAAAAGCCACCCTTATAGACATGCACCTCCGGCGCCCAGTAATTCTTATCAGCCCAGAAATCCTCCGGCTTGTGGAACACCTCAAAGGGTCCCTCCCAGGCAACAAGGTCCCTACTGGTATAGCAGTCAAATCCATCTGCCTTCCCCCAGCATGTCTTAGCCCTTGTTCCGTACATATAGTAAACTCCATCATATGGCAAAACAAAGGGATCTCTGATATTTATCTCTTCCAGTCTCATTTTTACACTCCTTTATTAAGTGAAATCTTTTTTATAATAGCACAAAAAGAGCCCACATTTCGTGAGCTCTTTTTTCTGGGTCTGACAAGACACGGGGCGGTTCTGCTGACACGGGGGACGGACAAGACACGGGGACGGTTCTACTGTCTCATTGCGCACAATGAGACAGTAGAACCGTCCCCGTGTCTTGTCCGCCCCTTGTCTTGTTTAGTCAACGCCCTCTACCATTGGAACGACGCTGCCGCCGTAGGGGATTACGTAGACGCTCTTTCCGGTAAAATCTATGCCCTGGGCAAAGACAGAAGCATCGGTAAATGCCTTCATGCCCATAGGTTCTGTGGTGTCGTTGTCGATTGTGGTGAGGATCCTTACTTCGCCTTTTTTGAGGTTCTCTACGGTGAGGTAAAAGATGAAGCCGCCGATAGTAAAGTCTGCTCTGAGGGCTGGGTCAAGGCGTCCTTCTTTAAGTGGATCAAGCCAGGCTGTATAGTCTGGAGCTCCGCACCCTTCTGGGCACTTGCAGAGCCAGAGCATCTGGCCGCCTTCTTTCATGGCGCGCATTCCGTTCATCATGCCCTTACAGCCCTGGTACAGGTTCATGTCCTTAGGAGCACCACCGCTACTTACGATCACAATGTCTGCTTCGTGGTCTATCCATTTTTCGTAGCATTTCTTCTGGAACAGGCAGCTCTCCTTCCAGGCTTCATAGAGGTCTCCTCCAAAGAGTCCGCTGAACCTGCCGCTTGTAGCCACCACAATGTTGATACCGTAAGTGACATCCACTAAAGCTGCTGCCTCATTCATATCCTCATTTATGGGGTTGTTTTCCAAAAGAGCACATCCAACCCTTGGGTCAGAATGGGCAATATTGGGGTCAAGAGCCCTTTGGTGGTTCTGACGGATAGTCTGCCTTGAAGCCACTCCGGGAAGAATGTTCTTTCTTCCTCCACCAAAGCCAGCCATCATGTGATGAACTGTTCCGCCAACAACGATGACCTTGCGGCCGATAACAAGAGGGTTAACCCGAACTTCTGTACCACGGGAGGTTGTTCCTACATAGGTGCACTCAGCGTCGCAGTCGTGGTCTATAACTGTAACATTTGAATACATATAGGAGCCTGCTATTATTTCTTTTTCCTGCTCCGTGGACTTTCTGTGAGTGCCAAGAGCTATAAGGATGGTGATGTTTTCAAAAGGCACCTTCATCTCATCATGAAGGTAATGTCCAAGGAGGGTTATGATATCCCCCTGGTGCATCCAGCTCCTGGTGATGTCGGATACAACAATTGTAACCTTATCTTCCGCGCTTATCTTGCCCTTCAAAGGTTCTGATCCGATGGCCTTATCCGTAACACAGGCTAAAAATGCTGCCTCCACATCCTCTATCTCCGGCATTTTATCCGGGTTTAATACATCCACAGACGCAGCACCCTTTATTCCAATTTCTACTTCTTCAGTTCCATATTTCAGCTTTGCATTGTAATCCATATTACTCCAGCCTCACTTGATATGATTTCTACTTGTCAAAAATGTCAACTACACGATTTGTTATATAATTATGCTTCTCTCTGGCAAAATTATATGCCTTTTTCTGGCCATTTTGATCAAACTCAATTGCAGACCTGAAATAAGACATATAAATTAACTGGGTCAAAGGGAATTTATATGTAATTTATTCCAAAAACAATCATTGAAACGCAAATATTTAAAAAAAGACATATAGTTCCACCTAAATCTAAGTGTTTTATATGACCATAACACGATATCATATATCAAATATCTGATGCCTGGCATTAAACAATCTATAAAACAATCACCACTATCAGCGCCATCAGCGCCGCAACAGTGACAAGGTCCCTTACTCCAAAGGGATACTGCTTGAATCCGCTCTTATAGCCCCTAAGTTCAAATCCCCTCATCTCCGCAGACATGGCTGATACATCAACCTTCTTAAGACTGGATACCAGTAGCGGTACGCACAGAGGAGCTATAAGAGAGAGCTTCCTGAAAATATTCCTGGTGTCAAAATCAACGCCCCTTGCCTTCTGGGCATCCTGGATGTCATGGAACTCTGTGGCAAATATGGGCACAAATCTAAATGCTGTAGTTACGATAAAAGCATACCTGTAGGGTAGGTGAAGTCTCTTAACCAGGGCGTTACACAGATCGTTCATCTGAGTGATGGCAAACAGAAGCATCAAAGGAAGCATTGCTGCAATTACGCGAAGAGACAACAGCAGCGCGCTCTTAAGGCCACCAGTTGTGAACAGCACAAAGCTTCCGATCACCACAAGAGGCTCTCCATCTCTTACGAAAAAGAGCTGTATCACGAACATGATAAGTCCCAAAAAGAACAGGTTCCTTGTAAGGAGGATAGCTCTTTTCGCAATGCCGCAGGTGGCGGAAATAAGGATCATCAGTATGATCAATCCCACCTCTGCAAAGACGTTTCCGCATATGATAGCTGCTATCCCGTAAAGAAATGCAGCAAGAAGCTTGGTCACAGGATTGAGCTTATGAAGGAAGCTGTCGCCTGGCACGTAGTTTAAAAGGTTCATAGCGCACCTCCCTTCCCTGCCCTGTCACGAAGGGCAGCAAGCATGTCCTCTACTGTAAACACATCCTTAAACTCATCTCCAAAGCGAAGAGCCAGCTCCGGAATCTGGGCTGGAAGGACTCTGGCCTTTTTAAGGACTTCAACATTTTTCATCATCTCATTGGTTGGTCCCTGCCCAAGGATCTGTCCATGATTTAATACAAGGACGTTTCTTGCATAGGACTGAACCAGCTCCATATCGTGGCTCACCATAAGGACTGTGACGCCCTTTTTCTGATTGAGCCCAGTGACATGATCCATGATGCGGATACACTCAAGGTAATCTAGTCCTGTTGTCGGCTCGTCCAATATAAGGAGCTTCGGCTCGCAGGCAAGGACACTTGCCAAGGCGATCCTCTGCCTCTCTCCGCGGCTCCTGGAAAATGGGAACCACTCAGGGTCAAGATCAAAGGTTTCAAGAACTGCCCTGGTTCTATCCGCTATAAGATCAGAAGGCCATCCCTGGACCTTCATGGAAAAAGCTATCTCATCCTTAACAGTGTTTTCGCAGATCTGGCGATCAGGGTTCTGGAAAAGAAATCCGCAGTCCCTGGCAAGAGTACTTGATGGGGTCTTTAACGTGTCTTTTCCATCCAGATAGACATGTCCCTTTGTGGGATGGAGAAGGCCGTTTACAAGCCTGCTGATGGTACTCTTTCCCGCGCCGTTAGCTCCAATAAGAGCTACAAAGTCTCCCTTTTCAATGTGAAAAGAGAGGTTGTCTAATATAGGTCTTTTCTCGGAGTAGCCGAAACTGACATTTTCAAAGCGTATCATTTCAGTATCCTCCTGACCATTTTTTCTGCGTCGTCTACGGTAAGAGTAACTTCTCCGTCATATATCTTTTCACTGATAAGCTGCGCGGAAAGCTCTGTAACTCTTGGGACGTTGATTCCCAGGCCCTTGAAGGTATCTATGGAAGCTGCCATATCCCCCGGCGTTCCGTAAAATGCGATCTTTCCCTTATCAAGAACCATCATATGTTTAACATACTCGCAAAGGAGCATGATCTTTTGCTCGACAATTATTACTGTGATACCTTTTTCTCTGTTAAGATCTGTCAGTATCTTAAATATCTCTTTGCTGCTCTCAGGGTCAAGTTCACCTGTGGGCTCGTCAAGAACAATCACTTCAGGTTCAAGGGCAAGAATTGATGCTATGGCAACCTTCTGTTTCTGCCCGCCTGAAAGGCCCTCTATCTCCCTGTCCCGCAGGTCCTCTATTCCAAGATCCTTAAGGACTCTGTCCACGCGCTTTGCTATCTCTTCATGAGGAACTCCAAAATTCTCAAGGCCAAAGAGTATCTCATCCTCCACCACAGATGCCACCATCTGGGAATCTATGTCCTGGAAAACCTGACCCACTTTCCTTGCAAAATCTTCCGCAGGGTGCTCTGCTGTATCCACACCATCTACAGTAACTGCTCCGTAGAAGTCCCCCTTGATCTTCTGGGGGATTATTCCGCTCAGTGCAAAAGTAAACGTAGTTTTACCGGCACCTGAAGTGCCGGTAATTCCTACGAAGTCTCCATCTGCTATTTCAATATTGATACCATCAAGGGCAGCGCTCTTGCCGCCCTGATATACAAATCCTAAATTCTTAACTGAAATCATTAGTCTTCTTTGTTCCCCATAACTTTGTTAACTGGAATGCTAAGTACTGTAACGATGACCATATTAAGGAGCGCTGTCACAATAGTTACGATTGACATGCTCGCAAACTGTGCTCCAGGCATTGGCTTGGCATATGTGAGTGCTGCAAGTCCAACGAATGCAAATCCTGAAACCAGGGTTGCAAGGAATGTGCAGACAACTGGCTTAACATACTTAGGAATAACAAGCCTTATAAGAAGGCACATTGCAATTGCTCCCAGAGTCTCAGAGCCAAGTCCAAGCCATGGCATTGATGTTCCGATCTGTGAGATTGCTCCTGAAATAAGTCCGATGGCTGCTGCCTCTTTAAGGTTTGGCTTGATGATAAGAATAGCCAGGCAGTATGTTGCGATAAGGAAATTGGGATGCATGTTGCCAAGGGCAATGACCCCTGCAAACATTCTAAGAACAATGCCCACTGCCATCATGACTCCCACAAGGATAAGGTTTCTGGTGTTAGCAAGGCCCTTCTTCTCCTCGACTACTACTTCTCTTCTTTCTGTGCTCTGTACGTCCATTTCTTGTCCTCCTTGCCGGTTTTCGGCGCATAATAGTGTAGTTTAGGGACAGTTGTCTAATTGCATAAGAGCTTTTTACGAAATAAAAAACTCCTGTCCCTGTATGAAGTTTCATACAAGGACAGGAGTAAGATCATCCTGCGGTGCCACCTTGTTTATCGGTAAAACCGATCCCTCATGAGAAAGCTACCACTTCCTCTACTCTGTAACGGGAGTTCCCGTCGAATACTACTCTGGCTATTACCATTTTGCTTCGCCCTCAAAAGCCCATTCCTTCACTCATCCACTGCAGCCTCTCACCACCGGCCACTCTCTGTGAGCTTCATAAATGAAGTACTCCTCTTTCTCATTGGTTTAGCAAATTGTAGCACTAAAGTGTCAAAATCGTCAACATAAATTTTCTAACGTGATTTCAAACATCAAGATTATTTCTCAGCGCTGTCTGAAACTATCTCTCCTGTGGTCTCAACAGCCTCTGCGTCCCTAAGTTCCCTCTTAACGGCTCTTTCAAGCTTGCCAAGCCTTGATATGGTCCAGAGGTTTGATACTCCGTCGTACATAAGGAACCCGCCTATGAATTTTACCAGCAGCTCTTTTGCCACTGATGAATAGAACAAAAGAAATGCTCCAAGGCCTACGGTGATGATGGCAAGAATAAGGGATACCCACCAATAGCCATATTTATATCTGACAAGAGAAATTGTCTGCCACAGATTCATAAGGCCGCTAAGGAAAATGAACACGCCAAACAGCTTGGGAATAAGGTCTGTAAAGGTGTCAGGTTTTAGAAAGATCCACACGCCTATAACTGCAACCACAACTCCCAGGGCAAAACCTCCGCTCATGGCGATGGTCCTCTCCTTGTGCACACAATAGCTGATGATCATCACAGCACCTGCCAGTATCAGGAGGATAGCCAGAGCCCTTGCCATAATCACAAGGCTTGCATTGCTCCAGAAAATAAGCACTCCGCCGATAACGATCATGATCAGAGCTTCAATTATATGATTCCATTTAAGAGACTTTAGTTTTTCCATAATACGTCACCTCCAAAAGAAGTTATCACTATAATGATAACACATTATTTACCGGCAGGGGCGCGTTTTAAGACCATTTATGTTATACTTAATTGCAACATTAACACGGAGAATAATTATGGTTATAAAGAACGTAAATCTTGAGACAGTTTGTGGAATAACAAGTAAGCTCCCGGAGAACGAACATCCCGAGTTTGCTTTTGCAGGTAAGAGTAACGTGGGCAAGAGTTCACTGATCAACGGTATCATGAACCGCAAGAACTATGCCAGAACATCACAGGAGCCAGGCAAGACACAGACTATCAACTACTACAACATAAACAATGAATTCTATCTGGTGGACCTTCCAGGCTATGGCTTTGCAAGAGTTCCGGAGAAGGTGAAGGCTCAGTGGGGCAAGATGGTTGAAAATTATCTTCACACCTCCAAGCAGCTCCTTAGGGTATTTCTTTTGATCGATATCCGTCACGAGCCCTCAGCCAATGACGTTCAGATGTATCAGTGGATCGTGCATCAGGGCTTCCAGCCTGTGATCATCGCCACCAAGTCTGACAAGATAAAAAAGAGCCAGCATGAAAAGCACCTTAACATGCTTCGCCAGACTCTTGGACTTCCTGATGATGTTAGGATCTTCCCATACTCAGCTCTGTCCAAAGACGGAAGGGATGATATCTATGATTTCATGGATGGACTTCTTGCAGAGGCAAATGGCAGTGGTGATGGGGAAACCGCTGATCAGACCTGATCATCCTATGGTAACTGATCTACAGATCAGTTCTAGTAACAGAAAACAGCTATGTCAGTCAGAAAGGAATGTGTATGAAAAAGTTTGATAACAACAAGAAAACGGGGATTATTTTTGGAGCGGTAATTGCAGCGCTGGCTCTGTCTGCAGTTCTCATCGCAGGACTACTCATTGAGTCAGGCCGCATAAGAAAGTTTAAGGTTGACGTATTTGTATTATGTAACGAGTCAGATATCTGCGTAGCTAATGGACCAGATGGTACAGTGAAGGTCCATCAGGATAACCTGCCAGCTATCTATAATATTCTTCAGAAGTCTCATGGCAAGACAAAAGCAGAAACTAAAGAGCCTTCAAATTCAATTTCTCTTGAATTCAAGTGCCACGATGAACAGTGGACTATGACAATTGATGAGATAGATGCTGAGGTTTTAAGGATCGGCTTATCAGGTCCCGAAGAAAAAGAAATGTACTTTACCAATAAAGGTTCCTTTGGAGAATACGCCCAGGCAGTATCGTTAAAGGGCTACAACACACCAAATAAAGCAATTGGAAGATAACTCCATAGCGACAAACAAATAGCGGAGCCCAAGGCTCCGCTTAAATTTTGCTCATATTTACTTTGCTGGTTTTAATTTCTTTTGCTCTTTGCCCCTTACAATAAGTGGCTGGCTGGTTCCCTCAACGCAGGCCTCTGTGATGACGCACTCATTGATGGAATCATCAGATGGGATCTCGTACATGACATCCATCATAGCCTTCTCCATAATGGAGCGAAGGCCTCTGGCTCCAGTCTCTCTCTCGTAAGCCATGGCAGCAATCTTATCAACTGCCTCATTCTCAAATGTAAGCTTTACATCGTCGAAATCAAACAGCTTCTGGTACTGCTTAACAAGAGCGTTTCTTGGCTCTGTAAGGATGCGGACCAGCGCCTCTTTTGAAAGACCCTCAAGAGTTACTGTGATAGGTACACGACCTACAAACTCTGGAATAAGTCCGAACTTAACAAGATCCTGAGGTGTAACCTCTTTGAGGACCTCTCCGATCTCACGCTCTGACTTGTCAGCAATCTCAGCGTTGAAGCCGATGGAGTTTCGGTCAAGTCTTGCCTCTACGATCTTATCAAGGCCATCAAAAGCTCCGCCGCAGATAAACAGGATATTGCTGGTGTCGATCTGGATAAGCTCCTGATGTGGGTGCTTTCTTCCGCCCTGAGGAGGAACAGATGCAACAGTTCCCTCTACGATCTTAAGAAGTGCCTGCTGAACACCTTCACCTGATACGTCTCTGGTGATTGATACGTTTTCACTCTTTTTAGTGATCTTGTCGATCTCATCGATATAAACGATACCGTACTGAGCTCTCTCAATATCGTAATCAGCATTCTGAATAAGCTTTAAAAGAATGTTCTCAACATCCTCACCTACATAGCCTGCCTCTGTAAGAGTTGTGGCATCTGCAATGGCGAAAGGAACGTTGATGATCTTGGCCAGGGTCTGAGCAAGGTATGTCTTACCTGAACCAGTTGGTCCTATCATGATGATATTGGACTTCTGAAGCTCTACTTCATTCTTATCATCACTCTTTGGAGCAAGTACTCTCTTGTAATGGTTGTAAACTGATACAGCAAGAACCTTTTTTGCCTCTTCCTGTCCAATTACATACTCATCAAGGAAGTTCCTGATCTCAACGGGCTTTAAAAGATTGATCTCCTGTCCCTTGGCAGCTACAGGCTCATCTTCAAACTCTTCCTCGATGATATCTGCGCAGATGTCTACACACTCATCGCAAATATAAACTCCAGCAGGACCTGCTATAAGTTTTTTAACCTGATCCTGTGTCTTATTACAAAAAGAGCACCTGATCTCTCCGGAATTTTTTGCCATCTTTTCTCCTTAAACTTCTTATTTATCCTCTTTTTCCCTTGGACGATTCTCAACGATTGAATCAATAAGTCCATAGTCAAGAGCTTCCTGAGCGCTCATCCAGTTGTCACGCTCTGTATCTGCGCAAACCTGCTCATAAGGCTTACCTGTGTTCTCAGCAAGCATGCGATTGAGTTTCTCTTTTGTCTTAAGGATATGCTTTGCTGCGATCTCGATTTCAGTAGCCTGTCCCTGTGTTCCGCCAAGTGGCTGATGGATCATGATCTCTGCATTAGGAAGAGCCATTCTCTTGCCCTTAGCACCACCTGCAAGAAGGAACGCTCCCATGCTGGCAGCCATACCGATACAGATTGTGCTGACATCGCACTTGATGTAATTCATTGTGTCGTAAATAGCCATTCCAGAAGTGATCTCTCCTCCTGGGCTATTGATGTACATATGAATGTCCTTGTTAGGATCTTCAGCCTCAAGGAAAAGAAGCTGAGCAACTACGATACTTGCTGATGTGGAATTAACTTCCTCACCAAGGAATACGATTCTTTCTTTTAACAGCCTTGAGTAGATGTCGTAAGATCTCTCACCACGGCTGGTCTGTTCAATGACGTAAGGTATCAAACTCATATTTTGTTACTCCTTCTAGTTTAGTATGCTGTGTACCACTTAACCACCACTAAATACACTTAAGCCACTTTATATTATAAATGAGTTTATGTGCAAAAGTCAAAGGGAAGGCTGAGACATGGGGACAAGACACGGGGACGGTTCTTTTGTCTTATTTTATCAAGATAAAACAAGACAAAAGAACCGTCCCCATGTCTTGTCCCATGCCTTGTCGCAAAAAAGAGACGGCAAATACCGTCTCTTTTAAATAACCATTATCAAAAAGCCTTAAGTTAAGCCTCTTCCTCAGTCTTTTTCTTTCTTGTTGTCTTCTTTGGCTTCTCTTCGCCTTCAGCTGTCTCAGCCTTCTTGGTTGTCTTCTTAGCTGCTGTCTTCTTAGGCTTCTCCTCGTCCTCAGCTACCTCAGCCTTCTTGGCCACTTTCTTGGCTGCTGCCTTCTTAGCGCCTTCCTTAACGTTCTCTACAAGGAAGTCTGCTGCCTTCTGAACAGCAAGGTCGCTCTTAAGCTGCTTGAGCTCTGCGCCTGACATGAGCTCTTTAAGCTTATCAAGCTCCATTCTGTACTGACCAGCCATCTTCTCAAGCTCTGCTGCAACGTCCTCTTCTGTAGCCTCGATCTTCTCCTTAGCTGCAACTGCCTCAAGAACAAGTCTAGACTTGATTCTCTCGATAGCCTGTGGCTTAACCTGTGAAAGCATCTGATCTACAGAGTTGCCTGTGTACTTAAGATACTGATCGAAGTTCATGCCCTGCATCTGAAGTCTCTGTGCAAACTCATTAACGATCTGTCTCTGCTGAGTCTCAACCATAGCCTCAGGAAGTTCCATCTCAGAGTCATCGATAACAGCCTTAACAACTGCATCCTCTCTCTTAGCCTTCTCGTTAGCTTCCTTCTTCTCTGCAAGCTTCTTCTTAACGTCTTCCTTGTACTCTGCAACTGTATCAAAACCAGCGTCGCCAGCGAAATCATCGTTGAGCTCAGGAAGCTCTTTTGCTCTGATAGAGTTAACCTTGCACTTGAATACTGCTTCCTTACCTGCAAGATCCTCTGCCTGATAATCCTCAGGGAATGTCACCTTAACTTCACCTTCCTGACCGATCTCGTAGCCTACAAGCTGCTCCTCGAATCCAGGAATGAATGCACCAGAACCGATTGTAAGAGGATAGTCATTGCCCTTACCGCCCTGGAATGCTACACCGTCAACAAATCCCTCGAAGTCAAGAGATACTGTATCGCCGTCCTTAACTGCTCTGTCTGTAACATCGATTGATCTTGCGTTCATGCCTCTCTGCTTGTCAATCTCTGCGTCAACTTCTTCATCAGTTACATCAAGGTCCATCTTAGGAACCTCGATTCCCTTATATTTACCAAGCTTAACTTCTGGCTTAAGTGCTACTTCTGCAGTGAATACGAAATCCTTGCCAGCCTCGATCTCCTCAACCTCGATCTTAGGTGAAGAAACAACGTCCTCTCCACACTCCTCTACAGCCTTAGGATATTCCTCATCGATAAGCTCGTTGGCAGCATCCTCATAGAATACTCCCTTGCCATACATCTGCTCGATCATCTTACGAGGAGCCTTGCCCTTACGGAATCCAGGGATCTGGATCTTGTTCTTGTTCTTCTGATAAGCCTTCTCGATAGCCTTCTCAAGCTGCTCTGCAGGAACAGAGATCTTGAGTTTCGCCATGTTGTTCTCAAGCTTTTCTACTGTAACGCTCATTTTGTTTCTCCTTTATACATTATGAAAATATGTGAAGAGCTTCCTCAGCTCTTTTCCCCGTAGTTACCACTATCAGGACACGCAAAAATGCCACCTGGGCACAGTCGCCATGACATTATAACACAGGCTTCTAATAATATCTATATTTTTGTAAAAATATGTTAAGCCTTATAGTTTTTATAGTTTTTACAATTTACCGCTTTAATTTTTTAAAGCAGCGGAGTACAATGGATAATTGAAAAAAATTATTGTTAGGAGGGAATTATTAAGATGCTTAAGAAAATCAGTGAATTACTTGGAAAGTACATGGCTATCATCGTTCTTGTAATTGCCGCCCTGGCTCTCTTTCTTCCAAAGACCTGTCTTTGGATCCAGACTTCCTGGGTTAATTACCTGCTTATGGTAGTTATGTTCGGAATGGGTCTCACCCTGAAGCCCAGGGACTTTGCGGTAGTGTTTACAAGACCTAAGGATGTTCTTGTAGGTTGTATCGCACAGTTCACGATCATGCCACTTCTTGCCTTTGCCCTTGGTAAGGTCTTTGGTCTGGAAGCAGGACTTCTTGCAGGTGTTATCCTTGTTGGTACCTGCCCGGGAGGAACAAGCAGTAACGTAATGACTTACCTTAGTAAAGGTGACGTAGCTCTTTCTGTTGGAATGACCAGCATCAACACTCTGCTTGCTCCATTCCTTACACCAGCTATAACTTATCTGCTCCTTCGCACATCAGTTAACGTAGATGTCATGAGCATGTTCTTTTCAATAATCAAAGTAGTTATCGTGCCTATTGCACTTGGATTTATCATCAACCATTTCTTTGGAAAGATAACCCAGAAGGCCGGAGACATCCTGCCAATGATCTCAGTTATCGCCATCACCATGATCGTTGCTGCAGTTGTATCCCACAACTCAGAGCGCATCCTTGAGACAGGCGCCATCGTATTCGTTGTAGTCATCCTTCACAACCTGCTTGGCTACGCAGTTGGATATCTTGTAGCAATTCTTTTCAAGATGCCAACTCCCAAGAAAAAGGCTCTTTCCATCGAGATCGGTATGCAGAACTCAGGACTTGCTACATCCCTTGCTGGATCAGCTTTCCCTGACCTTGCAATGGCTACAGTTCCAGGTGCTATCTTCTCAGTATGGCACAACATTTCAGGAGCTATCCTTGCTGGTATCTACAGAAGGATCGAAGATGCTAATGATGTTAAGACCACAGATGATGCCGCTTCCAAGGAAATTAAATAAGCTATGCCCATCTAATAAAGCTGAACAGATTTACTTCGTCATTATTGTAATAGCCTTGTTTATGACCTCAATCCTGGTCTTTTTGTAGGCTCCGCCGTACTCTCCGTCAAGGGTCCACTCAACCTCATCGTCAGCTTCAATGTTGGCATATCTTACCTGCCTGAAGGTGATGTAGGGGTTTCCCGCTTCCCTGGTGGCAAGAGCTGAAATGATCGCATTGAATTCTACAAGGTTCTTGGGAGCTCTGATAAGCAGTAGTTCCATCTGACCATCGTCCTGATGTATCACCGTCTCACCAAAAAGATTCATTCCGCCAACTGAAGCTGAATTGCTCACAGCGCCAAAGAGGTAATCTCCTTCCTCTGTGATACCGTCTGCTTCAACCTTAAGGTGGGTGCTGTATCCGATGTTCTGTGGGAGTTCAGCAACAGCGCTTATAACATAGGCCGCATAACCAAGAACGTTTTTAAGTTCCTGATCTGTTGCGTAGCTCACCTTGGAAAAAGCCCCAAAAGCTGCCACGTAGTTAAAATACCTGTCATTCATTTTGCCAACATCGTAGGCATATGGTCTTCCCCCAAGAGCCACATCAATGGCTTTTGTCCTAACTGATGGAATACCAAGGCCCTTGGCAAAGTCATTGGTACTTCCGGATGGAACGTAGGCAAGAAGAGGTTTCTTTTTCATGTCCATCATGGCGCTGACCACGTGGTTAAGTGTTCCGTCTCCGCCACTGCACAGGATAAGATCTACCTTTCCATCGTACCTGTCTATCAGTATCTCGGAAGAAAGTTCAGTTCCCGGAACTATTGGGTACACTACCGGCTCGTACCCGCTCTCAGCAAGTCTTGTGACAATGTGAAAAGCATCGTTTCCTGCCTTTCCTGTTCCGGATGTTTTGTTGATGAGCACCAGGGCTCGTTTTAAATCTGCCATTTTTTGTATCTCTGCACGACCGCTTGACCATTCAGGCTGGTCGTCTTTCATAAGAATGCAGTATTACTTCTTTCTCTCATAAATCCTGTAAGTATAAGTCAGGTCAAAATAAACCTGTTCATCGCTCTCATCGACCATTTCCCACTCAGGATCATTATCAAGATTTGGGAAATATGCATCTGCCTCGTAAGCCTTGTCGATAAAGGTAACAATGCATCTGTCGCACACATCAAGGAAATCCTTGTAAACTGTAGCTCCGCCGATAACAAATACATCATCGCTATCCAGGTCCTTAACAAGTTCCAGAGCCTCCTCTTTGCTGTGGGCCACTTCTGCATTTCTTACTTCATAATCTGCCTTGGTGGACAAGATAATGTTACGTCTCTGTGGAAGCACTATCTTCTGAGGGAAAGTCTCTAAAGTCTTGCGACCATAAATTATAGTCTTTCCCATGGTTCTTTTTCTAAAATTATCCTTCTGGTCCGCCGGGATACTAACAAGGAGCTGTCCCTTATTCCCAATGGCCCAGTTACTGTCTACTGCAACTATTGCCTGCATGAATCATTCTCCTTCATTCTAGTTATGAGCGATATACGGATTGCTCCGCTCAGATAGCGATAGGAATATCCTTTAATTGCTCACCTGCAACTTCGTAGCCCTCAAGGGATACGTCATCACGGGTAAATGCATAGAAATCCTTAACGTCAGGATTTAAGTGGAACTTCGGTGCCGGAAGAGGCTTTCTCTCAATGAGTTCCCTGATAAGAGGCACGTGACGGTCGTAGATGTGGGCATCTGCAATGACGTGCACCAGCTCTCCTACGTTCATGTCACAGACCTGAGCAATCATGTGCACAAGAACTGCATACTGAACAACGTTCCAGTTATTAGCTGCAAGAACATCCTGGGATCTCTGATTGAGGATCGCGTTAAGGGTAAGTCTGTTCTCACCGGGCTTCTGGGTAACGTTGTAAGTTACGCTGTAAGCGCAGGGGTACAGGTGCATCTCGTGAAGGTCAGAGAACACATAGGTGTTGGTCATGATACGTCTTGAGAAAGGATTGTTCTTGAGGTCATAGAGGACACGGTCCATCTGGTCGAACTCTCCCTCCTTGTAGATGCTCTTTTGAGCGATCTGGTAGCCATATGCCTTACCGATAGATCCGGTCTCGTCAGCCCACTCATCCCAGATGTGGCTGTTAAGTTCATTTATGTTGTTGCTCTTTTTCTGATAGATCCAGAGCACCTCATCAGTAGCGCTCTTAAGAGCAGTCTTCCTAAGGGTCATGATAGGAAACTCCTTGGAAAGATCATATCTGTTGACCACACCAAACCTCTTGATGGTGTAGGCTGATGTTCCATCTGGCCAGTGTGGCCTTACTTTTTCCCCCTCTGTGGATGTTCCGTTGTCCAGAATATCCCTGCACATGTTGATGAATATCTCATCAGCTCTGCTCATACTTACTCCTCCTTTTATATCTTATCGCGACCACTTGTCACAAAGTGCATTTATCTGATCTGCAAATTTTGCCTTGTCCTTGTTGGACAGTCCGTCTGACCTTGCTATGATGCCAACAAGACGTGCACCTGCTGCCTTAAGACGCTCGTAAACGTCGGAAACAAGGCTGCTTTCCTTCTTCTTGATCGGAACAGGAACGCCCTCTTTGATAAAGCCCCCCGATATTATATCGTATTCTGTGCCACTGTAGGGCGCATATGTATTAAATCCGTATTCATCTCTGAGGCACTGGGCAAAAGAGCTGCAGACACTATCTTCTCCGTGGACCACAAATACCTTCTTTGGCGGCACTTTAAAGCCCTTGACCCACTCAATGAGTCCGTTCTTGTCCGCATGTCCCGAAAGGCCTGTTAGCTTTTTGATGCTTGCCTTAACATCAATTGTCTCCCCAAAGAGCTTGACCTGGTCAGCGCCGTCAACTATGGCTCTTCCTGTTGTGCCCACAGACTGGTAACCAACAAACAGTATTGTACATTCAGGGCGCCACAAGTTGTGCTTTAAGTGGTGCCTTATTCTTCCTGCTTCGCACATACCTGAAGCCGAGATGATGACCTTGGGCTCAGGGTCTTCGTTTATAGCCCTTGACTCCTCCGTTGTGATGGACAGATTAAGTCCCGGGAAAGTAATAGGATTGATGTGCTTTTTTATGATCTCAAGAGCTTCTTCATCGTAGCAGTCGTACTGGTTTTTCTGGAAGATCTCTGTGGCCTCAACCGCCAGAGGCGAATCCACAAACACCGGAAAATTAGGATAAGCAGTTACAAGTCCCTCTTTCTTGATCATCCTGATAAAGTACAGTATCTCCTGGGTCCTTCCAACAGCAAATGATGGGATCACCACATTTCCGCCCCTGGCAAAGGTCTCATTCAAAACAGACGCCAGCTCTTTTACATAGTCAGGTCTCTCCTCAGTGTGAAGCCTGTCGCCATAGGTTGATTCCATGACTATAATATCCGCCTCATCAGTTGTCTGGGGATCCTTAATAAGAGGCTGGTCCTTATTACCTATGTCTCCGGAAAAGACAAGCTTCCTGGTGACATTCTTTTCCGTAAGCCAGACTTCAATACTTGATGAGCCAAGAAGGTGTCCAATATCCGTAAATCTTATGGTCACACCCTCTGCAACCTCTATCTCTTTTCCGTAAGGGCATGGCACAAAACTCTTAATGGTATTCTCTGCATCCAGCATGGTATAAGCCGGTTCCACCTGGGCTATGTCCTTATTTCTTTTGCCCTTGCGGCTCCTCCACTCCGCTTCCTGCAGCTGAATGTGAGCGCAGTCACGGAGCATGATATTACATAGATCTGCTGTTGCTTCTGTGGAAAAGATCTTTCCGCGAAATCCCTTGGAATAAAGGAGCGGCAGATTGCCCGAATGATCAACATGGGCATGTGTCAGAAAAACATAATCGATCTCCGGGGCTGACACTGGCAGAGACACATTCTCGTAATAATCCTTGCCCTGCTCCATGCCGTAGTCAACCAGAATATTCTTGCCTGCAGCCTCGATAAAATGGCAGCTTCCTGTCACCTCATGATCTGCGCCAATAAACATAAGTCTCATAGGAGGTACCCCCTTTTTGTTAACTTCTATTATATCATGGTTATCCCCTCACAGTCGGATTAATAAATGGGGCATGGAAAAAACCGGAAAGGTCT
The DNA here is from genome assembly GCA_015056565.1 of Butyrivibrio sp. GTDB lineage: Bacteria > Bacillota > Clostridia > Lachnospirales > Lachnospiraceae > Butyrivibrio. The sequence goes on from SVGB01000010.1 coordinate 71,408, forward strand.
GTTAGAATATAAGGGATTATTCTTATTTTAAAGGGAGATTATGAAAATGCATAAAATAGATAGTAAAAGGGCAGTTTCACTTTTTCTTGCAACTGCCATGCTTACTATGACTGTTACGGCTTGTGGCAAAAATACCGAAGAGCCTGCAGCAGAGGAAGCTGCTGAGAGCATATTTGAGGAAGCAACTCAGGAGGTTTCACAGGAGCCTGAACCAGAAGCCGAGGAATCTGACGAGCCATATGTACTTCCTGAGGGAATGTATTTTTCTGAGCTTACAGGCGAACCTATAAGTGAAGAGATCAAAGACCAGAGGCCTATCGCTGCAATGGTAGACAATGAGTCCATCGCTCTTCCACACTACGGAACATCAGAGGCTGACGTTGTTTACGAGCTCATGAACAGCACCAAGAACGACCGCATCACAAGACTTATGTGCGTCGTTAAGGACTGGGGCGCAATCGAGCAGCTTGGAAGCATCCGTAGTACAAGACCTACCAACATCATGCTGGCTGCAGAGTGGAACGCAGTTCTGTGCCATGATGGCGGTCCTTACTACAATGACCAGTACTTCTCACAGCCATGGTCAGCACACTTCTCTGGTACTTTCTCACGTATCAACAACGGTAAGGCAAGTGAGTTCACAGAGTACATTGTAAATGGCGATCTTGATAACAACTTTGACAGTTATGCAGGAAGAGCCGGTTACGAGACAACATACAACGAGCATGCCAACGAGGGAAGCCACTTTAACTTCGTTCCTTACGGTGAAGAGATCAAACTGGATGAGAAGTATTCAAGATCTTATCAGGCCCTCAAGGTTTCACTTCCATTTACTCACAACGGATCACAGCTCATCTACAACTCTGATACCAATATGTACGAGTACTATGAGTATGGAGATATTCACGAGGATGCTGAGGACGGCGAGCCTCTTGCATTCAAGAACGTACTCCTTCAGGACTGCTCTTTCGCACAGCTCGATGAGAACGGATATCTCATCTATAACTGCATCGGCTCCGGAAATGCATGGTACTTAACAAATGGTATTGCCAAGGATGTGACATGGTTCAAGGCAAGCGAAACAGATGTGACAAGATTCTATGACGAGACTGGAGAAGAGCTTCAGATCAACACAGGTAAAACTTATATCGGACTTATTCCTGATGATACATGGGACAAGGTTATTTTTGAGTAACTTATGAAAAAGATAAATGGAAACACACTTAAGCTAATTGCATGCATCACAATGCTGATCGACCACGCTACAGCAGGCATTATGCTTCCAGGTGTAAGAGCCGGTTTTTATCCGGATTCCATTTCTTTTGATACACTCAATATCATATACAAGATCCTCAGAGGAATTGGCAGAAATTCATTTCCTATCTTCTGCTTCCTTCTGGTTGAGGGATTCATTCATACAAAAAGCAGGCTAAGGTACGCTCTTAGCCTGTTATTTTTTGGCTTTATTTCAGAGCCCTTCTTCGACGTATGTTTCTACGCCAAGGAGGACGTATTCAACATCAATATCTTTTCCGTGATAGAACAGAACATGGATCTTTTGACAAATAAGTGTAATGTGTACTTCACTCTCCTGATTGGCCTTTTAGTTATCTGGGGTGTTGAGTTTGTCTTTGATCTTGTAAAAAGATATAACGGAAACATTTTGATCTCCTATGGCCTCGGGGCTCTTGTTGCAGGAGCAGGCATCTATGTGGCTGAGCTTCTTAACACCGACTACCACGGATACGGAGTTTTCCTTATCTTTGTATTCTATATCCTTAGAAACTACAGCCCTGTCAATTTAATTGGCGCATATCTTTCTATAATTTCTCTTGGCACTGAATATCTTGCCCTTCCATCCTTTGGGCTTTTATATTTCTACAATCAAAAACGAGGCAGAAGACTTGGCAGGCTTAAATACCTGTTCTATGCCTTCTACCCCGTACATATCGCGGTAATCATATTCATAAGGTGCATGATCTACGGCTGATGCCATCATTCATGCATTCCATCTATCAATCTCCCATAAGCTCATATTCTGAAGATAATACGCAGGCCATAGCCTCCTGAGCTCTCATAATATCTGTTGTGGACAAGGTGTAATCCTGAAGGATATTGGTCTCAAATTCGATCTCATTGTCTCTGTCTGCTACCACAGTGGTAAATTCACTGTATCCCTTTTCCTTGTCTCCAACCAGAACGTAAACTGTATCTCCCTTGGATACCTTCATTCTGACCTCAACAACAGCCTTTGAAGATAAAATAGAATTCTTGGAAAAACTAACTATATATGTTCCAGGATAAAAAGAATCCTGGTTCTTGGTAACTGTTCCGCCAACTGATAATGTCCCGTCCTGAGTGGTAACTGTGATATTCTGAGACAGACGCTTGGATCCCATCACGCCGGCTCCGGGGATATCATCCCCGCCTCGGATCATTCCGTCAAACTCATCTGTCGTAGCAATGTACAGTTTACCATCGGCATTTATGTCCCCTGAGCCGCCAAAAGCAGCTACAGCAATTATCGAGCATACAGTCACGAAAACAGTAAGGAAAGCAAGAACCTTCATCCTTACAGTAGTCATGGTAATTATCCGCCTTAATAACTCTTTCTCTCTTAATATCGTTCACGAAATCGTTTTCGCTAAAACTGATTCTAATCTTATCACAATTTGGACACAAGTTTCAACTTATTTTTTATATTTAGTTTATAAAATTTTTATATTTATTATCGTTTCCATGTTTTTGGTTTGATGACAATAAATATAGGCAGAAGTTCAAGCCTTCCAGCTAGCATATCAAACATCAGCACAATTTTGGACAGATAAGAAAATTCTGAGTAATTTCCCATTGGTCCTACCATGCCAAGTCCTGGTCCTATGTTGTTAAGTGTTGCTATTACCGCTGTGATAGTGGTCTGGAAATCAAAATTATCAAGAGATACCAAAAGGAACGATGCCAGCATTGTCGCAACATAAAGGCACAGATAGGCAGATACAGACTTAACTGTTGTTCCCTCTACCACATGTCCGTCCATATAAACCCTTTTTACAGCCTTTGAATGTACAAGGAAGTTCAGTTCGTTCCTGGCATTTCTGATGACGATAAGGGCCCTTGAAAACTTAAATCCGCCGCCTGTAGAACCAGCGCAGGCTCCAACCAGTGCAAGCCCCATAAGGAGCACTCTTGAAAACTCAGGCCATTTATCAAAGTCCAGAGTTCCAAAGCCAGTTGTGGTCATGATGGATGTAACAGCAAACAGTGAATGGTGGAAAGACTGTCCATAGCCCTCTACTGCGCCTGCTCTGTAGACATTGATGCTGATAAGTATTGAAGAAATCAGAAGTGTTCCAAAATAAAACTTAACCTCATCGATGGCAAAAGCCTCTTTAGGCTTTCTCTGAATGAGGAAATAATACACGGTAAAGTTTACGCCACAAAGTGCCATAAACAGGATGATCACAGCCTGGGTAAGGGTTGAATAACCGCCAATACCACTGTTTGTTACAGCAAATCCACCGGTACCAACTGTTGAGAAGGTAAGGGTTACAGCCTCGTATAGTGAGATACCTGTAAGTTTAAGGCAGATGATCTCAACAACTGTTATTGCCAGGTAGATCATGTAGAGGATCTTGGCAGTGTCTTTCACCTTGGGAACAATCTTACCAACAACAGGCCCCGGAGACTCAGCTCTCATAAGGTGCATGCTGTAGCCATCAGCCATGGGAACAACTGCGATAAGGAATACTAAAACTCCCATACCCCCGATCCAGTGGGTAAATGTGCGCCAGAACTGCACACTCTTTTCCATTCCATCTACTGCAGTCAGGATACTGCCTCCTGTAGTAGTAAAGCCTGATACAGTCTCAAAGCAGGCATCGATATAGTTAGGTATGGTACCTGTAACAACAAAGGGAATAGCGCCAACAAGACTCATAAAGATCCAGGCAACTGCTGTTATCGCAAAGCCTTCCTTTGCGAACATGACTGTGTTGGATGGCTTTTTCAAAGTTCCAAGATATCCTGTAAGTGCAAAAACAGCCGCCAGGATAAAAAAGCACACGGCGCTGTCGTACTCGCTATATATAAGTGCCACAACAAGAGGCAGCACCATAAGTGCACCCATGACTCCAAGGAGTCTAAGCAGCACGTATCTTACCATTGAATAGTTCATTTTAACCCTCCAAAACGTCGTTTATATCATTTAGTCCTGTCCGGGTTGTAACAACAATGACAGAATCCCTGTCTCTTATAACGCTGTCACCAGTTGGGGAAATGATCTCACCATAGTGATTGATGCAGGCAATAAGGATACCCTTTTTGAGCTTTAGCTTGGCAAGAGGAACTCCAATAATAGGGCTTCCGTACTTAACAATAAACTCAAGTGCCTCAACTCTGTCATCATTGAGCTTGTAGAGAGTTTCAATATTGTTCTCCTTGGATACGGACATTCCGCGGACGAACTGAACAATCCTGTCTGCGGTGATGTTCTTGGGATAGATGATACTGCCTATTCCAAGAGATCCAATGATCTCGCCGTAGTTAACTCTGTGAACCTTGGTGATGAGCTTGGCCTTGGGGTTAATGCTCTTTACATACATTGAGAGCATGATGTTCTCTTCATCGAGGTTTGTAAGAGACACGAAGGACTCAGTGCTCATGACGCCTTCCTCAAGGAGCATGTCCTTGTCAGTTCCATCTCCGTTGATGACAAGCGCCTGTGGAAGAAGCTCAGTAAGCTCTTTGCACCTTACAGAATCCTTATCGAAGATCGTGACTTTTATACCAAGGGCTATGAGCTGCATTGCGAGGTAGTAGCCTGTCTCGCCTCCACCGATGATGATGGTGGAGTGAACCTTGGCTGATGGAAGTCCAAGCTTTTTAAAGAAGTTTACAGTATTCTTACTTGAACCGATGATGGTTATCTCATCTCCGGCCCTTAAGATAAAGCTTCCGTCTGGGATAAATACATCGTTGCCCCTTGTTACTACTGCGATGACAACGTGCTTTTTAAGATCTGATGGAATGTCCTTAAGAGCAAGGTCCTTGAGCCTTGAGTTCTCGTCGATCACAAGTCTTACAAGCTCTGCTCTTCCTCTTGCAAAAGTCTCGATCTTGGTTGCTGAAGGAAGCTTTAAGAGTCTGCCAGCCTCGGTGGCTGCTGCCTCTTCAGGATTTATTACCATTGAAAGACCAAGCTCTTCCTTGATGAAGTTGATCTCTTTTTTATAAATAGGATTACGAACTCTGGCGATAGTGTGGCAGTTACCAGCCTTCTTCGCAATAAGGCAGCAAAGAAGGTTAAGCTCGTCAGAATCTGTCACCGCGATCATGAGATCCGCCTTGTCGATACCTGCATCCTTCATGATCGAATAACTGGCGCCGTTTCCCACGATCCCCAGTACATCCAGATTATTGACTGCTGTCTGGACAACACTACTCTTTTCCTCAATAACAGTAATGTTATGTCCCTCTTTGCTAAGCTGCTCTGTAAGAGTAAGTCCTACATTGCCGCAGCCTACAACTATGATACGCATATATTTCCTCCAAAAATGGTTATTCTTCTAATTCTGAGGCTTCTCTCTCGTAGTCAAGAGCCTGTTCCTCGTTGCCAAGCTTCCTGTAGCACTTAGCCAGAGCCAGCCTTGGGAAGGATCCGCTCTTTTTGGCATCGATGATGCTGCTGCACTCATAAGCAGCATTATAGTACCAAACAATAGCCTCGTCTATGTCATCCCTGCCAAAGTAGTAGTCGCCCAGTTCAAAGCACATTTCACTGCTCATCTCTGAGATTGCATCCTTTAAAGCGTACTTCAAAAGACTGTGAGGGTCATTTTCCAAAACGGCTATATGAGCCAGAACGCAGGATGCCTCCTTGATCTCATCAAGGTCCCTTAAGGTATCAATGGTTGATCCTACAAAAAACTCTTTTGCCAAACGAAAATCCTCATCGGTGCCAGCCATGAACAGCTCCCTTGCATACATGCTGTGGAGCCTCTTTGAAAGCCTCCTTCCACCTTTTATCGCTGTTCTGAAGGACTCAAGATCGCGGCCGGCGTGGCTTTCCTTTGGCCTGTGGATTATCTCTATGTCGCTGTTTACAACAACAGGCTCAAGCACCACCTGCTCGTGGATCGGATCCTCCCAGGTGAATGGGCGGACTCTCCTAAACAGCTTTGGGCGAAGCTCCCTGTCAAAGTTGTAGACAGTTCTGTAGCTTAGCTGATTGCAGTAATACATCTGGACGATATCGATCCCAAGCTCTTCTAAATCTTTTTTCTTAAGGTCAAGGAATCTTCTCCTGTTGTCTTCATCCAGCTCCTCGTCTGCATCGGCAGAATATATGTAGTCGCATCCAGCCTTGGAAAAAGAAAAGTTCCTTGCCTCAGAAAAATCCCCTGTCCAGGCAAAATCAAAGACCTTGGCCCCATAGGATGCTGCGATCTCCCTGGTCTTGTCAGTAGAGCCTGTGTCCACAATGATCATCTCATCAACTATGTCCTTAAGACTGTCAAGGCACTTGGGGAGATTCTCCTGTTCATTTTTAACGATCATGCAAAGACTGATGGTAACCATATTTACCTCCTGCTAGTCAGATAGATCTTAAAACACTGTCTGTACATTTACTATTTGGCCGTCTTCAACGTTAAAGCTCCATATCTGATGATCAATAAGGCGGTGCTCCGTCAGGAAGTATGTATCCTCAACCTGGGAGATGTTATAGGGTGTTCCACCACCAATAAAATATTCTGAATAAATGTCCTCGTACCGGCCTTCTGAAAGGTCCTCAAGACTCTTTGCCCTGATCATGGTTGCAAAGTCCTGATTGCCTGTTATATCCGTTGAAATGGTCAGGTAAAACATGTCCTCGATCTTTAACATCTGAACCATTCCTGCAATCTCATCCGGCACCGGATAGCTCTTTTTAACCTTAAAATCATCAAGATTGCACACAAGTATCCTTGGCGCAGAACCATCAGAAGAAAGCCCCGAAACAAAATAGATATCCCCGTCAATTATAGTAAAGGACCTGACGTAGGTGCTTGATAGCTCGTCAACCCTTTTAACATCTGTAAGATAAAGGCGCGTTGAGTCCTCAGGACGCCTGAAAAGATACATTTCTCCCGACTCAGAGCTCCACACATAAAAGGTTTTGGTGCCTTCATCATAAACAGAATAATGAGGACGATTTCCGATATCGCTAAACACCTGGGTGTTCAGGAATTTCTCATTCCATCTCTCGTAGATCAGCACCCTGTTGTTTTCCGTATCATCAATAAGGAACACTGTTCCGTCGCTGGCAAGAGTGTGGGGCTGTATAACCTCGTCACACATGATGTTCCAGGCCTGGATCGGAGTATCAAGGCTGTCTGAATAGATGACCTTGTTGTGATAACAGTCCACGATAAACCAGGTGTCATCTACCTTCGTTATGTAGGTCGGAACGCTCAGGGACAGGTCAAGGCTCATCAGCAGCTCTTTTTCCTCGCCAGCCTTATCCATGTCAAGCCCGGCTTCTGTCAGCTCCGACATCTTTATATATTCTTTTCCGTCAAAGGACGCTGTACCTTTGTCCTCTTTCCTGCCACATCCTATGACGGTAAGGGCAAGGAGCACGCAAAAGGCTCCTGCAATTATTCTTTTCCCAAACATCTAAAACCTCAAATATTACCGATAAAAGACCCTTATCAGACCACAACAACCTTGTTGCGCCCAGTGTTCTTGGCCTTGTAAAGTGCTGTATCCACGTTTCGGATAGTCTCGGAGTAATCCCCATTGTAGTTGGATACGCCAACTGAAATGGTAAACGGAACAGGCATATCATGGGAATTCTCAATATACTTCCTGAACTGTTCCATTCTCTGGTATGCTTCATCTGCATTACAGTTCTTGAAGATTATTTCAAATTCCTCGCCGCCGTAGCGGATCACATAGTCTCCTTCTCTGCATTCTTCTGTCAGTTTCTGTCCAATGTACAAAAGAGTCAGATCTCCAGTGTAGTGTCCGTGCTCGTCGTTGATCCTTTTAAAGTAGTCAATATCAAGCATTGCCATGGCAACCTGCTGCCCATCCTCTATATCCTTGAGGGTATTCTTGTAAACAATGCTCTCAAGCAGATGCCTGTTGTAGACCTGCGTCAGAGGATCTGTCACCATAGCCCGTTCAAGTTTTTGCTCAACTCTGTAGTGATCCAGGAAGAACAGCATAAGAAGGCAGTGGGACATGATTACTGCAAGGCCACAGGGAATCTCCAGGGCAAATATTATGTCCAGATTCGGATAATGATTAAAGGAATTGGTAACAAGTATTTCCAGCAGGAAGAACAGAGTAGAAAACATTGTCTCTTTTGGCATGGCAACGAATCCTACCGTGATCCAGATAAGGTTCATGATGATGAAACCTTCACTGGCATGTACCTTGATCTCCAGATGATAGATGGCCCAGATGGTGGCGATCACCATGGCGTGACCAAGAAAGAAATCCATCCACACAGTCACTGTGCGGCTTCTGAAGAAATGTGTGATGATAAAAAAGATAGCCATGAATCCCAGGATTGAAAATCTTGGGATCAATGTTGGTATGTATGAACCATTTAAAAGATAATCAGAAATAATATAAGTAATGGACGAAAAGCATCCAACTATCAGGCTCAGTTCTACATACTTCTGGTAATAGTCACACTTAGCCTGATAGAAGTCAGCCTTCTCATCCTTATTCATTGTCATATAGTCGTGGTATAACGCCACTAAGTCTTTAACACCCTCAAAAAGTCTCATAGCAGTCCCCCAAGACTGTGCTTACTCCTCAGATGTGTCTCCAACCGGCTTACCGCCTGTTGCCAGCCACTTAAGATATGCATTGATAAATGGATCAAGGTCACCATCAAGTACGCCGTCAGCGTTAGATGACTTAAATCCTGTTCTTGTGTCATTGACCATGGTGTAAGGCTGAAGGACATAAGAACGGATCTGGCTTCCCCAGGCGTTATCCTTAACCTCGCCTCTGATACCTGAAAGCATCGCAGCCTGCTCTTCCTGCTTCATGATAAAGAGCTTGGCCTTGAGCATCTGCATAGCCTTGTCCTTGTTCTGGAACTGTGAACGTTCATTCTGGCAGGCAACTACAACACCTGTAGGTATATGTGTGATCCTGACAGCAGATGAAGTCTTGTTGATGTGCTGTCCACCAGCACCACTGGATCTGTATGTGTCTACCCTGAGGTCATCAGGATTGATCTCGATGTCAATGTCCTCTTCGATATCCGGCATTACGTCGCAGGATACGAAGGAAGTCTGTCTCTTAGCCTGAGCGTTGAATGGGCTGATACGGACAAGTCTGTGAACACCGTGCTCTGACTTCAGAAGGCCATAAGCGTTGGTTCCTGAAATCTGGAAAGCAACTGACTTGATACCGGCTTCGTCGCCGTCAAGAAGATCAAGGGTCTCAATTGAAAAGCCCTTTCTCTCTGCCCATCTTGTGTACATACGATAGAGCATGCTTGCCCAGTCGCAGGCCTCTGTTCCGCCTGCGCCTGCGTTGAGACGAAGGATAACGTCGTTCTTGTCATATGGTCCGTTAAGGAGATTGCTTATACGGATATTCTCAAGCTTATTCTCAAACTCATCAAGCTCTGATCTGATCTCAGCAGCCATGTCCTCATCGTCTACGCCTTCTGCATTCTGCATATCGATAAGATCGATGATGTCGTTGTACTGGTTGTTGAGACTTTCAATGTCTGCAACAAGGTCCTGCATGTTCTTAAGGTCCTTGGTCTTTTTATTGGCCTTCTCTGCGTTGTCCCAAAAACCCGGCTCCTCCATTTCACGGGAGAGCTCTTCAATTATCTTTTTCTTAGAATCAAGGTCAAGAGATGCTGTAACCTCCTCAAGGGTTCCCTTAAGGCCCTGGATCTCAACCTTCATCTGATCTAAAACTACCATCTAAAACTCCTATCTAATACTTCCTAAATTACTGTCTATATATTTAACTACCAGGCTGTATTATACCTTTCCATGGCAGTTTTTGAACTTCTTGCCGCTTCCGCAAGGACATGGATCGTTAGGGTAAACCTTGGCCTCAACTCTCTTGATTGGTGCCTTGGCTACGCTGTCGTCCTTGTTGGTACCTGTAACCTTGGCAACCTGTTCACGCTCAACTCTCTCTTCAATATGTACATGGAAAAGAAGTCTTACTGTATCCTCTTCGATGTTCCTTGTCATGTCATCGAACATCTCATAACCTTCAAGCTTGTACTCAAGCTTAGGATCTCTCTGACCATATGCCTGAAGTCCAATACCCTGACGGAGCTGATCCATATCGTCGATGTGGTCCATCCACTTTCTGTCGATGACCTTAAGGAGAATAACACGCTCGATCTCACGGATTGTCTCTGGCTCTGGGAACTCAGCCTCTTTAGCCTCGTATAGCTTGACTGCCTCTTCCTTGAGCTGCTGCTTGATGCCTGACTTGGTAAGGTTCTCGATCCTGCCTCTGTTGATCTTCTTTAAAGGAACTGTAGGAAGAAGGATCTCATTGAGCTCAGCAAGGTTCCAGTTGTCAGCGTTGTTCTCTTCGCCGATAACTGTGTCAACTGAAGACTCAACTATATCAGTGATCATCTTGTAGATGGAATCACGCATTGACTCTCCGTTAAGAACTCTCTTACGCTCTGCATAGATGATCTCTCTCTGCTCGTTGTTGACCTGGTCATACTCAAGCAGGTTCTTACGGATTGCATAGTTGTTGGACTCGATCTTCTTCTGAGCTGATTCAATAGCTCTTGAAAGTGATGAGTGCTCAATTTCCTGTCCCTCAGGAATATGAAGGGCGTTGAACATGGAGATAAGTCTCTCTGACCCAAACAGTCTCATAAGATTATCTTCAAGTGATAAGTAGAACTTGGATTCACCAGGATCTCCCTGACGACCTGAACGACCACGAAGCTGATTGTCGATACGTCTGCTCTCATGTCTCTCAGTACCAATGATCTTAAGTCCGCCAGCCTCTCTTGCCTCGTCGTCAAGCTTGATATCAGTACCACGTCCAGCCATGTTGGTCGCGATTGTTACAGCGCCATGTCTTCCTGCCTCTGCTACGATCTCAGCTTCCATCTCATGGAACTTGGCATTAAGGACCTGATGCTGGATATTTCTCTTTCTGAGCATCCTTGAAAGCTCTTCAGATGCCTCGATGGTGATGGTACCTACAAGAACGGGCTGTCCCTTTGCATGTGCTGCCTCAACAGCATCACAGATGGCGTTCAGCTTTTCTTTTCTTGTCTTGTAGACAGCATCCTGTAGATCCTTACGGATTACCGGCATATTAGTAGGAATGGTGATAACGTCCATTCCATAGATCTCTCTGAACTCCTGCTCCTCTGTAAGGGCAGTACCTGTCATACCACACTTCTTGTCAAACTTGTTAAAGAAGTTCTGAAAGGTGATAGTTGCAAGAGTCTTGCTCTCTCTTTTAACCTTGACGTGTTCCTTGGCCTCGATAGCCTGGTGAAGGCCATCTGAATATCTACGGCCTGGCATAACACGACCAGTGAATTCGTCGACGATAAGTACCTCATCATCCTTGACGATGTAGTCATGGTCCTTCTGCATCAGGTTGTTGGCACGAAGAGCCAGGATGATGTTGTGCTGGATCTCAAGGTTCTCAGGATCAGCAAGGTTCTCTATGCGGAAAAATCTCTCAACCTTGGCAACACCCTGCTCTGTAAGGTTGACGATCTTGTCTTTTTCATTGACGATGAAGTCTCCGGTCTCTTCACGCTCTACACCCATGATGGCGTCCATCTTGGTGAGCTCTTCCATGTCCTCGCCCCTTGTCATCTGCTTGGCAAGGATATCGCAAGCTTCGTACAGCTTTGTGGACTTGTCTGACTGACCGGAAATGATAAGAGGTGTTCTGGCTTCGTCGATAAGGATTGAGTCTACCTCGTCGATGATGCAGTAATTAAGGCCTCTTAGAACGCACTGCTCTTTATAGATTGCCATGTTGTCACGAAGGTAATCAAATCCCAGTTCGTTGTTAGTGACATATGTAATATCGCAGTTGTAGGCTGCTCTTCTCTCATCAGAGTTCATGCTGTTAAGGACACATCCTACCTTAAGTCCAAGGAACTCATGGATCTGGCCCATCTGATCAGCATCACGCTTAGCCAGGTAGTCGTTGACTGTAACAACGTGAACGCCCTTGCCTGCAAGAGCATTGAGATATGAAGGAAGTGTAGCCACAAGGGTCTTACCTTCACCGGTTCTCATCTCAGCGATACGGCCCTGATGAAGAATGATACCACCAATGAGCTGTACTCTGAAATGCTCCATTCCAAGGACTCTCTTACCAGCCTCTCTGACTACAGCGTAGGCTTCTGGCAATATGTCATCTAAGGTCTCACCCTCAGAGAGCCTTTTTTTGAACTCATCTGTCTTGGCTCTAAGTTCCTCGTCAGAAAGAGCCTGCATCTGCTCTCTCATGCCTTCAATTGCATCAACTGTTCCTTTGATACGGCGAAGCTCTCTCTCTGAATGTGTTCCTATGATCTTGTCAATAATACTCATCTTATTTCTCCTAAAAAAGGGCAAACTTCACCCCTTGTAATTAGCAAAATACCAAAGCACATTGTAGCAGATTTGGCGTGTGTTTTCAAGGAACGCATTAGACTGCTGACAAAGTACATCCATTCCATAGCCGCCTCTTGAATTGTAAGTCTGGCCAGATGAATATCAATAGCCTTTCGCGGCATATCCTCGCAGACCGCAACAAGACACGGGGACGGTTCTTTTGTCTTATCCTGTGCGGCCTGCTGCGGTATTCCACGTTGCTATTGACATTCATCCGGTCAAACTTTTTTAGTGATCAAGCGGCCATGGATAGGGTGTTGTAGGCAGTGAATTGGATTACCACATGCGCTTTGGTTGCGCTTATGCACTATGGATGCACAGTGTCTTCTGCATCGCGATATATCGTGCTGTGACCAGCGCAACAGAGTCAATATAATACCATTGTCAGCTTTATCTTCTGCAGGTATTATGGTTTTGAGGAAATATCGCCTGATATTTTAACAAATCTAATACCCACGGCTCTCGCATCGTTGACTGGTATGAATTTCACATTGTAGTTTTATTAAAACTGGAAATATTGGCGTTGGAAATCTAATACCTGTAACCAAAAACTATCTCAGTGGTATTAAAAGTGCCCTGATTTTTTTCTTCAAGACAAGAAAAGGATAGGACCAGCAATAGGAAAATCAATTGCAGATATTAGACCAGCAAAAATTCTCTCCCCAATACCGTTTTTGAGTTCCTCATGTGCTCCAAAAAATGTCAGGTTTTAATGATTACGGACTATAGCATAGAAAAATGCTCTATAGTAGGTTATTATTTCCCGCAAAAAACTCCCAAAATATCCATTTTCAGCCTAGGGACCACTTTTTGAGACTATAGTCCGTAACTCGTCTCCCTGATCCATTGGATCAATTCCTCAAAAAAACCCGTTTTACGGACTGTATGCTCAAAAAAACCGCTATAGTCCGTAATGCAATTGAATAACAATTGATATTGGCCGTCATTTTACGGACTTGGACAAAGAAATCAGCCATCCAGTCTGATTTCACTGTATAGCGCCAGTTAATCAACGACTTGGCGCCCCATGGTAGAATCTACTCCAGGAAATACCTTACCCACATCAAAAGCAAATATCCCCCAGAAGTGCCATAACCCACGCTAGAAACCAATTCACCCCCGCCCGCACCTTCATCATCCCCCGCTTGATTACCCAAAAACATCCGCCTGAAATTGGTCAAGTGGACCATGGAATACCGCAGCAGATACGGCCGGTGGGAATCGGTTAAATTACCGGAAACACCAAGTATCTGCGAGGATATGCCGTGAAAGCCACTTGGGCGCTTTCCGGTGGATGTTATAATACCAGGAGCGGGGATGAACTGTGGCACTTAACGTAGTGCTTTGCCTGTAATTTAAAAGGAGCCTTACACAGGCTCCTTTCGTATTATATGGAAATTCAATTTGTATATCAATACTTCTGTGCCTGCTCTTCGCCGTTCATGACTCTGATAGCGCCCTGAGCAAGAGCAAGAAGCTCGTCCTCACCAGGATATACAGTAACTGGTGCGATCCAGTCTACTCTGTCCTTGATGGCATCTGTGATGACCTGGCCATAAGCAATTCCGCCTGTAAGGATGATCTGGTCAACCTTGCCCTTAAGGACTGTAGCGCATGCACCGATGTTCTTGCAGATCTGGTAGATGAAAGCATCCCTTACAAGAATAGCCTTCTCGTTGCCATCTTCGCACATCTTGTTAACTTCTCTCATGTCGTTGGTTCCTAGGTATGCGTTAAGTCCGCCGTAGCCAACGATCTTCTTTTTCATCTCGTCGTAAGTGTACTTGCCTGAGAAGCACATATCTACAAGGGCCTTAGCTGGAATGCCGTTAGCTCTTTCTGGTGAGAAAGCACCGTCTCCGTTAAGTGCAGCATAAACGTCGATCATCTTGCCGTTCTTGTGAACACCTGTTGATGTACCGCCGCCCATGTGAACTACGATAACGCTGATCTCATCATATCTCTTTCCGATCTCTTTAGCGTATCTGCGGGCAACAGCCTTCTGGTTAAGAGGATGGTCAATTGATACTCTCTCGATCTCTGGAACGCCTGAGATCCTTGCAACTGGCTCCATCTCGTCAACTACTACAGGGTCAACGATGTATGAAGGAACGCCGATCTCGTCACCGATCTCTCTTGCAAGGATACCGCCAAGGTTAGACGCGTGCTGACCCTGAACGCCCTTTCTAAGGTCCTCTAAAAGAGCATCTGTGCACTCGTAGGTTCCACCTGGGATTGGACGAAGAAGTCCGCCTCTTCCTACGATAACGTTAAAAGACTTGATGTCGATGTTTTCTTTTTTCAAAAAATCAAGAATGATATTCTTGCGGAAGTCCTTCTGGTCAATGATCGAAGCATAGGACTCTATCTCCTCTGTGCTGTGACGCAGGGTTTCCTCCTTAACAAGGGTCTCGTCCTCAAAAATACCAACTTTAGTAGATGTAGAACCTGGATTGATTATAAGACTTTTGATCATGTCATTTCCTTTCCGTCAGCATTGCTGGCCTGTATTAAAGAATTCCTTTTTTCTTGTCTTCAGCAACTACTGCTGCAAGAGCGATGGAATTAACCTTAACTTCTACTGAGTCAGATCTTGATGTAAGGATTACAGGAGCCTTGGTTCCTGTTAAAATGTTTCCGTTCTTGACTGTTGCAAGACGAACGATGGTCTTGTAAGTAAGGTTTCCTGCATGGATATCTGGGAAAAGAAGGATATCAGCGTCGCCAACAATCTTTCTGTCAAGGGCACCAGCCTTGTGCTTGGCTGCCTCAGGATCAATAGCAAGGTCCATGGAAAGAGGTCCGTCAACGATGCAGTTCTTGATCTCGCCTTCCTCGTTGAGTCTTGTGAGCTCAGCAGCCTCAACAGTAACAGGCATCTTAGGGTTAACAACTTCTACTGCTGCAAGAGGAGCAACCTTAGGGCACTCAACACCGCAAGCTCTTGCAACTTCTACTGTATATTCAATGATGACTTTTTTATCTTCAAGAGTAGGATATGGCATGAATGCAACGTCTGTAAGGAACAGGAGACGATCGATACCAGGAATCTCAAATACGCAGACATGTGAAAGAGGTCTTCCTGTACGAAGTCCAACCTCCTTATCAAGAACGCTCTTAAGGAAATCCTTGGACTCAAGGGCACCCTTCATATAGATGTCAGCCTTGCCATCGTGTACAAGTGATACAGCGCATCTTGCTGCCTCGATTGTGTCCTTAACATCGATGATCTCGTACTCATCAATGTTCATTCCAACTTCTTTTGCCTTCTCAGCGATCTGATCTCTGTCGCCAACCAGGATCGGATCTACAATGCCTCTCTCTTTTGCCACCTTGACAGCCTCAAGTACGTGTGTGTCCTGGGCTACAGCCACTGACATCTTCTTGGTGTCAGCGCTCTTAAGCTTGGCTAAAATGTCATCAAATGTCTTGCTCATTATAAAAACCTCCGTTTTACTGATTATACGTGGGTGGTACCCTTAAACTTTACCGCCATATGACAAAATTTTAACACTAACTAATATTATTTTCAATGTGCAAAAACAGCAAAGCCCTCTGGTTCCCCTTCACGGTTTTCGGGGCGTCTGTCTGACAGGGGGCGCGAAAACCGTGAATGGTAACATTCCCGAGGTTTTTGGCTGGTAAACAGGCTCAAATTGCGGTAAACTAAATAAATAGAATACTTACTGGAGGTGGATTTATGGGAAAAGTTTTTCATGTAGATAAACAGATTGCCAACAAAAATGTTGAAGACTCCATCACTGAATGGACCAAGGTTGTCAAGTACAGTGATATCAATTCTGAAGGAAGGCTCTTTGGCGGACAGCTCATGAGCTGGATAGATGAAGTTGCAGGAACAGTTGCCCTTCGGCACTCAGGCAACCCCGTTGCCACAGCTGCAGTTGACAACATGCAGTTCAAGCAGGGTGCCAAGCTCGGGGACGTTTTAGTGATCGTAGGCAAACTCACCCATGTAGGCAGAACCTCCATGGAAGTCAGAGTAGACACCTACGTTGAAGATGTTCAAAATGGCATGAGACATGTCCTTAACAGAGCATACTTCACCGAGGTCTGCATAGACAATGACGGCTCCGCCGTTGTTGTTCCCTATGGTCTCAACGTTCGCACCGAGAGCGAGAAGGCAGAATGGGAAGGCGCTGAAAAGAGACGAGACCTCCGCAAACAGCGCAGAATGGAAGGATTCTAAGATATCAAATAGGGACGGCTTACCTGATACCTGACACGGGGACGGTTCTACTGTCAGATTTTATTGTGATAAAATCTGACAGTAGAACCGTCCCCGTGTCAGGTATCAGGTAAGCCGTCCCCGTGTCTCATCCAGTTTAGTTTGTCTTCTTGTCGTAAGCTCCAAGGATCATCTTCATGCAGCCAACAACCGGTGCTGCAGGGTGCTTCATCGTGAAGTACAGGAGCCTGTTTGCAAGGCCACTTATAGTGACGTCAGTTCCTGTCACCTTGCTTTTAATATCTTCCCTAAGAAAGATCTTTTTAACTCTCTCAGCTGTATCCTTGTCAGGGCAGCGAAGTTCATTCTTCATCACAAGAAGAAGGATCATAACAAACTCTCTGTCCATCTGCTGGTCTGCGTTTTCGATACCCTTATCCTTAAGAATTTCCCTAAAGGTCTTATTACTAAGTTCCAGATCCTTTAAAAAGTTTGGCTTGTAAGAGTGCGCCATGGAGCTGCCAACAAGCCTGTAGTGGTAGAAGTAACTGTCCTTGGCAATTGCAAGGCGCTTAACGTCGCACAGACATGGAAGCGTGATGTTGACATCTTCGCTCATAAAGATAGTTGGGTCGCAGTACTTGATGTTTTCAAGGACAAGCTTTCTTGAAATGAGCTTCATGCATCTGGACATGGTGACAGGTCTGACTTCCTCCCCAAGAAGGCGGCGCCTTATCTTATCAAGCTCAGCTCCTGTGTACACGCCCGGCTGAAGAGCCTGGGTCTCTTTCCTGCGCTCACCTGTTTTTTCAACGATGTAGTTGCCTGCAACGATCTCGCAGTCAATAAACGGATTCTTGTATCCGATGTCCCTTGCAGAAGCCTCACCTGCCTGTCCAGCCTCTTCCTGGGCGACGCTGGTCAGAGCATAGAGCCCCTCCATCATATCTGCATCGATCCAGTCATCGCTGTCAACGTAGGAAACATAATCGGAAGTTGCCTCCACCGTGCCTGCGATCCAGGCAGACTGCAGTCCTCCGTTTTCCTTATGGATGACCTTGACGCGGTTGTCCTTTGCTGCGAATTCGTCGCACTTTTTCCCGCTGATCCCGTCTGTTGAGCCGTCGTCAACAAGCAATATCTCAATGTCTGTCATGGTCTGTGCCAGCACTGACTCAATGCACTGATCCATGTATTTAGCTGTATTGTAAACTGGTATTATTACGCTTATCTTTGCCATTACTACTTCCTATTGCCTGCCTTCTCGTCCACTTTTCTTCCTTGATACTACCTACTTTTCCCGCGGTCGTCAATCCGGGTGGATTTCCCTGATATCCCAGCTCTTTATTCTTGCGCCGTCGTAGCTGTGTTCTATGGTGAAAAGAGCTTTTGCACCGCCTGTTTCAACCGCCTGTCCGTCACTGCTTCTTTTAACTTTTCCCTGGTCTGCCACAAAATTCCCCAAAGAGTAGTAAACAAGCGTCTGTCCACCATCCCCACGATCAATAACTTCCGTCTCCTGCACAACATGAGGGTGACTTCCGATAATAACATCTGCTCCTGACTGCGCCATAACACCTGCAATACGGCGCTGGTAGTCCGAAACATCAGTCTCATACTCATCACCCCAGTGAGCAAAAACAACCACAAAGTCCGCATCATTCCGCGCGTCCTGAATATCCATCGCAAGTCTGTCAGACAAGTAGTGCACCGCATAAGGGTACTTATCCGACACATCAATTCCATTGGTCCCGTAAGTGTACGACAAAAGCGCAATCCTTATTCCATTCCTCGTGATGACTTCATAGGGGTGATACTGCGTCTCGTCACTACCCTGTATCCCAACGCAGGTGATCCCATTTTCTTTGTAAAAAGAGCTGGTAACATCAACTCCATAAATCCCTTTATCCAGGGCATGGTTATTGGCGCAGCTTGCAACGTCAAAGCCTGCTGCCGCAATAGCCCTGCCAACTTCCAAAGGAGAGCCAAATTGCGGATAGCCTGAAACCGCAGACTCCTTATCAACCAGTACTGTCTCTGCGTTAAATGCAGCAACATCTGCTGCCATGATTTCCTCTTTAAAAGGCTCATACAGATAGTCAAAGCTTCCGCCTTCATGAGCGTAAGCATACTCGTATATCGACTGATGGATCAGGTTATCACCAAAGGCCAAAAAAGAAACTTCATTATCCATGGTCTTAAGTCCAAAGGACTCCCAGTGCCACAAAGCACAGTTACCATCCCTGTCCTCTGTAAGCAGAATAGCCTCCGATGTTGCGCTTCCCTCATTTAGAAGCTTCATTCGCCTGACATCCACTCCAATATCAGAAGCAAACCACTTCTGACTGACCACCCCGGAAATCACACTGTCATGTCCAGACTCGTTATCATCAGTTCCTTCTTGCGCCTCATCTCCCACATCATAAATAAAAATATGTTGTGAATAGCACCTCTCATCCGACGTGATCCAGAAGGGCCTGTGCTTCCCAAAGCGCCCGCGCTTCCACACAAGAAGGATCATCTCGGTGTCGCCGTCCCTGTCAAGGTCAGTAAGAAAACCGTCCTGAACCTTTATCTCTGAAGGGGATTTCCAGACGGCGCTCCCCTTATCTCCTTCATTATCGCCTTCATCAGAAGGCTCTTGCAGTATCGCCTTCCCGCCTTCAACCTTCAGCACAAGCTTCCCTGCCTGCTCACTCTTTTTCGCATAATGAACCCACGTCGGCGGCGCCACAAGGAGCCTCATCTTTTGGGCAAAAGAGCTATCTCTGCCAGTTCCTGTCTGACTCCCAAAAACAGCCACAAAAGCAGCTGCAACAAAGGCGCAGCAAAAGGCTGCCACGACAATAAGTCGCAGCAGCCCTCTTTTATTAGCATGTTTTTCCTGGCCTGTCTTATCCATTAAACACTATTACCTGTTTCCTGTCACAATCCTGTAGCTCTGGGTCCAGTCAGGCTGCATCGTAATGTTGTCGTTCTCAACCCAGTTCCAGTCATCATCAAGGTATCCTCCCTCAAGAGAAGCTCTGAACTCCTCGTCGGTCATCCTCTCATCAATGGGCACAGTGAACTGATAAAAACTATATACACTACCTGATCCCACATGAAGCTCCCCATCAATAGGAAATACCACAAATACAGTGTCCGCCTTGCCTGAGCCAACTTCCAGGACAGTTCCGTTAGGGTCTGTTGCAATGTCCGCAATAACAGGGCATGGAGCCTGGTAGCTGTGGACAAGATCAAGTCCATCTGCCGCATTGACTTCGGCCCAGAAGTGCTCCAGGTTTCCGCCGTAGCCTCTTATAAACTCATAATCATCATCAGAAAGAGCCTCGTTCTTTAGCTCTTTTTCAGAGATTTCAAGAAGTCTCATCGCAATATCTGAAAGTAGAGCCAGGTCATCTTTTTCAGCAGAACTAAGCATTCCTGCTGCCTCAAGACCCTTGGAAGTCTTGCCGGCAAGATCTATAAATCTGCTGTAGATCACAGGCTCAGGGTCAACGTAGCCGCGATCATCGGGCATCTCGTCGTCGCCGCCGCCCATCTCTGCAGCAACCTGCTTGGCATATAGGATGGTATCGTGCTTAAGCTCGGCGTAGGAACCTGCAAAGGTCTCAAGCTTTTTCTTGTTCCACTCGTCGTTTTGCATGTACCATGGATAGCCTTCGCCTCTCTTTTCAAAAAGAGGCCTTAATGTGTAAAGCCAGCCAGCATAAAGACTTGCGCCCCAAAGCTCCATGTCTGAATTATCAAAGGTCTCCTGCATAACAGCCAGGTTGTCTGTGTAGTTCTTGAACTTTGTATCCCCCTGCTCATCAAGAATCTTGAAAGCCTCCTCAGAACCAAGGGCCGCTGCAGTATCAAGGGCATCAGGAAGGTATCTTCTCTCACCTTCAGGATTTTCCTCAACTGCCCTGTAGATCAGGTTCTGCATTATGGCAGCATCGATTGTAAATCTCTGTCCCATGAACCTGAAGGACGGGATCACGTTCTCCTCATTTTCCATAACCGGTATTCCGTTGATCTTAGGTGGCTGCGCCTTTTTAAGAGCCTCAACAACCTTTCCAAAGGCCGCCTCATCCCCTGCTACCTCTTCTGCATCCGGAACCTTTCCGTAGGCCCCATCAAGAACCTGCACCATTTCTCCGTAGGTAAAGTCATCAGATACTCCAGCAAAAAAGCTTGTGACATCATACAAGCTGTTGTAGTCAGCATCATCTTGGGACAGTGCGCAGCTCATAAGGACGGCGCTCTTTACCATCTCTTCACTTTCAAGGGCAAAAGAGATCCTGCCGTACCACATCATTGCTCTGAAATAAGCCTCAAGCGCCTCATCCCCTTCATAGTAGCCCCTTGGCTTGTACTGGGTGTAATCCTCGTTAAGACCTGTTAAGAGGCAAGGCTCTATGGCTGAAGCCTCCATGATCTTGTTATACTCAGTATCTGTCACCTCAGCAAAAGAGCTGTCATCAATCCCTGATTCTGCCGATGAATCCTGAAGCTTGGCGCCCACATAGAAAAATGCCACATTCCTTAGTGCAGCCTCCTCAAAATCAGTTCCCTTAAGGCTCTCATACTGAGCAGTGCTACGAGCCAGCATCTCCGCACTGACAAGTTTCAGTTGATCAGCTAAAGACTCTTTTTCAATGCTCTTAAGAAGATATGAAAAATAAAGATGATAGGTGTGCATAAGTGAATCAACCGTAACAAAGTTAGGGAACATGTTGTAACGGTTCAGCTCATACACGTCAAAGAATTCATGATAGCCATCGGGTCTGACAGCAAAGCCCTTATCTGCAAGAGCATTCCTCATCTTTGAGGTATCATTGTACTCACTGTCATACTCGGACTCAAAAAGATATGCAAAATTCTTGTGGTAAGTTACATTGGAAAAGTCAGATGCAACCTGGTAATCAGGAACAGATGGCACCAGATCAGGATCATAGTATATTGTTTCTTCAGCGTTTGAAATAAGGCTCGTTCCTGTCTTTTGGGGAGCAGCATCATCCCCGGCATCCATAGCCCCATCACTACCATTTCCTGCATCCCCATCTGCAGGAATGTCCTCAGAAGATACACTTGTTTCCCCGTCTGTCGGGTTCCCTACAGAAGTACACCCTGTAGCTACAAGGGCAACTGCAAGTATCATTGATAAAACTCTTCTTCTCATAACACTTTTCTCCTCACAAAAAATAAAACCTCTATATCAATTATATGCGCAGCTCGTCAGGGTGCTGTTGGATATTTCCCTGGATCATTTGCCTCTTTCTCTATCCTTCCAATATCCTCAAGAGCCTCGTCATCTATTTGCCTTCCGGCAAAATATTTGTCGCGATCTTCCTCAGTGATCTTCCTGATGACGCGGCAGGGATTTCCTGCAGCAATGGTCCAGGCAGGAACGTCTTTGGTAACTACAGATCCCGCTCCAATAACAGCGTTGTCGCCAATGGTAACGCCAGGGCAGATCACCACGTTTCCGCCGATCCACACATTGTCGCCGATGGTAACATCAATGCCGTACTCATAGGCGCTGTTTCTGGTGGCAGGGTGAACCGGGTGTCCCGCTGTATAGATGGACACGTTAGGGGCTATCTGGGCGTTGTCACCAATCCTTATCATTCCCACATCAAGGAAGGTGCAGTTATAGTTGGCAAAAAAGTTTTTACCAACTTCAATGTGAGTTCCATAGTCGCAGTAAAATGGCGGATTTACAAAAGTTGTATCGTCCGCCTTTCCAAAGAGCTTTTTAACGATGGTCTTAATGGCGCCAAAGTCGGATCTGTCCGCGGTGTTAAGCTCCTGGGTAAGGCGACGGGCTATTTTCTGCTCCTCAAATACTGAGTCGTCGGAAATATATACAAGCTCTTTATCTCTTCTTTCGATGTTGTTCATGGGCTCTGTTCTCCTTTGTTGGATGTATGTATTCAGTTTATAACACAACTTCCTTTGAAGCCAGTTTTTCTCTGAATCTTACGTCGTGCTCCACGATCAGCATTGTGGGCTTATACCTCTCAATAAGGCGCTCTATCTGCATTCTTGAGAACACATCAATATAATTAAGGGGTTCATCCCAGATGTAGAGATGAGCAGGCGTCAAAAGACTTGTGGCAATCAGGACCTTTTTCTTTTGTCCCTCAGAGAAATCCTCCATGTTCTTTTCGAATTGAACCCGATCCAAATCCAGCTGCCGCAAGATAGCAAGAAAGAGACTGTAGTCAAGGTTATTGACTTTAGCATGGTCTGATAGTGTTCCTCTAAGATGCGACGTATCCTGGTTTATGTAGGATATGGTAAGGTTTGGCGCAAGGGACAAAGTACCGGTTATCTGCATGTTGCTGATGACGTTGTTTGCTAAAGACCTGTCTATGTCAGTTTTTCCATCACCATCTTCATTCTTTTTTAAGATAGCTTTGATGAGGCTTGATTTTCCGCAGCCATTGGCGCCGCTTAAGAATACCCTTTCCCCCTGTTTTACTTCAAAGGTCAGGTCATCGATGACATTCTCTGTACCATCCAGATATTTTAGCGACAATTCCCTGCACTCGATGAGCCTGTCCTTATAGTGCTCCATGGGCATGACCTTAAGATCGATCTCCTTTTCAAGGTCCTGAAGAAGTCCCTCTTTTTCCTCAATCTCGCGGTCAATACGCTTTTCAAAGTTTTTGACTCTGGACTGCATCTTTTTGGTCTTGGCGCCTATATAGGACCTGGTGGAAATAGACCTGTCGTTTTCCTTTATTGGGTCAAAGCCAATCTTGGTGCTCTCGCTCTTTTCAGCCCAGCGACTGCTCCTGTCTGCAGTAGCCTTTAGCTTACTGATCTCTCTTAGGTGCTTTTCATTTTCTGCCCTGGCAAAAGAATCTTTCTTTTCCTTGTTTTCCCACCAGGATGAAAAGTTCCCTGCCTGCACTTCAATGGTGCTGCGGTTTAAGACCAGCACATGGTCACAGACTCCGTCCAAAAGATCTCTGTCGTGGGATACCAGGATAAATCCCTTCTTTCCTGCCAGATACTCTTTTACCTTATCCCTTGCCTCCATGTCCAGGTGATTTGTGGGCTCATCAATCAGAAGAAAATCATTCTCTCCTGAAAAGAGTACCGCCAGCATCACCTTGGTCCGCTCTCCAAAGCTTAAGGTCTTAAAAGGCCTGTACAAAAGCTCTGCATCCACAGAAAGTAGCGGCAACTCGCACATAACGCGCCATTCCTCCACCTGGGGTTTCCATTTTTCCATGAGTTCACTTGCGCTAAGATCAAGCTCTTTTCCCGAGACCACATATGGAAAATAGTCGAACGCCGCACTGGATGTGATGCTTCCCTGATAGTCGTACTTCCCGAGCAGCAGGTTTAAAAAGGTTGTCTTTCCTTTGCCATTTCGCCCAATGAATCCCAGTTTCCAATCCGTGTCCACGGAAAAAGACACGTTCTCAAACACATTTTCAAAACTTCCCTCGTATCCAAAGGTCAGATTACTTACATTTATCTGTGCCATTTATACCACATTCCTTCTCAAATATACGAAGTATCCAGCAACTACAGCTAAAACTGATATTCCAACATACATTATCGGCGAAAACTGCAATGCTGTCAGGTAGTGCCCTTCAAAGCCAACAAGTCTGAATTCATAAAGCACATTAGGCGATGCCATATCAATTGGGGAGAGCAGGTACAAAAACTGGGAAAGTGGGCGCATAGTCATCGGTATCTCCCTAGCACCTGCAAGGATCAGAAGAAATCCTCCAAAGACTGCACCCATGACAACAACCGGGTTATTAAAGCACTCTGATAAAAAGCAGGTTATAATGGTCAAAAACAAACAGGCTGCAAAAGCCACCAGAACCTGCCTGCAGAAAAACTGCCCCATAGTCAAAGAGACTGAAGTTAAAGGCATAAGGTTCTGCACCATCGCATTCCAGCCGTTGCTTCCCCACAGTAACAAGCTTGTCGCTACAGAAATACCTCCAAATAAAACTGTCAGCGCAAAGATTGATACAACTGCTGCCGAGATCTTGGCAACATAGGTGATACCCCATCCGCCCCTGGTACATCTCAGAAGGGGATCCGTTTTGTCTTTTACCTCTCCTGCAAAGATCTGGCTAAGCAAAAGTGTTATCACAAAGAGCATAATAAGTGGCATCGACTGCACAATATCAAACAGTCCAAACACTTCGTCAAAGGAATGCCAAACAAGCGGCTTATTCACCAAAGCTTCTTTTTCATCCCAGTACTGCTCTTCGCCTTCTGTCAGGGCGCACAGTTCCATGCCTTCCCTTATTGTGTCCTGCCTGATCTGATAAATCGCATCAGCATCATAGTCAGCCAGCGGCTTTCCATAATCCACTATCTTCCTGACCCAGTCGCACAGTGCCTGATATGTACAGTTGGTCTCATTCCACCAGACGCCATATTCATCAGAAGCTGCCGTCATCTCATCAAGAAGTAAGTCATCTATAGCACGATCGTCGATAGCCATCTTCAGTTCTCTGGTTCTGTTCGCGTAATCTCCCATCTGCTCTGCCTGAAATACTCCCTGCAAAAGCGAATATGCAGTAATTACGATCAGCAAAATAACAGTGAACCTGTTCTTAAATATCTTTTTTATCTCGAAATAGAAAAGTGTGCCAAATAAGCTCTTTTTCCCCATCACTTACCTCTCCTCTCCAAACTCCTTCAGATAGAAGTCTTCAAGACTTCCGTCTTCCTCTCTCCATGGTCCTTGCCAGATGACCTGGCCGGATCTCATCATGATAACCCTGTCTGCGATATGCTCAATGTCAGACACGATGTGGGTGGACAAAAGAACTATGCTCTCTTTTCCAATCTCCTCAATCAGATTACGGAAGCGCACTCTCTCCTTAGGATCAAGGCCAGCTGTAGGCTCGTCAAGAATCAGCACTTCCGGCCTGTTAATAAGCGCCTGTGCAATTCCAAGGCGCTGCTTCATACCTCCTGAATAGGTCTTAATCTTTTTCTTTGCGACGTCGGATAATCCCACTATTTCCAGCAGTTCATCGCACCTTACCTTAGCAGCCTTTTTATCAAGTCCCTTGAGAGCCGAGATATACATGATAAAATCCCTTCCGCTAAATTCCGGGTAATAACCGAAATCCTGAGGCAAATACCCCAGCACATCACGATAGCTCTCCTCAGAAACCGGCATACCGTCATAAGTAATATCCCCGCTTGTGGGCACCAGAATCCCTGATATCATGCGCATGAGCGTAGTCTTTCCTGCTCCGTTGGCTCCCAATAACCCCGTCACACCCTTCTCCAGGGTAAAAGAGAGCCTGTCTACCGCGATCTTATTCTTATATTGCTTAGTCAATCGATCAATTTTCAGTTCCATTTATACTCCTCCACACTAAATGTCTTTCTAATCTCTAAGCATTCAAGGGCAGCAAAAACAATAAGCATCACAAACCATATCCACCTGTAATTCTGCGCAAATAAAGCTTTTTCATCCTTGATTGCAAGTATCATAAATGCTGTCACAGCGGAAACAAAAACACATCCAAGCGCATTCCTTCTTCCTATTTCCGTTCTTTCCAGAATCATGCAGGCTATGGAAGATATCAGGTATGGTATGGTTATGATTGCTCCGGTCATGGCAAATCCGTATCCGCTTCTTGTGCCCACAACAACTGATAAAGCCAGCAAAAGAACTATGTGCATAGCCCCAATAGAAACCAGTTTTGCAAAGAGTATTCCCCTTCCTGATATTCTTGTTGCTCCTTCAAGCTCATCCATTCCGTACATCCTTGATCGCATGGTGTCAAATATTGCAGTTGCTGATACAAATGGCATTATCGCTGCCACATAAAAGACTGTTTCAGGGTTAAGATTGATTCCGGATATTGCAACAACAAGCGCCACAATCGATGCAATCCACACTGGCATTCTGATATAAGTAATCTGACTTTTTAACAGATCAAAAGCCCCAGGCTCCGCTCGCCTGCTCTTTTCCTGGTACTCTCTTATGAATGCGTCCTTCTTTGCATAGTCTGGCTTTGGAGCTGCTTCATGCATCGCTTGTCTTATGTTTCTACTCATGGAGATTACCTCCTTCCATCAACTTCATAAAATCTCTTTTCACAGAGTTTAGTCTCCTATACAGGGCAAACCTTGAAATACCCATGATCTCACAGATATCCGCAAGAGACATATCATTCATGTACCGCAGTATCAAAAGTTCTCTGTCCTCTTCCGGAAGTTTATCCAGGGCCTGATTTACTTCAATCTTTCTTATCAGAGCATCGGCCCCATTTCCTTCATCGGAATAGTCCTCCGGAAGTTCCTCCGTTTTAGCTTTCCTACTCTCATCAATGCAGAGGTTTCTGGCTATGGTATAAAGATAGCGGATCTGCTGCCCACGCTCTTTATAGCTACTATTCATGAAACGAAGAAACGTTTCCTGAGCCAGATCCTGCGCAATATCTGTATTGTGAACTCTGTAATAGCAGAAGCGAAATATTTTGTCGTACTGTTCTTCAATATCCATGGATTGTTGTCTTTCACCTCCCTCTGTAATGTATAACGAATTAATCATATAAAATGTGCGGCAAGAAAAAAATATTTGTTTTTTATTTTTGCAAAAAAAGAGAAGCACTTACGCTTCTCTTTTACTGCCGCGACGCGGTCCAACTCTCTGGTGTCTGGCATGATCATGAATATCAATTTAATAACTGTTTACATTAGTGATTCAGCTATATTCTGGCTGTGCTCAGCAATTCGTCTGCATACGGACAGGTACTCAGATATATATACACTGGATTCTGCAGAAGCCTTACCATTTCTAAGTGATTTTAAATCTGACTTCTTCAGCTTTTTTATCTGCTTAACCAGAGCTTCCGTCTTTTGAGTTATCAGCTGCGAAGCTGTAGCGTCTCGTCTTTCATATGCATCTGCAGTTGCTTCCAGTATCTCAGTAAGCTCCTTGTTGATAGGAACAAAAATGTCTTTCAATCCTGACCTGCCTTTAAAGTTATCCCGATTTATCTTCTTGGCTGTTGATGAAAGATTAAGAGAATAATCACTGATCCTCTCCATATCTCCCAGCACATGCAGCATATCCGCCACCATCACGCTTTCTTTTCCGGAAGACTCCACAGACGATAATTGTATGAGAAACTGATTACACCCATCGACCATACTGTCCACTTCGTTTTCCAGCTCTCGCACATCCTCTTTTGCAGAAGAATCGTATGAGTCAAGAAGTGCCATAGCCTTAAGCACACCCTCTCCTGCTTTCTTCATCACAATCACTGTCTTTTTCCTGCATTCAGTCACAGCAATTGCAGGAGACAGTAACAGTCTGTTGTCTAAAAATACCTCTTCCTTACCATCTTCCTTTATGAGATGCTCAGCCAGTGCTACCAATGACTTTGAAAACGGCAGAAGCACAATTGTTGTCAGTATATTAAAGGCTGAATGAAAACATGCTATCGCAAATGGAGTTATAACTTCATCAAAAAACTGCAGATTTAGTATCCACTCACAGAAGAGGTATATGAATAGTCCAATTGCTGTCCCTATCATATTAAAGCTGATGTGGATCACAGACACTCTTTTGGCATTTTTGCTTACACCAAATGAAGAAATAAGTGCCGTGACGCAGGTTCCGATGTTCTGGCCCATTATAATAGGAATCGCAACTCCATATGTTATATGCCCCGTCAAACTCAACGCCTGCAGCACGCCAACAGAAGCAGCTGACGACTGGATAACGCCGGTAAATATAGTACCTATGATAACTCCAAAGAAAGGATTTCTGAACGCTGTAAGTATACTTGTAAATTCCGGCATCTTGGCAAGTGGAGATAATGCATCCGACATCCATTCCATGCCATGTATCAAGACAGCAAAACCAACGAGTACAAATCCGA
>SVGB01000011.1 GCA_015056565.1 Butyrivibrio sp.
CTTGCATACTGGTCAGGGGTCATATAATTATCTCCTTTAGCCATGAAAACAGAATTTAACTGTACAATAACTGACAATAATAATTATACAATATTTCGTTGTGAATAATTATTAAATAACAATAAAACCAATCTTGCATCCGGTTATGAAGTCAGATAGTCGGAATGTGTATTAACTCCAACTCTGTTCTGTGGTGCGTATGAGGCATGGGCTACCAGTGGGTAGTATTTGACAGAATCCGTATCGGCCGATTCACCGGAAGCTGAGTAATCTGAATAAACACACAGCTCACCATTAGTCGATATGAAATATGTCCGTAATCTCCATTCTGGTTTCAACTGTGACCTCAGAGCCATATTTTGACTCCATCTGCTCTTTTACATCATTTGCAAGATTTTCCTTGAATTCTTCGTGATTCATCATTTGTCCTCCTATGAATTGAATAATGGTCGTGCCCGATTTTGGTCGTAGAAAAAGAGCAGTCATTCTCTTTAAGAACAACTGCCCTTTATGTAAAATCCATATTCAAATACTCTGCGTGATGATGTCCGGTTAACAGTATCTACACCAGCGCTACACCAGGCCTACACCAACTGCCATTTTCTAATGTGAATTTATGTAGCGAAACGTGTAATTTAAGTTTCCAAACAATCGCGAAATAACGGCTCGCGTGACCTTATGTAATTATACGTGATTAAGGAGAAGTCTTTCGATTCCCAATTTCATGGTAATTTATCTCCTTTAAAACAATTATTTACATAAAAATAGCCCTAACACGGCGAATATATATTACCATGTCAGGGCAGATTTGTAAAAAGTACCTTAAGTCACACTCCTTCTATTTGGATCGTACTCTGGTGCAGATAAGGTCCAGATTCCCATTTACAGTAAAATCTCCACTACCTGCAGAGATAAACAGAGAATCTCCTTTGGTGACCTTAAAGGATTCCTTGCTGTTAGACACCTCTCCATCACCTTCAGTAACTATGAGACTGACAAAAGAGCTGTCATTTGCTTCGCCGAAATAAGATTTCTCCGAAGAAACCTTGTAGGCATCCACAGTAAAGTAATCGCAGCTGCATAGATGTCCATCGAAGTTTGGCGCTTTTGCATCCTTGTGGAAGTCAAGAACCTCAAGAGCCTTTATGATCTGGAGGGGTCTTGGCTTGTTATCAGCGCCTAATCTCCCATAGTCAGAGATTCGATAGGTGATATCTGAGCTTTGCTGTATCTCAGCAAGAAGGATCCCCTCCCCTATGGCATGAAGTGTACCCGGAGGTACAAAGACCACATCTCCCTTTTTTACATAGATCTTGTGGATCACATCTGACAGCGTTCCGTTTATTACTCTCTCAATGAACTCCTCACTTGTAATATCCTTTTCAAATCCCTTATAAAGACAAGCGCCCTCGTCTGCATCAAGGATATACCAGACCTCTGTCTTTCCATACTGGCCTTCATTATTAAGAGCGTAAGCGTCATCAGGGTGAACCTGAAGCGAGAGTTTTTCTCTGGCATCTATAAGCTTTATCATAATAGGAAAATCGGAATACTTGCTGCAATTTGTTCCCAATACTTCTTTTCCCTTGGCTTTTATGACCTCTGACAAACCTTTTCCAGCAAACCTTCCGCTGTCGACAACACACTCGCCATCCCTGTGGCAGGACAGCATCCATGCCTCAGCACATACTTTTCCGTCGTATTTTATCCCGTATTCATCAACAAGCCTTCGTCCGCCCCACAAATAGTCCTTACAGGGCGGAAGCAGTTTATAAATTGACATATCATCCTCTCCCTAATCAGCATCCATGGCAAGCTTAAGAGCGCCGAGGATCCCCTGGTCATCATTAAGGCTTGCTGGAACTATATACTCATCAAGATTCCTTGTTAATTCCGTCGAAATATAGCCGTTGTTCTTTTCTTTAAACACCTTTCTTATCAGCGGAAAGAGTTGCTTTTGGTGCATTACTCCGCCTCCTAAGATAATCTTTTTGGGGCTTAAGCACATGCAATAATTTACAAGAGCTGTTCCGATATACTCCGCCTCAAGCTTCCATACTGACTCATCATCCGCTAGAAGATCAGCCTTCTTTCCCCATCTGCTTTCAATAGAAGGTCCCGAGGCAAGCCCTTCAAAACAGTCATCGTGGAATGGGCATACGCTCTTTCCCTGATCGCTATCTCTTTTACCAATCCTCATATGCCCAAGCTCCGGATGAAGCATTCCATGAAGGAGTTTTCCATTTACCATGACGCCTCCGCCAATGCCGGTTCCAACAGTTATATAGATCGCATCAGATACGCCCTTTGCGCATCCATAGGTTGCTTCCCCAAGAAGAGAACCATTAACATCTGTATCAAAACCAACAGGCACGCCAAGTTCTCTTTTCACAGTTCCTACAATATCGAAATTTTCCCACCCTCTTTTAGGAGTTGAAGTAATATAGCCATATGTCTTTGAACTCTTATCAAGATCCACAGGTCCAAAGCAGGCAATGCCCACTGCAGAAATGTCTTTGTTCTTAAAATAATCTATGATAAGCTTTATAGTTTCTGAAGGAGTGGTTGTTGGAAATATGGCTCTGTCCAGAAATTTCCCGTTTTCATCTCCTACAGCGCAGACCATTTTCGTTCCGCCTGCCTCAATTGCTCCGTAATTCATTATTTTCCCTCCAACCAATATCAGCATATTCGCTAAATATCATCTCAAGTCTCTCATCCTTAAATGCAAGTTCGTACACGACATATGAGGATTCAAAATACTTATCCCCATTGCCTCCCCATCTGTCTCCAAAATAAAAGATCCTATCGCCAGGTGTTAAAACAAAAGCTGCCTGGCTGTCATAGGTGGTCTCATCCCCAATGTCTTTTAGCATGCTCCACTTACCATCCATCCTGTCTGCCCTTGCATATTTACACTGATTAGGTGCCCATCCGGTGCAGTAGGAAGAAAGCATATAATAAGTGTTCTTGTGTTTAAAAACAGCGGGAGCTTCCCGGTATTCTCCCTGCCAGAGCCTGTTTACAAGCTTGTCAACATTCATGTAGTCGTCAGTTAATCTGTAAACATGAAGATCTGCATTATCTCTGGCGGCAGATATAAAATACGCAGTGCCATCCTCGTCCTTAAACAGCGTGCAGTCCCTGGACATAAAGCCGTAGGGGTTAAAGCTTCCGTGATATGTGAAGTTGCCATCCGGTGTATCGCAGCTGGCTATAGCAACCTGGGCGTCCTTATAGTCCTTGCCATTTTCAAAGTGAGCCCACATAACGAACCTGCCCGTTTTTTCATTAAAAAGAACTTTGGGCCTTTCAATATTTACCTTTGTCCCATCTGGGTTTAAAAGAGACAGCCTGGTTTTTACACGGTACTCTTTTACCTGTGATCCGCTTCCTAGTATCCAGTTTCTGAACTCCCAGCTTGCAAGGTCCTTTGACCTGTAGCAGGACACGTAATGATCTGCCCTTCTGTCCTCTCCGTACCAGTAATAATATCCATCATGGAAAATGATGCATCCGCCGTGAGCATGAATGTCATTTCCATCTGTATCCTTCCAAATCTCCCCGTTATTTAGTCTTTTCATCTCAGTCTCCCAGGCGCCTATTTACCCAGTTTTTTCCTATAGCTCTTTGGGGTCTCGCCATAAATCCTCTGAAAAGCATCTGAGAATGCACGCACGTCAGAAAAGCCCACAAGCATCGCTATTTCATAAGCCGCCTTATCAGTTGAAATGACATATGGCATTGCCTTTTCTATTCGTACCTTACTCAGATAATCCTTATAATTGTCTCCACTTTTTTTCTTAAAAAAGCTGCTGAAGTAGTATGGGTTCATATGCACCACATCAGCCATTACATTAAGATTTATATCCTCCATGTAATGTTCGCCTATGTATCTTACGGCACATGCGTAAGGGTCCTGCTTTTCTAAGCCTATCTTTCTGCCGATTCCCTTCATGCATGAAGCCATCTTTTTCTTAAATTCCTCTGCCAGCTCCAGGTAAGATACGCACTTTCTTGCATCAGATAACAGTTCGCTCATGACTGTAAGTTCGTCCTCTCCTGTGGCAAGGGCTATCTTCTCATAAGCCTTGTTTGCAAAAGAGCAGAAATAAAAACAGGCATCTTCCTTTTTGCCATCTGACAATCTGTATATCACAGAAACAAGCCTTGGATAATAGAGCTCAAAGTCTCTCTTACTCTTTCCAATTATTGCCTTCACAGTCTTTTGTGAATAGCTCTCGTAGTCCTTACTGTCCTTTTCAGAAGAGTCACTAAGATCACACAAAAAGAAAAGCCTTCCAGGAATGTAGTCTGCAAAGAACAGATATCTCATAAAAGCAGCGCAATCTGCATATGCATCGGCTATTTCATTCATACCTTCTATGGAGCTTCCAATGACAAAAAATGCCTTTGCCCCGAGTTTGTTTTCGCACTCATCTCTAAGGTCTGAAACTATTTTCTTAATGTCATCCTTAGTCCTGCCATTTAGCACAAGTACTATGTCTTCGTTTTTTGAAAAGGCAATCCCAAGGCCGTGCTCAGAGAGGTACTCCTCTAAAAAACTCCTGAAAGAAAACTGTATAAGCCTTTTGGTCTTGTCATACACACCGCTTTCAAAAAACACATCTGCACAGGCAATTGTGTAGCCATCATTCTCGAGTTTTTTGATCTTCTCAAGATTGTTCTCATCGCTCCAGGGATCAGTCGCCCCCAGATCATTAAGATTGACGCTTACTGGAAATGCCTTCTCAATTGCCTTAAGCAGTTCGTTTTTGATCACAGGTTTTAAAAGATACTCAACAGCCCCGTACTTAAGGGCCGCTTTCGCGTACTCAAAATCCTGAAAACCGCTTATTAAGATGACCTTGGTCTTTATGGACAGCTCGTGGATCTGTTTAAGGATCTCAATACCATCCATTAAGGGCATAGAAATATCAAGGAGTGCAAGATCAGGCTCCTGCTTAAGTATCCCCTCGAAGGCGCTTTGCCCGTCCTCATACTCTCCGACCACACTAAAGCCAATATTCTCAAAATCTATAAGCTTTTGAATTCCCCTTATTATCACAGGTTCATCGTCAGCTATTACTATCTTAAGCATCCAGTTTACTCTCCCTGATCTTTGGCAAAGTGATAGTCACGTTAGTTCCAACATTTACAGTAGAGGTTATGCTAAGTCCATAGTCCTCTCCGTACATGTATCTGATGCGGTCATTGACATTCTTTATCCCAATGCTCTGCCAGTTGTGTTCATCCTTTATTCCCGGGTCTTCACTCTCAAAGAGCCTGTAAATATCTGCAACTTTCTCCTCTTCCATGCCAACTCCATTATCCATAACAGATATTTCCAGCTTATCTTCTGACGAGCAAACCTCGATCAGAATAGTTCCTGACTCCTTTTTGGGGCGTATGCCATGGACATAAGCATTTTCAACAACAGGCTGAAGGATGAGCTTTGGAACCATAAAATGTCCCTCGTCCTTTCTCTCTACACCAAGCTGAACCTTACTCTGATACCTGCAGTTAATGAGATAAACATACTTCCTTACTATCTCGATCTCTTTTTCCAAAGGCACCATATCCTGAAGGGGCCCAATGATATAGCGGATCTGCTCAGATAAAGCTTCTATCATCTTAGCCACTCTCTCGCTGTTTTCATCAAGGGCTGTCATTCTGATTATTTCAAGAGTGTTGTAAAGAAAATGCGGATATATCTGGGATTTGAGCGCTGTCATTTCAGCTTCGCTTTGCTTTAGCTTTGCCACATAGGACTGATTTATGTACTTTTCAAGGGTCCTGCTCATCTGATTAAAACGTTCAGACAAAACTCCAAGTTCATCATCTGCGCTGCTTTCCAGCGCTATCTCAAAATCACCGGTCTCCACCTTTTCCATCTGCTTCATGATGTCGTAGATTGGTCTTGTCATTCTTTTCGAAATGACAAAGGATGCATAGATAAGGATTCCTGCCGAAATTATAAGGGCTATATACAGGATCCTTTTAAACCTTACAATACTTCCGTAGACTTTTTCAGAGTTCATCACAACGCAGGTATACAGTCCATAATCATCAGGTTTTGTCTCTATCACGATACTGTCCTTTTGAGGATCAGTCTGATGAGTAATAACATCAGATATAACGCCTATATTATCCATGTCGCTGCTGTAGATACAGGTTCCTGATCTGTCTATCACATAGCACTTCTCGTTATCTTCAAAGGCTGCGTTTCTAAAGAGCTTTTCAAATCGTGAAAGCTTGATATCCAGAAAAAGAGTCCCAACATAAGCGGTATTTCCTACCTGTCCCCGAAGGTCAAAGTAGTTTCTGCCTACTGTTATCACATCATAGTCAAGACCCTTGTAATAATCTGCCTTGTGGGTTGGTACTATCACCAGCTTGTTGGTATCTTTATCCCACTTCTCATACCCCACATGATCGAGATATTTCTTTTCATCAGCAATATATGAAGCGTAGCTGCTATAGTGAAAGCCTTTGTAACTTCCATCTGAGTCATACATCAAAAAGTGTGCCGCTACTATATCGGCATTGACACTCTGCAGGTACTTAAGAAACTGGCTCATGTCCTGCTGCCGCAGTAGTTCCATAGAGTCTGGATCATAGATCTCGCCAAACACAACCTTCCTGAAGCTGTCAAATGAATACCTGTTATTGGAAGCACTCTCGTCCGAGGAAAAATTGTAATAGTAAGGAATCTTGGAAATAGTGTTATAAGAATCAATAAGACTCGTTATGTCAGAAGCAACATAGCCTGCAGCGCTCTGGTACTGATGGAGCATTGCCTCCTGATACCTGTCTATCAGGCTGTCAAGGAAGGTAGAAACAAGCAGCACTATAGGAACAATGGCCGCCAGTATAACAACCACCGCATATTTCTGATATAGAGATAATTTCGGCTTTTTAAGTTTAATCATCCTTTGGCAGCACCTGCAGTGATTCCCTTTACAAAATACTTCTGAAACAACATGAAAATGGCCAGAGCCGGTACCATTGATATAACCGTACCTGCGAAGACAATATCCCATCTGGCGGTATACTGGCCAACAAACGAAGCAATTTCTACTGTGATAGTCTTTGCTTTTCCACTGGGCAAAACCAGATATGGCATAAGATAATCATTCCATATGCCCAGACCATTTAATATTACCATAGATGCAGTGCATGGTCCAAGAAGGGGAAAGGTTATGTTCCAGAAGGTCCTGAATGGTGAACAGCCATCGATCATGGCCGCTTCCTCTATCTCCAATGGGATTCCCTTAAGGAAGCTGCAATACAGTAGCGTTCCAAAAGCAATTGCTCCAGATACATATATAACTATCGGTCCTGCCATATGCCCAAAGAGCCTGAAGATCTTAAGCTCCTTAAACAGAGGGAACATGTACAGATGAAAGGGGATCATCATTCCTGCAAGGAAATAGGTATATATGATCCTGGTAACTTTCGAGCCTCTTCTCTCAATTCCAAATGCAGAAAGAGGAACCACAATAATGATCAGGATCTCTGAAAGCGTAGTCAATACAACCGAATGGATTATGGCTGTAGCGAAATCTGACTGCTCAA
Source organism: Butyrivibrio sp. (assembly GCA_015056565.1). Classification (GTDB taxonomy): domain Bacteria; phylum Bacillota; class Clostridia; order Lachnospirales; family Lachnospiraceae; genus Butyrivibrio. The sequence goes on from SVGB01000011.1 coordinate 7,579, forward strand.
ACAGATCTACAAAGTTTGTGGTGTAAAAAGAACTTGGAAGAGCCGTAGGATTTTTTAATATCTCTCCATTTTCTTTAAACGCTGACATTACAGCAAACAGGACCGGATAAAGAAATAAGAAGGCCAGCACAAAGGTGACAGCAAATAATACTATATCTGTCCACCGAAGTCTCTTTTTAGCTTTTTCCATTACAGCTGCACCTCCCTGCTTCTTAAGAATTTCTGCTGAAGTGTGTTAAGAATCAGGATGATGAACAGCAGCATGATTCCAACGGCTGTTCCAAATCCCTGCCTGCCCTCATTAAATCCGGCTTTGTAAAGCAGATAAACAAGAGTTTCAGAGGTAAAGCCAGGGCCGCCATCAGTCATGACATTGATCTGATCAAATACCTTAAGTCCATTTATAAGTGAAAGGGTAAAGTTAATGGTAAAGGCTCCTGATATCATTGGTACGGTGATAAACCTAAATCTCTGGACCGCTGATGCTCCATCTATCTGCGCTGCCTCAATAAGATCTGGTGAAACACTCTGAAGTGACGCAAGATAAATGATCATGTAATACCCTGCCCCCTTCCAGATAAGAACAGCTGCAATACTCAGCAGCGTATATTTGGGATCTGCAAGCCAGTCATGTTTAAAACTATCAAGCCCTGCTCCCGAAAGAAGATGGTTAAAGGTTCCGAAGCTGTAGTTGTACATGGTCTTCCAGATAAAGCCTGATACTATTCCACTTACCAGAACCGGGATATAGTAACAGCTTCTAAAAAGATTCTTCATCCACCTGACATTATCTACAGCCAGGGCCAGGGCCAGCGCTATCAGGTTTTCAAACACCGAGATGATCACCGTCAGGATAACTGTGTTTTTTAATGCATTTCCAAATCGTGCACTTGTAAATATCTCCTTGTAATTGGCAAGGCCTATGAACTTCACAACGGGACTTATTCCATCCCAGGATGTAAAACTGTAATACGCACTGGCAATTGTAGGAAAAATAATAAATACAGTAAAAAGGATAAATGCAGGTCCTATAAAGTAAACAGCGACCAGGTCAATTCCTTTCTTCTTAGTCATAAACAAACCTCTCTTTAAAAGAATCTCTCCCGTTTTTTCGGGAGAGATCAAAGTTTCCTATTATCACTCTGTGCCTAAGCCAACTCCGGTTACAGGGTTAAAACTCTGAATGCTCACATCCCAGGTCTTCTGGATCTCGGCGCAGGCATCGTCAAGGCTTACTGTTCCCTGAAGGTACTCAATGAGCTCCTTGTAAACAAAGTTTCTAAAGTCAGGTGGAAGCTCTTTAGTATCAGCTTCTCCATTCCACATAGGTCCAACAGTATCTGCTGATGCCACAGCATCCAGTACTTCCTGATATACGTCAGACATCTGCATAACAGGCTCAGCAACAGTTGTTGGTGTGAAGTTCAAAGTCTCGCAGTATTTACCATAGTTTTCAGGTGCAAAAAAGAACTTGATGAATTCTTCAGATGCAGCAAGCTTATCAGGATCTGCAGCTGATTCTTTTGAAATGGCAAGGCCAGTGACGCTGCCTCCGCCAACCATTCTGAGCTTTCCATCAGGGCTGGGAACAGGGAACCATCCATACTCAAAGTCAGGATCAGCCTCTTCAATAGTGCTGAACATATGGGTTCCTGAATAGATCATTGCCGCCATGTCATTTACAAGGAATGTTGTGATCTGTGCGTCAGCTGTTGATCCCCATCCCTCCTGGGCGTACTGCATGATCTCCTGCATCTCTACAAATGAATTCTTGAAGGTGTCATCTAAAAAGCTCGCCTTTCCTTCATAGCACTTGGCGATAAACTCAGTATCATCGCTCATTGTCGTGTCCTTGTAGGCTTTGTCAAAGATAAAGCCCATATGCCAAAGATCTCCGCCGCCAACAACCAGTGGATCCATATCCCCAAGCTCTTTTATCTTTTCACAAAGAGCAATAAAGTCATCGTATGTCTTTGGTTCAGTAAGACCATTAGCATCAAAGTATGCTTTGTTGTACACAACTCCCATGGTGTTGTTGGCGCTCATTGGTGCTGTGTATACCTTTCCGCCGAAAGATATTGCTGATGTGAAGAGACTTACTATCTCATCAGATAATGGAGCAAGCTTATCTGCTCTTACGTAGGTTGCAGTATCTCTCATCTCCATTACATCAGGAAATTCTCCAACACTGTCTTTGGTCTTTAAAAACTCTGAATAGGTTCCCCCATTACCTGGCTCAACAGTAACAGTGATGTTCTCGTGCTGATCGTTAAAGTCATTGACTATTGCGTTGATCGAAGCCTTTGCCCCCTCGTCACCATCAGCAAAAATGAATGTCAGCTCAACCGGGTTTGCTACAGTCTCTGCAGTACTCTCTGCCTGCGCTGCGCTGTCACTTTCCTGCGTATTTTCTGTGGTATCTGTAGCGGATGCCTGGGAAGCTGTGTCACTGCTTCCGCACCCTGCAAGCAGCGATGCCACAATTGATGTTGCCATCATGATTGAAATCAACCTTCTTTTCATCTTATTCCTCCTTAGTAGAATAACCCTCTTTGTTTTTGCTGATTATAATCTACCAATTTCAAAAAACTCATAACATATATTTTTATAGCAAAAAATACAGATTTTTAAGATTATGCTTTACCACATTTTAAAGCTGCTGCCTGACATTTTATACAGTGCTTCTATAAAGAAATAATCCCCATAGACCATGGTCATATCATGTCCATCGCCGTGATATGCAGCAGAGCAGCCCTTTACTATGGCGTCGCACTTTTGGGTAAAGTCAGCTCTTTCTTCTGCGATCCTTTTTAGAATGCGATAGGCGCAATCCTTATACTTATCTGCAAGATCACCATCTACATATTCGGATAATTCCAAAAAGCCCCCTGCGATCACACATGCGCCGCAGGAATCTTCATAGGCCGGCTCATCCGGCTGCCTGAAATCTATGGGGATCACTGCACTTTCATCAATATTCGAAAGGCAGTACTCTGCGACTTTAATTGCCGCATCAAGATATTCCTTCTTTCCCGTGTGCCTGTAGCTGTTTGTAAAGCCGTAAAGAGCCCAGCCCTGTCCTCTTGTCCAGGATGATCCTTCCTTATAACCCTGGCCGCCGTGACTTTTTATTACCCTTCCGGATTCCGGGTCAAACTCAACAATGTGACAAACAGAACCATCCTCTCTTATAAAGGCATCCGCCACCGTGTCCGCATGGCGCATGGCAATATTTTTAAACCTTGGGTCACCTGTCTCATCAGATGCCCAGTATAAAAGAGAAATATTAAACATGCAGTCGATTATTGCCCAGCCCCTTGTGTCACTGCCTTTGATATCATTCCATGCCCTTATGAAATTCCCTTCTGGATTAAATCTTCCAGCCAGAAGTGATGCCGCCAAAAGTGCCGTCTTTCTTGACTCTTCATTTCCAGTTATCCTGTAGTCAGCAACAGCTGTTGGCACGAACATAAATCCCACATCGTGGTGAAGCCCGTAAAACTTCTCAAAGCAGCGCCCTAGCTTTTTCTCCTGGATTCTTGCTATTTCAAGGAAAGTGTTACCAGCTGTATCGCTATATAAAAGCCACATTATTCCGCCAAAGAACCCATTGGTCCACCAGTTTATCCCATCGTCATCACTCCACTTTAAGCTTTCATCTGCTCTGTCATCGTAACCCCCATTTTTATCCGTGGTGTAAGGAATCTTGTCTTTATTCTTTATGCTGACCCATTTCATTTTCTCCTTGACCATTGGCAGGATGCTAACTGCCCACTCTTCATATTTATCCATTTTCGCCTCCATAAGCTTACTAACTTTTTCTGCCGGCATTTCCAATATTGTTCACTAAATACTACCTGATTGTCCGGAATGACACAATGTACTATAATGCTTTTAACTGATATATTATGCTTTTTGAGGTATAAAAATGATAACTGTAACAAGCTGCGGTCACGACTCACGCCATCAAAAGCCCTGTAATATCGAGCATCCACGTGGTCTTTCAGACTATCTTTTGCTGCTTATAAAAAGTGAGGCCTTTATATATTTTGATGGGATCAAAAAAAATGTACCCATAGGCAGCATCATAATCTTTCCACCTGGTACCTATATACACTACGGCTGCGATGTGAAAGGTTACAACGATGACTGGATACATTTCGAATTAAAACAAAGTGATAAAAATATATTGAAGGAGCTTAGTCTGCCTGTCTACAAGTTACTTGGCGCAGGCGAATTTCACAGGATTCTTGACTGTGTACGGTTAATATGCGACTGCTACCACAAAAACTCTGATAACAGTGACATGATCCTTGATCACTATATGCATGCTCTTTTGTACACATTATCTGATGAGGCCACAGTAAGATCCAGACAGGGAGATTTTTCCGAATTATATAGCATTCTTTCAGGTATTCGCTCTCGCATTTACAGCACTCCTTCATACAAATGGAGCGTAGAGGATCTGGCAAAAGACGCTGGTCTTAGTCTTTCATATTTTCAGCACATGTACAAAAAAGCTTTTGGTCTGTCTGCTTCAAAAGACATAATAAATGCCCGTCTGGAGCTGGCAAAATACTACCTCAGTACCAGTAACATGAGCATCCATGCTCTTTCAGATTTCTGCGGATATGAAAACGAACTGCACTTTATGAGGCAGTTTAAAAGCTACCTGGGGGTAACTCCGTCCCAGTACAGAAAGGGATTATAGGAAGCTTTTAGTCTCCATTACTGCTTCATGGCATCCTTCATGGAGCGTACATACTCACCAACGTACCTTGGACAGTCTCTTCCATACTTCTCAATTATCTTGATGATGGCTGAGCCCACGATCGCTCCGTCAGATATATCAGCCATCTTCTTTGCCTGCTTAGGAGTTGAGATTCCAAAGCCAATGGCGCAGGGAATATCAGTGCTCTTTCTTATGGCAGCCACAATGGAATCAAGATCTGTTGTTATCTCTTTTCTTGTTCCGGTAACTCCAAGACTTGATACCACGTAGATAAAGCCCTTGGCCTCTTTTGCTATCATTGCGATCCTGTTTTCAGAAGTTGGGGCAATTAGAGATACAAGGTCCACATCGTACTTATTGCAGATATCCTCAAACTCTTCCTTTTCTTCGAAGGGAAGGTCCGGAAGGATAAGACCATCTATCCCAATCTCATTGCAGGTCTTTATGAACTTATCTGCATCATAGGAATATACTACATTTGCGTAGGTCATAAATACCATGGGAATAGATACTTCTTTTCGAAGTTCTCGCACCATGTCAAAAATCTTGTCCGTGGTAACTCCACCTGTTAGTGCACGAAGGTTTGCTCCCTGGATAACCGGGCCCTCTGCTGTTGGATCAGAAAAAGGAATCCCAAGCTCTATAAGGTCAGCACCATTTGCTGCCATCTCTATTACAGTCTTTTTAGTGGTCTCAAGATCAGGATCTCCGCAGGTTATAAAGGCGATGAATGCCTTTCCGTTTTCAAATGCTCTTTTAATGTTGCTCATCACTCGTCCTCCCCAACATATGTAACGCCCTTGTATCTGGCAATTGCTGCGCAGTCCTTGTCGCCGCGGCCTGAGATTGTTATTACGATGATATCATCCTTACTCATCTCCCCTGCAATCTTCATAGCATGGGCAACAGCATGAGCTGACTCAATGGCAGGAATGATACCCTCAGTCTTTGAAAGGTACTCAAAAGCATTTACTGCCTCGTCGTCTGTTACAGGAACATACTCTGCCCTTCCTATATCGTGAAGGTGCGCGTGCTCAGGTCCGATTCCGGGATAATCAAGACCGGCTGAGATTGAATATACAGGAGCTATCTGTCCATACTTGTCCTGGCAGAAATAGGACTTCATTCCGTGGAAGATTCCAAGCCGGCCTGTATTTATGGTGGCTGCAGTTTCAAAGGTGTCTATTCCTCTTCCTGCTGCCTCGCAGCCAATAAGGCGCACATCCTTATCCTCTATGAAATTGTAGAAGCTTCCGATGGCATTTGATCCGCCGCCTACGCAGGCCAAAACTGCACTTGGGAGCCTTCCTTCTTTTTCAAGAATCTGCTCTTTTATCTCCTTGGAGATAACTGACTGGAAGTCCCTTACAATTGTTGGAAACGGGTGTGGTCCCATAACTGAGCCAAGGCAGTAATGAGTGTCGCTTATCCTGTTAGTCCATTCCCTCATGGCTTCTGAAACTGCGTCCTTAAGGGTTGCTGTTCCTGTTGTGACAGGTACTACCTTTGCTCCAAGAAGCTCCATTCTGTACACGTTAAGAGCCTGTCTCTTGGTGTCCTCTTCTCCCATGAACACAACGCACTCCATACCCATAAGCGCAGCTGCTGTAGCTGTTGCAACGCCGTGCTGACCAGCTCCTGTTTCAGCGATGAGCCTTGTCTTACCCATCTTTTTTGCCAAAAGAGCCTGACCAAGAACGTTGTTTATCTTGTGGGATCCTGTGTGGTTAAGGTCTTCTCTCTTTAGATAGATCTTGGCACCGCCCAGGTCCTTAGTCATCTTTTCTGCATAGTACAGAAGTGACGGTCTTCCTGCGTATTCATTAAAAAGAGTCTGAAGCTCTTTGTTAAACTCAGGATCATTCTTGTAGTGGTTATAAGCCTCCTCAAGCTCTATCACCGCATTCATCAAAGTCTCTGGAATGTACTGTCCGCCATGTACACCAAATCTTCCGTTTTTGTTAGTCATACTGCTTCTCCTTACAATTTCTCACAAACTACCGCATTTTAAGTCTCTTACCGCTTTTACAAATGCTCTCATCTTGCCTGGATCTTTTTTGCCCTCTGTCTCAATTCCGCTGCTGACGTCTACTGCCATGGGTCTTAGCTCTTTTACTGCCAAAGTCACATTATCAGGGTCAAGACCTCCTGCAAGAAACCATCCTTTTGAGGCTTCTTTAAGCTTACTTCTAACTTCAGGGCTATTTAAAACCTCCCAGTTAAAGGTCTGTCCGCTCCCAGTCCCGGAATCCAGTAAAAAGAAATCCGGGCCTGCCAAAGCAAATCCATCAAGCTCCTTTAAGAAGCTCTCTTTATCTCTGACCTTCAGGGCCTTTATGATCTCACACCCCAGCGAAAGGTATCTTAATTTCTCAATATAGCTGCTATCCTCATGTCCATGGAGCTGGGCTACATCAATAACTTTGTCATTTAAAAGAGCCGCAACCCTGGATACATCTTCATCCACAAACACTCCAACTGCCTTTATGTCCGGCAAAATAGCCTTCCTTAGCCTCAGGGCTTCATCCCTTGATACAAAGCGGCTGCTCTTTTCCCAGAATACAAAGCCTATGTACTCAGGCTTAAGCTCATTTACAATTTCCATATCAGCCATTCTTGATAGGCCGCACAGTTTGATCTGGGTCATGTCTGCCTCCTTGAACCAAAAGTAACTGTCTATCCCTAAGCACATTCAAATTCCCTTAAGCTCAGATAATTTCTTTTTCTTATCCTCAGCTCTCATAAGTGTCTCACCTACAAGAACTGCGTCAGCTCCAATCTGCTTAAGAATCCTGACGTCCTCAGCACTCTTAACGCCGCTCTCAGATACGAAGATAACATCTCTTGGAATAAGTTCCCTTAGCCTTCTGCTGTTTTCCGTATCAACAGTAAAATCCTTAAGGTTTCTGTTATTTACACCTATGATCCTGGCGCCGCACTTAAGGGCCATTTCCACTTCTCTTTCATCGTGGGTCTCAACAAGAGCTGAAAGGCCAAGCTCATCGCATATTGCCATATACTCTTTTAACTGACTGCTGCCAAGTATAGAGCAGATAAGAAGAACTGCGCTGGCGCCCAGGGTCCTGGCCTCATAGATCATATACTCATCTACTGTGAAGTCCTTCCTAAGGCAGGGAATACTTACAGCCTGCGCTATTTCCTCCAGATACCTGTCGCTTCCAAGAAACCACTTTGGCTCTGTAAGCACTGAGATGCAGTCAGCTCCTGCCCTGTCGTAGTCCTTTGCAATGTCAAGATATGGGAAGTCCTTTGCAATTATCCCCTTTGAAGGAGAAGCCTTCTTGCATTCACAGATAAAAGAAATATCATCCTTCCTAAGAGCCTTTTCAAAAGAAAAATCCTTCCTAGGCGTTTTTAGTGCTGCTTCTTTGAGTATATGAAGGGGCGTCTTTTCTTTTGCCAGAGCCACCCTTTCCTTAGCATATGAAGCTATCTCATCCAAAATAGTCATAGTATTAACTCATCTTTCTTAACAAACCTTACTCCGGTCTGTTACTTACTTCTTTTACCTTCTCCAGTGTTTCAAGGGCCTTTCCTGAATCAATGAGTTCTGCAGCAAGCTTTATTCCTTCTGCAAAGCTCTCAGCCTTTCCTCCGATGTAAAGAGAAGCACCTGCATTTAAAAGTACTGCATCTCTCTTAGGTCCCTTAGCACCCTTTAAAATGTCGATGGTGATCTTAGCATTTTCCTCTGGTGTTCCGCCAACCAGCTCACTCTTATCACACTTTTTAAATCCAAATTCCTCAGGGGAGATGATGTAAGTTTTGTACCATCCATCCTTGATCTCGCAAATCTTGGTGTCAGCACTAAGTGATATTTCATCAAGCTTATCAAGGCCGTAGACAACCATTCCTCTCTCAACTCCAAGACTTACAAGAACCTGTGCCAGTGGCTCAACCAGGTACTCATCGTACACCCCAAGAAGCTGCATCTTGGGAGATCCCGGATTTGTAAGTGGTCCAAGGATGTTGAACACTGTCCTGAATCCCAACTCTTTTCTGATGGCTCCTACATACTTCATGGAGGTGTGATACTTCTGTGCAAAGAAGAAGCACATTCCAGCCTCGTTAAGAAGTTCTATGCATCTTTCAGGGCTCTGCTGGATATTTACTCCAAGAGCCTCAAGGCAGTCAGCAGTTCCGCACTTGGAGGAAGCTGCTCTGTTTCCGTGCTTGGCAACCTTCATTCCTCCTGCAGCTGCAACCAGCGCTGATGTTGTAGAGATATTAAAGCTTCCTGCGTTATCTCCGCCTGTTCCAACAATCTCAAACACCTCCATACCTGTGTCAACTTTTGTTGCGTGATCTCTCATAGCTGCTGCGCAACCTGCGATCTCATCAGTTGTCTCAGCCCTAGCGCTCTTAGTTGAAAGAGCGGATAAAAATGCAGCGTTCTGAGTGGGAGTTGTCTCGCCGCTCATGATCTCATTCATTACGCTGTAGGCTTCGTCGTAGGAAAGGTCTTCTTTGTTTACGATTTTTACAATTGCTTCTTTGATCATGTCCTGATCCTCCTTCATGTTGTGTGAAGCAGCCTCTGCCAGAAGATTTCCGGATAAAAGAAAAATCCCTGACAGAAAACTCTTTGTTTCTGTCAAGGACGAATATGTACTGTTATGTACGCCACTATCCGCGGTGCCACCTTGCCTTCACGGTTTGACCCGTGCTCTTATAGGATACCTTCATATCCCGGGCAACTAACGTATGCCTTCACGTTGCAGAATACTGTTGTTCCTCTGCACCCTCTGTGGTCCATTTGATAATCTGTTTCCTGCCCGGCTCGCACCTTCCCGGACTCTCTGTGAGGTCATGTATTACCTTTATCTCCACTTCATCGGTTTGAAGTATTAAATTAAATTGATATTACCATTGCATAATTATGCTGTCAAGAGGGATGTTTTTGATCACCACTCCTTCAAAAGAGTATACGCGTTTTTGTAGTTTGCTCTCCTGCCACTTTTTAGCAGTTCCGAAAGCTGGTCTTTTACTTCCGGAAGAGTTATCACATTTCCCACGACATCACTGTACCTGCTTCCGCTTCCTGCAATGATCTCTTCAAGGATTGTATCGATACTCTTACCTGTAGCATAGCTTCTTCCAATGGTATCAGTCGCGGCATCGATAGAATCCGCAATGGATATTATGTCTATGAATACTTTTACATTTTTGTAGCTGTTTTCAGGAACATCAGGATATCCTCTGCTACCGTCATACCAAAGATGGTGACTGAGGGCAGCATCAGCATATCTCTTTGTAGACTCATGGGAAAGAAGCATATCTGCCCCAACCTGGGGATGATGCTTTAAAAGTGCAAACTCAGAATCAAAAAGCTTTCTGCCATAAACAGAAATTGTATCGATCATAGGCAGTTTACCAAAGTCATGGCATACAGCCGCATGGTAAATATAGTCAAGAGCACTCTCCCTGTTTTTCGATATATCTTTTCCCTTTCCTGAGTATAAGCAACCATCAAAAGCAGAAGGACTCATATCAATCATTGCTTCACAGATAAGCCTGCTAATATCGGCAACCATCCTGCTGTGAACGTAAGTAGGCGGATGAAGAGCCGCAAGACTTCTAAGTCCCATCTCTTCAAAAGTCATAACTCCCTCTATCTCACGGAAATGATATAGAATTTCCGCAAAATACTCCAGCATAAGGCTGTAATTATCTACACCCGTGGCATGAAGTGCATAGCTCAACAATTTCTCATACATCACAAGCAGCTCATTGTACTCATCTCCATCAGGCTCGTCCTTATTAAGTTCAAAGCTCATAAGATATTCAAGAGGAACTAAAACATTGGCAAGCACATTATAAAAATCATAGCCACGTTCCTCCGCTCTATCATAAATATCAAGCAGCCATTTTCTATATTCTCTGGCATCTATCCTGCCTGATAAGAATCTGTTTCTGGAAAGAAGTATCTCAAGTCCTGACACGTCAAGAATATCACTGTTTCCCTTGACGTCTTTTTTCCAAAGAGCTTCAAGATCATCCATATAGTTGGCAATGATAACAAGGTCCTGCCCCTCAAAGCCTCTGGTATTTCCACACTCAGTTTCCTGCCCTATATACTCAAGGGCACGCAGGTTGTGATAATTCCAGTCTTTTTCCGAATAGTTATCAGCATAAAGCGAATTCTTGCAAAGCTCAAGAGATCTGCGGAGAGTCTCAAGACTTTCTTTGTTAAGATACTTATCAAGGCCCCTTATTTCATACATTACAGTGTCATATCTGGAATGCATTAGAACCAGCTTTCTTGAAGCCGGATCTGTCAGAGACTGAAACTTATCCTTTTCAAGGAACATTGCCATCTTTCTTGCAACCTCAAGACCTTCAAGCCTATATCCATCCAAAAGACTTACAGCTGATTTCATTCTTTTTGACTGATGTGCAAGCTCATAACAGGCAATAATGTGCATATCCAGCTGGCGTATCAGATAGTTTTGATCGTCTTTCTTTTCAGCCTCTTCAAGCAACCTTCCTGAAACCATGTGAAAAAGCTGACAGTCAAGATCACCAAGCTGCTGTCCGTTTACCAGCTCCCTGCAAAAGGTAAAAAGGCTAGATGCTTCACCATCACTAAGAGGAGTGGATGATTCTATCATGGGATAAAGAATATTCTCCAAAAATTCCCTGTTCTTCTCCGCCAGATTTCTTATCTCAGTGAAATTCTCAGTAAGGACCTCTTCATAGGAATCCGCATCATCGATATCAGATATCTTCGGACTTGATAATATCCTGATCCTTGCTGTCCTCTTTACAAACTCATCCAGTATTGTGTCAAAATCTGCAGGAGCACCTTCTCTTATGTCCATTAGAAGCTCATAGACATTTATATAAAGCTCGGCCTTTCTCTTTTTAATAAATCTCTCAATCCTGCCTATGCTTCCTGCATCTGATAATAAATCAAAAATGCTCTCATCCGGCTCGGTAGCATTTCGAACTTCCTTATCCATGCTCTTAGCAGTGCTAATGATTCTGTATATCAGATCATCATCTGCCTGCATGTCCCTTGCATCAAATCTTTGATAATTTCCATCCATGTGGTATCTTCTATACTGCTCAAGGATTATATGGGAATAAGACCTGGTAGACTCATGTTTATTAAGCAGATCAAATGCAGACAAAGGATGAAGATCAATAAGGAATCTCTCATCATCTGTAAGCTCTCTGGCATAATTGATGCAGGTATCCATCATATAAAGATTACCGACGTTGAAATTCATAGCGCAATGGTACAGTTTGTCATAGAAAGTCTCATCTATTGTATAACTTTCAAAAAGACTCCTCTTATTCTTGTACAGTTCTTTAAGTATGAACATCGAAACATCCGCCGTAAGACAGCTTTCAACATAGGATGCCGGGTGAAGAGCAGCCATGCAGCTAAGACTCATGCTCTCAATGCTCATACCGCCCTTAAGCTCGATAAAGCGATCCAAAAAAGCCGCAATATACTCCATAAAGAAAGAAAACGATCCCTCTCCTGTGGCTCCCAAAATGTATGCTTTTAACCTTGCATAGAACATAGATAATACATCTGCTACAAGATATGCATTGTCCTGGCTGACTGTGGCAAGATACTCAATTGGCACATAAACATTGGCCATTATTGAGTACATGTCATAATCTGCATTTGTATATTTTTCATATATGGCTAAAAGATTTTTTCTGTACTCTTCAAGAGATTGAAAACCCGAGTAATAGGCATTTCTTGAAACAATAAGCTCATATTGAACTCTGGCAACGATCTTTTCTGATCTTGCCTCATCACGGCTCCATATGTTCTCAAAAAGCTTCATAAAGCCATATACCCTTGCACACTGCTCCCTGGTCAGTTTCCATGCATTGCCATTTTCCGTTAGCTGTCCCATGTGCTCAAGAGATCTGAGTCTGTATCTGTCCCAATCATTTCCGGGTGTGTTTTCGATATAAAACGGATCGTCTGCGATTTCCAATGTTTTAACAAGAGCATCTATCCTCTTGTCATTAATAGTCTCATCAGTTGTATCATACGTATCGTATAGTGCAGCAAAAAACCTCGCCTGCCCCAGTATCTCTTTTCGCCTGGTCACATCACTGATCTTGAGATATCTGTCATGCTCGAGATATGAAAGTATAGTATCTGCAGCCCTGAGGCCTTCATGCTGATAAAAACTGATAAGTTCGTTTTCCGGCCTTTTGACGCGATTTACGCGGTTCATGTTGTAATAAGCCGCGTAAATAAGAAGATTGGATTGCCTTACTATATCTTCATCATTACCAGTAAAAAGGGCATTATCAAAAAGTCTTCTCTCCACGGTAAAAGCCAGGGAAAGATCCAGATCCTCCACAGGCCATGGGTTTAGAAGAAATGAAGTGAATTTAGTAAGGACTTCAACCACCTCAGCCGAAATGACCCCCTCGGAGTTTATTACAGGGTAAAGAAAAGTATCCAGGATCTCTTTATTCTCAGAAAACAAGCCCTTTATTATCTGGTTTCTGTCCCGAATATCCCTGTAATACCCCTTGGCGCTGCCTATGCCTTCAGTATGCGCCATGGAAAGTTTTCTAACCTCATATGTGTTTTTAATATACTTATCAAGCTGGTCTTTTAGTTTTGCGGCACTATTCATGGACAAACAAGCCTCACATTCTCATGGCGACTTCGTAAGCTCTCCAAATTACAGTTCTAAGATTTCCTACCTTTTGACAATCCCCAACGTAGTCCATGTTGCTGGTCCTGTCGTTTTCCTTGGTGACAGGGTCAGGGATATAGCCTGCGCTGCTGATTACGCTGTCACAGGCGATCTCTATCTCTTTTCCATCCTTGTCTGTGCAGATGATGGAGCCGTCCCGAACCTCTTTAAGCGATGTCTCAAGGTACACAGGAGTCTTGTGAAGAGCAAAGTACTCGCGAAGGTATGAGCTGTTGGCAAGACAAACTCCGGTCTGGGAAACAAGATCATCCTTCATCTCAACGATAATAGGCTCCTTGCCCATAAGAGCCAGTTCATAGGCGATCTCACATCCAGTAAGACCTCCGCCGATAACTGCAACCTTTTGGCCAACCTCTGCTCCCCTTAGGAACTCGCAGGCCTCTATCATCTTCTCATGACCAGGAACGCTCTTAAGTATCCTTGGCTTTGAACCTGTTGCGATTATGATATCGCTCTTTCTTCCAAACTTCCTCGGGTCATCAATATTTGTATTTAAATGTACTTCAACGCCCAGAACATCCATCTGCCTTCTGTACCAGGCAAGAAGATCACGGAGCTTACCTTTATAGGACTCGGCGCTGGCTGCGATGAAGGTTCCGCCAAGCTCGCCGCTCTTTTCATAGATAATGGGATTATGGCCCCTGAGCTTAAGTACTCTTGCGCACTCCATTCCACCTATGCCGCCGCCAACGATGTGTATGGTCTTAGGGTGTTTAGCCTTCCTGATATAGTGCTTGTCGGTCTGCATTGTCTCAGCGTTTACTGCGCATCTTGCAAGGTGCAAAGAATCTGAAAGGGCCTGATCATTGGGAACGCCCTTGTAATGGCACATGTTAAAGCAGCCATTGTGGCACAGGATACATGGCCTTATATCTTCCTCTCTTCCCTCCATGAGCTTGGTCACCCACTCAGTATCTGCAAGGAAAGGTCTTGCAAATCCTGCTCCGTCAATCTCACCTGATGCAATAGCATCAGCAGCAACCCTTGGGTCCATCCTTCCAGCACAGACCACCGGAACATCAACCTGTTTTCGAAGATTTATAACATCCTGAAGGTTACAGTTTTCCGGCATGTAGATCGGAGGATGTGCCCAGTACCAGGCATCATAGGTTCCGTTGTCGCAGTTGAGCATGTCGTAGCCAGCTTCCTTAAGATACTTGGCAGCCTTAACTGACTCCTCAAAGTCCCTTCCTGCTTCTACGTAGGTCTCTCCGGGAAGAGCGCCTTGCCTCATTCCCTTGGTCTTACTGATCACGCTGTAGCGAAGGGAAACAGGGAAGTCGCTTCCGCACTGCTTCTTGATCTCCTGAACGATTTCGACAGCAAAACGATATCTGTTTTCAAAAGAGCCGCCGTACTCATCTGTTCTCTTGTTGACATAGGGAAGTGTGAACTGATCAAGAAGATAGCCTTCATGAACAGCGTGAACTTCAACGCCGTCAACACCTGCATCCTTAAGGAGCTTGGCACACTTTCCAAAAGCAGTAACGTACTCTTTTATCTCATTTATAGTAAGAGCCCTTGAAGGCACCTTGTCTGACCATCTGTTAGGTGATGGGCTTGCGGATGCAGTTATCTTATTAAGGTCCATAAAGGGCTTTGAAAGAACCCTGAGCGCAGGGTTTGTGTAGAGCTTTTCCATCATGCTGCTGATGGTAAAAGACCTGCCAAATCCGGCAGTGAGCTGAACAAAGAGCTTGGCTCCTGTCTTGTGAAACTCTGGCATCCACTTGGCAAGGTCCTGATACATCTGCTTGTTTGAATAGAGCCACTGCCCAAACATAGGGTTATATACAGGCTGGCATCCAGGCAGCACAAGGCCTGCATTGTTCCTGGCAACCTTTAAGATAAACTCTGCCCCTGCCTTATCAAAATGATTTTTCTCCATCCATCCAAAAAGATCTGTTCCTCCCATGGATGTAAGAACGATCCTGTTTTTTATCTGACATTTTCCAATCTTCCAAGGTGTAAAAAGTGGCTGTAGTCTCTGATCCATAATGTCTCTCCCGGATAATTATTTAAAGCTGATATTCTCAAATCTCAAAATAAGTCTTTATCTGTGACAGCTTCTCTTTTCCAGCTGCACGCCCAAGCTCATAGACTCTTTCTATCTCTTTTGGGTCCTTCTCAACGGGGTTTATGTTAAGTGGCTCCTTTGGTCTTATTACCACCACTTCCCCTGCTTTTTCTTTTTCTCTGATATATCTCTTTTCCTCGTTGTACATAAGATGGCGCTTGTCCATGCACTCTACCATGGCAGGATACTTCCTGTACACTGCCTTAACAAGCGGCATAAACTTCTGCTGGCCCTTAATGTAATCTATGGGCTGAGTCTCAATGACAAGTATCTTGTCGTACCCCTTGCCTTCCATGAACTTTAACGGAATTGAATCAGAAGTTCCGCCATCTAAGTATTTTCCGCCGTCAATATTTACAATGCGTGATACAAGGGGCATTGAGGCTGATGCCTGTATCCATTTAAGATCACCCGTCCTTCCATCTGTGCATTTATGGTACACAGGTGCACCTTTCTCAACATCAGTAGCCACGCAGTAAAATTCCATCGGATTTTCTTCAAAAGCCTTCTCATCCCACTTATCAAGTCTGTGAGGCAGCTCATCGTAGCAAAATGGTACGTTATAGATATCTCCTGAAAGCACCAGTGATCTTATACTGTGATATCTCTTATCACTACAATATTTTTTATTATACCTGTAGGCTCTTCCTATCTGGTGGGACTTAAGATTACATCCAAATGTGGCCCCTGCCGATACTCCCACTGCTCCGTCAAAAGATATTCCTTCTTCCATAAGGACGTCCAAAACACCGCAGGTAAACATCCCGCGCATGGCTCCGCCCTCCATCACTATGCCCTTTCTCATGGCTTTCATCCTTTCAAATCACTAACTTTCATTATATACCAAAAAAGGCGCCCCGTTAAGGGCGCCATGACCGGTCTTGTATCAGGTATCTGCAGGAAGTGGGATGTTTGATACTGAGGTGTATGTAACCACAACATCATCGTAATCGGAGACGTTCATGCCCACCACCTGGTAATTGGTGCTGCCACCGCGGAAAGTGGTTCCAAGATCAGCAATGTTTACTGTATCGAAAGCTATAGGCTTTCCATTTTTAAGGAAAATAGTGCGAACACCTACTCCCTGAATATCATACTTTGAATAGTTAGTTGCAGACAATTCAACAATGTGGCCATTTCTCTTGGCATTTACAGAAACCTGCGAATACGCGCACTTGTCTGTTGGCAAAACGTTGTAGTCATACTCAAAGCTTGCTGCCTTTCGGATTGACTCCTGGCTAAACTGTCCGTAGAGAATAAACTGCTGGCCATTTTTTACTGCGTCAGAGTAATCATTGACCCTTCTTAGCACTGTTCCGCCGCTGTCCTTGGCCAGGAAATCGGCGCTTATTGCAATGTCGCTACCAGTGTTATTAGTTGCCACAACCACGTAGTATGTAAAATAGCCCATTCCATCAGGAATGAGATACTCGTCGTCAATTGTGATCCCGGAAGAAACCTCTTTTTCGGCGTATGCTGTTTTTGCGGGAATCAAGTCGGATTCGATAGATAAGGCAGAAATGATCATCCCCATAGCGACAATTACTGAAAAAATTCTCTTCTTCATAGCCTTCTCCTCCGACAAAAGATTTGTAACTTTTTCCTCGTTACATAAATAATTATCGGAGAAAAAAGTGCCATTTTCCATAGGAAAACAGCACTTTTAATTGTCTTTTAAGAAAGGTTCCAATTGGTTTAGAAACTACTTGTAGAGCACGTGGTATCCACCAAAATCTTCCTCAGTAAACATGCTTATGTCAGAGAACTTGTTCCTGTCATCGCTTGATACAACGAAGACATCGCCCTCGTATTCCTTAGAATTCACATCCTGTGGGAGTTCAAAAATGAAGTTACCAAAACTTCCAGCAATTCTGAACTCTGCCGTCTCATCCTTGTACATAACTGTACTGGTAAAGCGGTTTGGATCATAGTTGTTGTAGTAAAGCGCGATCATAAAGGGAGCTGCCAGACCATCATAGGTTGAACGTATAGTCCTGTCGTCTCCTGCGATCTCATAAGCTCTTTTAATAGCATCTCCATATCCCGGCATGAAGATACTGATGGTCCACCTGTTATACTGCGTGAAGTAGTCCCTGGTAAAAGAAACTCCTCCAAGCAAAAGGATCATGGTAAGCACGATAGCTGCTGCTCTTCCCAGGTTTTCAAATACGAACACAGCTCCACGAACAAAGAAATAGATAAGTGGAATAAAGAGCATCACAAGCCTCTGAATATCCGGAAGGATCACCATATCCAGCAGGACATTTCCTAAAGTAACAAAGATAAACATGGCATTTAATATCCCGCCCTGTCTACCTTTGTCGTCATCTTTGGAAAAGAGCTCTTTTACCCCTATAACAAATCCCAAAAAAGTCACAGGGAATGTAAATTCAAAAAGCGTAGCATAGCCTGGCAGGTAGTGTGCAATGGTGTTTTTCTCATTGCCAACACTTATGGTCAAAAGAAGGTCCTTAAGATTTCCAAGTATCCCTTTGAAAAATCCTCCTCCCAAAGATACAAAAGCTTCTCCCGTCCTTTTGGCAGTAAACCTGTTAAAGGTCACCACATCAGTGATTATCTCTGGAACCCCAAGATAGTTCACTGCATAGAACAGTAAAAGGGGCGCAAAGACCACCAGGAAAGTAACAAACGAATAAACAAGCTGCGGGATTGTCAGGCTCTTATTCTTAACTGAATATATTGCGATCAAAAACAGTGTCACCGGAACAACTATAGTTGCCGCACCGTAGCTGTACATACAAAGCGCAAAAGAAGCAGCACTTAAGCAGTAAATTACGCTGCTCTTCTTTTTTGATGCCAGCAAATACAGATATACAGACAATATCAGGTTAAAGGGCATTATATTGCTGTCAAGGCTCCAGCGGGAAAGTATCACGTGCCAGGGACTGATTGCAAGAAACGCTGCTCCCAGAAGTGATGCCTCATTCCTGTAGCTCTTTTCCTCAAAGCCAAGCCTTAATGTCTTGTAGAAAAGAAATACTGTAAGGATACCGCAAACTGCGGGAATCAGGCGGAGCTTAAGGATTCCTGGTCCAAACAGAGCGATTGAAATAACGTTCAGGTAAATAAGAAGCGGACTTCCGCCACCACATCCCCAGGTTATTGGATAGACCGGGAAGTGATAACCATCTCTGTCTATTCCGAAATTTGACAGGATATAGGCTTCGTAGCCAATTGATGCTTCATCCTGCTGAAGGCCGTAGGGTACAGTTCCAAGCTTATATAGTCTTAGGGCTGCTGCCACAAGCATCACCACTACAAAAGAAATCCTTAAAGCCTTGTCACTTAGATGGATCCCAGCTTTCTTTTTCCCTGAAAAATAAAAATATAAGGCTGCCCCACCCATAAGGATGTAGGCAGCCATAGCTATATAGTTGTAGTAATCTATAAGTCTCATATTAAGTCCTATCTGGGGCGCATCTGAGCGTTCCAGTCTGTTATTCCCATGTAGGATGCAGCTCTTCCAATATAAGCGCCAGCATTTGGTCCGTCCATCTGCTGATAGAATTCAAAAGCAAGCTTTCTTGCACCATTTGTATGGGTAAGACCAACTGAAAGTCCCTGGGCGATTTCCACTGGGGAATCAGTCTGTCTGTTAAAGGCTATGAGCTTGATGTACTGGTTGTTAACACATCTCTGGTAAGCGTAGACAATTGCTGCTGCCTGCGCCTCTTCTCCCTGAGTTGAAGAATAACCGATCTCAGTTAAAAGGACTGGTCGCACAGCGCCCTTGGAATTCCTGAAGGCAGGCTGGCAAAGGAAATCTGTCAGCACTTCGATATTCTCCATGGTAAGGTAAGGTGTGTTCATGTCATGTGTGACCATGGCAGCGTTCTTAGGAGTCCAGAAGCTTGTCCAGCTCATAGGATAGTTGTAAGGATGCTCAGCAACTGCCCAATCGATGTTGCCCTGAGCAACGATACATGCATTTATAGCTTCCAGCATGCTCCTTGCTGAGTAGTAGGAGCCGTTATGGATATGAGTCCAGTTCTGATCAAGGCTTATGCATACATAAGCGTTTGCATTTCTGCTCTTAATTGCATTATAGCAGACTCTCACGGAATCTGCGTAGAGCTGCGCGTACTGCATCTGGTCTGTGATGCTTGAGTAATTCCAGACATTCTTGGCATTAACTTCGTTGGCGATAACCCAGTTGTCTACCTGTCCACAGCCGTTTTTACCGTTATATCTCATGGCAAGGAAAGAAACTACAGCCTCAAGATACTCAAGTCCCTTATCCTCAGAAGTATTCATAAGGTAATAGCTTGAACGTCCGCCTCTTGCTGATGGGGAGATCATGAACTCCTCTCCTGCCGCACGTGGATTTAAAAGAACCATAGTCATGCCCATTCCCTGATTGGTGCTGGTCCTTACGCAGTGGTCATACTGACTAAGATAAGCTGAATCAAAGTAATAGGTCTTTCCGTTATATCCATACTGAACGCCACCATTGCCTCCGATGATATCCGGAAGGTTGATGTTATATGCACCCTGCTTTACACCAAGCTGAACAGACTCTGTATTACCATTTCCAATCTTAGCGCCGTCAAGGATAAGTCCCTTTTTGCCATTGTTCTTTCTTGCTGGTGATCCTGCTGCCAGAGCCTCAGGATTGGTTATGTACTTGGCTCCTGCTACAGAAACAAAGTTTCCGCCCTGCTTAACTGCAACCTGGAACTTGTCATAGAGATGACAGTTTGTAGTCTGATATCCCAGGGGAACTGACATGTTAAGCCCTGCACTTATAGGTGCCTGTGCAACTGGAGAACCTGCCGGTGCTCCCTGATATGGCTTTTCAGCGAAAAGATAAAACTGACCATCGTCACTTGATGGCAGATCTGAAGCAGATATATTTACAACGACACTCTCACCTGCTATAGATACCGAATTGATGGTGACAGCTCCAAGACCGGCTGCATCAGCCTTTAAAGGAGCGAAAGAAAACACACTTACAATAGTAGCTGTTAATACAGCAGCCATTTTAAGTGATGAAAAGAATCTGTTTTTTATCAATTTACTTTTCCTCGTTTCAATTAGTGGTATAAGTTCTTATTTTCCGCCGACGCGGTATAACAATGATAGCGGATAATCATCAAAATTACAACACATTTTGTACTTGATTTAGAATTTCAGTTTCCGCCAGATTTTTAGTAATCAACTTTCATGAGTGCAAGTCCCTGGGGAGGTGCTGTAGGACCGGCTTTCTGCCTGTCACAGGCTTCTAAAATGTCCTTGACTTCATCCGGCGCAATATTTCCATATCCAACTTCTAAAAGAGTTCCTGTAAGTATCCTTACCATGTTCTGCAAAAAACCATTTCCATGAAAATAGAGTCTTATGTAATTCCCGCTCTCTTCTATGTTGATGGTATCAACACATCTTACAGTGGACTTTTTCATCTTGGTATTTCCACAAAAGCTCTTAAAGTCGTGGGTTCCCAAAAGGTGCTTTGCCGCAGCCCTCATAGCTTCAGTATCCGGTCTTTTATCAAGTATAGTAACGTACTTTCTGTCAAAGACCGGCTTACTTACGCCATACCAGCAGGTATATCTATAGGTCTTACCAATGGCATTGTACCTTGCGTGAAACCGCTCAGAGCAGATCTTAACCTCATTAACTGAAATGTCCTCTGGAAGATAATTGTTCATATATCTTTGGATCTCTTCCTCAGACATGTCAGTATCAAGAAAAGCGTTTGCGGTCATGGCTCTGGCATGCACGCCAGCATCTGTGCGTCCTGCGCCAATAAGATTGACCACCGTTTCATCGCCGCTTTTTTTCATCTTATTAAGGACCGTCTCAAGCTTCCCCTGGATAGTGGCATCCTTACCTGGCTGACGCTCCCATCCATGGTACCTTGTTCCGTCATAGCTTATGATAAATCTATAGTTGCGTTTCATAGTATTAGCCTATCTCTTTATCCAAGAACAACGTTTATGTTGTGGCTGCCATCAGACAGTCCGTCTATGATATCACTTCCGATCACCATAAAGCCTTCGCCGCTTGTCTCAAGCTCTTTTCCATCAATGGAAACGCTCTTAACATTATAGCTTCCAGCATCCAGCCTGTCAGGATTGTTGTAGGTAACTGTCAGATTCTTACCTCTGAAGATAAGACTGATCGAAGCCTTATTCTCATCGTCAAACTGTGACAATACAAGCTTAGGATCAATGCTCAGATCACCAGCCTGGCCGCATACGCCAAACTCCTCAGTTACTACTGTCATAAGATACCAGCTGGCAGCTCCTGTGAGGTAGTTGTAAAGGCCTCTTCCCTCGCCGTTAAAATACTCCGGAATACCAGGATAGATCCTGCTTGTCTCAAAGTCCTTAGCTGTTTCATATAAAGAGCTAAGAGCCTTGAATCCCTCTTTCGCATAGCCTCTCTTATAAAGGGCATTGCCATACATAACTGCCATATGTGAAAAGACAGCTCCGTTCTCCTTATCTCCATAGGAGAAGCCAAACATCCTTCCAAGGTCAGTCCTTACTGCCTTAAAGTCTGTGTTAAGACGATATCCGCCAATCTTCCTGTTATAGAGATGCTTATCGACACTCTTTATGATACTTGGCACATCCTCGTCCCTGGCAGTTCCTGACATAACGGAAAATACCTGGCCTGTAAGCATCATTCTCACATTCTTGCCGTCAGGTGTATCAAACTCACCCTCAACAGCATTGCCATTGTCGTCGTAGTATCCGTTGTACCAACCGTCGCCCTCAGAGTCTCTGACCCACTCTTTTTCTCTTATGCGCTTCATAAGATCCTGGGATTTCTCCTCAAGAGCAGCTGCCAGCTCCTCAAGATCCACCTCTTCCTTAACGCCACTTATTGATGATTTTACTTCATCCATGTAGCCATAAAGAAGCTTCTTCTTATTCTCAGGGCTGCCAAAGAGATCCTCGCCATCAGATAAGATAAGCGGCAGTATCTCTTTTGCCAGCTTGCAGCTCTTGCCTGCGCCCAAAGCCTCATAAATTCTTATGTAATCCGCTATTTCCTGAAGGTTTCCAGCATAGCCATTTGTAAATGCAACGCTCTCACCCTTGTGAGTTCCCATATCAAGCGCATCATTCCAATCTGCGCCCCTGAGCCTTATTTGTCCGTGATCTCCCACATCATAAAAGGCTGTGAGATTCTCTATTAGAAGGTGCTCAAGGACAGAGCCCATGTACTCTTTTCCTGTATCGTCCTTCTGAACCACGCCGTAGCTGTCATTATAAGCCTCATCTCGTTTTTCGGCGCGGCATACAAAGTTGTCCTTAAAGTAAGGAACATCCTCCAAAAGTATATCCAGATCTCCGGTCTGGTCCATGTATAGCTTGAGTGTAAGGAATGGCCAGAAGCCATGATCCATCCACACTCTTGGGATTCCATTTCTGTCAGCCTTGAATTCACCAGGTTTGTCGCCAATTATTGTGGCATTGGTGCCATCAAGCCTCACACCCCTGAAGTTATCAAGGATCATCTTGCGAACTCCATCAGGGTCTGTAAGAAGCAGTGCCAGGCAGTCCTGCCACAGGTCACGCCAGCCTCTTCCACCTCTTCCGTAGTCGTGGTGAGGAAGGAATGAGCAGCCGTAGATCCTTCGAAGCTGTGGTTGGAATGCGATCCACTCCATGAAATTATCAAAGTTCTTATCGCCAGTTTTTACGTGGATATTAGTGATGTTCTCCCAGTACTGTTTAGCTTCTTCAAAGGCCTTACCTGCACTGTCAGGGCTGTAAATTGCATCCCTTGCTGCAACAAAGTCTTCACTGTCGTCAACCTTGATTGAATCTTCCTTGCCACAGACAAATGTTCCAATAGCAATCTGGAAGCATACACTCTCACCTTTTTTTAGCGTTACGTCCTTAAACTTCAAAGCGCCAATAGTCTCTTTTCCATCTACCTTAAATGGCGCAGTCTCAAAAGCTCCC
Source organism: Butyrivibrio sp. (assembly GCA_015056565.1). GTDB lineage: Bacteria > Bacillota > Clostridia > Lachnospirales > Lachnospiraceae > Butyrivibrio. The sequence continues at coordinate 31,051 of SVGB01000011.1, forward strand.
ATACCATCAAGTAAAGACCTTGGTCTTGTATATGTTCCGCCCTCGCCAATAAACTTGTCAGCATCAGCGATGAATGAAACCGGGCTGTCGCCATTTTCATCTGCACCGATCACAAAGTAAGCTGTGTCATTGATCTGATGCCCTCTTTCATCAAAAGAAAGCGTTGGCTTGACAATAACTCCCTGGTCAATGACAAATGCCCTGTTTAGTAGAGATGTAACGTGTCTGTGATCTCTGATATTGTCAGCACTTCTTGCATAGATTGGAACAGCTGCAACAGGGGTAAAAGAAATATCTTTATCTAAGCTGTTAGTGAACTTAACAGTCATGATCTCAGATGAATTTTTAAGAAGAGCAAAAATAGTAACTTCAGCCTGCAGACCTCTCTTTTTGCTGGTCCTTACAACCTTCTGCCACATACGACCACCAAAGAGAGTAACTTCATCCTCATTGTCTGTAAATCTGTCAGCTTCCTGACCTGCTGAAGCGCCGCAGGCTGACCAGATCCCATCCTCAAACACAGCAAAAAAGTTTCTCGTATCTCTCTCAGCATGCAGATCAGCAATGCTCTTTGGAGCAATCAGAAAATGGTTCTGATCAAGCTTGCTATCACCTCCAAAATCAGGTGATACTGCACTTCTAAGTCCCTTTCCTCCTGCCACTGGAAGATAGAGTCCGCTTGTGTGCTGAGGATCTTTTATTTCAAAAGAGCCACGATCATCAATAAACTTATAACCACTCATAACACATTCCCTCTTGTAATTTCATTAATAGTCCTCTAAAAGTTTATCTTACCTTATTGGCGGGCAGGTTGTAAATCAAAAAGGAAAAAACAAATACAAAAAAGACATCATCTGAAATTCAACTCAGATGATGTCCTTATTATCTTGTAATGAGCAGAACTATAAGCCGGGTTATGTCGTGAATGATCATCTATCTAGGACTGCTGTCACCAACAGCCTCAAGCGACCCACCTGAGAACGAGCCGGGCCGGCTCATGGTCCTCTTTTCGGTCTTGCTTCGGATGGGGTTTACATGGCTACTGATGTTACCACCAGCACGGTAGTCTCTTACACTGCCTTTCCACCCTTACGCCGCATGCTTGTGGCATGCACAGGGAATGCAAGCATTCCTACGCGGTGTCTCTCTGTTGCACTATCCTGGGAGTTGCCTCCACCAGACGTTATCTGGCATCCTGCCCTGCGAAGCCCGGACTTTCCTCTCCCGTGCCCTTTCGTTTGCACGGCAGCGATCATCCATCCTGCTCATTGGATAATCAGTATAGCACAGCGTTTTTTCAGCCGCAAGGCTAATTATTTTCTGCGCCTTCTAATAAAATGTACGATCAGCCATATAAGAAGTGCTATCAGTGCGATCACTATTATCGGCAGGAGTACAGGTCCTATGTAATGGGCTGCGGATGGCTCCGTCTGCCCTATAGCCTGACTTTCTTCACCCTCCGTCTTGGCACTGCCAACAGGCTCTGCAGCATCTTCATCCATGACAGCTTCTTCCTCTATGGCAGTTTCTTCAGTCATAATGGCGGTGTCGCTCATAGTTGGAGCGCTTGTATGTGTTATACCGCCAGTGATACGTGCAACTGCGAATGCTCCAAGTAAGAGGATCGCAAACATCGCAGCCATTCCTGCATGTTTCCTTATCTGGCTGATGGTTCCTCTTCCAAACTGAACAACCTTGGATTCTTTTGAAAGCTCATTTTCCACATTTTGAAGGATGCGCTTTCTCATATCATCATCGACTTTTACATGTTCCATTACTCTCTGATATTTATTCAAAGTCGTAGGCCTCCTTCAGTATAGATTTTAGTTTTTCCCTGCCCCTTAAAAGGTCAGACCTTACTGTGGACTCTTTTCTTTTAAGGATCTTAGATATCTCACCAGTTGAAAAACCCTCCTCATAAAACAGATGTATGACCTCTCTGTACTTCTCAGGGAGCTGCTTAACTGCGTCCCATACAAAAGAAAGGTCTTCCTCATCCTCTGCAACAAGCTCTTCCATGAGTTCATCTGTTTCCCTGTAATTGTTATACCTGATCTTGTTCTTGCTGATGTTAGCTGCAACCCTCAGGATCCATGCCTTTTCATGCTCGGAGCTTTCAAAAGAAGGAGCCCCCTTTATATACTGGATCAGGGTATCCTGCAAAATATCCTCTGCATCACTCATGTTGTGAACATATGAGTATGCAAGGCGAAGAACCTTATCTCCATAGAGGTCTATGATCTGTCCTGCACGCTCTTTTGAGCTACTTACAGCCCCCTTAGACTCCCCGCTTACAGTGACGCTTGCATTTTCTGCCTTATCAGCAAAAAGAAATATCTTCCTGACAGCTCTTTTTACCAGGCGTTTAAATGATCTGCCATCATAATATGTATCAAACAAAAGCCGCTGCGCAGGCCTCTCAAATCCTAATGCGAAATCTGACATATCTTCCTCCCGGGGAACACCTCTCCCCGGGAGATAGTATAACAAATATCAGCTTCTTTTTTCTACCATTCTGACCAGTGAAATAAACTCATCCTTGTAGTCATCAGTGTTATCAAGCTCTCTGTAGCTGTTTATGATATCTCTGTAAGTCATAGTTCCTGCATAGTCGCTATCCCCAAGGAGCATTGCAAACTCAGATACAAGGCTTGCAAACTTAAGGTTCTCACTTACCTTTTCTCTGTAAGCATCTGCTCCAACAACATATGTAAGAAGCTCTGATCTGTCTTCTTCAGGCTCTTTATAGCGGATCTTGATAGTTGCATAGTCATCTGAACCATCGCTGTTTTTTTCAGGCTGATACTTAAGATCGATGGCGCTTTCACTGCCAGCTGGAACGATCTCATAAAGGGCAACTACGCTGTGGCCTGAACCAAGCTCGCCGCCGTCCTTCTTGTCATTGTTAAAGTCCACTGCGTCCATCTCTCTGTTTTCGTAGCCAATAAGTCTGTAGGAATTAACTGTTGCAGGGTTGAACTCCACCTGGAACTTGACGTCTTTTGCTACAGTTACAAGAGTTGAAGTCATCTCTTCCACAAGGACCTTTCTTGCCTCTATAAGAGAATCTATGTAGGAGTAGTTGCCATTGCCGCAGTCAGCAAGTCTCTCCATCTTGTCATCCTTGTAGTTTCCTTCGCCAAAGCCTAAAACTGAAAGGTAGATTCCCTGGTCCTTCTTTTTTGTGATGAACTCTTCAAGCTCGTCTGGATCTGAGATACCAACATTGAGGTCTCCGTCTGTTGCCATGATGATGCGGTTGTTTCCGCCATCGATGAAGTTTTCTTTTGCTATCTCATAGGCCATCTCCATGCCTCTCTCGCCTGCGGTAGCACCATAGGCTTCAAGAGATCTTATAGCTTCTTTGATCTTTCTTTTATCTGACATATCAGCGCCGTCAAGAACGACCTTCTCATTGCTTGCGTATGTAACGATAGAAACTGTACCTTCGCCTTCAAGGTTGTCTACAAGCTCGATAAATCCTTTCTTTAAAAGTCCCAGTTTGTCTTCATCATCCATGGAACCTGATACATCAATGAGAAATACCAGGTTGCTCTTTGGAAGCTGTCCATCAAGCTTATCCTCTGCCTTTACTCCCACAAACATAAGCTCGTGGTCCTGATTCCATGGGCACTTTGAAACTTCTGTCGTAACTGCAAACTTCTCGCCTCTCCTGGGACTATTAAGATCATAGGAAAAGTAGTTAAGGAATTCCTCAGGTCTTACAGCGTCTGATGGAATGTTGTTCTTGCTGTACCCATTTTCGATCATGCGCCTTACATTGGCATAAGATGCTGTATCCACATCTGCTGCAAAGGTTGAAAGAGGCTGCCCCTGGGATAAGAAAAATCCGTTCTCATCGGGTTTATCGTAGGATTCTGTGTTGTACTCCGGAACAACGATGCAGTAGTCGCTGTCGTCATATACGTAGCAGCCTTCAGTTTCAGCAGCCTTGGAAGCTCCTATAGAATCAAATAATGAAGTGGTTGAAGCAGATGGTGCAGCCATCATAGGTTCTTCACAGGTTTCTGTGCTGTAGTAACTGTTATCCTGCTCCGGATACTCAGCTGCAGTTTCAGTCTGATAGTTTCTTGCTGCTCCGCATCCGGATAAATTTCCTGCAAGAAGTGCTGCCATCATTAATGTGCCAATTAGTCTGTAGTTCTTTTTCATAATAAATTCCCTCCAATTGTGTTATGGTTATTGCCTTTCTACCATGTACACAACTGAAGGGAATGATATGTTGCAAAATATTCAAATTTTTTTTAAAAAAATTTTTTAGCACCTTACGTCAAGGAAATCAAACCTGCCATTTAGCTTGAGCCTCCTTGAGTTTGCCGGAACAAAAAGGCAGTCTCCTTTATAGATATCTATGTAGTGACGCCTTCCATCTTCATCCTCATAGCACACTGTTCCGCAGCCATCGAAGCAAAGCAGCACTCTGAAGGACAACTCATCAGCCTCGTAAAAGACATCCTGTCTTCTCTCAGTATTTACCAGCATCCTGTTTACTTCAAAATACTTGCATCTTGATAAAAGCTCTCTTGCTACTCCCGGGCCATACCTCAGAACGCGGAGCTTCTGTCTTGGCTCCTGAAGGCCCTTAAGATTAGCTACTTCCAGTGCCTTGTCTATATGAAGTTCACGGAGATTGCCGTTCTTGTCAACACGGTTGTAGTCGTAGATCCTGTAGGTTAAGTTACTGCTCTCCTGGATCTCAGCAACCAGCGCCCCTGCGCCGATAGCATGGATGGTTCCTGACTCAATATAAAAGACATCGTTCTTTTTGATGGGCACGTACTGAAGATGCCGTTCAAGCTTGCCTTCATTTATATATGAAAGCAGTTCCTCTTTAGTACAGTCATGCTTAAGGCCATACACAAGCCTGGCTCCTGCAGATGCATCAAGGACATACCACATCTCAGTTTTGCCCCTCTGACCATTCTCGTGTTCATAGGCGTATTCATCGCTTGGATGGACCTGTACCGACAGATCCGACTTGGCATCGATAAATTTGATGAGGATCGGTATTTCTTTTAGCGCCTCGTAGTGCTGTCCCAAAAACTCAGGATGACTTGTTATTACATCTTTTAAAGTCATCTGATCAAACTCCCCACCTGATACGACGCTTAATCCATCAGGATGGGTTGAACACTCCCATGTCTCCGCCAGGGGATCCATATTTATTTTTTTACTAAAGTCGTCATTAAGTCTCTGTCCGCCCCAGAGGTAGTCCTTACCTGCAGGCCTTAAGAGAAACGGAATGGCGCCTGATCTTTCTTTTCCCATATAACCTTATCACTCAAGCTCGAATTTCTGCTTGTCCTCCACTGAGATGTCGCTTCCAAGCTGTATCTCTACAAGCTTAAGCTCAGTGTCCGCAAATACAGTATGTCTGCACCCTGCACTCATGGTGATCACATCGCCGGGAGCAATGTTCTGCTCCATTCCATCAACAACTGTGCGGCCTGTACCTGAGAGAACAACCCACACCTCGTCCCTGTTCTTGTGGCTGTGGTAGTTCATGGAGTGGCCAGGATTGAGGATAACCTTGATGGTCATGGCTGTGGGCTCAACGTCCATTACCTGATAGCTGCCCCAGCTCTTTTCCGCAAACATGATCTGCTGATCGATGCCATCAACATAGGGCTTGATATAAGAACTCTGCTCTTTGTCAGAAACAAGGATTCCCTCTGGAGAAGCTGAGATGACCACATCATGAAGCCCCATGGCGATAATTGGCACATTGAGTTCATTGAGGATGTGGACGCCATCACAGTTGTCGTTCATAATTCCCTTGCCTACAACATTCTCTGTCATAGCCTCTGTCAGAGTATTCCAAGTTCCAAGATCCTTCCACTCTCCAGCAAATCTCAGAACCTGGATCTTGTCCTCTTTTTCTACAACAGCATAGTCAAAAGAAATCTTCTCTAAAGTCTCATATTTTGAAAAGAGATCCTGGTAATCTGTAAAGTCGATGAGCTCGTGAGCTCTTTCAAGGACATAAGAAAGCTTGTAGGCAAATACGCCGCCGTTCCACAAAGCGCCCTTGGAAATATATTTCCTGGCAACCTCAACTGTTGGCTTTTCCTTGAAGGTTTCAACATCTGAAGTGTCATCCTTGGTCTTAGGGATGATGTATCCATACTTCTCACTTGGATAAGTAGGCTCTATACCCATAAGGACAAGATTGGCTTCACCCTTAGCTGCCTGATCAGATAATTTCTTAAGAGCCTCAAAATAGTCGTCCTCAACATAAGGATCCACCGGGCATACAACTACAGGCTCCTCAGGGTTTACTCCCATAACATCTGCAAGATATGCAGTAGCCAGCGCTATTGCAGGAAATGTGTCCCTTCTGCAAGGCTCAACACTTATGCCAACATCAGTTCCTATCTGGTTGTGGATCGCGGAGATCTGGCTCTTACTTGTTGCAATGGTCACAGTTGCATCTGAGTCAATCTTCTTGATCTTGCCATACATCCTCTGGACCATAGACTCATAAGTTCCATCCTCATTCTTAAATATCTTGATGAACTGTTTACTTCTTACGTCATTTGAAAGTGGCCACAGGCGCTTGCCTGATCCACCTGATAACAGAATAATATTCAAAGCTTACTTCACCTTTCGTTATTGGTTTTACTTTTTGTATTGGTTAAAAATCAATCTCATATAGTATAACACAATCATGATGCCATTTTAAACGCATGAAAAACCGGGTAAGGATCAAAAGTCCTTACCCGGTGGAGATTTTTTATTTAGTGGTCTTTATTAGCATCATTATATTCAGCAAATAGCTTATCCAGGTACTCAGGATCAGTTGCTGCTTTTTTAACATCCTCATCACGGTTCTGGGAAAAGAGCCAGCTGATAAGACTTGACATGTTAGTTATGCCCTTCTTTTCGCCCTTCTTTTCGCCTTTCTTTTCGCCGATTTTTTCACCATGAATCTGACCTTTTTTATAATTTGCCCTTGCAATGAGCTGTTTTGCATTAAGTTCCTGTAATTCTTCTGATAACATATTTGCCACCTCCGCCATATGTTCCATGAGAAATGGTTTCAAAATGAAGTCGTCAGGCATTACTATCAGCGCTTTGCCAGTGGCTTCTCCTATATCCTTAAACTTTTTTCTGAACTGTCTTATATTCTGAATAAACCAGGAGTACTCATAAAGAGGTCTACAGGCTTCCATCAGTTCTTTGTTACGCCCATAGTTTATATTAATCATCCTGACCTTTACTTCTATGTCTGCATTTTTTCTTGTACTCTCAGAAAAGGAATCGCTGAGCTTTAGTATCTTTTCATCGGGCTCATCCTTTGTTCCGTTGTAGAATACTATCAGCTTAGGTGTAGGTATTTGAAGTAATTCCTCACCATATTTATCAAGGTCATTGGATGATATATATCCATCATACACCGCTGATATGTACTGCATCATCCTAAGCGGCATATTGGGATTATAGGTTGATTGATGTTCATACAAACTGATATATCCTACAAACAAGAACGATGTGTCATTCTTCATGTGTACATAAAGATATTCCTCAAGTGTATTAAACTCAATCTTGGTCTCATCCTTGTAGGAAGTACCATTAACTGCATTATACAGACTAAGTGTCCATTTCTTGTTTTCAGGTCTTCCGAAGATGAAGTTAAAAAGCCGATCCTTATGTTCCCGGCTTGCGCTTATTACTGGTAATTCTTTCAATAATCTCTTCTCCTTTAATTATAAAATTTAGTTTTTTCCTTATCAAGGGAATTTGCAGTGAAATACTGCGCTTGCCATGAACATGACAAGAATGCTCAGAACTGAGCAAGTAGAATGATAACATAGAAATATTTGATTGTAAAACTAATCTTTCAACAACCTAAAAGAGTATTCCATTTTCATATTAAAGGTGAGAAAATATACTCACTATGTCAAATAAATTTATTTCCTTTAAAGTAATCGCAATTTCTATTGTTGCTCTTTTACTTCTTATCACATGCATTGGCTGTTCCGGGCAAGGTGATGGCGACTTTGACAGTGCCTTTAACCATGCGCTTAAGACCTCAGTTACCATTGACAGCGGAAGGCTCTCTGGCAGCGGGAATATCTGGAAAATTGGGAAAAAGACCATCACTGTGATCACAGCATCCCATGTAATAGATGATAAAGAAGATATCACAGTATACTTCTGGAATGGAGATCATGCCAGTGCGCAAGTCTTTACTAATAACACAGAAAAAGACTACTGCCTTTTGACAGTAAAAGTGGATGATACAAAAAAGATTGATATTGAAGAGTTAAAACCAGGGAAGAACCTTCCAGAGTCAGGGGAAAATATTTTCATGGTGATCCCTGACTACAACACTGCAAGTGCAGGACTTGTGGCAAGCCCTGAGACTTTTTCTGAGGATTTTAATCAGGATGTGATCTACTGCTATCTTGATGTCAATGAAGGTATGTCAGGGGGCGGGCTCTTTGATTACAAAGGGCGTTACCTTGGACTCCTCCTTGGAGGTTCTGATGAGGGAGAAGGGGTATTTCTTAACACTGATAAAATAGAATGATAAGATAATGACGGCTTTCGTGACAGAGGGGACGGTTCTTTTGACACATTGCGTGCAACGTGTCAAAAGAACCGTCCCCCTGTCACAAAAGCCGTCATTTTCTCACACTTTAAAGCAACTTCCGCCAACGAATTCTCTGCAGATGGAGTTTCGTGGGAGCATTGAATTATCTACACTTACGAAGTAGTCAAGGAACTTCAAAAGGCGCTTGGCCTCATAATACTCTGGTTCATCCTTCTCAATCGAAAACAGCAACGGCTCAGCATACTGCTTGATTACAGCAAGCTCATAGATCTGGGCTGAATTGAACATAGCGTCAGCTTCCTCCTGGAACGGGAAGATATTGGCTTCCTCTCCTGCTCTTACTGAAGGCCACATGCTGATGGTCTTCTTGGCTGAAGCGCCGCGGGTTCTGGCATCTCTTACGATCCTTCGAAGAAGACGGCCGTCAGTTGTGGCTATCCTGTTGTGATCGTCGATGCTTAGGGTTGTAAGGCAGCTTATGTATATCTTGTACTTGGACTCAGCAGGAAGAGCATAGCTCATCTTCTCGTTAAGTCCGTGAATTCCTTCAATTACCAGAATGTCGTTCTTACCAAGCTGCAGGTAATCTCCATTCATTTCTCTTTTGCCTGTAATGAAGTTAAACTCAGGCATCTCAACTCTCTCGCCCTTAAGAAGTCTTGACATGTCGTCGTTGAACTGCTCAACATCAAGAGCCTCAAGGCACTCAAAGTTATAGCTTCCATCCTCGTTAAGAGGAGTGTCCTCTCTGTTTACAAAATAATTATCAAGGCTTATTGGATGAGGATTAAGGCCGTTGGATCTTAGCTGTATTGAAAGTCTGTTGGCAAAGCTTGTCTTACCAGATGAGCTTGGCCCTGCGATCATAATAAACTTAACATCGAGGCGCTTGAAGATATCCATAGCGATCTCGCCGATCCTGCGCTCCTGGAGAGCTTCCTGAACAAGGATCATATCGCCGATCTTGCCAGAGCAGATCATATCGTTAAGATCACCTACGTTCTCAATTCCCATCATGCTGCCCCAATCGCTGGAGAGCATCATTGTCTTAAACAGTTTCTCTCTTGGCTCAGATACAATGAGCTTCTTGGAATTCTGCCTTGTTGGAAGTGTAAGCAATATTCCATCGTGGTACTTCTGCACCTTGAACTTCTCTATGTAAGAAGTGTTAGGAAGCATGTAACCATAAAAATAATCATAGAAACCATCAAGCTTATAGACGTTGATCTCAGAGCTTCTTCTGTATTTAAGAAGCTTTACCTTGTCCATCATGCCCTGTTTTCTGAATATCTCTATCGCCTCATCAAGAGGATAGACCTTCTTGGTGATGGGAAGAGCCGCATCAAGTATCTCAGAATATCTCTCAGATATCTTTTTTACCAGTTCCTTGGTGACATTGGTTCCTCTGATAGTGCAGTAAAGGCCATTTCCGATGGTAAATTCAGCCTTTATGGAAACACCGTTTTTGCTGCCTCCGGTCACATCGATCACAGACTTTATGAGAATCATAAGGCCTGTTCTTCTCATGGTCTTAAACCCAATGTTATCCTTTACTGTGATAAAAGACAGAACGCCGTCTTTCTTTACAGTCTTCATAAGCTCACGGATCTTGCCGTTGAACATTACTGCGGCGATCCTGTCGTCATAGTACTTCTGATATTCCTTTGCGATTTCTTCAAAGGTTGTGCCTTTCTCGTAGTCTTTTTCTGCTCCATTGATCGTAATCTTAGGCATACCCATCTCTCCTTGTCAGTCAAAATAGTCTAGAAGCAATTCTATGTCACTAAGCTCACCCGCAACTTCCCTGTATCTGTCCGGGTGCTGGTCTTTATTTAAACTACTCATTATTGAAGAGCTAACCTCCCTGCCATGCTCTAAATATTGCCTTAGAAGTTCATCCCTTCTAAGAATATTGTAAAGGCCATATTTATCCGACAGCCAAAGCGCATCCTCTCTGCCTACAGACAGCTCGTCCATAAGTTTTGTAAGACTCTCATCGTACCTTGTACCACTTCCAGTAAAGCTTACAGCCATTGGAAAGTAGTATTTCCCATCTTCAAAAACAATGTGTTCATCTACTATCTCAAAGCCGCGGCCTCTCATATATCCCCTGAACTCAGGGATATCTGACTGAGGCTGCAAAACTCCAGCCTTTATCCCAAGGGTCGTGATATCTCTTTTTTCAAGGATACTCAGCATGAGCTTACCGCCCATACCTGCTATCACAAGGGAATCTGCCTCTCCATCCGAAAGTCCCTGAAGTCCATCCGAGAGTCTTACCTGCACCTTGTCAGCAATGCCAAATTCAGCCACATTATTTCTGGCTGCAGATAGTGGCCCTTTCCTAAGGTCCATGGCAATGGCACTTTTTGATATCCCGCTAAGGACCAGGTACATGGATACGTATCCATGATCACAACCAACATCAGCAGTGCAGGAAAATGAGTCATCGGGGACGTTACACTTTGACTCATTATGTGAGTCAAAGTGTAACGTCCCCAGTGACTCACCAACAGTAATTAGCCTTTCTGACATCCTGCCCTTTAGAACATCTAATCTGTTGTCCATATAGTTTTCCTATCAGCTTATCAGTCCAGGTAATCCTTGAGCTTGCGGCTGCGGCTTGGATGACGTAGCTTACGAAGTGCCTTAGCCTCGATCTGTCTGATACGCTCACGGGTTACATTGAACTCCTTACCAACCTCTTCAAGAGTTCTTGCCCTTCCGTCGTCAAGACCAAAGCGGAGACGAAGCACCTTCTGCTCACGCTCTGTAAGAGTATCAAGGACCTCAACAAGCTGCTCTTTAAGCAGTGTAAATGCTGCAGCATCTGCAGGTACAGGAACGTTGTCGTCCTGAATGAAATCACCAAGATGGCTATCTTCCTCCTCACCGATAGGAGTCTCAAGAGATACAGGTTCCTGAGAGATCTTAAGGATCTCACGTACTCTCTCAACAGGAAGGTTCATCTCTTTTGCAACTTCCTCTGGAAGTGGCTCACGGCCAAGCTCCTGAAGGAGCTGACGGCTTACACGGATGAGCTTGTTGATGGTCTCAACCATGTGAACAGGAATACGGATTGTTCTTGCCTGGTCTGCGATAGCTCTTGTGATAGCCTGTCTGATCCACCATGTAGCGTATGTTGAGAACTTGAATCCCTTTCTGAAATCGAACTTCTCAACAGCCTTGATAAGACCAAGGTTACCTTCCTGGATAAGGTCAAGGAATAGCATTCCTCTTCCTACATATCTCTTGGCAATACTTACAACAAGACGAAGGTTGGCTTCTGCAAGGCGCTTCTTAGCTTCATTTCCTTCGTATACTGCCTGCTCAAGCTCTTTCTTCTTGGCAGCTGAGAGCTTGTTCTTGCCCTCATCCTCGGAAAGAGTCTTCTCAGCGTCGATTCCTGCCTCCATAGCCTTGGCAAGATCGATCTCCTGCTCTGCTGTAAGAAGAGGTACCTTACCAATCTCCTTAAGGTACATTCTGACAGGATCCTCGATGCTGATTCCATCAGGAACAGACAGGTCAATATTTTCCATATCAACCTCATCCTCATCTGTAAGTACCATATCATCGTCATCAGGAATATCATCATCTGTATCTGATACTCTAAGAACATCTATTCCGGAATTTTCCAGAACTTCAAGGACATTATCAAGCTGCTCCTCATTAAGTCCCATATCTGCAAAGAAATCGCTGATCTCTGCATACTCAAGAACGTTTTTCTTTTTCTTGGCAAGTGCAAGGATTTCCTTGATCTTCTGGTTAAAGAGCTCCCTGGTTGCCTCGTCAAGCTCTCCATCTGCAGCTGCTGCAGGTGCTTCTTCGGTCTTGGCAGCCTTTCCTCTTGTCTTCTTTGCTGGCTTTTCCTCTGCAGGCTCAGCAGCCTTCTTGGATGCCTTGGAAGCCTTAGCTGACTTTTCTTCTGCAGGTGCTTGCTTTGCTGCCTTTGTAGTCTTCTTTGCAGGTGCCTTAGCCTCTTCTGCTGCCTTAGAAGCCTTAGTAGCCTTCTTAGCAGGCTTTTCCTCAGCTACTTCTTCAGCTGCTTTCTTGGAAGTTTTCTTCTTGGTATCTTCTTTCGCAGTCTCCTTAGTAGCAGTAGCCTTAGCTGTCTTCTTTGCTGGTGCCTTTGTTTCTTCCTTAGCAGCCTTTGTTGTCTTAGCTGCCTTTGTCTTCTTCTCTGTCTCTTTTGCTGTATCCTTCTTAGTTGCCATTTTTACTCTTTCCTTTTCTTTTTTGATAGATTTTTTCGATTATGTCTTATGTATTCTAGTCGTCAGGAGAAATATCTGCGTGAGATAGTTTTTCCAGTTCTTTCTTGCCCTGTATGGTCTTGGTCAGATATTCAGGGTCATCAAGTTTAAGTTCCTTTTTCTGCCGTTCATATCCAGAGTGCTTGACTGCGTAGATGATATCTCTAAAAGCCTTGCGCCTCTGGTCCTTGGTCTCGATCTCCACCAGGTTGGTATTGAACATCTCAGCGACCTGCCTGTGTTCTTCCTCGTCTGTGAAGTGGTCGAGCACTGAAGCCGGCGAAAAATTCCCGGCCTCTAAGCCCTTAAAAAGCTCTTTTGCAACACTTCTATATAGATCATCTGAGAAATCCTCAGGTGTTACCCATTTTATGACCTTAGGGAAAATAGCAGGTTCATCCGAAAGCCAGGTAAGAAGGAGCCTTTGGTTTTTCCTCGCTCCGTCATCGGGACTCTTTTTAGTTGCAATCCCTGACTTTGGCCTTTCTGCCTGTCTTACGCCTCCACCTCTCGCTGCGGTATCTGCCACCAGCCTTCTTAGGTCGTCTATGGCAAAGCCAAATCTTGCTGCCACTGCCTCGATGTAGTTTTCCCTCTCAAGGGCCTCTTCGAATTCGCAGAGCTTGCCTGCCAGCTCTCTCTGGAACTCAGTCTTGGATACGGGATCGCTAAAGTCGTACCGGGACTGCATGACCCTTACTTCAAAAAAGAAAGTGTTCTCTGCATTTTTGATACGCACCTCAAACGCTTCCCTTCCCTCATTCTTGATGAACTCGTCCGGATCCTTGTGGGGTCGAAGGTCAAGTACCTTGCCCTTAAGCCCTGCGTCCTTAAGTATGCCAATTCCTCGAAGAGCTGCCTTGGTGCCTGCCTCATCGCTGTCATAAGACAGGATCACAGTGTCCGTATACCTCTTAAGGATCATCGCCTGACCTGGAGTAAACGCCGTTCCAAGGGAAGCAACAGCCATGCCAAATCCCGCCTGGTGCATGGCTATAACATCCATGTAGCCCTCGCAGATTATCATGTATCCAGCCCTTGAATTCTTGGCGTAGTTAAGGCCAAAGAGATTACGGCTCTTGTCAAAAATCGGCGTCTCCGGTGAATTCAGGTACTTGGGCTTGGCATCGCCCATGACCCTGCCTCCAAAGCCGATTACCTTGCCTGTGGCATCCATTATAGGAAACATAACCCTGTTCCAGAATTTGCCGGAAGTACCTCTCTTTTCATCAAAGGAAGCAAGTCCCGCCTCGATTATCTGAGAGTCCTCATATCCAAGCTTTTTTAGATGAGCCACAATATCACTGGAATTAAGGCCCGAATAGCCAAGTCCAAAATGCTTAATGGTGTCATCAGACAGTTCCCTCTTTTTGAAGTACTCAAGTCCTACCTGCCCCTCAGGTCTTTTGAGATTTAAATAGTAGTACTTGGCAGCCTCCTTATTGATATCAAACAGGATCTGTTTTTTATCCCTAAGAGCCTTGGCCTGTGGCGAGTTATCTTCTTCAGGAAGGGTTATACCCGCTCTGTCTGCCAGCTGTTTCAAAGCTTCTGCAAATGTTAAGTTGTCATATTTCATCAAAAAAGTGATCACGTTACCGCCGGCTCCGCAACCAAAGCAGTAATACATCTGCTTGCCTGGTGATACAGAAAACGAACCGGACTTCTCATTGTGGAAAGGACAAAGCCCAAAATAGTTTGCTCCCTTTTTCTGGATATGAACATACTGTCCTATCACATCCACAATGTCATTGCGCGACCTGACTTCTTCTACAATCTGATCTGAATAGCGCAATTTCTTTTCCCCATTTCAATATTAAATCGAGATACCTGAATCAAAGAACTGTCCAGGATTTTGGAATATAGACCTCCTGGAATGTGGCTACTGCGTACCTGTCTGTCATTGAACTGACATAATCACAGACAATGCGCTCTTTTGACGCTTCTCCCCTGTCCATCATCTCTTTCAGATAGTCAGGAAGCTGATCGATGTGACCCACATAGTAGTGGTAAAGGATCTTGATCATATCATCGACCTTGGTCTCCTCCCCCTTAGCCACCGGATTAGTGTATACTCTTTCAAACATAAAGCGCCTTAGCGCATGAAATGCCTCATAGACTTCCTCTGACATCCTGATGTCATCCTTGTCCATGCTGTTGGCTATTATATCGTGAATAAAACCATCAAGCCATTCGCCCTTGGTATGTCCAAGGATCCTGGTAATTGAGTCAGGAACATCACTCTCTTCAATGATCCCGCCTCTTATTGCATCGTCCATGTCATGGTGCATATATGCGATCTTGTCAGAAAGTCGCACAACCTTGCCCTCAAGGGTTCCTGGCGTTAAGTCCATCTCGTGATTTAAGATCCCGTCGCGAACTTCCCAGGTAAGGTTAAGTCCCTTGCCATAGTTCTCAAGCTTCTCGACTATCCTAAGGCTCTGCTCATTATGTTTGAAGCCTTCTGGACACTCAGCATCAAGAGCCCTCTCTCCAGCATGACCAAAAGGTGTATGTCCAAGGTCATGTCCAAGAGCAATGGCCTCCACCAGGTCTTCATTTAACCTAAGTGCCTTGGCGATAGTCCTGGCATTTTGCGAAACCTCAAGGGTGTGAGTCATACGAGTCCTGTAATGATCTCCGTCTGGAGACAAAAAGACCTGGGTCTTGTCCTTGAGCCTTCTAAACGACTTGGAATAAAGGATACGGTCGCGATCCCTCTGAAAACAAGGCCTTATGTCACAGGGCTTTTCTTCTTTTTCTCTTCCCTTGGAATTCATGCTAAGACAAGCATGGGTGCTTAAGATCTGAGTTTCTCTTTCTTCAAGTTTCTCTCGTATCTTCAATGCTGTTCTTCTTTCTCAGGTAGATTATTGGGACAAAAAAGTCCCACATCTGTTATTATTCGACGTGGGACTTCAAAATCCTTTTTATTTTATAGAAAAATTATTTTGACCATTCACTTTTGCGGCTCTCATACTGATCATTTATCCATGCCACAGCCGCTTCAAAGCCTTCTTGGGACACCTCAAAATTCTCCGAGGTCATCAATTCCTTGTCAGTATTTGCATAGGAGTATGGTTCTGGCCACACAGTTGCCATAAGAGTCGCAGGGCCTCTGTCTTCTTTTTTTATGAAAAAGACATTTTCCAGTGGTTCTCTTGCCAGCCTGTATCTCATTCCCTTGTGGCTTCCAAAGTATGCCTCACCATATTCATAGTGTGTTAAGTTAAAAAAGCTAGATAACTCAATTTCCATGTTTCCAAAACTTCCCATCTATTGCCATTTCACTTAAGAGCGCTGCTATCACTTGAATCTGCCAAAGAACTGCGCCATAGGTCCAACTGTGGCCTGAAGATCCGTGATTGCCTTATTGAGTCCTTCAAAATCAATACCAGCCATATTATTAACTGCCTGCGTAAGCGGCTCAGTATTATCATTGACCAATTGATTCAGATTCTTACTGGCATCTGTCATCTCCGCAACCATGGCATTGATATTTTCAACAGAGCTGCTTGCATCTGCCACCATCTTATCAATATTGGTAAGCGTCATAGTTACCTTAGGCACCAATACCAACATCGTCACCAGCACAACCACGAATATACCTACTGTAGCCAAAGTTGTTATCCTCTGTAAAAAGAGTTGCTTCTTGCCGATTTTTACCAACATATCTAACGCCGGTGAACCATCTGCATTTGTTACATTTGCAACGCTATCCGCATTTATATCATTTCCTACATTCGCTGCATTTACTTCAACACCAGTATTTACAGCATCCTCAGCGCCCTGCTTTACATCCTTCTCATTAACACTATCACTCATTTTACAATCCCCCTATATATCAACACTCTACCTATCCTGGGACGAAAGTCCGAGCTCGACCGGCGTCCGGCGGCTAAATGTGCAAGTTTTGCGAGTTTTAAACCACGGAGTTGAGACCAATCAGTCTCAAGTGCCTATGCACGCAGAGACTGATGCTCTGGGCTCAACGCAGTGTCCGGTTTAAAGGAGCAAAAATTGCACATTTAGCCACCGGACGCCGGTCGAGCCGGACTTTCCCCCGTATTAGAAGTTAGATCTGGTGGTACTCCTGCAGTGACTTGATGTGTCCGCTGCCCTTAAGCTTGACCTCAGTGATTCCCTCCGCTGCTGCTTTGGCTGCTGCCACAGTTGTAATGTATGGAATGCGGGCCTTTATTGCTGCACGGCGAAGGTATCCGTCATCATGCTCTGCACCCTTTCCAATTGGTGTGTTGATAACAAGCTGCACGTCGCCATTCTTGATCACGTCCTCTACGTTTGGTCTTCCGCCCTCGTAGTTCTTCATGATCCTGACTGCATCAATACCTGCATCAACTATATTCTCAAAGGTCTTGCCTGTGGCGTAGATCTTGAAGCCCTCATCAGCGAAGGCTCTTGCAATATCTGCTGCCTCTGGCTTGTCCTCTGAATTAAGTGAAATAAGTACTGCACCCTCCAGTGGAAGTGCTGCTCCTGCTGCCTCTTCAGCCTTAAAAAATGCTTCTCCAGGGGTTCTTGCAAGACCAAGGACTTCTCCGGTTGAACGCATCTCAGGTCCTAAGACAGGATCAACTTCAGGGAACATATTAAATGGGAATACAGCCTCTTTTACGCCGTAGTAAACTGGCTCATCCTTGGACTTATTAGCAATAAGATCCTTAACAGGTGAAGGTCTTCCAGTAAGCTGTGATGTGATGATATCTGTAGCCACCGGAACCATCTTGATACCACATACCTTGGATACAAGAGGTACTGTTCTGGATGCTCTGGGATTAGCCTCAAGAACATACACAGTGTCATCCTCAATGGCGTACTGCATGTTCATAAGACCAACTACATTCATCTCAACAGCAATCTTTCTGGTGTACTCCTCGATGGTGCGAAGGTTCTTTTCAGAGATGTGCTTACTTGGAATGATGCATGCTGAGTCACCGGAGTGGATACCAGCAAGCTCAATGTGCTCCATAACTGCAGGAACAAAAGCCTGCTTACCATCACTTATTGCATCAGCCTCGCACTCAAGGGCGTTGTGAAGGAATCTGTCGATAAGGATAGGTCTGTCAGGCGTAACACCAACAGCTGCCTTCATGTAACCTTCCATGCTCTCCTCGTCTCTTACGATCTCCATTCCTCTTCCGCCAAGGACGAAGGATGGACGGACCATTACAGGATATCCGATCCTTGCTGCAATTTTCTTTGCTCCCTCTACATCAGATGCCATTCCTGACTCAGCCATAGGGATACCGAGCTTTTGCATCATCATGCGGAACTGGTCTCTATCCTCAGCAAGGTCGATAACTTCAGGAGTAGTACCAAGGATGTTTACACCCTCTTCCTTGAGCTTGGCTGCCAGGTTAAGAGGTGTCTGTCCACCAAACTGAGCGATGACGCCTACTGGCTTTTCTTTCCTGTAAATCTGAAGAACATCCTCAAGTGTCAGTGGCTCAAAGTAAAGGGTATCAGATGTATCGTAGTCAGTTGAAACTGTCTCTGGGTTGCAGTTTACAATGATAGTCTCAAATCCAAGCTTTTTAAGGGCAAGAGCTGCATGTACACAGCAGTAGTCAAACTCAATACCCTGTCCGATCCTGTTAGGACCACCGCCAAGGATCATGATCTTCTTGGAACCATCCGCTCCCATATCCTTAGGGTTCTCAAGGCTTGCGGCTCTCTTATAGGTTGAGTAGTAGTAAGCAGCACCCTCTGTACCATATACATGAACGCCGTCCCACTCCTCTGTGAGGCCCTGTTTATCTCTTGTATTTCTGATATCATCCTCAGAAACTCCAAGGATCTGAGAAAGATATTTATCTGCAAAGCCATCTTCCTTGGCTTTAACCAAAGCATCCTCTGAAGGAACCTGTCCCTTAAACTTGGAAACCAGCTCTTTTTCTTCATCAACAAGTTCTTTTATCTCATTAAGGAAATAGTGCTTAACCTTGGTTATATCAAAGAGCTCCTCAACAGTGATGCCCTTCTTGAGCGCCTCGTATATGAGGAAATATCTCTCAGAGGAAGCGTTCTTGAGCATGCGAAGAAGCTCAGTCTTGTCCATATCCTCGTACTTTTTAACATTGCCAAGGCCGTACCTGCCTTTTTCAAGGGATCTGATGGCCTTCTGGAAAGCTTCCTTGAAGTTCTTGCCGATGGACATAACTTCGCCCACCGCTCTCATCTGGGTACCAAGCTTGTCTTCTACGCCATGGAACTTCTCAAAAGCCCAGCGCGCAAATTTAACAACAACATAGTCTCCATTTGGAACATACTTATCAAGGGTTCCAAACTTGGAATCAGGAAGTTCTGAAAGGGTAAGTCCTGTAGCGAGTTTGGCTGAAACAAGGGCAATCGGGAATCCTGTAGCCTTACTTGCAAGGGCTGATGAGCGTGAAGTACGTGGGTTGATCTCGATAACCACGATCCTGCCAGTCTTAGGGTCATGAGCAAACTGTACGTTGGTTCCACCGATAACGCCGATGTGCTCAACGATCTTGTAGGCCTGGCGCTGAAGCTCTTTCTGAAGATCCTCAGAAATTGTGAGCATTGGAGCTGTACAGAAGGAATCACCTGTGTGAACACCAACAGGGTCAACGTTCTCAATGAAGCATACGGTGATCATGTTGTTGTCCTTATCTCTTACAACCTCAAGCTCAAGCTCTTCCCAGCCAAGGATCGACTCCTCAACAAGAACCTGGTGAATGATAGATGCTGCGAGGCCTCTTGCACATACAGTCTGAAGCTCTTCCTTGTTGTAAACAAGTCCGCCGCCTGCGCCGCCCATGGTGTAAGCAGGACGAAGAACTACAGGGTAACCCAGCTCGTCAGCCTCTGCCAGAGCTTCCTCGATGCTGTAGCAGGCCTTTGATCTTGCCATCTCAATTCCAAGCATGTCCATGGTCTTTTTAAACTCTGTCCTGTCTTCGCCTCGCTCAATTGCGTCAACCTGAACGCCTATTACCTTAACATTATATTTATCGAGGACTCCTGCCTTATATAGCTCAGAGCACAAATTAAGACCAGATTGTCCGCCTAAATTAGGGAGTAATGCATCTGGTCTTTCTTTTTCAATAACTGCCGCAACGCGCTCGACATTAAGCGGCTCAATATAAGTCTTATCAGCCATCTCCGGATCAGTCATGATAGTTGCCGGATTGGAGTTAACTAAAACAATTTCATACCCAAGGCTACGAAGGGCTTTGCACGCCTGTGTCCCTGAATAGTCAAATTCACAAGCCTGTCCGATAACGATAGGCCCTGAACCGATTATAAGTACTTTGTGGATATCTGTTCTCTGTGCCATTTTATTCCTCCCCGATTAATCTTTTTCCATCCCTACAATTCTATTATTCAATCGGCACAAAGACAAGTATAAAAATATTGATTTTATTTAATCTCTTTTAGTATATTTTCCATGGCCTCATAGTCCTCTTTTTCGAAACAATTTCTTAATTTTGTAATGGTCTGTACATGCTGCTCCGCAAAAGAAAAGTCTTCCATCTCCTTAAAGGTCTTTGAAAGAAACTCCTTGTTCTTTTCTTTGGCACCAGCTTCTAATGCAGTATACATGCTCTTTATAAGGATTTCCCCAAGATCTTCATTGGATACAGAGTGATCTTCCTGTGCTGCAGCCGCATCATCTTCAGCATCATCTGCCTTTACAGGGTTCTTTTCGTAATACTTTTCAAGAGGCTCTTTAAACCCTCTTAGTTCATTCATAAGATTGTCATGATTCTTCTGGATAAAAGAAATATCCTGAGCCTTACCTGCCATCTCAAGATCTTCAGCATCTTTTGAAAGCTTTCCTGCTCCCACTAAACGGGCAGAGCTCTTAAGTGCATGAACCTTGGTGGTATAGCTGCCAAAATCTCCCTCATTGTAGTAGTTCTCAAGCTCTTTCGCCTTGTCTTCAATGGAGTTATAGAAAATCGAAAGCACAGACAAAAATGACTCTTCAGAGCCGCTGTTTTCAATGGCAAGATTCTTATCAATGCCTTCAATTCCCTCAAACCACTCTTCTTTCTTCACAGAAACATCTTTTTCCCTGGACTTGTGTTTCTTTTCAGGTATCAAAACAGGCACATTATCGTCATAGGAAACCAGCTTTTCAAGGTTATAGGCTCGGTCTGTCTCATCAATATACATTATTCCAAAGGCGCCCGGGCCACAGCTTATGGACATTGCAGCACTTGCCTTCTGGAATATCACATTCTTAAACGGGAACCTTAAAAGAACTTTTTCCTTTATCTTTTCAAGCATCTCTTCCGATATTCCGGCATGGGTTATAAACACAAAGTCAAGATTTGGCTTCGCATATCTTGGAAGAGCATATTCTATGTACTTTTTATAGCCTTTCCAGGTATCTCCAAAATGAGCTCTGTCAAGCCTGAAGACGCTGTCCTTTACAAGCATGAAAGGCTTCATTCCTATGGATTGCATAAATCCATAGGTTCCCTTGCCCACAAATCCTCTTCTGTAAAGCACTCCCGGGTCACTGGCCACAAAGCTGCAGTGAATATTCTTTTTGATGTTATTCAGTTCCCCAATTATCTTGCCAGGAGTCAGGCCCTGTCCTGCCATATGATATGCCAAAAGAGCCATGATACCCATAGCACTTGAATTGATGCCAGAATTAAATACATAAACATTTCCGTAGGCCTTTGCAGCTTCTTTTGCATTCTCATACTCTTTGCTGACTTCTGCTGAAAGGGTGATGTGAATGACCTGATGGGCCTTTTTGAGCTCTTTTTCAAAGAACTGCTCAAACTCATCTGCAGACGGAGGCTCAGACAAAAAGTGCTTACCCTCATTCATGTAGTTAAGAACTTCATCCGGATCTGCTTCTATTCCGTCATAATATTCCCTGCCCTCAGAAAGAAGCTTGAAAGGAATGGCATCAATCTGAAGGTTCTTTAAAATAATATCAGGAAGATCACACATGCTGTTGATAGTTATGGCAATCGGAATCTTTCTGGTGTAGCCCTTTGATGATTTGGTCTGAGACCTTAGAGTTTCAGCGCTGCTTTGGCGGGTAACAATGTTCTCAGGAAGATGGGACAAAACAGTCTCTTCAAGTTGCTGCCCAGAAACCGGCTTTACAAGGTATCCGTCAAATCCGCTGGACGAGTACAACTCTCTGTTCTCACTTCCCGCATTTGCTGTAAGAGCTATGATCGGAACATGATTATTTCTGCCACCTGCCTGCTTTCTGATCCTCTGCATGCACTCTATTCCATTCATTCCAGGCATCAGATGATCCATAAGGATAATGTCATACCTTATGTTAGCGGTCATGGAAAGAGCTTCTTCACCGCTGTCTGCAGTATCTATGCTCATCTTTGTCCCAATAAGCAGTTTTTTCTCAACCTCAAGGTTCATCTCATTGTCATCTACAATAAGCACTCTGGCTTCAGGCGCTGTAAAGCTGACTTCATAGTCTCTGCCCGATGCAGCGCTTCCATAGTTGGTAATATCTATCTCTCCAACTGCCATTGGGTTAGATATCTTTTGCCATAGCGAAACAGTAAAGGTTGACCCCTGGGTATAGACGCTGCTAACAGTTATGTCGCCGTCCATCAGCTCTACAAGCTGCTTTACTATGGAAAGTCCAAGACCTGTACCTTCGATCTTAGTTGTATTTTCTTCATCCACTCTCTGGAAGGCATTGAAAATAAAGGGAAGAGTGTCCTGTTTTATGCCCATACCAGTGTCAGTTACAGTAAACAGGATATGAACAGAATCATCCCTTATATCCTCTTCTTCCATATGGAAGGTCACAGTGCCTTCCTTGGTATATTTGACTGCGTTGTTAAGGAGGTTGACCAGTATCTGCTTGATGCGCATTTCATCACCAAAGAGCTCTCTTGGGATTGTGGGATCTATCTCCACCTTAAACTCAAGGCCCTTTTGCTCAGCCCTTAGCCACATCATGTTTACAATGTCTGAAACCAGAGTAGCAACGCTGTAGTTTACAGGCACTATATCCATTCGCCCCGCTTCAATCTTGGAAAGGTCAAGAATATCATTGACCAGGGCAAGGAGCATCTTTCCTGCTCCCTGAATATTAGCCGCATCCTTTACTATCTCTTCTGATGCATCCTCCTGCCTAAGAATGATCTCATTGAGACCAAGGATTGAGTTAATGGGAGTCCTGATCTCATGGCTCATACTGGAAAAGAATCTGTTCTGTGATTTATTAAGTTCCTCAACCTTTTTGGTCTCTTCTTTAGCTCTTTTGTTCTCAGCCCTAAAGAGCCACTCAACGAACCACACCATTACGCAGCAGATGATGCCCACAAGTATGACAGAAATAAGAGAGTCAATGTAGTACATTCTCTCCGAGTGGTGAATGACCCTCTCAGGATGAAAATAGCCATCAAGATAAAAGCCAATTGTCTCAGCCGTTATGATGACCAGCATAACCGGCTTCCATTTTCCAGAAACTACAAGTCCAGTGTAAAGATAAGCAAAGATGATCCATACAGCGCCGCCACCTCTTATGCCACCGCCGTAGTAAAAAACTATTGGAAGGATCACCGCCAGGATTGCAACTACCGTAAGCCTTACTGCGCTTATTACTCTGTTCCTTTTAATAGCCAGAACAGTCATTATAGGCGCAACAACAACAGTGACAGCAAGGGTAATGATCTCCACAATGTTCTCACCGGTAATGATATCTCCAATAAGTGCCAGTGCCATGAAGAATACAGTTATGAATGTCAAAAGTATATAAACTCGGTCTCTAAAACTTCTGGAAGGATCCTTAAGGCCATCGACCATTTTCCTAAACATCTTGATCATCAGCGCTTACCTCCCCTGTTTCCAGCCTTGCCCTCAGTCACTACGCGCTGCATCACTCTCTCAAAATCGCTGATAATGATAGGCTTAGAAATAAAGCCATCGAAGCCTTCTCTTAGGAACATCTCCTTCGCTCCGCTGACTGCATTGGCAGTTAAGGCCACAATGGCCACCTTTTTACCATCTCTTTCTGCCGCACTTCTTATCCTCTTCATGGCCTCAACACCATCCATCTGTGGCATCATGTGATCCATGAAGATTACGTCATATTCATTTCTGTCAAACTTATCCAGTGCTTCCATACCGCTGTCTGCAGTATCTATGATCATCTTGTATTCTTTAAAAAGACCTGTGGCCACAACAAGGTTCATGGGCTCGTCATCTACTACAAGGGCCCTTACGCCTTCAAGATCCGGCTTTTCAAGGTTCTCCTCAAATGAGACTACATTGCCACTGGTAGTACCATTTAGTACCTGAACGATTGATAGTCCATAAACAGGCTTTCTTATAACAATTGCCCTGGTGTCCTTTTTAGCCTCGTAGTCCTCCTCAGCGGTGATTGCCAGCACGATATTTCTATCAAGTTCATTTTCAAAGAAGTCCCTGTCATGTTCATACTCAACATCACCTACAAACACATGAGTTATATCACCTCTTGCAATGAGCTTTTTCAAATCATCAATGTTGCTTGCGAAGAACAGATTGTGACGAAGGCCCCTGGCCAGATTTTCAGACATGTTCTTGTACATAAGTCCAAGACCTGGTACCTCATATCTGTTTAGCCAGTTGTAGATCACAACGTTTATAAAGCTATCAGTATTTATGGACATACACGGTGAAGGATCGATAACTTCCTGGAAGATACTGATCCTTACAGTCGTGCCCAAATTTTTCTGGCTCTCTATCTTCACAAAGCCGTCCATACTGCGGACAAGTCCAAGAACTACAGAAAGCCCAAGTCCGACACCTCCAGTGCTCCTGTCTCTCTTTTTATCAGCCTGGTAGATGCCCTTGGTTATCCTGCTAAGATCCTTCTGTGTCATGCCAACTCCGGTATCGGACACTTCAATAATGAGGTTTACCCCATATTCCTTTTTATAGGTGGTTATTTTAAGACAGGCTCCGCCCTTTCTCGTAAACTTAAAGGCATTGTCCAGAAGGTGACTTATGATCTTGTGAATCTTTTTCATGTCGCCCTTCATGACTGCCGGAACTTCAGGGTCAAGATCCACAACGAAATCCAGATCCGTCTCACTTCTCATGGTGTTATACCCTATAAGTACATCGTTAAGAAGCGATGTGATCATATATCTCTCATTTTCAATAATGACGTTCTGCCTCTGGATCTCACTGTAATCCTGAATATCTTCTATCTGGTGTGATATTCGAAGTCCCGCATTTTTTATAGTCTGTATATCTTCTCTTTTCTCTCTTTTCAAAATAAGGTCTGTAAGACCATTTATTACATTGATGGGGGTACGAAGTTCATGGGAGAGGTTGACAAGAAAGTCTTCCATATCGTGATCATTGGACCTTATGGTGCTTTCAAGCTTGTCCACAGCTGAATTGCTCTCTAAAATCTTTTCAACAATGGTCTTAAGTACGATGTACAGACATACCATAGAGATCACGTGCAAAAGTATTCTTGATATTGTCATTGAGTCAAAGACAAACTTATCCCGCTTTGCCATAACTATCTGAGTTATTACAAGGACCATGAACTCAATAATGATAAGCCTCATAAAATCAATTCTTTTTATCAGGGCAGCAACAGCCATAAGAAGCGCAGCAACTACATACAGGTCAAAAAAACTGCTCTTGTGGACTCCATGGAAAAAAGCTATGAACATAGAAAAGATCAGATAAAAATCCTCTCTGAACCTGGCCGAGCCCTTTTGGGTTACGTGCATCCATCCGGCTCCAACCACTCCAACTATGATAACCGGAGGCATCCAAAATTCCCACCCCTGGGTCACACTTTCAAGAATGGCTCCAACACCTGCAATTGAAAGAATTGCAACTACGGTATTATGGGTTTTTATGATCTGTTGATGATTATCTCCCACAGTATGCTCCTTTAACGGCCGACTTTACTTTCTCTGTCCTTTACTAAAAGCTGCTTTGTGTATCTGATGACGTTCATTATATCTGTTGTACCGTTGGCACAGTAACATGCTCCGATAAATGTCCTGCACTCTTTTTCACCAAGATATTTTTTTGCTCTTTCAAGATCGTTCAAGAAGTAATATTCATCATTTTCAAAACCAAAGCAGACAAACTCTTCTCCAGATACTGCATAGACATTCTCGTCTCCAAAGGCATCCATAAGACACCTTGCAGTATTTCTAAGAATGGCTTCCGTGTTTTCATGGCGGATGTTGTCATTGATCTCACGAAGCCCTGCCACCTCACAGATCACATATCCAAAGGGCTGGGAATAGTCCATCTGGTTTTCCGCAAACTCCCGCATTGCGCTTCTGTTCATGGCACCTGACACAGGATCGTGATAGCTGTAATAGAGCATTCTTTCCTGCTCCTTGCGCTGACCGATGAACTGGCCAAAAAAGTATGCCATGATATCCATCACTTCATCTACGCTCTTTACACGCTCCATCTCAATGTCCTTGACTCCCAAAAATCCAAGGACAGTATCTCCAAGTTTTATGCATTTATATTCATTGTTGCCTTTATGATCGCTTATTTTTTCAATAAACTGCTCTTCGCTGTTTTCGTAGTTTAATACAAGGCTCTCTTTGGGCATCGGATCAAGCCCTTCCTTAAACCACTCATAGGTGATATTGAACTTTCCTTTTTTCTTATCCTCATAGATAAATGCACGGCTTGCCCCAAGCTCTTTTGCAATATACTCAAGAAGCATCCGGATGCTGTCTGAGGGATTCTTAGTACTTACAGCCACCTGCAGTGAATGGTTGATAAACCTGTCTCTGTCAACAGCCGCCTGATCCCTCATCCACCAGTTCACAAACTGTCCCATTACTGTCGCTAAAAACAGCACCATGCCTATCCTTATAAAAAAGCCAAAGTGATGTTCCCAAAGTCCAAAAAGATATACCGCCAGCTCGATCACGGCGCATACTGCCATTTCAAAAAATGCAAAAGCAATGATCTTGTTTTTTGTTGGAATACTCCTTCTCTTGCAGTACATATGATCATCTACTAAAAGAGCTGTAATAAGTACAATAGTTACTCCAACAGCCAGGATTTCAAAAGGAATAAAGCTGTTCATCATGTCAGCGTCTGCATAGAACCTAAGTCCCATGATTGAAACAGTAATGACCATCGTTGCAAAAAACGCCACATACTCATATATTTTTCTTTTTTGTCTTGTGGAAGAATTTAGAAATCTCACAAAGGGATACGGCAACAGCATAACAAAAAGTCTGTTAAAGACACGCCACATTATGTTGATGCCTGTAAGAGTCTGGATTACCGGCATTCCGCCAAGAACCCACAGTCCAAATAAGCCTGAGCCTACTCCCAGATCAAGGATATCCAGCGGAATACCCTTTTTATCAGATATTCCCAGCCAGATAAGTATGATTATAAAGCCAAAGAAAATAATAAGAAGCGTAAGGAAAAGTGATACGGCGTTCTGACTCAGCATCATATGAATATAGCTGGAAGCCGGGCCAACATAGATGTTATAGACTTCACCAATTCTTGATTTTATGCTGACTCTGTACATCTCGAGGATCACGCTTTTGCCGCTATCGTGCTCACACAGTCCTATACTGTGATATACTGTTCCCTCGCCAAATCCTGTCAGGTTCTCTTTGGGCTCATAAGTGTAAATGACCTCTCCATTCATATACACCTTAACATTGGTATATTTTGACAAAAAGCACAGGCAATCCCCGTCCTTAAGATCATCCGGAAGAGTATTTGTCAAAGTCACATTCCCGGTAATAGATTTTATCTTTGTCGTATCAAGATCGTAGGTATTACCATCAGAATCATGCCAGTTGCTAGAAAAATGAACAAGTTTCTCAGAAAAGTCCTTCCCAAAGGCATCAGTAAAGAAAAGTGCATAGAAAAACACCACCAGCACCAGAGCCGCAAATATCAGATTGTAATAGAATATATTACTTAGAGGTTTTCTGTTGTCTTTCATAGGCAGCTACCCTCAAGTTTGTAACAAGACACGGGGACGGTTCTTCTGTCTCATTGTGCACAACATGACACGGGGACGGTTCTTTTGTCATATTTTACTGGATACGTTTGTCGCCCCTTCTGTCTATGCCTTTTTTCTCGTAGTACTCAGCCTTAGACTTGTACATTGCATCGTCAGCTTTTCTCTCAAGTTCATGGATATTAAGCTCTTTATTATCTGCATAGGAAGCGTATCCAATTGACACCGACAGCGAATGGGAATACTGTCCATACCAGTTGTCGACCTGGTTTTCAATATCCCTGCAAACCGCCTGTGGGTCGTTCGTCCTTAGGATTGCAGCAAATTCATCTCCGCCAATTCTGTAAACCTTGCCCTTACTGCCGATGGCCAGCAAAAGACATTCAGCCGCGCCTTTAATAAGCTCATCACCGCCTGCATGGCCCTTGGTGTCGTTGACTTTCTTAAGTCCATTCACGTCAGCTGAAAGAATAACAAAGTCTTCCGGAAGTCCATTTTCCATGTACTCGGCCAGATCTTCCTCGTAGCTTCGCCTGTTAAAGAGCCTTGTGAGTTCGTCTGTCATGGCAATCCTGACAAGGCGCTCTTCTCTTTGCTTCTCCTCATCTACATTTCGCGTTGTAAAAACAACCTGTGTAGGAACGCCATTTTCATCCACTTCCACCGGAATGTACTGGGCCCTGAACCATCCATGAACCACATCGATAAAGTCATCACTTATAAGTCTCTTGCCAATAAGCCTTTCCTGTACAGTTCCAATATTTGTAAATCTAATAAAGTTTTCAAGTTGATCCGGCATTACACGTCCCCTGATCTTGCGGGTCATAATAGTATAAGGCATATTTGCGAGATCAATTGTGTATTTTTTCTGCTCCTTGCCTCTTACTGACACCTCTGTACAGTCTTTAAAATCAATAAGATTTACCCTGTCGTAAATATCAGCGATTGACTTAAGGATGTTCACCTTGTCCTGTATTTCTGTATCCTTGGTCTTCTGGAGTTTGATAGTTGCCTCAGAACTGGCCATAAGTGAATGATAGCGCACCGTCATTCCAAGTCCGGATACAAGAGTAAGGATAAAATAGTTTATCGGATTGATACCTGCAGCATGATCCACCTGATAGATCATGCCAAACAACAGCACATATGTAAGTATTGCAAGGATCATGCTAAACCACGGTTTTAATACAATAAAGCAGACAAGCATAACCTCTACAGCATAAAATGTCAGCATCTGCTCGCCATCTGCATACGTACTGTGCGAACTCCACATAGCCCACAGCGACATGAGCATGTAATAAACTGTATTAAGTACGACCACCTTCCAATGGTCTTCAAGTCCCTTTTTGAGAAGAAGGTTGGAAACCAAAAAGCCAGCAAGGCAAGTAAAAATGCAAAATAGCACACTATGAATGCTGATAATCTCTTCTCTGCCGATGCTCTTTCTGGTCAGAATAAAGAAAGCCAAAGTTATAGATTCAAAAATGGCTACAATAATGGAAATATTCTCTATGCTCTTGGTACTAGTCTCATCCATCAGTTTTTGAACTTCTTTGTCAACAACCGGGAAGAAGTATCGTTTCAGCATAACATCGCCTTTCGCTCAAAGTTTCCTCATGTTATTCCATAGTTACATATATTATAATTCATATTTCGTATAAAAATTCATAAATTACTATAAACAAAAAAGGACCAACTCTTTCGAGTTGATCCTTCCAGTTTCGTGCGGAAGATGGGACTTTGAGCAGAGCACTTGGCGAGGTATTTTCGAGCCTAGTGCGAGCCATGGGTGAACACTTGACGAGGTTCTTTCGAGTCTAGTGTGAATCCCTGAACCCACGCAGCGAAGCTGCTGGGTGAGAGTCCCCTTCCGCGCAAAATAAAAGGACCAACTCTTTCGAGTTGATCCTTTTGTTTCGTGCGGAAGATGGGACTTGAACCAACTTTCGCAAAATAAATCTCAGAAAGAAAGGAGATTCTGGCGCCATCTCCTTTGATAGGACCCTATATAGGACCCACAATTGTAATATACATTTATATAAAATGCCACATCACCACCCCAAAAACAAAAGAATACTTTTAAGGCGAGGACCACATCACTGCCTTAGAACAGAATAAGACTTTTATATCGAAGACCATATCACTACCTTAGAGCAGAATAAGACTTTTATATCGAAGACCATATCGCTACCATGTATCCATGATACAATATTGACAGTGATCAGAAGGTCTTTTTTTAATGCAAGAAATCTTATTAGACGATTGAGAGGTCTTTTTTGATGCATGAAAAGTTTACCAGATGGCTGAAGGGTATGTTGGAAGTTAAGGATAAGGAAGTGTTTAAAGATGTTATGATCTTTCTCATAACACTCACGCTGATGCTTACCTTCTTCCAACCCATTTATGTGGTCTCCGATTCGATGTTCATTACGCTAGCGACAGGTGATCGGTGTGTGACCAGGCGCACATGGATGGGCTATACTCCCAAGCGGGCCGATATAGTCTGTTTCAAAGAAGACGGCGAGATTATGATTAAGAGAGTCATCGGTCTCCCGGGTGAAACAATTTCTTTTAAAGATGGCTGGGTATATATAAATGGAGAACAGATAGACGAACCTTATCTTTCGATACCCGGTTATACCTATTCGAGGATAGAGTCTTATACTATTCCAGAAGATTGTGTTTTTGTAATGGGGGATAACCGGACGAATTCAAGAGACTCAAGATTCTGGGATGATCCTTATCTCCAGTTAAAAGATATCACCAGTAAATATCTCTTTACTTTTTGGAAAGTAAAAAGATAAATGTATTATTTAAATGTATTCATTCAAATATTGATCTTATCTTTTGCTAGATAAAACATAATCACATAATAAATTATGTCGGCTTAAGGAGGATCAAATATGCCATCTAAAACTGATTATGTCGAGCGATTCCTAGCAGCCTTTAAACTCAATGCCTATCTTGTAGTAATGTTTGAAGATTCAGTAGCAAAATATCGCCAGGGCAATACATCTGCTTTTATACGAAGATGTGCCAACTGCAATATAGCTACTAATCATGACAATATGCATTTTAAAAATCTGCAGGAATACCACGACAATCTTGCTGATTCGGCAGAATTGGCAATTCGTCTCTACAAAGAAAACGCAGGTTAATAGCCTGCGTTTTTACTATATATGAAAAATCCTGCGTTAATTAAACACCCCATATTATTTAAATGATAATATAGCGAGACGTTATCAAAATCCTGCCAGTCAATGCCAAGATATTCAGACTTCAAAATGTTTATAAATTCAGAAATATCATCAGAATCGTATATCTCTCGATAAAAATTTACACGCGTATCATTTTGATCAAAAACGTCTTGAGTTATCAGCTCATCTGTTTCAAACATTATTGAGTCAGCCACTATTTGCATATAACAAATCTCTTCATATGCATCATTTACTTTTCCAGATTTATTGTATTCAACAAATTTGTCAAAACTGTTCTGCACTATTCTTAATCTTTTATCGATACGCGACCGCAGAACACGGTCTGATTTAATATTTTCTACATCTGTAGAATATCTTTGATTAAGCTTTTGTGTTAATTCACAGTTTTTATTATCTTGTTCCGCCTTTTGTACTGCAATTGCACTTGCATGGGCTAGTGTATTTATGTTATTTATGCCATTTAAGTTTTGGATATGTGATTTTTGTACATAATAATCAATGCCTTTTCCCATAAGTATCTAAGCTCCTTACTTATGCTTATTATATCATACAGACCACTAGTTTCTTTTTTCTGCACAAGATATGCTACTGCCACAAAATACTATCCTCTTAAATGCCCATAGTCGTCTTCCGCGTAGGAACGCAATAATAATCGAAGGGTCCCGCCCTTCGTTATTGCGCATTATTAAAAAATAATAATGACTATTTTTTACTTTGGCAGCTCACTTACAAGAATAAATATTTAATAGCCAACTTTAATACATTAGTAGCCTACTTACAAGAGTACAGTTTTAATAGCGAACAATTTCCAATTTAAACAATAAAATTAGTCCATATTTATTCTGGCATTTTCACCACCCCCATATCATAAAATAATATAGGGCGCAATACAGACAGGCAGAGCCCGTCTATGTGATTGCGTTCCTACGCGGAAGGCGAAAAACATTTGCCCGTCTATGTGATTGCGATCCTACACAGAAGACGAAAAGAACCTTTGCCCGAGCAAAAAGAAAACTCCGGCATTACTGCCAGAGCCTCTTGTATTACAGTTTGGTGAGATTAAGCCAATTATTTTCATAGCCCATAATAGACATAACATCAGTATAGGATATAGTATGGAGCTGTTTCTTTAGCTTGTTAAACAGATTTTTCATGGAAGAAATGAATTCTTTAAAATCTGCCTTACTTAATAAAAGTGCAAACATGATTGCTAATGCATAGGCATCATTTGTTCCATATTTATATGAGCCATCTGGTGCACGGACAATACCAAGAACTGAAAAGTTACGTATGCTCTTAGTATGAATGCTTACTCTGAATCTTATATCGAAGAATCTCTCATCATGCGCGCATTTGTTCCGGGCCAGCGCAAGCATATGCATAAACTTCCCAAGCTCATCAGGCTGTAAATGAAACTGTTGCGCAATCTGCGTCCTATCAGTGGGTTTGAGACAGTTGTAAAAGTTCTCTATCTTACCAAAAGTCAGGACATTGACCAAAACCCAGAGCGGAATGTATCCATGCTCAGTCATATAATGCGTGACAACCTGATGGTGTTTATTCATCTGTCTGGCAATTTCCTGCTGAATATCCCCAATAAGTTTAATGGAACTTGAGATAGCCTTCTCTGATGAATCATCAAAGTTTTCAATCTTCAGGTAATTCTTATGTCCGTACTTTTCTGAAAACTCATGCGCTATAACAGTCTTAAATGAGTTTTCAAGCTTTAATAGCTGTTTAAGGTATATATTCCTAAGATCCCGGTCAAAACTATAAACAGCATAGACTTCATCAAAAGTCGTTCCCGGCTTGTATACTTCATTAGTTGTTGGTGTTGCAGGTGTTAAAAGGAATAAGTCCTTATATCCATTTATAACATTGTAATAGTTCTCACGTTCCAAAATCCTTATTGCCCTGGAGCCCTGAGATCCTTTTCCAATTGTCATTCCCCGCCCGCGAAGAATGTTAACCTGCTGTCTGTAAGTTTTATACTTCTTTTCCGCCATATATCCTAAAATTTCCCCTCTCTCGCCTTAGATTTTTTGCTATCATTTCTCCTCCCCAAAAATAAAAAAGCCCGCGGGCCCGAAGGACTCCGCAGGACAAACTGGCAATTTATTTTGTACTAATATTATAGCATAAAATACATGATTGTCAATTTGCGCTCCTGAAATTCATATTCGAGTCGGCCTCCAAAAAAACGGACTTCCTGAAAATACAAAACGCATGACAAATCACATAAAAATGAAGCATGTTCGTCAATCAATGCGTCCATCTCAACATCGCATCAATTTCTTATGTACGACTGATTATACAGCGACATTTTGATATAATCAAGGTACTTTCATAAAAAGAGCTTTGGCATCTAATCTACCAAAGCTCAATCTTCATCTTCTTCAAATAATTCTCCAACACTACAATTCAATATCTTACATAAGTTTTCTAACGTCTCAAATCTTATCTGCTTCGTTTTATTCTCAACAATCCGGTTTAAATTATCATAGCTGTATCCAATTTGCTTGCAAAGCCAGTATTTACTATGCCCCTGTTCTTCTAAGATCTCCATCACCCGCAATCTTAACATATTTTGTATACCCTTAACCTGTTTTACTGCTTTTGTCATTTTTTGTTTCCAACTTCTTGTTAAATGGTATCAAAATATGCTTCAATCCATGAATTACCTATTGATATATCATGGATACATGGGTTAATATTAATATACATTTGGTATGGTATACCATACACATAGGAGGAAAAATGAGAGACTACTTTATTAGTGCAGTTGAAGAACAATGCGAAGATCTTATAGACAAGTTAGCTGCTCTTCGGCATGCCGTTAAAAAAGCACAAATTCTACAGTCGGTTTATACAAATATGTATAACATAATTGAACCAGGATTCTCAGATTTGCCGGCAGATAACTTTTTACCTTTTTCAGACATTATGATGTCTAATCAAAACTTTACCGGGCTGAAAATATTACTCATATCTAATTCTTATCCAGCAAACTTTCCAGAAATAGCAATTGATCTTAACATATCTTATAATCCGGAAGAACCAAGATTGCAGATAAGATTAGAAGAACAAAGCGTAGAATTCGAAATCGTCCGGGGTGATGAACACCCTGAAATCTTAGAAGATTTTCAAGATATTGGAAATCCAAATAGTGACGACAGAGCTCGAGCCAAAGACGAAGACCACATTGAAGTATCCAACAAAAATATATTATCACAAATAGAAGCTGATATTGTGTATTATACTGATAAGCTAAATGAATTTGTCACTACCTTCAAAGATAGGATCAATTTAATTTTCGAGGATTGTAAAGTGCATCTTCAGTGGCCAGAAGATATGACGTAATAAATCATTTTTTATCTTTTTCACATTACCACATAATAATTTACAACTCTGATGTCTGTTTAAAATAAGGATACTAGATCGCCCTAGATCCTCCAACAGAATCAGATCGTTAACTTAATATCTATTGTTTATTTTAATGTTTTTGATTTCAAGGAGGTATCATTATGAAATCTATCTTAAGAACGTTGGGAAGACTCAACACAAAAGCTTTAGCAAGTATTATTCTTGCAATTCTTTTATCAGGTTCTGTTTTGCTTTATGCAAAGGCAGAAGGTGTCAGTGGCTATAACGGACAAAAGATCTATAACGACAGCCTTGTGCCTTATAGTTATGTATACAATAACATAGAGAAAATCTATGGAACAGATGCAAAGAATGCGTACATCAACGGTGTAATCACTGGTGATTATACACAGTTCAGAACTGCGATTGGTGACTGGAGACCAACTAACCAATTGGCAGGCGTTAATGTAAAACCTGATGGTTCAGATTATACAAACAATCCAGTTGGTATTGCCCAGGCATATGAGGCAACCGCTTATCGCTTATTTGGCAAATATGGCACCGTTGCAGATTTGTTTGCATACGCTGCTCAATATGGCTATGATTTAAACGATACAAGCAAATACAATGAGTTTACACTTAATGTTACTCTTTGGAAAACCATTCCTATGCCTGCAAAGAAGACCGCTCCTGTTTCACAGCCTGCAACCAAGACCGCTTCCGCCGCTTCGAACTCAAAAGTTGAGGCGCTTAAGTCATATAAAGGTAATACGGCAGAATTTAACGCGTATTACTATTATATGAACTATCCCGACCTTCAAACTGCTATCGGGGCAGATGGGAAGGCACTTCTTAAACACTATAATGAATTCGGAAAAGCTGAAGGAAGAGTTGCAAGTAAGTCAATTAAGTAAGAAATCTTAGGGCGATATAAGATTTTGTTTTAAAGAGTTTCAGATTGTTTTTTCAATCTGGAACTCTTTTTTATTTTTTGTGCAGAAAAAGTTCTGGCTGGGGCAACATGATAAAATCTTTAAAGAAATTTTAAAAATGGGCCAGTATTTTCATTATAAAAATTTCTTTTCTATCCATAATATAGAATAGATTAGTATGATTATGTAATTTTTAATGTAATTGTTTAACTTTTCTTTTGGAGGATTTTTTGTATATGAAATCTCTAAAACATTTAATTTCTAAACGCTCTTTGGCAAGCATTTTAGCCGCGACAGTGATATTTACATCTCTGCCAGTATTTAGCGTGCCTGTATGGGCCGATGACACAACTATTAAAAACGAAGACGGAACTACAACAACCGTTACCACAGACGCTAATGGTAATAATGTAGAAACCACCACGAACTCGGAAGGACAAGTTGTCAGCCGGAGAACCACTTATTATGATGATCCTAATCAATACATTGCTTCTGGTACGGGCAAAACAAATACTTATACTATCGACCCCTCTAAAGACAGAGGCTATACCCAAAGTGGAACTCATGATATTCGTATGACTGGAGACGGTTTACAAACCGAACAAGATAATAAAAAGGCAACTTCAGACATTAGAGCCAAGACAGAAGGATACCGATTTACTAACGAAACCACCGGAAAAACCATAGTGGTTAGTATGAACGATGTTCGTATTTCTACTCAAACAACAGAATATACAGATAGCAAAACCGGGAACACAATGCTAAGAATTATTTCTAGTTTTTCTCAGGCGTTAACAGATCAGATTTTTAGTCAAATTGGTAATCCTCTAGCTGGAGGGCAATTAGTCCGAATGGACCATATCATGTCTGTAACCACTGACGGAGGTAAAACTTATAGCGGCGAACTTGATGCCCAGGGTAACTTTTTAGTCAATCAAAACTTTCTTGATCACAGTCCTTATGCAGCCAGAGTAATGAAAATGTCTGCTGACGGATTATTTGATAAAAATGAATTAACAGCATTACAAAAAGTATTCGGATGGGCTCATCCTGAAAGTTGGGAAACAAATTATGCAAAGTATTTGTATTTAAAAGATGGAGTATTGCAAAAATTTTATTTAGAAGGCTTAGGCCTTATTTTTTTGTGATTCTTTCTCTACCCCAGGGCTGCGCCCTGCCGTAGCCCACCTACTGGTTTACACGTTTTACTGGCCAAAGAATAGTCAGTTATATATAAAAAGTTATATTATACCCGGTCACCCCGGTCATGTTGGGTAACGCCAGTATTTATAAGGGTTTGGAGAGATGGCAGGTCGGTCAATCACTGGATCAGTGATATCTAATAATACTATTTAAAGAATAAGCATCGCCCTTGCACCCTTCGATGAATTAATGATTTGCTCATTGCCAGCATTTGAAAACCCGTTATTATTAATGCTTTGTACACTGTCACTATTCGCAACCCCAGTATTCATGCGTATTCGTATTATTTTCATCATTTTCCATATTAATCCATATCAATGTGCAGGACCACTTTTAAGGTTCTCTGCCAGTATATGGAAGGAGTTGATACGACAATGCCAAAGCACAAATCTAAAGCTCCTCTGGCTTCCGGCATGCCAGCCGTTCAAAGAAACTACCTTATTAAATCTGTAGCCCATCTGGAACAAGATAAAGTTCTCTTGCAATCAGAACTTGACCTAGGTATGATTTTAATAGATGGTGCCAGAGACAAATTAGAAGTGATCAATAACAAACAGTTTCAACTAAAAGAAAAACTTGTTCTAGCATGCCATATTAGGCAGGATGGTCTACCCAGAAGCATTCATCATCATAGCCCCACAGACATATATAAAACAGGCTACTGGGTAACAAAGATGCCTGACGGATCCAAACCCAAAGCAGTACAATATGAAGATCTCATAGATACACTCTTTAGTTACTACAGCAATGGCCTTAAGGATTACACTTTTGAATCAGTATTTAAGGCGGCACTCCATGAAAAAGAGATTACTGAGAACCCGAACGAAAATACTCTTATAAAGAATAGAGCAGATTTCTATAGGTTCTTTGATGAGAACTTCAGGAAACACGACATCCGGGCAATAACAGAGTCAATCCTAAAGCAGTACACGCAGGAATGGGTAAATGACAACCATCCAAAGAAAAAGCTCTACTATGCCTATAAAGGCATTTTAAAGCTCATATTCGACTTTGGACTAGACAAGGGCATAGTTAATGCAGATTTACCCAGAAAGCTCAAAAATAAGGCATATATAAAATCCTGTGACACAAGAAAACCAAAACCAGAGGAAAAGATTTTATCCCCGGCTGAGATCGATTCGCTTATTGCAGAGATCCGTCACAGAATGACTCTAAAGAAATGGGGTCCATATTATATCAATGGTCTTGCTGCATTGTTTTCGATTGAAACAGGCGTCCGTGTCGGCGAACTATGTTCTCTAAAATGGGTAGATATAAAAGATACAGAAATCCATATCCACTCCCAGCAGCTAGTCAAGATGAAAAATGGACACAAATCCTACTATTATGACCATCACACCAAAAACGAAAAAGGTCTCACAGAAGAAGGCCGGTATTTTCCATTAACCAGCAAGATCAGGAGTCTGTTATCTGAGATCTCGAATCTACAAAAAGAACTTGGGATAAAATCAGAATATATCTTCTGTAACAGGGATGGCGAATGGATCAAAAAAGACAGCTACATATCTTTCCTAAGAAGGCTCTGTAAGTCAAAAGGCTTTAAAGTAACAAATAATCACGCTTTCAGAATGTCCCTGAATTGCAATGTGTTTATCCCGGCAGGTATGGATGATCCCATGAGGGCAGCGCTCCTTGGACACTCTATTGAAACCAACTTACGCGATTATACTTTTGCAAGAAAAGGGTATGTAACAGAAGCCAGACAGCTGTTGGATGATGTTAGAACCCCAATGGGACCCCAAAAGATCGTCTCTTTTACACAAAAAGAAAAGCCTCAAAATACTGATTCATCAGCATTTCAAGGCTAATCAAGCTCGTGCGGAAGATGGGACTTGAACCCACACGACAAAGAAGTCACAAGATCCTTAGTCTTGCTCGTCTGCCAATTCCGACACTTCCGCGAACCTTCGTCCTCAGCGGCTTTTTGCTAACCGCTCGTGACGACTTTTATATATTATCAAACGCACAACCTTAAGTCAACACCAAAATTCATTTTTTTTGCAAAAATCGTTATTGCGTTTATTTGTTGAGCACGTCAAGAATCTCCAGTGGATCTGAAACAAAGATATTTCCTGACGCTCCAGCTTCCAGGAGTTCTTTTTGTGTACGAAATCCCCACAAGCAGGAAATACACTTAAGACCGGAATTCAAAGCCGTTTTGTGGTCAACTTCAGAATCTCCCACGTAAATTGTTTCCTCTTTGCCGCTTCCAAGTTCCTCCATTGCAGCTATACATT
Organism: Butyrivibrio sp.; assembly: GCA_015056565.1. GTDB lineage: Bacteria > Bacillota > Clostridia > Lachnospirales > Lachnospiraceae > Butyrivibrio. The sequence goes on from SVGB01000011.1 coordinate 69,824, forward strand.
CGTCCGGATAAGGCTTTCTGCGAAGTCCCTCTGCAACACCAATTGCAACACCAACATAATCGCCAAAGTATATCTTTGTCAGCTCTTTTACTGCACCCATGGGCTTATTGGACACGATTGCCATCTTGTAGCCTCTGTCTTTTAGCTCCTTTAAAAGCTCTGGGATATGCTTATATGGTCCGGTTTTGATATTACAGTGTTCCTCGTAGTACTGCTGATATTCTGCAAGTATCCTGTCAAACTCAGGATGCTCTTTTCCTCCTGTGACAGCTCTTTCCATAAGATATACTGCTCCGTTGCCCACCATGTGTCTGATCTCGTCAATAGTCCGAAGCGGCAGATCATATCTTCCCAGGATCACATTTACAGAATCCGTGATATCCTCAAGGGTGTTTAAAAGAGTTCCATCCATATCAAAAATGACTGTGGTGATCTTACTACTATCCATTTTCCAAACCTCGATTCCCAGTAAATTTATTTTTGCAAAAAAATAACTCCAAAGCCATAAGCGCTTCGGAGTCACATTATCAGTGCAGAAGAAGGGACTTGAACCCTCATGTTGTTGCCAACACATGGACCTGAACCATGCGCGTCTGCCATTCCGCCACTTCTGCAAGCGACAAGAATAATAATACCGACTTTGGCAGGATATGTCAATGCCCTTATTTAAGTGTCAGCTTGTCTACATAGCCGCAAAGCTGCTTGGTCACATCAAACAGATTCTTGTACTTAAGAGCCAGGTAAAGCGCCACAAGCCCTGCAACACCAGCAGCGATAAACTGTCCAATAAAGAAGCTATTTAAAGCCTGAGCAAGGAAGATACAAGCGCAGACCAAAAAGGCACACATAGGCATAAGGATTCTTATCATCTCCTGGTGGATCTCATTAAGGCGCAGTTCCAACCCTTCTCTTTCTTCCCATATCTCCTCTTCAGAGATTACATCATAATCAAGCTTCTCCAGATGTCTCAAGTAGTCTCTAAGTCTCTTTTCCATAATTCCTCCATGTGCAAACAATACTGAATATGCGGCTTCTGCAATTCATTATACGCTATTCCGTTACTATTTGCACGAACAATCTATCCAATCAAAAACCGAGCCTCACTCACACAGGTCAGCAGTCGTGTATCTCAATACCTTAGACAGCTCTTTTACCGGAACTTCCACCTGAAATCCCACTTTGCCAGCAGAGAAAAAAATTGTCTCAAAGCCGTTAACATCCTCGTGGATAACAGTGGTAAAGCTCTTCTTCATGCCAATTGGCGAACATCCTCCATGGACATAGCCTGTGAGTGGCAAAAGCTCTTTTTGCGGAAGCATAGAAATAGCCTTTTCTGAAACAGCCTTGGCAGCCTTCTTAAGGTCCAGCTCCTTCTCCACAGGTATAACGAAAACATAGTGTTCTCCGGATTTTGAGTCTGTTACCAGTGTCTTGAACACCTTAGAAGCATCCTCCCCAAGAATTCCTGCAATCTCAGCCCCTGTCATATGTGGGTCCGCTTCATAGCTGTAGCTCTTATACTCTATCTTTTTCTGGGCAAGCACCCTCATTACATTTGTCTTTTCTTCAGAATTCTTAGCCATCTTTTAAAATCTCCAAAATCTTTTTGTTAAACTCATCATTTTCTGCCACAGCCCTGCCTAAGTCCACGCCTTCCTGGTCTATAGCGCACTCTCCGCAAATATCTACTCCAAGAAACCGTAAATTCTCTTCTTTCGGGTCTCTACCTGTTCCAGCGCTCCTAGCCTTAAGGATTCTTACAAGTTCAAGGATCTGCGTAGCCTCTGCTTCTCCCTGGTCCCAGTTAGTTGTCAGCTCATCTTTTTTTATCACGTCCTTATCAATTGACAGATATATGGGAAAAGAGCTATCGGGAAGGGATACTTTTATGCTGCCATCAGGCTCTTTTCCAACAATATCCTCTATATCATAAAACCGAACCTTCGTCTTGTCAGCATCTGGAAGCTCGTCAATAAGCCCTCTGTCAGCCCCTATTATATGTACATCCCGCACAAACTCATTATTATCAAGGACATCCACGATCCAGCCGCCACAGGACAAAATATCAAACATGGGACGCTGCATGTCCGGGTGATGGTCAAGAACTATAAGCGAAAAAGGCTCTTTTACCCTGCTAAGATATAACGACGATACATAGTGGTAATTACCGTTATCTATGTAGTGAAGACCATATGGGAGAAAAGAGCTGTCAGCATCACGTTGCTTCAATTGACCACATTCAGAAATCGCCTTTAGGATCTCATTTTTGGCCTCATCATCACACATACAGTTTGTGCCTGAAATACCAGAAAGGTCAACAAAATGAGAGCTCTTATCTGACCGATAAAAGCTCTCCTGATCATAGATTTTAGAAAAATTAAGTATCGCTACATCAAAACTCATTATCTTATTTAGCAAGGTCCGAGAGGTGCACAATTGCGTCCTCCCTTATGATGCACTCACCATGCTCCTCAATAAACATAGCCTCTGGCGAATTAACTGTAAGCATATGGGAGTACTCAACTCCTGCCCTTCTCATATCATATATGATGCTCTCATCTGCAGACATAAGTCCTGCCAGCAGATAGTAGCGTCCCTTGTCCTTGTATAGCGAAGAATCAACAATCGGAAGTCTCTGGACCACCTTGGCAAAACGCCCAGCCTGAGCAATGTCATCAAACTCCATCATGTACCTTGCATACTCTGAAAGCGGCTGATAGCTGTATTCATTGGAAGGCTCTGCCTCTGACTCGGGAAGGTCCTGAGTGTAGATCCTGTTGATTGTTTCTGAAACATTGGTGATGACATTGTTAAGGGCAACGCCCTTGTCCTTACCAGTCTTAGCCTTGACCTCGTCCACCTTCTCCTGTGTCAGGGTCTTAAGGATTGTCTCCGCAGCACCTCTGATCCTGTCCGCGGCCTTCTGGATGTCATCATTGGAGAGCTTGACTGCGAAGATGCGGATGCTGCCATCCATCATCATGTTCTTGCTCATCATCATAACCTCTGTCTCAGGGTCATAATCAAGCTGCGCTCCAACCTCCTTGTTGAGCTGTGCAAAGAAAGATGTGGTGTTCTCAGCACCACTTATAACAGCTTCAGGAGTAAGACCAATCTCGTGGAGCTCTGATGCCGCGATACTGCATTCTACTGTGGTTTCATTCATTTTTACTATGATCACTTGCATCATCTCCCTTCTGAATAGTCTATCTTCTTACTGTAATTATAGTACGAAGAATTAGCACTGTCCACCCGAGAGTGCTAAAAGTTTTATTAAGAATTAAATCTTAAGACATCTTAAGAATTCTACAAAGAATCTTAAGAATTTTCGATGGTATTTCTTAAGATTTATCTGGTATGATATCACTCATGTCAATTCTGACATACTCTTATCGTTGCATTTCGCAACATGGCGAATCGTCGCCTAATTCCACATATGCGCATACATTGGATAAAAAAATTTCAAAAGACGAGGTATTAAATGACAACAATTATTACAGATGGTCCCATCATACTATCAAAGAAGTATGAACAAGCCAAAAAAGCAATCCAAAAAATGACTCTGATAGACGGTTTCCTTTTTGACAGTTCAACTGAAAATGAAGCTGACGCAAAGATTGTGATTGGCAATCTACTAAAAACTTTTTTCAATCGCAAATTCAAGAGCATAGAAATCGCATCCCAAAAACAAATCCAAGCTATAGACACTAAATACCATGGAATAAGATTTGACGCGTTAATAAGCGAAGATCCAGACGATCACACACTATCCGCAAAGATAATTGATATTGAGATGGAAAACAGAGAATCTGACAGGCCATATCTCCCAAGACGCCTTAGATACTACACTGCTCTACCTGACGCCAAATCTCTTGGCTCTGGTGTTGCATATGACAAGATCCCAGATTTTATTTCAATTACCATATCATCATATGACCCCTTTGATGCAGGTGACATGTACTACGAGGCGAGAACTGTTCTAACCACTCATCCAAATATTCCATATGACGATGGTATAACAAGAATGTTCTTTTACACGAAAGGAAAAACGAATTCTGAGGGCATGACCACATTTGTAAAATCTCCGGAACATAGAAAAAAACTAGAAGAAATGCTATACTATATTCAAACAGGAAATAAACCAGCTACTAAAAACACCGATATAGATGACATCGATAACGTTGTAAACAGAATAAAAGGCAGAGAGGAGGTAACCACTGAATATATGAGACAGTGTGATAAAGAACACATTATCAGACGAGAAGCTACCATTGAAACCAAGAAATCTGATGCTCTTGACATCATTCGCTTCGCTCACGAAGATGGAGTCTCCGACGATAAGACCAGAATGCGAATTGCCTCACTCGGTCTGGCTTCAGACATTATTGACAGCCTTTTTGCACAAATTGAAGAAGAAGAAAAAGCACTTGTTAACTAATAATTATTCTAAAAGGACCGCATCAATTGTGCGGCCCTTTCATTTTCAGTTCGTCTTCCTGATATGCTTGCTCTCTTCCACAGCCTTCAGAATATCAGGCGTAGCTCCCTCCTGGGTTACTTCTCCGGTAGCTTCACACCTTACAATCACACGGTTTGATCCGCCCACAGTACAAGTGAACATGGTAAAATCCCACTGTCCTGCTTCCATCTTCTCTGTATCGTAAGCCCCAAGGGTCTCAATGTTTGTCACCTCAAAGTAGAAGCTGACTCCATTCATATCAGTGACAATTACTTCCGCGCCAATTTCCAGCTCAGGAAGTCTTCCAAAATGCTCTACATAGTTGTGTCCGCAAACGATCAGGTCGTTGTCGTACACTGATCCAGAGTATCTGCAGATAGCTACCTTAGCATTGTCCTTGCTCCACTGATCCTGAATAGGAAGTATCAGCCCAAGGGATGGGATCTGTACTGTTCCAATAAAGCTCCTGCCATCCACATCAGCAATTAGCATCGCCCCTTTAAAATGGGTTCCCATAGCTACCTCTGGCATCTGTTGGATAACTTTCTCAAGCATCTCATCGGAAGCCGCACCAGCCTTGGCATTCTCATCAAAGTTGTTCTTAACGATCACTGCTGCGATTATTATCAAAAGAGCTCCGATCGCAATATAAATGTATCCTGAAATCCTTTTCAAGCTTTTTCACCTCATATTTGAAAATATAAGCCCTGCTACTCTTGCAGGGCTTATACATAGATTCAATTATTCTGCGCTTTCATTTTAGCGTTCTTTTTAATTCCCTTTACGATAAAGAAAATTCCAGCGATCACAAGGATCGGAAGTGGCCACCAAAGCTGTCCTGTCTGAGGAAGTCTCCTAGCACCAAGAACCTGTGGAAGTGCTCTCACAGCACCAAGTACTGCTGGTAATCCAGGGAATCCAGGTGGATTGCTAGGTGGATTGGTTGGTGGTGGATTATCCGGTGGTGGATTATCTGGTGGTGGGTTATCTGGTGGTGGAGGTGGATTATCTCCTCCACCTCGGCTGTTTACGCATGTATAGACGAAATCGTGAGTACCAGGCTTCTGATAAACACTTATTGAAGAACTGTACCCATCTGCTATACCAATTTCTCTTACAGTATATTCATGCGCACCAGGATTTTGCCACTCATGATACCAGTTATTACTAGAAGACAATGTAACTGTCTCCATGAGCTCGCCATCGCAATAAATCTCAAAAACAACTGATGCAGGGCGATTTGCATATCCGCCATCATTCCACTGCTTCTGAATGCTGCAATGTGTTACTACATCATTCTTCACTCTAGACTTTTTAGGTTCTGCTTCGGGACTATAATTTGGGCTTATAACACCAGTGTCCTTGTCTTTTACAAGAATAGGAACAGGATAAACAAAATTTACAAATGAATGTGTATGTTCATCCTTTACTATCTTGTCACTGTGAACATAATATACTCCAAGTGCAAGTCCCGTGTAATAAGTCTTTCCGTTATTATCTGAAACTCCGTTCTTTACAGGATTAATACTCTTCGCTTTGATATACTTATCAAGGATATCAGAATCGCTAGTTTCCTCATACTGTACACAGTCTTTCCAGGAATCATAATCAAATCCATCATTGAAGAAATCTGGATCACTAAAGCATTCCTTAAATTCATCAGTAATGGTATACTGACCATCCTTATCTATTGTAGCCACAAGATAGATTTGTGAATTCACGCCTTCCATGAGCTCATCATCCACGGATCTATGTGTTATGGTAAGGCTTCCATGTCTATCCATGCTCATGTCAATGTCTGCACGAGCAAGATATTCTTTTGCATACACTTTACCAACCGGCGCTGTCATAAACAAAAGAGCTATCAAAGCTACAACAACTATTCTTTTTAATGCTTTACTTATTTTTTTCATTTTTTACCTCGTTATTACTGCCTTTCTTTTCCTTAGGTTTCCTTGTCAGAATAAGGAAAATGACAAATAACAAAAGTATCATTGGCGCTGCTATGAAAGGTGCAACTACTAGATTACCATACCTCATAGCATCTGCCGGTACAATAAGTTTTGTTTCTTCATTATAATCAACACGCTTTGCCCTCACAAGAAGCCTGTGGGTGTTTACTCCGTAAGGAGTACATGTAACCAGCGTGACGTATTCTTTTCCATCGACGATCGCCAGGTCCTGAGTCTCTTCAGGAAGAACTATGTTTATCTGATCAACCTGATATGCGAAAGTCTGATCTAATATATGTAGTAAAAAAGTGTCTCCCACGATCATCTGATCGAGGTCTGAAAAAAGCTTAGCTGAAGGAAGTCCTCTATGTCCTGAAAGTATTGTGTGTGTAGATTTAGTACCTGTAGGAAAAGAAGTTCCTTCCAAATGTCCTATTCCAGTCTGAAGCACAGTTTCCTCAGTACCATGGTAAATAGGAAGATTAACTCCGATATTTTCAATTTCTATTGAACCAATGATTCCAGTTCCAGTCGGATCCATGATGCTGTTGTATTCAGCTTTTTCCTCTTCTGTTAAACTAAAATTCATTGGCTTTTTTGCAAGCTCTTCGTTGTATTTATATGCCTGCTGCCACAGTTTAGTATAATCTTCAGTCGAAATATTATTTATTATCTCTTCGTAGTTTGAAATCGCTCTACTTTGATGCTTTGAATTAATATAATTACTTACTGATGGATATAAAAAGATACATAACCCAACTACAAAGATTAGCCCAAATATTATGTTGGGTATTTGTTTCTTTAATTTCTTGCTCATCCTATGTTCGCGTACTTCCTTTTTGAATCATTCTGTATTTCCAAAGTGGCGCATGGGCCACTTTGGAAAATACAGTTAGTCTCATTATTTGAAACAAGATTCAATTATATAATTAACTTTTTCATACCCATTTTGAATCAAACAATTATTCAGCGTTAGCCTTTCTGCGAACGATGAAGTAAGCTGCACCAGCAACGATGAGGATACCACCAAGGATGTAGAAGATTGTTGTTCCAACACCACCTGTTGAAGGAAGAAGTGATCCTGTGTAGTTCTTAACGGTTACAACGTATGGCTCAGAAAGTGTTGCTGTAGTTGTAACAGTACCCTCCTGATAATGAACTGTTGTAGTTTTATCTGGTAATGTATATGCTTCGTCAGCAACAATAAGGTTATATCCTACAGGAGCCTGTGTCTCAACGAATACATATGTTTCTGCATCAAAACCATCAAGAGTAATAAATCCAGCATCTACAGTAACAATATCTGTAACTGATCCTGCAGGATCAACAACATACTTAGTTCCATTTTCATTCTTCTTTGTGAAATGAACAAGAGTATTATCACTCTTCCTATAAATGTTAAAGTGTGCACCTGCAAGAACAGTATCAGTATCGCCAACTACCTTCTTAAGAAGTACAGGATATGTCTTTGTCTTAGTAATCTTATGTGTTGTCTCTGAATCATGACCATACTTAAGATATGCTTCGTTGTCGTTTGTTTCTGGAGAAATCTTTGCACTTACGTTAACCTTAGCCTGATATTTTACTGTGCATACAGTATCCTCTGAAGGAACTGCTGTAAACTTAAGGCTGAATCCATGCTTATCAGTATTTACAGAAACAGCATCATGAGCTACTTCAACTGTCTTAAATGAAATATCAAATGAGCCATCAATAATATCGAGACCTTCTGTTGTCTTATCTACGATCTCGTAGTTTTCTCCGCCTTTTTTAAGCTGAGCTGTAACCGCGAAATTAACTACATCACCAATCTGAGCATCGTTTCCTGTAAGATCAACTACATTTTCACCCTGCTGCTCCTGAATTTTCTTATCAAGATCAGGTACATCGTTCTTCTCTTCGATTACAGCGTTAGGAACAGTTGTGTTAACTGCTACAGCACTACCGAGTGAAGAATCTACTACATAGTAACCATATTCAAGACCTGAAATAGTAAGTGGTGCTTCTTCTGTTGCATCAGAGCCGCCCTGTGTATTTGTTCCATCAGGGGCAATTTTCTTTTCTGCTGCATAGGCAAGAACAGCTTTACCAAAATCAGCAACTAAAGCCTGAGCAGCTGCTGTTGGCTGACCATTCTCATCAACAGCTGTAAATGTATCTGTAAATGCAAGAATTCCGCCATCTCCTACAGAGAATACAGAGTCATATTTAAAACCAGCAAATTTATTTGAAAGTTTATAGATACCACCATTTGCCATGTTAGCACCATTTGTGCCTTCATCTGCTGCATAATAATCAAATACACGATATGCATTATACACCTGTTCCTTTTTTGCATTTGAAATAGTAATTGAACCTTTTCCAGCTGCAAAAGCTGTCATGCTTGCACCCATAACCATAACCAGTGCAAGAAGTGAAATAATCAGTTTCTTAATACCCTTCATTTCTTTTCCTCTCCTTTGAATCTTGTTTTTTCTCTTTTGTGTTTCCCTACAAAACCTCTATCTTTGGGCTAATGGAACCCATATTTAAAGCTCTTTGGCTCTAAACCATTTTTAGCAGACGGCTCTTTATTCCTCGTCGTCTTTTTTCTTTTTTCTGGAGTAAACTCTAGCTCCAAGAAGTCCTGCTACTGCAGTTCCTAAACCAGTTGTCAGGTATGGGATATCTCCCATGCCGCCAGTTGATGGAAGAACGTTGCTTCCAATCTCATTAGTAACAGTCAGTGTAAACGTTGGATCTGCACTAGAATCAGCATATGCATATACCGCATTCCAATCTGTATCAGACAAGTTATTATAATCTGCATCAGACAAATTATTATAACTGCTTGAATATGTTACAAATTCGGTTTTATCTACATACTTGTCATTATCCTTCTTGATAATTTCCTGTACATAGTAGCGGTAGTACTCATTGCTTCCTTCCGGATGCACTTTATCAGGTACTAATTCCACTTTCCATTCGTTCTCACTTGATAGCATCAACACATCTGACGCAGTATCCAAATATGAAACCTTATTTGCAGTATCCCACTTTAATAGTTCTTTTTCGGCATTTTCACCTACTGATCTCCATACCCGAACATAAATCGGTGTCTTAAACTGGGGATCATCTATTTTGTCTCCGTTTGGTGTTTTCCAAACCTTCATTATTTTCAAATGAGTAATGATTTCATTGTTAAATGAAATACCATTTCCTTCCAATGTATGCTCATACTTCTCATCTGAGTAATACTGCACTGTAGTATTCATATCTGAAGTAACCGTTACCTTCACATATATCTTTTTGGTATCAAACTGGATATCATCACTTGATACCACATAGCCATCAGCAGGATAACACTCAGGATCTTCTGAAATCTCATACTTGTAGGTTCCCGGTGTATCATAGACTATGTCCTTAAAAATAACATCCTTATATGTACTAGTACCATCACCATAAACATATTCTATCTTAGGGTTAGGAGTAGGGATATCGTTAGTCGCAATCGATATCTCTTCAGTTTCGTCACCTGTGTTCTGAACCTTTATCCCCTCCTTAGCAGCAATAGTAAACATAAATCCTAAACCTGCTGGCCAAGTACCACCTATGAAGTTCTTTTTCACCTGTATAGTCGCTTTTGCAACAATTCTATTATAGAAGGCTGGAAATTCAGTTATATCTTCTGCTATTGCATTGCCTATAGAACTATCAACATACTCTGATAGGGACTGCTGGGTTGGATCCCAATCCCATTCATCTGATGGCCCCATTCTATAGTATCGTTTATACTCACTATCTTTTCCTGGGTTATATACCTTGACGATAATACTGCTTCTATCCTTTTGGATTCGTGGATTATCCGTAATATCACTTTCTTCGACCAAAAAGATAATGCTGTTGTCATCGTCGTTAATATATTGGCTTAGCTTTTTACCATTTACTATATCCGTTGTTTTTGCGTGATAACTAATATTTACTCCGTTATTTTTTACGCTACCAACAGAAACCCAAGCGCCATTCTCTTTTGTACTATCAAGAACTTCAATATCGAAATCAAACATCCTTTCAGGAGGCTGATTATTTAAGTACTTGAGAAGGTTGAATGATATTGTCCCAACAGAAGTATTATCAAATGTTGGAATTACATCAAGCGGTTGTGTACATGCCTCGTCAGAGTAGTACTTGGGCGGAGTAACCCTGTAGTATTGTTTCTTATTACCAGGATTAGCAATCTCCATTGATTTAGTAACAGTAACTTTGGCATATACAATGCTGTCATCGATGCTAAAATTCTTGGTTTGCGCATAGTTAGGATCACTTTCACTTTGCGCATTCTCAACTATTTTGTAATAATACGTTTTGGGTTCTGTATCTTGCTCATCATCAAAATCCAGGTATTGATATGATGATCTATTTTGATAGTTGTCCTTCGCGTTATCATCACCATACTCTATCGGATCAAAAACAACATTCTGTCTGTTGTTGTATTTGGTCTGTATGGGCTCTTGTTCCCAATTTCCGGATGCATCTTTTCTAAAAAGGCTAAAGGAGAATCCAGAAACAATTGCAGGCTTACCATCAATATGCTTATACGCCTCAAAATACGCTTTTTCACTTATCTTTTCAATATGGTCATAAGTATTATGCCATTCACCGCATTCGATTTTAACTTCTGGGAATACTACCCAACCAGCAGAGGTGCCATAATTAATCCACTTAGCAGAACTGTTTCCTGATATAAACACACCGACTGCTGCACCGGTAGTTTCAACAGTATTAACATCGGTAAAATTCCATATCAGTGTTCTGGCATATTTAGCATATTCTGGTGATACTTGTTTATCATCGCCCCTTACCCACGGTGTAAATTGATCATTGATATAATAACTATTTATCGTAACTTTGTCTTTCTTTGGAATATTAAATACAATTGTCTGATTATCCTTTTTATAAATTCTCAGTTCACCACTGTTTGCAAGAGCATCTAAATCACTATCGGTAAGCGTAACATAATATGTGGCATCATTTGGAAGTTCCTTAATATCAAGCCTTTTGTTTTCTATTTTTACATTCCTCGAATCTGGCCTATTAGCCAAATCCTCAGAAGCACTCCTCGTATACTCCAGCATTGCATTAACAACAGAATTTAACTGCCCCTCATCAAAAGAAGTATCAAGGGATAAAGTTGTGTTTCCAAGTGGAGTCAAACGATTCTTATACGTGTCAGGAATAAGAACGTAAGCAGGATATCCTTTGACTTTTACTTCCGGAGCACTTATTTTTGCAATTATTATCGTCTGCTCTGCGTTGTTAGTAATATCACAACCAGATTGCTGACCCGGATTAGCAACAACATCATTAACTGCAAAATTAGTCTGAGACTCATTCATATAAAATTTGTCTGCGACAAGTCCGAAGTTTACCGCATCACCAAGTACAGTTTCAAAAGTATCTGTTCCATAATCCTGCTTTTGATAAACGCGGACAGCAAAGATTGAAAAACTATCAGCCTCAAACTCTACCTTCTCTTCCTTATCTACAGCTGCTGTGGCATCTGTAAGAGTTATTACTTCAATATCACTTGAAGTGATATTAGTCGCATCCTCAGTATTTTCAATCTCGTTTTCTTCCTTAACTTCTTCTTTGATAGGAAGGTGAACAACAGCAATCTCGTCTTCAGCGATAACTTCAAGATCTTCTGAAAGCTGATTCTGTTTAAACTCAATCTTCACAGTTACTGTGCCTTCTTTAGGCTGGATTTCTTTTCCCTCATAAACAAACGCAATGTCATAAAGAAGGGTATTATCCTCTGTGAACTCATTAGCCTGCTCCTGGCCTGCTTCCTCAGCGATTGTTTCAGCGTTCTCGTTAAGGGCATCCATGTAAGCATCATAGTTGTAGCTTGATGAATCCTTGGTAACTTCAGCAGCCTTCAGCACAATTCCTTCTGGGAATACGTTCTTTCCATTGATTGTTGCTGTAACTGTCACCTTGCCATCCGCATATGTGAACTCAGTTTCCTCAGAAGCCTTGAGATATGTATACTCGATCTCAGCATCCTCAGTGATTTCAACTGTATCACCGTCAGCTGTTGTAAACTCGTAGCCTTCTACAGAGACAGTCTTTGTTTCCTCAGTCTCTTCTGTGGTCTCTTCCTCATTATCACTATCTTCTGCTTCAACTTCTGCCTCTGTCTCTACTGGAGTGATCTTAACAATCTCCTGTCCGTCATAGACAGCCTTCATGAAGAAGTATCCGTCAATCTCAGGAGCATTGTCTTTATTTAAAGAAGTCTCTTTTGCAAAAGAGATCTCTTCTGAATCCTGGATGTCCTCGCCATCCTTATCTACGTACTTAGCTGTAAGGGTTACGGAAGCGTCAACCTCTTCCTCTACCTCTTCCTCATCCTTGATATATGTAAGGACTACTGTTGCGTCCTTCTTGATTTCTTTTGTCTCATCACCATCAAATGTTACTTCGTAGTATCTGATGTCGTCTGCATTCTTCTTAACTGCAATCTTGGTGATAACGTCACCCTTAAATGTTGCTTCTTTAAAGGTGTAACCCTCAATTGAAGGAGCCTCAGATGTAAGATCAAGGCTATCGTAGATATCAATCTCTTTCTCCTCAGCGATTGCCTCACCATCTTCATCTACATATGAAACTGTAAGAACAACGTCCTGTGTAAGCTCGTCCTCTTCCTCAGCCTCTTCTTGTCCTTCTCCCTCTTTAAGCTCTCCCTCTTTGACTTCTCCCTCTTTAGCTTCTTCCTCTACCAGGCCATCCTTAGTCTCTTCATCATCACCAGACTTGTTGAGATCATCGCCGTCCCCATTTCCACCAGCGTTCTCATCATTGTCATCATCGTCTTCGTTAAACTCAGTAAAGAGATCATCGTCATCATCGCCGCCTTCATTTGACTCAGCCTTGTTTTCAAGAGTCTGCTGGATAAGCGTTTCTTCATCAGCATTGCTTGCAGTCTCAAGCATAACGCCAAGTCCTTCAGCTCCCTCCGCTGTCATTGCTGTAGCCGGCTTATTCAGAATATAAAGAGTGACCGTTCCTGTAAGAAGGGACAGGCAAAGAACAAATGCCAGCCACTTTTTATAATTAGAATGCTTCCTTATGTAGTTTGCCGCGCGAGACTCATCAATTTTTCGCATCGTCATACTCCTATTTGCTTTAAAACCCCAAAACTTCTGTGAACTTTGTGTGAAAGTGATTAAAACTTTATTAACTCAAGCCTTTCCATCATGCAAAATTAGCTTTTTCCAAATTTATTAGCCTTTTATGATGTTTCGAAAACGTTTAAGTATCCGTTCCACAAAAAGGTAAAAAAATATAGGTCAGCTAGCTGTCTTACATCCCACCAAGAACATTGAAGGGATATACTCTAAAGAAGATCTTTCCTATTAGCTGTTCTTTTGTTACGCATCCTACGACACTTGATCTTGAATCGATAGATGCACTTCTATGATCTCCCAGAACAAAGTATCTGTTCTCGGGAACCTGATAAGGGAACTCAATGTCTGTTGGGTCAAGGCTTTTTTCTGTTACATATGTTTCTTCAAGAGCAACTCCGTTGACTGATACGTTTCCTTCATCATCAATGTTGATCCAGTCCCCTGGTGAACCGATGACTCTTTTCACAAGGACCTTGTTGTTATAGTAGAAAGCAAGCAGATCTCCAGGTTCAAAACTGGTGGAGTTCTGTGCTATAACTATCTCTCCGGTGTTCATGGTTGGTGTCATTGAATCCCCTGTAACCTTAAGTACTGTCACAAAGAAGCTTGATACCAATACTGCCAGGGCAGCTACCACAACTACTACAAATAATGTATTTCTAAGAACTCTCTTATATTCCTTCTTATTGTTTTCCCTCTTAAGCTCGCTTTTTAAGGCATCTATCGAGGGACGTTCACTAGCTGCGGCTGCAGTCTCCTCTGTTTTTGTCTCGTTTTCTATTTCAGTCATTCTTTTCTCTCGTGTATCTGATTAGTATAAAGATCTATGGCTTCCTGCGCTTTTTCCATCAGTCCTGTGATGTTCACCACTGCTTCAGCAAGGGTTCCGGACTTTTCGATGGCTGCCAGTTTTTTATTGACTTCATCATCTTTGGCTTTCATCTCACGCTCGTGTCTGGCCTTGAGACCTTCGATGTCCTTGTCAAACTTCTCCTGCATCTCGGCCTTTTGCTGTGAGAACTTCTCTCTCATCTGGGCTTTCTCTTCGTCGAAGGACTTCAGCATCTGAGCCCTTTCCTTGGCCATCTCCTGCTGGAGTTCAATCTTTTCTCTCTCAAGCTCTTTCTTAAGTTCTTCCTCATGCTGTCTGGCCGCTTCAGCCTCTTCTGAAAAGCTGATCATCATTTCAAGTAGTTCTGCGCGGCTAAGCTTTTTAAGATTTACGTCTGCCATGATCTTCTCGCTAAAAAAAGGTATCATGCTCCGGACCACGGCGCACGATACCTTTTTAGTATCACTTAAACCCTCTCTGATAAGACAAAGCCTGCCAAGTCCAATTGCATGTTTTAGAAACTATTCTTTTCCCTGTACTGCAGAAAAAACTGCATGCTCATCCTTGAGCATAAAGGTACATAATTTCCAAAAAAATAGACCGTTAGCATCATCCCCCACAGCCACGGTCATCCTTAATGGCGCCGTTCATATCCAGCACCAGCAACTGGCTGTCTTCCTTATTGGTAAGACCCTTTAGCTTTGCGTCACCATCTCTCAATGGCTTTGCCCTTGATATCTGCTAAGATAAATAAGCTTAACAAATATATTTACCCACAAACAAAAACTTCTTATCAGTTTCCCCCAAATTTATGGCTTTAATATATAACAAATAACTATAGATGACAAGAACTTTTTCACAAAAAATTCACAGTTTCCACCAAAATCGTCATTGACGTCAGGCAAAAACCGTGAATCATTTTTTCAAAAATATTTAAATCTTATAAGCAGTTTCCGGAAACGTTTCCGAAAACTCTGGTTTAGACTGCTGTCCCTTTAGCCTCGAGTTTCTCACATATTGCTGCTATATCGTATTCAGGCGAAAACTCTTTTGCCACATCATAGATAGTCTGAACCTTTTCGATTTCCTCATCAAGATCGTCTGCTATTTCATATACAGACTTGCCTTTTGCCATTTTGCGAGTAACCTGTTTAGCCAATTGGTGAAGAATGCCCTTAGCGATGCCTCTGTTCTCTACTTCATCAAGAACACTACACATATTAATTCTCTCCTTTCTCCTGACTTCTTCATATGAATCCTCGAACCTGTTATCGTTAGTCAACGCACTCATTAGTGTGAGTATCTCATGGACATGCTTTATCTCACCTTCCTTAGGTACATACTTACCATTCTTTCTCATCTGAACAAAATAATCTGCCACATACTTGAAATCACTTTTAAACAGACTTACCTGTTCATCAGTGAGATATGCAATTTCAAACAGATTCATCTTATAATCGCTGACATATTTTTTTATCCTGTCATCCATTTTCAAGCAGTCATGTACTGACTTTGCCTTAGTCCATGGATGTCTATATCCATAGTATAGCACAAGTGATATTACCGGGTATCTTTGATTATTGTTTTTGGGTGAAAACTGCGCGCGATAGGAAGCCCCATCATAGCTCAATACTCTTAGTGGCATGTCGTTGTCTTCCTGCGTCTCGTTTTCAAATCCAATTGCAGCTAACCTGATCATATTGTTATTCCAGAATTTGGATACATCTCGTTCCTGCTCTCTTATTTTGCCTGCTGCAGAATAATTAGTGTGCGGATTAGCCTCATGAAGCTGATCCTGTTTTATTAATTCTTCGCCATCGAACATCAGCACATTTGCAATATCTGCAAACACGTCGTCTAACTCTTCCAGCGACTTCTGAGTTTTATCTTTCTCAGACATACATCCTCCTACATTCGTATTTTAGGCACGGTTAACCATGTCCAATCATTCATAGATTTCAATTTTCGTATAAAGTGAAATAACTGCTTTAGAATAAAAGCAGTCTGGGTGATTCCCCTAACATCAAACAACTTAGTTATGCTAACATATATAGCTTTGTTATACAAGAAAAAAGAGCTGGAATCTTGTCCCAGCTCTTTAAAACATTATTTAAAATCTTGATCAGCTCTTAAGTCCTCTTAGTATCTGGAGCATCTCATCAGATGTGGTGATGACCTTACTGTTTGCCTGAAAGCCACGCTGTGTGGTGATCATGTCGGTAAACTCTTTTGCAAGGTCTACGTTACTGCCTTCCAGAACACCTGAATTCATATAACCCCCATCCTTGGTGATATCCATGATCTGAGCTGCACCAGAATTAAGGGATGCTGCGTAGAGGTTGTCGCCCACCTTTTCAAGTCCCATAGCGTTATTGAACTCTGCAACTGCAATCTGGCCTTTCTTGATGGTCTGGCCATTTGAATATCTTCCATAGATGGAACCATCAGTACCAAAAGAGATATTGGTAAGCTCGCCATTTGGATAACCCTGGTTGAGGCCTTTGTCATCTCCTCTGTAACCATACATGGATGATGAATGAGATGCACTGCTTCCTGCATAATTCGTTGTATGTGTAAAGTCTATGTTAAGACCACTAACTGCAGATGCCTCTCCTGTAAGGTTAAGAGTGTAGGTACCAGCTGTGTTTCCAGCTGCTGATACAAGCTTTCCATCGCTCTTACTGTAAACAAGAGGGATTTTAATGTCAGTAGTTGGATTTAACACTGAATCACCATTCTCATTAAGAACTGATGTAAGGTTCAGTGAATATGTATCATTTGCATCGTCTGCTCCATCAGTAAGCGCAAACTTGATGGTGTATTTCTTTCCATCACTTCCATATACTTCAAGGCTAAGACCCTTGCCCTCTTCAAGAGAAGGATCAAACTCATCGATATTTCCTTTGAAATATGACTGACTTGTTGCCTGACCTGGCATAATATCTGCCTGTCTAGTGGTTCCGTCAGGATTTGTCACAGGAACTCTGTTGATAATATGAAGCCTCTGTACAGCTGCTCCATCTGGCACTCCACCCTCACCCATTGTTCCAAGAACATAGTATCCATTAGCCTTGGTAACAAGATCGCCATTGGCATCTATTCCAAAAGAGCCATCTCTTGAGAAATTCTGCTCCGCGCCGGAAATATCAGGGCTTATTACAAAGAAAGAAGGCCCTGTGATCATAATATCCATGACATTGTCTGTAGAAACAGCTGAGCCCTGGGCTGCAATGTTAGTGTAGATTGAGCCAACCTTAGAGCCAAGTCCAACCTGGGATGTGTTTGTAGAACCCAGATTATTCCCTGCACCTGTTCCTGATTTTACTGTCTGATATAGGATATCCTGGAAGCCTGTAGCCTGAGATTTGTAGGATGTTGTATTTACATTGGCAATATTGTTACCAATTACATCCATCTCCAACTGATGTGTTTTAAGGCCTGCGACACCGGACCACATTGATCTCATCATAGTACACTTACCTCCGCATGGGTAAAAGAAATACTGCTATCTTTCATGTACATCCGTGTACTAAATGGCAAGATCCTTTTGCCGATAAAGAAGCATATTTTTTCTGCTATGTTCTTTATCGGATGGTTTTATAAGAATCTTTAGAGGACAAAAGAAATATTTTTTCATATTATTCAGAAACAGCTTGTAAACAACATATTTGTGGTATAATGAGAAAAAATTTCCGGTAGAGATTGGGGAATACCATGGACTTTAAGAATACTAACAATTCTATAGAACTTAAGGACGAGATCAAGGACATTGTAGATCTGATCCTGTCCGACTATGAAAAAGGCCGCGATGTGGACCAGATGGACGTCTACAATCAGCCAGATCGTGATGCTGTAAAAGATATAGTGATCAAGCTGATCCGTATCATCTATCCTGGATACTATCGTGACAAGGTGTACAAGAGCTATAACGATAACAACAGGATCGCTGTAGTTATCGAGGATGTCATCTATAATTTGCAGAAGCAGATCGCAATCGCATTCCACCACAGTCCTGAATACAAGGATGCTCAGGACGAGACTCTTGACTGCGGTGCAAGATGCATCACTCATGAATTCTTTAAACAGATTCCTAAGATAAGGGAATACGTTGACACAGATCTTCAGGCCTGCTACGACGGTGATCCTGCAGCATACTCCAAGGGCGAGATAATCCTCTCATATCCAGGACTTACTGCTACTACTATTAATAGGATCGCACATGAACTGTATCTTCTTAAGGTACCGCTTATTCCAAGGATGATGACAGAGTACGCTCATTCCAAGACTGGAATTGATATTCATCCAGGTGCAACCATCGGCAAGTACTTCATGATCGACCACGGTACTGGCATTGTAGTTGGTGAAACCTCAGTGATCGGTGAACACGTCAAGATGTATCAGGGCGTTACAATAGGTGGCCTTTCCACAAGAGGCGGCCAGAGCCTTAAGGGCGTTAAGCGTCATCCCACGATTGAAGATAATGTAACTATTTACTCCGGAGCTTCTATCCTTGGCGGCGAAACTGTCATTGGAGAGGGCGCAGTCATCGGAGCCAACGCTTTCATCACTGCCTCAGTTCCTGCAGGCAGCAGAGTCAGCATGAAGAATCAGTAAATAAGAGTCATTGGTGAAGGTTCTACCAGACCACGGGGACGGATAAGACACGGGGACGGTTCTTTTGTCTTGTCTTATTTTATCAAAATAAAACAAGACAAGACAAAAGAACCGTCCCCATGTCTTATCCGTCCCCATGTCTTATCCGTCCCCACTGCCTCATATAAATTCACACTTTGCAAATATATCATTGACCGCAGCCTGGTACTCACCTTTGCTGCGGCTTTTTCTTATAGTTTTTAGCTGCTTGTCACAGCCCTTAAAATGATCGTGAAGAAAAGCCCAGTGCTCAAGCATCTTAAAGATCACGTTACGGTCCTCTGGAATATACTCAGAGTAAGCATCGTATAACTTTCGGAGATAGGTTTTAAGTTCCTGCGGCTTTAGTTTTTCACCGCCCTTAAGTTCACGGACAAGAGCTGGATTTGATAAAAGGCCACGACCGATCATGACACCAGATATCTCTAGGCACTCACTTATTATCCTGCTATTTTCTTCTACTGAATTAACGTCGCCATTGTAGATGATTTCTGCTTTCCCACCAGATTCTCTGTATACTTCTACTGCTCTTTTAAAGTCTTCTATTCTTGCCTGACCGCCATAATAGTCTTCACGTACTCTTGCATGTATTGTCAGCTCTTTTAGTGGATACCTGGCATAGACTTTCATGAGTTCTGTTGCTTCTGCTGGGTCAGAAAATCCAAGGCGAGTTTTAAGGGATATCTCCGGGTATACAGAGCTGCCATCACCAGCCTGAAGGTCCTCTTCATCTCTTTTCTTGTTAAAGGGTTTGCCACCAACAATTTCATTTTGAGATACAGCTTCAAACATTTCAGCCAGCATCTTATCAAGATATTCTGGCTCCTGCAACAGTCCTGAACCCTTATACCTGTTTACCACAGTTGGGGCCGGGCATCCAAGGTTAAGGTTTACTCCTTGATACCCAAGCTTTCTCATCTCTCTTGCAGCCCACAGGAAGTTCTCTGCATTTCCAGCCATGATCTGGGGCTCTATACAAGAACCAAAGTCCTCCCCAAAAGCCGTCTGCTTTTCCGGCAGCACATCTTTCTTTTCCCTGTTCTTAAAGTGAAATGTATGGGCAGCAGTAAGAAACGGGGTGTAGTACTTATCTACCCCCGCTCCAAATACCTCTTTATGTACATTTCGAAGGGGATAAAGCGTGATCCCCTCCATAGGTGCAAAATAATATTTCATAGCGATGATTCCATTCCCTGGCAGAAATCTCCCTTAAACAAAGGGATTAAAATACCTGCTGCCATCTGCATAAGTGATCACCATTGTTGCCACAAAGAACACCACGATAAATGCGATCACTGCGTAGTCCGCAAAGACAAGTGGCTTTTTTGAATACCAGCTTCTCTTTTTCTTTTTACCAAAGCCGCGAAGCTCCATGGCGTTGCTGACAACGTCAATCCTTTCCATGGTAGAAAACAGCAGTGGAAAAATGATGGTTGCCACATTTTTGACCCTGTCTATGAGCCTTCCCTTGTTGCTCATCTCGATGCCTCTTGCTTCCTGGGCATTCTTGATCCGTCTGAATTCATCCTGAACATCCGGAATATAGCGAAGGGCTATCTCCAAAGAATAGGAGATCGAATAAGGAACTCCGATTCCATTAAGTGAAGATGCAAGTTCGCTTGGATCTGTAGTTGTCAGGAAGATGAACACCGCCGGAACAACTGTGAAATACTTGATGAACACATTAAACTCGTAAAAGAGCTGTTCCCTGGTAAGTGTGTAATTGCCAAACATGTGCACAATTTCAGTCCTTGTGCCATAGATAGCACTTCCCTGATATGGCGCAAAGAAAAATATGCAGGTCAGGTTGATCACCATAAAGAACATAACAGCCTTAAAGATGGTGCTTACCTGTTTCCACTTAACGTCAGAGATCTTGTAAATTGCAAGTCCCATAACAAGCATAAGAAGAAGTATCCTTGTATCAAAAGTCAAGGCACTGGCCATGCACCAGACAATAAAGAACAAGAGCTTTGTAAATCCGCTCAGCTTGTGGACAGGAGTATTCTTTTTTTCATAGGAAATAAGCCTGCTCATCTGACCACGCTCCTCTCATCACTCTGGCTGTCAACAGAAGCATTGGCGATCCTCTCAGAATCAATGAACCTTGCTGCGAATTCGCCAGCATCATCAATGCCACACTTTACCGCCAGGTCATAAAGGGATGTTCTCTTAAGGTAGGCCCTGTTACAGATTTCCTCATTGGTCAAAACATCTGCCGGAGATGCGTCCATGATAAGTTTTCCATCAGTAAGTACCATTGCTCTGTCTGTATACTCAAGCATAAGGTGCATATCATGGGTGATCATGATGATGGTCACGTTCATCTTGTCCCTGATACCCCTTATAAACCTCATGATCTCTGTATAGTGCATGTAGTCCTGTCCTGCAGTGGGCTCGTCCAGGATCAGGATATCCGGATTCATGATCAGTATCGATGCAATTGATACTCTCTTTTTCTGTCCAAAAGAAAGAGCGGATACAGGCCAGTTTCTGTAGGGATACAGACCACATATCTTAAGTATTTCCTCAGAGCGCTTTTTTATCTCTTCCACAGGAACCCCTCTTGAAGCAAGACCAAGTCCCACCTCTTCCATGATCATGGGCTTGCTGATCATCTGATTCGGACTCTGCATTACATATCCAATTCGCTCCCCACGCTCTTTTATGGACAAATTCGAAATATCTTTGCCATCAAGCAGGATGCTTCCGCCATCAGGCTTATAAAAACCGCAGATAAGAGATGCAAGGGTTGACTTTCCTGCACCGTTCTTTCCAACAAGGGAGATCATCTCTCCCCTCTTTATGTCAAAGGAGACCTTATCAATGATCTTCCTCTTGTCATCATAGCTAAATTCAAGGTCAGATACAGTAAGAATACTGTCTCCGTATTCCTTGTTCTCATGGCTTGGCTGTGAATGATACCATCCCCTGACCTTGTCCCTGTAGGGTTCAATGTCCATGGTCTCAATATGCTGGGGATGAGTATTTGCCAAAACCGAAGCTCCAGCCGCCTTAAGGGCTGCAACATATAATGGTTCCCTTATACCATTGGATACCAAAAGATCTGAAGAGAGCATCTCATCCGGAGTCATGTCTGCCACGATCCTGCCCTGATCCATAAGAACTATCCTGTCCACATCCTTGTACAAAACATCCTCAAGTCTGTGCTCAATAATGACGACAGTCATGTCCTCGTCATGCATGATCTCATCAATAAGAGCAATTGTGCGCTTACCTGTTGCAGGATCAAGGTTTGCAAGAGGCTCATCAAAAAGAAGTATCTTAACGTCACATGCCATGACGCCTCCCAGAGACACCCTCTGTTTCTGTCCTCCAGAGAGCTCACCCGGAGCATTCTCCATAAAGGGTGTAAGCTCAAGTCGCTCTGCCACCCCCTTGACCTTCTTGCGCATCTCATCCTGGGGAACGTTATCATTCTCAAGGGCAAAGGCAATATCCTCACCCACGGTAAGTGCGATGAACTGCCCGTCTGTGTCCTGGAGCACTGTTCCTACAATTTGTGACATACCAAAAACTCCGAGCTTTGCGGGATCCTGCCCACTAACTCGGAGAGTTCCGCTAAGATCCCCTGCATAGGAGCAAGGGATCAGAGCGTTTAACAAATGTGCAAGTGTTGATTTTCCGGATCCTGACTGACCTGCGATCAGGATCTTCTCGCCAGGATAGATTTTTAAGTTGATGTCCTTTAGGGTTGGTTCTTTTTGAGCTCTGTACTTAAAGGACAGGTTCTCAAACTCTATTATCGGCGAAATATCTTTTTCCAAAACTATCAGTCCTCTTTCTGGAGATTGTTAGAACCACCTACGATCTTGCTGTATGCAATAAGAAGGATTGTTCCAAGAATACCGATCACGATGATGTTGCCAAGGAATGCGAATGCTCCCTGAGCAAATACCTTGTTAGCAGGCTCAGCAAACATAAGGATGTCAAGAACAGGTGCAACAAGGATCCATGCTATTGCATTAGCAACGATCTGAACAACATTGAAAAGAATGATGTTCTTGCTATTTACAAATCCGCCTTCCTTTACTGCGAACCTGTTTGCGAAAAGTCCGATGCAAAGACCTACAACTCCCTCAGGAATTACCCAGCTCCACCAAACTGAGCCATAGAAAAGAGCATCACCAAGAGCGTGTCCTAAAAGTCCAACAACTGCACCAACGATTGGTCCAAATACTGCTGAAAGGAAAGCAAGTATTGCCATACGTGGCTGAAGAGCTGTGTTAGGTACTACGATAAGAGGAATCTGTGCATTTGTAAGAACTACAAAAAGCGCAGTTCCGATTCCCATTGCTACTACTTCTTTGATACCGATCTTAAATTTCATGATCCTTCTCCTCCGTTGCTATTGTTTTAATTTTTCCCCTGTATTTATCCTCAAAACTCTCGACAGGCATCGGTCTGTCAAAGTAAAATCCCTGGAACATCTTGCATCCCATTCCCATAAGGAAATCAAGCTGCTCCTTGGTCTCTACTCCTTCAGTGATGACACCCATTCCAAGTTCGTGAGCCATATCGATCGTATAATTTAATATCACATGGGCACGTTCAAGATTATCAGTTCTTCTAAGGAAGCCCATGTCGATCTTAAGTACGTTTGCATTGATATCCTTGAGCATGTTAAGTGAAGAATATCCTGATCCGAAGTCATCAATCTCAACAGAGAAGCCACTGGACTGAAGCTCTAATATCAGCTTGGCGCACTTGGCAACATCAGAGGTAACTGCTGTTTCAGTGATCTCAATATTAAGATATTTAGGATCAATATCGTACTGTCTTGCAAGACTGATAAATTCTTTTTTAATATCCAGGTAGTACAGATCCTTGGGAGATACGTTGATGGAAATAGAAAGCCCCTCCATCTCTGTTCCCTTCCAGGCCGCCAGCTGAGCTGCTGCCAATTCCCAGATATAGCGGTCAAGCTTGTAGATAAGATCCGCTCTCTCCAGAACATTTATAAATACCGCAGGCTCAATAAGACCGTTCTCAGGATGGAGCCATCTTGCCAGCGCCTCCGCCCCAAATACAGTTCCATCAGGATATACCTGAGGCTGCAGATATATTCCAAACTGCCTGTTGATAATAGCAAAATCGAAGCTTGATAAAACCTCTTTTTCCAAAAGAGCATTCACCAGCATCTCATCGCTGTACCAGGCAATCTCACATACTCCGTCCTTCTTGATGGACTTGCATGCCATATAAGCCCTGTCGCACATAAGAGGAATATCCATATAGGAATCCCGAACTTCATAGACACCGATCTGCATGTGAAGAGAATAGGTCTTGCTGGTAACCCTGCCAGCAATCTCCCTCACCAGTTCCTTAAAGCCCTTCTCATCAAAGCGCTCCTTGGGAATGCACATGGCAAAGTGATCTCCGTTTATCCTGCCGTAGATATCACCGACACGGACATGCTGAAGCATCATATCTCCGATGTTGAGAAGTATATCATTGCCCTTATCTATACCAAAGAGCTGGTTAAAGAGCTTGAAATCCTTGATGTTTGAATAAAGTAAAAGATAAGGCTCTTTTGTTTCCTTGAGAAGTTCCCTTGCCGCCTCATTAAAGCCCTCTCTGTTGTAAAGGCCTGTGAGCTCGTCATGGGTAAGTCTGTACTGTTCACCTGTGCTGTTCTCTACTATGTCTGACAGGTTCTGAACCGTATACATATAGCCCAGAAGAACATTGGAGGAATCTATTATGCTCCTGAACCGGACTCTGTAGAGTCTCTCCTTGTCTCCATTGCTGTACACTCTGCACCAGGAAGCGGCAGTCTGCGCAATGCCAAGTCCACTCATCCACTCGAAAAAGAGATTTCCAAGAACGTCAGGATTCTCCTCTGAATGGAACATAGAAAAGGCGTGCTTGTTAGCATAGACACATTTCCTGTTTCTGTCCAGGAAGATTATGCCTATTCCAATGCTCTGCACGCCGGAATTTACAAGTCTGATAAGATCAGCCGGATCAGACTTCTTGCTTATATAATTTATACTTTGGCCAAAGATCAAATTCGCATCCATATGACCATTGTACTCACTTTCATCGGTAAAATCTACTAGATTTTGCATGACATCAGGCTTTTTTATCCAAAATAATCAGAACAGACTAATCCCGAGCTCTTCTATGCCTTCTGTCGATCAGAAACCAGGCAAAGACCAGCACTATGATCCCTGCCGCAAACAGGTGCTGGGACTTTATCTGGAGCTTTTCTTTTGCGGGAACAAGGCTCTCATTTCTGGTCTGATAAAGCAAAAGAGTCGTCCCGATGTCGTGGGCACTGACCGTAAGAGTGTCCGCATCTACATCAATGTCCTGCTCGAGATTGCAGGCTCCCATCTCCTCAGTCATGATGAAGTATTCCCTGTCACCTGTCACTAAAAACAGCGGAACATCATACTGCATCTCCACATCCTCATAAAAGCTGCCAAGAGCTTCCGGTTCCTCTGCGCCTACCACCTTACTTGCATCCACATTAAAGAAAACTCCATAATGCAGCGCCCCAAGCTCTTTTGACTCTTTTTCAATTGCCTCTTCAAAAAGCGGAAGCTTACTCACATCCTGAATCTCATCAGACATCAAAAAAGAAAAGCTCACTTCAGCATCTTCACCAGCTGATATAGCCTCTAACTCTTTTGCTGTGAAGCAAGCTCTTGCTGCGTTGTCATAGCTTCCAAAGCGAATTTCGGGAGCTGCCACCTCTGTGGCGCTCTCCGAGCTCATTGTCACTGTAATGGTCCCCTCACCATAAGTGACCTGTGTCGTTTCGTACATAAAAACCCTTCATAAGAAAATGTTGTTAACTCAATTATAAAGCTTATTAAAACCCCTGGTCAATTTAGAGGCTGGAAATGAACTACCCTCACCGACTCCACGTCGGAAAGGGTTTCTGTTATGCCGCATGGCGGCATGAACCTGTAGGATGCTCTATGCATCCTGCAGAACAGGGCATGTCCACTATGCCTCTATCCCATTGGCTTACCTTTGGGAATACTTTCCTTAAGATGTTTGCAGCTCCATTTATGTCTGCATTTGTTATTGTACCATCGTAGTGCCTGTAAAGTCCTCTCTGTATCCTCTTTCCTGAGAAAAAGTGGTTTCCTGAACTGTTCTTTTTATACACAGGGATATAGTCTTTTGCAAGAAAGTCGGCCTTTGATGTGTAGCTCTCTTCTGTGAGGACAAACCTTATACCATATTCAGCAAGTTTGTATCTGAGCATGTCTGCAAATATCAGCATTGGTATCTGCACAAAGTTCTGGTTATTGACATGTCCTATACCTATTTCCTGTTTCTGGTATGTGTTATGTCCCATCACTACAACGTCCACATGGTTATCCCTTGCATAGTCTGCAAGCTGTCTGCTCACCTTATGGAACTGATCCTTTATCCTTCTGTTCCTCTTTTCAGTAAGAGCATTCATCTTTCTTGTCCTGTACCTGTTGTTACATGTCATGGCACAGGAAGAGAGTCTTTTCATCTCTTTGTTGTAAAGCTGGTTGATTGACTTGATCACACCTCCCTTTATCACAAATGGCCTTGCATCAAATGTGTTTGCTACAGCAGCTATGTTGTCTGTTCCGGGATCGATAGCCATTACTCTCAAACCCTTCAGATCCGCTACCTCTGAAAGCTCAGTGAGGATATCCTTATCAGCCATGGGGATTATCCCTTTATCAGGCACTGAAAGGACTACATCCAGAACAAAGCTGTTTCCGCTAGGCTTTATACGGACTTCCTTAAGACTTACTTCTTCCGGAAGCTGACCAAGAGACAGAGTATCCCTGGTACCAGGAAACTTAAGGCCACCATCTTTGACCCTGCAGATCTGGTTAGTAAGGACAGCTGTCTTGAGTGAACCAGATGGCATATATCCCGGCATTTTGGGACAGCCTGTGAAGGCTTCAGGATTCCTGCCATATGCTTTTATCGCTTCAAAGTAAGACTTATAGTCCCTAAGAAGGAGCTTTAATATCTGCTGATTAGCCTGCGCCGGGAGGGCATAGTATGCCTTATCCCTTGTTATCTTAAGCAGATGGTCAAGAGCATTATATGTGAGCCATTTACTAGCGCCAAGATACTTAGTTCCTGTGAGATTATCCCTTACGAGCCTGTAAATCATCATCTGATTGAAGAAAAGAGGCTTGAACAAGACCATTGAATCTACTGCAGACGAATACTGCCTTAAGATGAAATTTACCCTGTTGTACAGAACGGCTGATGATCTGCAGATATCTCTGCAATAGTCGTAGAGTATGTGGTTTTTGCTTATCCTGTATTGCCTTGTTCTGTACACGGTTGTAAATTCCTTAGCAGTATTCTATAGTTAGTATTATAGCACACAT
>SVGB01000012.1 GCA_015056565.1 Butyrivibrio sp.
TAATAGCCATAGTTTCCATAATTACTTGTAATACTCATACTCATCATTAACCTCCTTGTCGTTTTTCTTTACACCTTTGTATCCATTGTTACTGATCCGGTAATTGCTGTTTTTACTTCTGATGCACTGGTTGGAGCAATAACTTCATCCAAATGCACTTCCCCCGTCTTAGTATCAGGTGCTGAAACAACTGTAACTTCAGCACCATCAACAGATACTGTACTCTCTGCGATCTTTTCCTGAAGTTCCTCAAGCTGTTCTCTCCTTTCAGCACGTTTTCTCTCCCTCTGCTCTTCCAGTTTTTCAGCTTTCCTCTGTTCTTCAGCATCAGCCTTTGATGCCTCGTTCATGTTCTTATTTAATTCAGCCATCTGATCCATCTGCATATTTCCGATGTCAGTAGCCTTCTTTTCCACGGTAGACAACTCTTCTTCCTTTTTTGATGTATCTCCGCCTCTTCCGGAATCCTGCTTTATCTCAGCCTTAAGGACACCTACCTTGCCTTCCATCTGTTTCTTTATACCCTGCTGAGCTTTTATCTGCTTCATCGCTGAATTTGCGGATACAAGAGATTTTGTCATCACATTCGAGATAGCCATTTGTACGCACCTGCTTTCTGTTAACATTTGTTAATTATTTAGATAAAAAATAACGCATAGACCTATACTTCAATATCCATCGATCCACCGATATCTGGTTGCTGTACTTCCTGCGTTGTCATTACTGGCATATCCATTCCTCCACCAAGTGAAAGTGATACTCCACTATCATGATTTCCTGAAAAGTTTGCCTTTCCTGCATTCTCTTTTTCTGACTGTAACCTGTCAAATAATGCCTTCAGATATTTAAGATCTGCTTTTAATATATCCCTGGCCTCATCAGATCTGTGCTTTACCTTGAGCTGCTCAAGGTCTTCCGGTGTCATGGAGCCTGATAGAGCTTCTGCCATCTCATCCAGATCTTCACCAAGCTCTGCTGTTTCTTCCGCGGCCTCCATCATTTCTTCGGCAGTCATCTCAAGCTTTTCCATAAGGGCTTCAAATTCAGCCTGCTCCAGCTCTTTTATCTCTTCATCGGATTCAGCTTCATCAGGAACTTCTTCCGGATTTGTAGGGAGTTCTTCCTCTGCTTCCATACTCCTTTCCGCAGTTTCTTCCATTTTCAGGTTCTTCTTTTTCTTATCACATGCGCGCTGAACCATCTCTGCATGAAGTATTGCTCTTAGGATTTCCTCCTCATCCACGTCTCCATTTTTCAGCTGTTTCTTTAACAATCCTATTTTGGCACGTATGCCATTAGAAACCTGCATGGCCTTGGTGGATGTTTTTGCCTGGAGTACCTGGGAAGAAACCTGCTTAAAACTGTATAATACCGGTTTCTTTTTCTTTCCAGTCTGCTTTGTAGGCTTGCAGATTCCTATTGTTCCCACGTGATTACCATGGGCATCATAAAGTTTTTTCCTGTAATGCGTCGTATTTCCGCTTACCTTTACTTCCCATCCGCCATTCACATAACCACCTCCTTTTGAGCCGGACTGTGAGTCACCGGGGACGTTACAGTTTGACTCGCTTTAACAAAGTGAGTCAAACTGTAACGTCCCCATTGACTCACAACCACATGATTATGCGGTTCCAGATATCTATATCTGTATGGTTTTTGATCTTTACTGGCCCCTCATATATTTCCTTTGCATCGATTTCACCCCAGCCACCGCCGCCACCGATCCCGGGGATCTTGTAGTAACCACCAACAGAAAAATAAAACCATCCATCTTCTGATGCAGCTTCAGGATATTTCTCCAGCAGGGCTTTCCCATCCACATATATGTACTCATCGTCAAAATCTGTCACAACAGCCTGGTCAAAGTCAGTGTAGATTTTATCAAGGTTGCCCGCGTAACAGATTGAACTCATCATACCTATGTCATTTGTTCTTTTATAGGAATTAGCTTTGATCACACCTATCATCGTAGCTAAAATGACCAGTAATAATGCAGCTCCGCCGATAAGCATTTTAGAGTTGTACGCTCTTCTGTTTACAATTCTTTTAAGTCTCTTTTTCAAAAAACCATAACCGTCAGTCCAGGTAAAAGACATAGCACTCTCATTGTAATTTCTCCTTCCAGCCTGTGATATTCTTTTGGCACATTCTACAATAGTTTCACCATAATCACATGCATCAATCCCATTTCTCTGGAGAGTAACTGCGTCGCATATTTCCTCAAGATCTCTTTTCAAATACCGAACACATAAATGTAAAAAAACATTAGGCCAAAGAAATACCCGAAGGATATCATATCCAAGAAGTATCCATAAATGCCCAAGCTTTATGTGTGTTTCTTCATGCTTTATCACTATATCAGCCTCTAATCCTTCTAAGCCCTCGGGAATGATGATCATGGGTTTTAGGCATCCTATGCAGAATGAGGACAGATGCCCCGAAAACTCTTTTATCACAAAAGTAGAAGCATGATCTTTAGAATCAAACAATCGGTTTGCAGCTTTCCATACCTTTATTCTTCTTGCAACAAATAATGTACCTACTACGATCATTCCAACAAAATACACCGCGCATATCCATCTCCTATTACAGAGAAGATACCACCAATAAAAGAGTCTTACTCCCGCCCTGGTCTCAAAGAAAGCATGAAGCTTTCCACAAAACAAAACAGGAATCAAAAGGCACCACAGAGCCCCCTTTACAAATGTTGATCCGGAAAAGAGAGTGCTCCGCAAAGTCATAATGATTCCTAATACAAAAACTGATATGATCGCACAAAAACCAAGTATGGTCGAGTAATAGACGCATACAAATTCTAAAAATCCATATAGCTCATTAAAGAATAACAGCATTCCCTGCATAACTGCTCCCTCACTCATCCATGAGCCTTACTTATTCTTCTTGGCCTTATCTATAATGTTCTCCAGTTCCCTTATCTGTTCTTCAGATAAATTCACTTTATCTAACAAAGTAAATGCAGCTGAAAGCCTGTTGCCTTCAAAATAGCTGTTTGCGAAAGCGCTGCTCTTGGCTTTCTGACATTCTTCCCTGCCCCTTAAAGCTGTATAGTGATAAACTCTGCTGTCATCAGGATCCACAGTATATGTAAGCATTCCTTTTTTGCAAAGTCTGTTTATCAGAACTCTTACCATTCGCTGCGTCATCTTGGAAGACTTGGGGAGCCTGTCTGTTATCTCAGCTGATGTAAGGTCGTGGCCGCATCTCCACAGCACCTCCATGATCATCCATTCACTTTCACTTGGAAGCATCTCTTCTCTTGGCATAGTGTTCCTCCCACATGTACAATGATCTGACTTCTTTATTTATAGTATATATCGGATAACGTTTATTAATAGTTAATAGCTGTTATCAAATTTATTCTAAAAAAGCGAAAGCCCTGAACCAGTCAAAGCTTCCGCTTTCATATATTACACTATTCTAAATCAGACACTCTCCCTTTACTGGATCGTGAATCTATTCAGGTTTCCGTTGATGGTATCAACAGCTTCAGATACTGAGGAAGCAGCATTTGCAACAAGCTCTGATGAGGATGCAACTCCCTTGGCAGCTTCTGTTACTCTATCTACGTTGTCAGCAATTTCCTGAGTTGATGCTGACTGCTCTTCTGATACAGATGCCATGTTAGTTGCTACGTCGTTAACCTTATCCATCTGACTTGCCATTGTTGTGAGTGTTTCGTTGGCATCTGACAGCTGCTGTGTGATCTCTTTAAATGTTGTAGCTGCATTGTTGATGGACTCTGCGCTGGAGTTTATGAGCTGAGTATTGGTCTCTGACTTTTCAGAAAGTTGCTGTACTCTTACTGACATATCCTTGATGATATCAGCGATCTGGTGAGTTGCATCTGCAGAGTTCTGAGCAAGCTGGCCGATCTCCTGAGCAACAACTGCAAATCCCTTTCCTGCCTCTCCTGCTCTTGCAGCCTCAATGCTAGCATTCAGTGACAAAAGATTTGTCTGGGAAGAAATGGAATTGATGAGATCAACGATCTGGTTGATCTTATCAGCAGCTTCGTCAACGCTTGAAACTGCGTCTGCCATATCCTTCATGGAATCAACGATGTCGTTCATTCCGTTGGCAACACCAGCCATCTCATGCTGTCCGGAATCAGCTTTGGATACAAGCTCATTCATGGTCTCTTCTATCTGCTGTTCCTGCTCTGTTACACTTGCAACTGTCTGAGCAAGGACTGTTGCATTTTCTGCAACTTCGTTGACAGCCTGTGCCATGTTTTCAATATTCTCACGGATCTGATTCATGCTGGCGGACTGTTCATTTGCTGCGCCTTCAAGATCTTCAGCCGTACTCTTTGAGTTCTGGGCGTCATCAAGGAGCCTTCCTGAAACATCTTTTATCTCGCTAAGCGATGATCTCATGCCGTTTACAAAATCGCCCATAGCATTGTTCATATAAGCAATTTCATCATTTCCATCTGATGATATATTAACAGTAAAGTCACCACCTGAAATCTTTTCAATGTTACCTGTAAGACTTGTAACAGGGTTCTTGATAAGCTTTTTAAGAACGATGTTCATTATTATTATCACAGCAGCTACTGCAATTACTGCAACAACAATAAGAATTGCAACAAGTCTTGAAAGTGCTGCGAGCACTTCTTTTTGCTTGGCATAAGCTATTACAAACCAGTCTGTACCATTTACAGGTGCAGCTGCAAGATAATACTTATCTCCTGCAATCTTAACATTTGCAACTTCATGATTTTCTTTTCCTGCCTCAGCTGCTACAAAACTGCCAATAGCTGTAAGGAACGGATCATCAGTAATATCAGCCACATTGCTGCCACAAACATCAGTGTTTTTGTACGTAAGTACAAGTCCCTGACTTGTCATCATCATGGCGCCACCTGTCTGGTAGAGCTTTACACTGCCAAGGTCTTCCTGGACGCTTGATAAAAACATATCTGCTGCGAATACGCCTTCACGCCCGTCTTTAAGATGAATATGCCTTATAACCGATGCACAGAGGCCACCAGTAACCTTGTCAAAATAAGGAACATCATAATAATAGAACCAGCTGTTAGTGTATGGCATTGCTGCCTTGTACATGACATTTTCAGTACAGTCTTCTATTTCGTATGTAGGATCTGCAGGATAAAGAAACGTCTTATCATTGAGCATTACATACGCTCCAGTTGGGAGAAGCGTGTATCTTCCAACTGTTCCTGCAAGATATTTCATAATATCTTCATTGGAGGCAAATTCATTTTGTTCGATTGCATCTGCAACACCATTGAGATAATAGAACGTAGAGTTTAGTTCTCTGTTTACGCTACTGGCATCTACAGAAACTTCGTTTTCCAAAGAGTTGTAGATAAGGTTCTTGATCATTGCATAACCAAGAGAGAATGTGATTCCCTCTGCTACCAGAATTGTCACAAGTAGCATCGCAACAAATAAGATTGAAATCTTTGCACTGATTGCCTTTGGTGATGAACCTGCTTTATTAGACGGGTTACCGCTCATAATTTACCTCCACTTAAAGTTATGAAATTACGACAACAACTACACCATCTGTTATTATAACCGACATTTATAAATATTATATAAAGTAAATCTATAATCGTTATAAAACACATTCTCAAAATAGCTAAAATTAGCCATTTCCCCGGCCAAACATTGACATATCCTTTTAAAACAGCTATTTTTAATTATGCTTGTATTCTTTCAAGCAGCGGTAATACATATTCACAATTCAGATAAAGTCAGGGAATATCCATGAAAATTCAATGTGATTATTGCGGAAATACATATGAAGATACTTTAGAGAAATGCCCCAATTGTGGAGCTCCCAACCCGTCTCATCAAAATGCAGGCAAGCCCAAGACTATTGAAGAGCTCAAGGACTGGTACAAGAAAAGAAATCTTCCTGCACCTGAAGTTACAAGGTTCTTTATAGGAGTAGATTATAAACAGCCCAAGGCATTTGGAATTTATAAAGATGAGGCCACTGGAGATTTCATCGTCTACAAGAACAAGGCAGACGGAAGCCGTGCTGTAAGATATCAGGGTAAAGACGAGCAGTACGCTGTTAATGAACTGTATCAGAGGCTCAAGGATGAGATCGTACATCAAAAGCACTTAAACGAAGAAAAAAGATCCGGCAGCACAAGATCTACAGGCGGTGGTAGCAGAAAACGATCAGGGCTTAGCTACTTCCTTGCAAGGTTTTCTTTCTACTTTTGGATAATTGCCTTTGTAGGTGCCCTGGTCTTTTCCATTGTCATCATCCCAATAAAAAACAGACACAACGGCTATTACCAGTATGGTGATACAATCCTGTATAACTGCCAGGATGACTGGTTCTATTGGGATGATAACGACTGGTCAATGATCGGTGATTATCAAGGCCCCAAAGAGATAGCAGCCGAGATAGAGCAAAACTACGACGAGTACTATCTCTCCAAGGACTGGAACAGCTCCTACTATGTAGGAGACTGGGATGATTCATCCTATTACGATCAGTACCACTCCTCCAGCGATTCAGACTCCGACTATGACTGGAGTTCAGATGACAGCTGGGATTCAGGTGGAACAGACTGGGATTCAGACTGGTGATCAGTTCATATATGTTCTAATACGATATCCTGATATCAGTAAGTGCACACTGATCTCCGGTAATCGAAAGATACACACTGTCATACCCTTGCGGTATTGTAGTGGTACTCTTTAGATGGATCCCGGCATTTTCGGTCTCCATGGTGATACGGTTTCGTCTCCTTCCAATCTTTACCTCGCATTCATAGCCTTTAAGATTGTCCTTTTTCCAGCCGTCCCAGCCGGTGAATCCTTCTCCGCGCCTTGCCTGAACTTCATTTATGGCAAGGTCGTTGTTGGTGGCGTTCTCACCATCAAGACGTATACAGCCATGCTCATGATAGTTCTTGCCATCAGGCATTCCATCGTCTGATGAAAACAGGAGCATGAATGGGCAATGCCAGATAAGATGGGCTGTAGGAAGGCTCTTTGTGCGAAACCTTAAGATCATACCATCAACCACATCAACTGGCTGTGTGTACGCCTTTCTGTAGCCTTCAATCTGAAGGTTAGGAATATCACCTTCGATCTTGTTAATAAAGCTTACTTCATCTGCTATTCTTGGAATATCACCTTCCAAGACTTCTCCGCAGTTTTCCTCAATTTCTACATTCATGATGTGACAGTGTTCACCGGTAAATGCCACGTAGCAGAACCTGATAGAATCTGCAAGTGCTGCGATAACATCAACTCTATAAGTACCAGTTACCATGCTAAGCTTCACATGATCTTTAAACTTAGCCATCTCCATATCCACATGCACAACGCTCTTCTTTTCAAGAGGCGCTCCTGCTGCCACAGGCGTTACATCTACTTTCATGTTTCTTGCTGCGGTACAGATGTAATTGCCATCAAGCCATAATTCGCCATATTCAAGGTACTTAAGGAGCCTTATGCCGCTGTCGTCAGTATGAACGCATCCGTCATGGGCATCAAACAGGATAATTGCCGGGATTGATTTCTTTGCATCAAATCCCATTTCAGGCTGGTAGTCAAAGTGGATCCTGGTGATGTTTTCAGAAACCTGGATTCCCTCTGAAATAACCTCTTTATACTCGGTAAAGTGCATCTGCTTAACTTCAACAAGGTTATTGTCATTGCGGGTATCGATCAGGAACTCTTTTTCCCTCATCATATATTCAGTGTCATGATCTATCATATCTATCATGATCTCTGCATATCCCGGGTCAAACTGAGCTCCTTCTTCCTTGACGATTTCCTCTCTTACTGTACTCTGAGGGAGAGGGTCCCTGTGATGTCTTCTTGAGGTCATGGAATCATAGGCATCGGCAACAGCTATGATCCTTGCTACCTTAGGAATGTTTTCTCCCAAAAGTCCCTCCGGATAGCCCTTTCCATCAAAGCGTTCATGATGGTACTTGGCACCAAGGCTAAGGAACGGAAAGTCATTTATGTTAGAAAGGATCTCACCGCCAATGATGGTATGCTTTTTGTACTCATCATACTCTTCAGACGACAGCTCAGAATCCTTTTGAACAATGGTGTCCGCAACACCAATCTTTCCTACGTCATGAAGAAGCGCAGCAAAGAAAACCTCATCGCAGTCCTTCTCATCCATTCCAGAAAGCCTTGCTATTTCTCTGGAATAGTCTGCAACTCTTACAGAATGTCCCTGACCGTAGTTATCTCCCTGATCTATAGCTGTGGCAAGAGCAATGGCAGTCTGCTCAAAGAGTTTTTTCATACTGTCATGTTCATCCTTAAGGTTCTCAAACTTAAGCTTATTGGCAAGGTTCGCCTTTTCGTTCATCTCAACCAGAGCAAGGGTATATACAGCCACAACCATGGAAACTGCTGCCATATCTACAAGCGAAACTCCGTATGCAAAAAGCTGGATCATAGATGCTATAAGGCTCACTGATACAAACAAAAAGATAGACATGGCAATCCTGCCACGGATCTTTTTCCTGTAATAAACCAGGATAGACATCTGTATTATCAGTATCAGATACGGAAAGATATAGCTTATAAAGTACAGGTCAGATCTCTGATAATTATTGTTTTCATCAAAGGTATAATAAAGCCCTGTGAACTGAGATATAAGCACCAGGAGCATCGCCAGAACAGCCAGTGCGTCAGCTATATTAAGTGCAAGCGGAACCTTTTGGATGCCGCCTTCATTTTTAAGCACATCCTGAAGGTAAAGGCTTATTGTAAAAAGCACAAATACAGTCATCATAAATACAAGACAATTGCTGACTCTTACTGCAATATATCCTTCCCTGCCAGGTATCCCATGGAACATATAAGCAACCCTGTCCGCCTCAAGCCATATGACAGCGCCAAGCTGCATCATGAACATGATGATCTTGCGGCGTTTTGACATGATGGTATTTACTGCTGTGAACACTGCTATGATCAGGCAAATGCTCACAAGCCCCAGCATTATATCCACCTGATGTATTCGAAGAAATTCAAACATATATGTATCCTCTCTGCTTATAGTCCAAGTATCTTGTCCATCTCATCCCAGTTAAATACCTTAAGGGCCTTATCAAGGTCTTTTATCTTAGAAGCATAGTCCTTAGGCAGCTTATACTCTTTAAGCTGGGATATGACCATAAGTGTACCGTCATAGTCCATCTGTGAAACCTGTTCGCAAAGAGCTTCGAAGGCCTCCTTAAGATCTTCCTCCGGTATTTCCGGAAGATCATCATTTTGCTTATCCTCTTCATCTATAAGTCTCTGAAGTCTTGGCTCATAAGCTCTAAAGTCAGATAAGAGCTTGTCCGTGTTGGCCTCAATAAACTCAAGGTCTTCATTATTTCCTGCATCCTCAAGCTTCTGGCAAAGCTCAGACAGAGCGCTGGCTCCTATTATCCTTGCGGAGCTCTTAAGGGCATGAACCTTTACAGTATAAAGTCTTACATCGCCGTCGTTATATGCCCCTTCAATAACTTTGGCATTGTCCTCAATGGTCTGCGCAAACATCGTAAGGGATGATACAAACTCATCTGCTCCGCCACAGTTCTTGATGCCGTCCGTTACTGAAATTCCCTCGGTCTCAAGAAGCCATGACAGGCCATCACTGATCTCATTATTAGAAGTATCTGTATCTTCCACTTCCTCTGCCTTCATCATGATATTTTCCGGAAGATGCTGCATGATGGCCTTTTCAACCTGCACGGTGTCGATAGGCTTAGACAGATAACCATTAAAGCCCTTGGATTTATAGAAATCCTCACCTGCTGTTCCATTGGCTGTAAGGGCATATACAGGAAGATCAGGATACTTTTTCCTTATCTGCTGCAGAGTCTCAATACCATCCATTCCTGGCATCATGTGATCAAGAAGGACCACGTTAAAGGTAGTCGACTTAAGTTTTTCAAGACACTCCTCTCCACTTCCTGCAGTAGTGATAAACATCTTTGTTGGCTTTAAAAGACCTTTGATAACAGCAAGATTCATAGGATTGTCATCTACCACCAGGATGTCTGCATCCGGCGCAATAAACTTAGGAACATAAGGTCCTGTTGCTCCCGCATCCTCATCCTCATGGAATACACCTATTCCCTGCTCATCTATTATCTTCTGAGTGATGGTGAGAATAAACTCACTTCCCTCGCCATACTCACTTTCGCACCAGAGCTTGCCATTCATAAGCTCCGCAAACTGCCTTGAAATATCAAGTCCAAGACCTGTTCCCTGAATGCCGCTGTTCTTTTCCTCATCAAGTCTTTCATAGGCGGAAAAGAGCTTATCAAGGTCTTCCTTTTTAACTCCAATGCCTGTATCCTTTACAGAAATGCGCAGTTTGCAGGAAAGATCATTTCTCTCTGTGGTGGTAACCTTTAGGGTAAATCCGCCCTCGTCTGTATACTTTACAGCGTTGGTCAAAAGGTTAAGCACGATCTGTTTGATCTTTCCATCATCACCATAGAGGCGCTTTGGGGTTGTCTCATCAATCTCCACATCAAAGTAAAGCTTCTTGGATTCTGCACGAACTCTTATCATCTTGATGACTGCCCTGAAGACCGCCTCAACATCGTACTCCTGCTCTACAAGATGCATCTTGCCAGACTCGATCTTGGATATATCAAGAAGGTCATTAATAAGGCTGAGCAGTGACTCTGTAGCTCCCTTGATATCAAGAGCATAGCCCATAACAGAAAGGTAGTACCCATCCGGAACATTTTTGCCATCTTCTCTCAGGATCATCTCATCCATTCCAAGAATGGTATTGATAGGAGTCCTGATTTCATGGGACATATTGGCAAGGAACCTTGACTTGGCCATGTTGGCCCTCTCAGCTTCCTCCTTGGCTTCCTGGATCTGAATGTACTGCTTTCTGATGACAGTTCCTGACATGACACGCCAAACCACAATACCAACGATCGCAGCAATAAGTGCGATGAACAGTACCCTTATAAGAGTAAGCTCATAAAAATGTGGTTCCTTTTTGATGTTAAATGTGGTGTCAGACAGCACGCTGCCATTGCCGCTGTTTAATGTCTGAACATGAAGAACATAGTTGCCATAATTAAGCCCAGTATACTCAATGTAAGGAAGCTTGTTTTGCGGGGCAGTTACACCCTCATCTTTACCTCCCTCCAGATACACATGGACAGTAGGATTGGTCATGGTGTAGTCAAGTATTGCTGTGGATATCCTGATACGTCCGTTTCCAGCAGGGATGGTGTAACCTCCGTTTTCATCAGGAAGTATCTTTTCGCCGTCAAGTGATATCTCCTTAACTACAGCCTTAGCAGAAGCTGTCTCGTCTCTGCAGCTTGCAACGTTAAGAAGTGAAACTCCTGTGCCACCTGCTATATAAAGATCATCGCCTCCGTCGTAGAAGCATCTTCCATTAGCAACAGGTACACTGGTAAGTCCATTGGCCTTGTTATAAAGCCTGTAGTCAGATACATTGTCACTTAGAAGTTCTTCACCTTTTGCTCTGTATATACCCTGAGATGACGTAATCCAGCAGTAATCCCCCTCGTCGAAGAAAATATCATACATGTTGTTGTAGGGAAAAGTTGTGATGTTGGTTACCACTCCCTCCTTCAGATACTCAATGGAATTAGATGTGATGACCCAGTAAACTTCTCTTAACTTGTCCCACTTAACCCTCATGATAACATCACTGGTAAAGCTGTTATCCATTCTGGTGATGCCATTTTCCTCTATTACATAAAGACCATCTCCATCAGTACCGGCATAGATGCATCCTGAAGGGCCTTCACACACTGTAAGGATCACAGTATTTTTAAGTCCCTCATCCGAGCCATAGCTTGAAACCACTTCGCCATCCTTTAAAACAGCCACGCCGTCGTTAGTTCCTACAAGTATCCTGCCATCGACAGTCTTGGTTATGCACCTGATATCATTACCTGGGAGCCCTGCACTTGTTGAAAAATTAGTTATCGTACCATCAGGTTCATACCTTACAAGGGCATGTTCTCCCTGAAAAACACCAAACCAAAGGTTGCCGTCATCATCCTCTAAAATGTCTCTGACCCTGTCATTACCAATATAGGCTGTCAGCTTGTTATAAACAGCATTATGACCATCACCAATTATCCAGATGCCATTGTCTGTTCCGGCATAAAGGTTACCATCATGCATGCAGGTGGCGTTTACAACTTCAACTGGAAGACTTGCTTTTCCAGAAAAGTCCTGGAAACTGTTTGAAACGATCTTCATGATGCCCTGCCTTGAAGAAGCAAACCACATATTGCCCTGATAATCGGAAGTCATCATTTCTATTGAGTCTTTCATTGGAAGATTTTCAATGATCTTAAACTTTCCGGTTTCATCCAGATATCCAATGCTATTTTCAGAAGATATCCATACTCGATCGCAGTCGTAGCTCATCCAATGAATGTTTTTGGCCGTGCTGGCATTTATCCATTTGAGCTTTTCAGCTGTATCGCCAAAAGATCCATAATAAATGTATCCTGTATCCGTGCCAAAATACACTTTTCCAGGCCTTGTCGGATCAGCAAGAATAGTTGTGATCTGTTCAATTCCAAGATCACGGCTTGTAAAAAAGTTTGTAACCCTGCCATAGGCGAGCCTGAACACATCGCCTGACTTGGTCTGACCGTAGATGTTGCCTGTCACATCAGAGACAAGCCTAAGTATCCTCTCGTTGTTTATCCTTTCGTCATCCACAAGATGCAGGTTCATATCACTGTCAACGTAGGATACACCTGCTGTGGAGCCTATGTAGATATTGCCGCTGTTGTCCTCGATAAAACTTCTTATGGAGGAAGAAGAAAGACCATCTTTTTTTGAATAATGGATGTAGTTTTCACCATCTATGACCACAACTCCATTGTCATTGGTTCCCACCCATATTCTTCCCTTGCTGTCCTCAAAAATACTCCTGCCATTAGTAAGTCCGTCAAGAGAGGACATTCTCTGGAACGTTACACCGTCATACTTAAAAATGCCAGAGTATCCCCCTATCCACAAATACCCATCAGAAGCACCAAGGACGCAGTTGGCCTCAGAGGTTGGAAGACCATTATCCGCGTCATAAAGTACAGCCATATAGCCAAGGTCTTTAAGCTGACCCGTTGCTGCATAGCCGCCTCCTATGGTGGTATCTGTATCTTCACTTGCAAAAGCTGTTATGGACCTTAATGTGAAAATAGCGCCCACAGCCGCTGCAAAAATATATCCTTTTATCCTGCTTACGTCAGACATATACTGCCCCCTCCGCAAAAAGACTATTACTTCTCTTAACTGCCCGGATATTTTCTGAGAACACTCTTGACCTCTGCAAAAGAGTCTTCGAAGACCTCTACGCATTTTGGATCAAATCTGGTGCCTGCACCTTTTTTTAGTTCTTCCAGAGCTTCGGCAGCTGTTTCAGCATTTCTGTAAACCCTGGCCGAAGTAAGTTCATCAAATATATCTGCTATAGCCATGATACGGGCTGAAAGAGGTATTACCTCTCCGTGAAGTCCAAGTGGATATCCTGTTCCATCCCAGTTTTCATGATGATAGGCCGCCATGTTTCTGGCTTCCTTCAGATAGTTCTCACCTTCAACTGTTGAGATGGCGTTTTCAAGGATCTTTTTGCCTTCCGTAGTATGGGTTTCCATGATCTTTTCTTCTTCATCAGTAAGCTCACCCGGCTTATTAAGAATTGAAGAAGGTATTTTAACCTTACCTATGTCATAAAGCGGCGCAGATATCTCTACATCATTAATAAATTTGTCCGTTAGTTTTTCTGTGTAATACCCTTTTTTTCTAAGTCCTTCAAGTATTATCCTTACATACTCTGCTGTCTTTTGGATATGCGCCCTTGAATCTATCTCCTGGTTTTCAAAGATATCAGCCATGGTCATGATAAGACCTGTCTGCATCTTTTCATTGCTCCTTGCAAGAAGCCTTATGCTCCTTATCTGCTCAGCTGACTGATTGGCCATTTCACAGGAAGCTCTGTATAGGGTCTCCACCTCATCACCTGTTCTGATATCAAGGCTTTCAAGATTTCTTACACTGTCATCGAGCTTGTCCTGATCATCCATATTTTTAATAATGTCATCAATACTTCTCTCAAGGCAGCTCATTGGATACACGAGATGATATGCACTGGTGTAAATACCATATGCCAGGATCATGGCAAAGAATCCTGAAAAAGCAAGGCCAAGCCTTAAAATATATCTCCTTATATACTGATTGTAATTTTCAATGGCAATATCTGCTCCAACGTAGTAATTTGTAGGATTTCCGTCAGGATCAGTAATTGGCTCATAAGCAGTTATAAAGAACCCAAATCTGCTGTTCACTTCCTGTACAGGTATCTTTTTCCCTATAAGAAGGTCAGGTACCAGAGGAAGATACGTTTCATCAAAATCAACCCTCTCGCCAACGTAGCCCGTTTTTTGTATCTCTTTATCAGTATCAAATACTGTATAGCACCCATCTTCTCTTATCTGGTAAACGTACAGATATTCCACATTTGAAAAAATCTGTTTAAATGAAAGCAGCTGCGTGTTGTACTGCATATATTTGATGTTATTGTATTCAGAAATCTTGCTGCCGTCTTCTAAGAATTTCTCAAAGTCATTAGTGTTAAAAAACGACGCCGCATACTTGGCCACATCCGCAACCATTTCCTTGCCATCAGATTTAACAGACTGATAGTTGATCCTGGCACTGACTAATCCAAGGATAAAAGTAAGCACAACAACTAAAGATACAAGCAGCAGCGTTACCTTAACGCGAAGAGAACCGGCCCTCTTTTTTGCGTTCAACCTGATGGCCTTTATATCTTCCCTGGTAAGAGCCTTTTGTCTCCATTTGCTATTCCACAGGTGCTTTCTTACCACCTCTGGCATGATCATATAAATGGCAAGCGCAACGATCACAGAGACGCCCTTATCCACTATGTTAAGAGCCATAACGATCAGCATGGAGCTAAGAAAAAAGAGCTTTTCATTATCTCCGGATAAAAGCCTTGCATTTTCACTTACATATGCAAGCATAGGCTGCCCAAGTAAGAGCCACTGGAATATAGTTCCTACAACACCCGAAATAAGCGCAAGATCGCCAACAAGACATATAACGTGGATAGGCCTGCTCTTTTCATTCTGGATATAGGAAGCCGCCCTTATAGCGACAAATACGCCAAGAAGTGCAAAGTAAATCGCATCTGCAGAATAAAAACTACATATAAGACTGGTTGCAACAGCCACTACGATTGCCGGAAGTGGTCCCATGACAAAAGCCATAAGTATAGTACCTATGGTGTCAAAGTAAAATGGCAGACCACTTGTGGTTGTGAAATAGCACAGCGTCACATTTAGCGCTATACATAGCACACTGGCAACCATAAATCTTACGCTAAACATTCTTACTCTTGGCAGATGCTTCTGATTCACTATGTTCATCTCCTTTTAGCTGATACTTTTAAGCACAGCTTTAATCTCACAGACCTTACCTTCCCTTATGGAAAGAGCCAGTTCCTTACCAAGTACAGCTTTGCTTTCCGTTATCTCTTTTCCATCAGCAAACCTTAGGGTATATTCTGTAACTTCATAGTTACCAGGATAATAATCCCTCTTATCGCTCATCTCGTAGATTACTTTTGTCTTTCCAAGAAGTGTTGATGAAACCTTGTACTTTCCGCCATCTTCCTTTAAAAGATAAGCAGGAATAGCGGGATCTACCCCAAACGCCAGGTCTCCATCTGTAAGTCTGAACACTCTTTTTCCAAAGAACATAAGCTTCCACATGCTGATAAACTCAATGGTCGAGCCTGAGAGTCTTGCAACAAAGCCCTTGCCCCTTATGCTCTTGTCCGGGTTCTTGCTGCTGGCAATAAATGAAGAATTTTCAAGGGTGCTCCTTCCGTAAACGTCCTTGTCAAGGAAAGGAACTGCCATCCTGCCAAAGTCCTCAAAGAACTCTGAATAAAGTCCGCTTCTTAAAAGCTCCAGCAGATACTTGTACTCCATGTGCATCCAGATAGACTCATTCTCAAGCCATCCCGGAGTAAAGGCCCTGCACCTTCCAAGTTCAAAGCTTGCCTGTAAAAGTGAGGCATTTACCTTGTACATATTAAGATCCTTGTCAAACAGATCGCTTTCTTTGACCTTGTTATAAAGAGCCCTCTTATCCTCAAGGCTTCTGTCAAGCTTAAGGAATCTCACAGGTCCCTCAAGGAAATCAGGAACCTTTGACATCTTCATGGAAAGAGGAATTATCTTACCGTCCTTTTCCTCGTATCTGTCCACATCATAGGTAAAGTATGACGGGCT
This sequence comes from Butyrivibrio sp., assembly GCA_015056565.1. GTDB lineage: Bacteria > Bacillota > Clostridia > Lachnospirales > Lachnospiraceae > Butyrivibrio. Next base: position 16,316 of record SVGB01000012.1, read on the forward strand.
TATTCCCTGTCCTATCTCTACTGCTCTGTCAACACCCTTATTTATCCTCTTTGCAAAGGTATCAAGTACCTTAACCACATATTCTGCTGAGAGGGTTTTAAACTCTCCTGAGAGATTCTCATAGACTTTGTCTCTATAGTCTTCCCTTGCCTTATTTCTCGCATCCCAGTTAGCAAATTCGCTTTCGCTGCTACTGTTATTAAGGTCAAAAGAGCTCTCGATCTCCACAAGGGAATCTATAAACTTCGCTGCCTCAGAAGGGATCTCAATGTTTTCGCCATAGTGCCTTATCCTTGATGAAACATAGCTGATCATCCTAAGGAGCTCATAGGTGTCATTCATTGATGAGCCAAGAAGTGCAGGCATTCCATTAAGTGCGTCGTACCATCCTGGCTTTCCGCCATCCATCTCAATACCCATTCCGCACACATCAAGGCTTGAGAATTTAACTGCAGATAAAAGGAGCATCTTGGCTGCCATGGACATCGAAACAGCCTCTCCATTTTTAAATTCTGCAAAAGAGCCTTCTTCCTTAGTATCTCTGCTGGCAAGGAAGTTATACTGTCTTATGCCGTTTTCAGTCTTTACGTATCTTTCATCTCTGTGAAGCACCTTCTTCTTGCAGTCAAAGGCAGTTACAGTAGTGTCGTACAAAAGCTCTTTTTCCTTGTCAGGGAATACTTCAAGGTAATCCTCAATAAGGTCAAGGTTGTAGGACCAGTGGTCGCTCCAGTAGCCTTCTCCAAATTCTGCTCCGCCGGTTTCAATAGCGTTTTTCATGATGCCTTCAAAAGAGCTCTCTGCACCCTTATCTATAAGAGCTGCATAAAGCTCTCCAGGAGTAAAGGGCTGTTTAAGCAAAATGCCATTTAGAGCACTTTCCGAAACTGTATAACGAAGCTGCTCAATCTTAAGCGGGTTGTAGCCATCAAGCTGGATAAGCGAATAGAACTGCCTTATATTCCTAAGTCCAACCTTATCACTTGCACTAAAGAAGGTGTCGCATCTTCTGTTCTGGTTAACATCCCTGAAATTACCATTCCCCTGGGAATAGAATTCAGGTGACATTGAGAAGTAGTTGTAATCTCTCTCAAGATCTCCGTGCTTTCTTGAGTACACGTAGAAAATGTGTCCTACAAGGTCTATTGGACTTCCGCCCCTTAGGACATTGTCCATATAGTTAACTCTTGTATAGGCGTCAAATACGCTGCTATCTGTATCTGTCGCAACTACATCCGTAAGCTCATCTGTAAGGCTGTCAGCCTCACTAAATTTCTTTTCAAAGTAAGATCCGTCAATTTTCTTTTCAAGGAACTTACCCAGTACTTCCTTATTTCGTACCTGTCCAATGATTTCATAAATAGTGAGCTCCTCAGAAGGCGCCAGTTCCTTTTTGCAGGTAAAGAAGCAGCATGGAAACTCATTTGAAAGGTTCTGCTCCTTATTTAAAAGCTCATCAGTGGATGAAGCAATAAAGCCCTCAGGTCTGTTAAAGGAAAGGTCATAGGAGAACACAAGTCTTGGATCTGCAATGACGCTAAGCTTATCTGTGCCCTCTGAAACTGCAAAGCCAAAGTTTCCTCCATCTACCTTCTTGATCACTGCTGAGTCTTCCATACTTACGCGAACCCTGTAATATGGAACCTTTTTATCTACATCCTCAACCTGCATCCAGGCCTTGGTGGTCTGGGTCATCATCTTAAGTCCAAACTGCTCAACTCCGTAAGGAACAAGAGCTGGCATACCATCCAGAACTTCAAAGCTTCTTGTGTTATCAGAGTCATTTTTTATGGTCACAACTCTAAGGAGAGCTCCGATCTCTTCTCCCGGAAGAGTTGTGTAGTCGACATTTGTGGTGATACCTGCTTCTTCGCTTTTATCGCTGATCCCAAAACCATTCATATAGATGGTCATCTCTTCAGAAGCATTGTCTGTGTAGAAAGGCTCAAAAAAGTTTCCGTCTACTTTAATAAAAGTTCTAAAGCCGGTTCTTTTTACCATCTGGTAAGAATTGTGGGCAGGAGAAAATTCCATGATCCCATGGTCCTTATCAGCCACGCCAAAGCTTGTGACTGCCTGTCCTCTGTTAACGTAGTAGCACCAGATAGGAATACCCTTAATACCAGCTATTCCCGGCAGGAAGCTTGCAAAGGTTCCTTTTCTTGAATAGTCCTTTATAGAATCCTTAACCTTAGTTACATGTCTTATCATTACATCCTCCAAATATTATCAATCAAATCTAAGAATCACATTAAGGATTCTCTTAGCACTTGTCTCAATTGTTTTTCTGTCTATGGCGCCCATTTCCATGGCCCTTAGAACTCTGTCCGTAAAACCGCAGCCCATCTTAAGGTCATTTCCTGCGTTTATTTCCTTGTACTGCTCTGACCTGTTCCACCAGTCTGAGGTAACAAAACCTTTAAAGCCCCACTCATCCCTAAGGATACCTGTAAGAAGGTCGTGGGATTCTGAGGTCCTCTCACCATTGACTGCATTGTAGGAGGACATGATCGTATATGGATCTGACTCTCTTACAACAATCTCAAAGGCCTTTAAATATATCTCGCGAAGGGCTCTTTCAGATACTCTTGAGTCGCTGTGTTTTCTGTTGGTCTCCTTGTTATTGCAGGCAAAATGCTTGACGCTTGCTCCGACATTATTCTTCTGTATACCTCTTACCATGGCTGCTGCCATACGGCCAGTAAGATACGGATCCTCTGAATAGTACTCAAAGTTTCTGCCACACATAGGGTTTCTGTGGATATTGATGGCAGGTGTAAGCCATACGCAGAGGTTGTTTTCCTTAAGTTCTTCTCCTCCTGCAAAACCGATCTCTTCAGCCAGATCCTTGTTCCAGGTGCAGGCTATTGAAGTTGCACATGGAAAGGCTGTTGTAAGGACTCCGGTCTGTGGATTTATCCTTACACCTGCCGGACCATCCGCTGTCTGAGCATTGGGAACTGCATACTCATAAAGATTGCCAAATCCAAAGACATTGCCAACACCTGTATTGGGCTGACCACCAAGAAGATCAATAAGTCTCTCTGTTGGAAGAGCTGAAACAAACTCATCCAAAGTAGCTTTTCCATTTGCCACATCTTCAAAGGTAATGGCGTCTTCCTTGTAAGGCTGTGTAAGATAGTGGCTTTCCACCTCTCTTATCCTTGGCGTCAATGCTTCCTCAGTTCCTGGCTCCATCTTTTCAAATATGCACTCATTTAAATCCTTTTCCTTACCTGTAGGAAGCTCTTCATAACTTCCATCAGAGAGCATTCTCTTTTTAAGAGATACAGGTCTAAGCTTATGAGTCAGTTCTTTTACCACAACATCGCTGTCAAGGCCATAGGAAAATTCTACCTTTTCTGCACTTCTTACATCTGACCCTATGTAAAACTCATATACGCCCTTTTCAAGAACGTAGGACGCTTCCTTTACTTTGCCAAGATCGTCAAAGGATGACATCTGATAGAAAGTCACTGAAAGAGGCACAAGCACTGACTCACCTGCCTCAAGTTCCTTTGTCTTCTCAAAGTCAGCAAGGACTTTTTTGGGCTTTCCAAGTTGTCCCTGGGGAGCAGAAAAGTAGAGCTGGATTACCTCTTTTCCAGGAGTGTTACCTATATTGGTCACCTTAACAGTAAAGGTAAAACCATCAGCCATGGCTCCCTGTGACACTACTTCAGTTTCAAAAGAGGTATAGGAAAGGCCATATCCAAATGGATAAACCACCTTGTCTGACACTCCACCTACAGTCTCAAAATATCTGTAACCAACATAAATATCTTCGTTATAGTCAACGTAGTCGAAGCTGTCATGAAATCCTTTGGTTGAAGGATAATCTGAAAGCTCCCCAGCGAAGGTATCAGTAAGTCTTCCTGATGGGCAGACATTTCCAAGAAGAACATCTGCGCAGGCAAGACCGCCTTCCATGCCGCCCTGTCCCATGTAGATAGCAGCATTTATGGCGTCATCTTCTGCAATCCATCTGCAGTCAATAACTCCGCCAATATTTAAAACTGCGATGACGTTTTTAAATCTCTTCTTGACCCCTTCTATCATCGCCTTTTCTTTTTCAGTGATATAAAAATCCCCTTCAGGGAACACCCTGCCTGAAACTTCAGTCATGGACAGTCCCTTTGGCCAGGGATTAAACTCGTTGTCGCATGAGATATTGCTGCGATCCCAGCTCTCTCCCGAAAACCTGTTTATAACAACAAGAGCAGTATCCGTAAACTCAACTGCCTGGTCAAAAAGAGCTTCTGGCACAGAAACTTCTTCTGTCATGCCAGGAACGATTCCCTCATCATACTGCTTTTTAAGTTCGTCCTTATAAAGATCAATAAGAGGTTCAAATACTTCTGTTCCTCTTATCTTGAGGCCATCATAGAGAGAATGGATATACCTGCAATGTACATCTCCTGATCCTCCGCCTCCTTTTACGTATTCGTAGCTTGCCTTTCCAAACAGCGCAAGCTTTGTATCCTTTGAAAGAGGAAGAACTCCCTCATTCTTCAAAAGAACTATCGATTCATCTGCTGCCCTCTTGGCAATATCAATATGTCTTTTGCTCCCGGTCACCCGCTGTCCATCGTCATAAAGCGATATGCCAGGCTGGTACTTAAGTCTAGCCCACTTCTCCATTAAATTTCCTCCATATTTGTATGTCTTAGTGCCAGAAAACCTCTAAACTGGGACTTTTATCAGTTTCTGTAAGGTCATTATTATCTGATACAGGTCTAAAGTCCATGTCTGGATTTGGTATATTCTTTTTATAAACGGGCACTCCTTCCCCATTTTGAAATGCCATAACGAACTCCCCTATAGAATTAATAGGATGATCAAAGACTGTGCCACCCATGTCAGGCTGGCCAAAATAGTGAATATCAGACCCTCCGGTCATCTTAAATCCCCGGCTTTTTGCATACATATAGGCTCTTGCGTTCTGATCGTCAGGATTGGCAGCATTATAAACTTCAATTCCGTCACTGACTCCCGGAGTGATGTTTATCTCAGACAGGTATCCTCTCTCCCTGTAGGGATGTGCCTGGATCATGATGCCTCCTGCCTCGTGGACCATGTTATAGATCCTTGTTCTGTCGCTCCTGTCCTCAAGATCAGGATTATCCAAAAGCCACTGTTTATCTACTCCATATATGAGGAACTCGTCCCCCCGGAAGTTATACTCTATTCCAAAAAGAACTGTAAAATCCTCTCCTGCTTTTTTAAGAGCGTGCTCATAGCCACTGCAGTAGATGTTTACCCTCTCCTCCCAGGAAAGATCTTTGGGAACACAGCTGTTTCCCGTAAAGAAATGATCTGTGACAATGATCCCGGAATATCCCAGGCCTTTCATGTAATCTATGTAGTCTTCCCCTTTAGTCCTGGCACAGGCACTTGCCTCTACAGTGTGCAGATGTGTCTCATATACGTATTTCATAAACTAGTAATTACCATTCCCTGTTAAATGTGTCTTCGTGCCAGAACCTGTTCTGCAACTCGTTTCTTGAGCACAATCCCGCAAGATAAGTTCCAACCAGATAGTTGGATGTAACCTTGCAGGCTTTTTCATATAGTTCTTCTGAGTCTATTCCTGACAGGATCATTATCATTCCCAGCTGACCGATCATTGTGGTCCTGTTCTTTAGGATGATATCTTCCTGTCCCTGGTGGATCGATTCGTAGTGTTTTTTAACATTGATGGAAACGCCGTCAAACTTGGCAACTATCCTGCTGTCAAGTCCAAGAAGTCCCGCATCGTAAGTAGCAAGCACAAACGGAAGTCCCAGTTTTTTAAACTCATCAAGGACATATTCAAGTTCCTCTTCTGCCTGCATAGCGATAGTGTCACTCACATCAAATACCAGGAATTTTGGATCCACTCCATACTTATCAAGGCTCTCTCTTACCCGCTTAACAAGCTCATGGGAAAGAACCTGAACAGACATGATGTGTATGACAATATTGCAGGGATTTGTAACAGTGCGGGCAAGTCCTTCGCTTATAAACTTGCACACTGAATCTATCATACGAAATTCAAGCTCAGTTACAAAGCCTGTATTCTCTGCTACAGACATGAATTCTGCAAAACTTACCTTTAGAGCTTCCAGTTCCTTCAAAACAAGAAACGCTTCTGCAGATGCGATCTTTCGCGAACTTTTTTCATATACCGGCTGGTACATGACCTTGAAGCTGCTCTCCGCAACGCCCTTGGTAATGGCTCTCTCAATACTGATCTTCCTTAGGATGAAATCAAGGTCGTCGCCAAGAAGAACCATTTTGTCTATATTCTCAAGCTCAGCCTCCGCCAGCAAAAGCACATCACTTGCATCGCTAAGTTCCTCAGGGCACTTGGCGCACAAAACCTTGATCTTGACGTTGGTGATCCCGCCGCCTGCCGAAAAGCTCTTTTTAAATCTGTCCTCGATATTTAATAATATCGCATCAACGGCTTCTTTGGTAGCTTCAGGACAAACAAGAAAGAAATTTCCGCCATTTGATCTGTAGGCGTCGTACCTGTCATCAAGTTTTTCCAGGAAATCTGCGATCTCCGCCATGAGACTATCATACCCCTCGTGGCCTACAACTCTCCTGTACAGCTCGTCGTTTATGACTCTTACGCAGATCACATAGAAATCTCTTTTAACCCCAAGATACACGTTCATATCGTACAAAAGAGCTGTTTTGTTATAGGCATTAGTCCTGTAGTCCAGTCTGTAGTCATCTCTTTCTATCATGATCATAAGCCCCATAAGTCCAAGAGCTTCTCCCAAAAGTTCGCATACTACAGCAGGAAACAGCATCTGGATTATGGTTGCACTTGTTGCAAGGAACATAAAATAGAACATGGCAACCTTCTGAAGATTGTTCATGGTATTCCAGAAGCTCTTAATAAGATAGACGCAAAAAAGGACATAGGAAATACATACAAGGTAGGCGATATAAAGGCCAGTTCCTCTTGCGAAAAAGAGATTTTCATCATATTGAAAATAAAAGTGCGTGATGGGATTTGTTAAGATCACAAGCTCAAGTATCAGAAACGGAGCCAAAAAGATAATGATCCTTGTCCTACTTAGTTTGTGGAATACCTCGCAGACAACAATGATGTATATGCAAAATACAGGTATCAGGGCAAGGTGAGTCAGATAATATAAAAAGTTGCAGCTATAGGTGATAACAAGTCTGACAGTAAAAGGCAGATCAGAATGTGTCACAAAGATTGCAATAAGCCCCGTTAAGCAGTTGATAAAGATTATCGAGAGCATAGCAAGGAAAAGGCGGCTGCGGAGGCGTTTTTTATTTGATCTGCGCATCACAGCCGTATAAAAAATACAGGTAACACAAATAAGTGCAGCCGCTATTCTAAATGACAACCCACCTATCACATCATAGTTCATCTGTCATTCTTCCTGGATTTAAAGAATGTATCAAGCGTAGCAAGAAGCTTGTCCTTTGAAATAGATTTCAGAAGATAATCAACAGGCTTTAGGGAAATAACATTTGTAACGCTCTCTCTGTCGTTCTTTCCGGTAAGGAACATGACCGGGGTAGAATTTGAAAAAGACTCACTCTTTAGCATTTCCATGACCTTTGGCCCATCAAGAACCGGCATATCGTAGTCAAGGAGGATCAGGTCAGCTCTATTGGTGGCAAGCCATGCCACAGCCTGGGTGCCTGAGTTCGCCATCCCCACTCTGTAGGTGTCTTTTAACCACTCTCTGATCATCTGAAGGAAAGTAAGATCATCGTCAACAACAAGGATGCATTTTCTTCGTTGCATCTCGAACTCATCATCCGTAGCTATTGCGATCTTGCTCATAAGATCTCCCATGTCGAGAGGTCTTGTTACTTCAAAGGCTATATCCTCTTTGGGGATGTATTGATGAACAAGGTCAAAGGCAGGCTTATCTCCAATGACCATCATGATCATTCTCTCTTCCACGCAAAGGTCTTTGAAGTAGACCATGGCGTCCCTGTGTTCTTCAAACTCAGAATCAGTATAAAGAAGTATGAGACTTGCCCCGCTCTTTTTCCCCGACAGATCAGCTATGGAATAAGAGGATTCCACCACATTATACTTGGCTGCGATCATCGCATTCTTTATGGCATTTACCAAAAAAGTCTCTTCATTTCTTACAAGCACAATCTTTTTGTTAAACATATCTTACTCCTGTAGCCCTTTAAGGCCTGTTGATGCAAGCTCGCTTATTTCATCCCACTGCAGTTTGTAAGCCATATCTCCTATCCTCTTTACAATGTCCTTATCCTGAGGCTTTAATCTGTAGTTCTTGATGGAATCCAGGATAAAGGTCAGTGTGTCGTAGTCGAGAGATTTGCTCACTTCAATGATGGTCTGATAAGCATCTATCATTCTTGCTTTGCTGATAGGTTCTTTTCCATCATCGCTGTCATCAGACTGTCCCTGGTCAAAATCAGGAAGCTTTGACAGTGAATAAATAACTATGGAATAGAGATTTATAAGCTCATTGTGATACTCTTCTATGGTGTTCACATCGTGCTCATTTCCCGCCTTTTCAAGCATCTCAGAGAGCTTAGAGAGCTCTTTTGCTCCAATGGTCCTTGAGGTGCTCTTTAGAGAATGAACATAGCTTGTATAGTCCTTGATGTTCTTGGTCACATAGGCAGTTTCGATGTTGTCCCTGGTCATGTCTGCCGAGTCGTAGTATACCTTCAGGATGCTCATATAACTGTCAACGCTTCCACAGTTTTTAAGTCCCTCATTGACGTCAATCTTTTCAAGGCCTACGAGATACTCAGGTATTTCATCCTGTCCCTTGCTTGTTTTCTCTTCCTGATCATTCGCACTAGCAGCACTTGTGATCACTACCTTATCCTTTGGAAGGTACTTAACAAGAGTTTCCTCAAGCTTGTCGCTCTCAATTGGCTTACTTAAGTAATCATCAAAGCCTTCTCTTATGAAGCTCTCCCTTGCACCTGATATGGCATTGGCTGTGAGAACAATTACAGGTGTATCCTTGTTTACCGACGTCTCATCTTTCTTCATTGCCTGGAGAGTCTCGATACCATCCATATTTGGCATACGGTAATCCAAAAAGATCAGGTCATACTTTTTACTGTGCTGTTTTTCAAGACACTCCTGACCGCTTCTTGCTGATTCAATCTGAAGCAGTGTGTGCTTTAAAAGTTCCCTTATTACCACGTGGTTCATAGGGGTATCATCAACTACAAGGACACGCGCTTTAGGAGCAGTAAACTTCTCCTTGTAGGTCTTTCTCTCTTTCAGGGACGACTGAAGTCTTGTCTTAAAGTCTCCAATCGGAATATCATTAACGATCTTCTGAGGAAGTGACATCTTAAAGGTAGAGCCCTTGCCATATTCACTTTCTACGTCAATGGTTCCACCCATAAGCTCAAGCAGGGATGAAGTGATGGCAAGGCCAAGGCCACTTCCTTCCACAGTCTTGTTTTTATCAATATCAAGCCTCTTAAACTTATCAAACAGTGAATGCCTGTCCTCTGGTTTAATTCCGATTCCTGTATCTATCACATCGATGTGAAGAATGATCCTGTCGTTAAAACTGCGCTCTCCCTTTACCTTCAGGGTAACGCTGCCTTCTGATGTGTACTTGATGGCGTTGTTCAGGACATTTACCATGATCTGGCGAAGTCTCATCTCATCGCCCAGCATTGAATTCGGAATGTTCTCATCCACATCAAAAACAAGGTCAATTACCTTTTGCTCTGCCTTGATGTGCACCATGTTAAAGATGTCGTTTAAAACGGTGCTAAAGTCATACTCCGCCTCATGGATCTCCATGCTACCAGCTTCGATCTTGGAGAAGTCGAGGATGTCGTTGATAAGGGACAAAAGAGTCCTTCCTGCACCCTCAATATTCTGGGCATACTCAAGGATCTTTTCATCTTTGCACTCACGAAGGATTACTTCGTTCATACCAAGCACGGCATTGATAGGAGTTCTGATCTCATGGGACATATTTGCAAGGAAATTACTCTTTGCATCGTTGGCAGCCTTAGCTCTTCTCTCCTCCATCTTGGCAAGCTCAGTTGCACGAAGGATGGCGATGAACTCTGTTTTACTAACTGCTTCCGAGAAGTACCTTCCCTTTAGGAAATCCGACTTGATACCGGAAGTAATATCCATAAGTTCCTGAGAATCAACGTGGTCAAGTACAACCTTCTTGCCCATCTGATTCATCATCTTAAGCCTGTTCTCTAAGATGATCTTGTTCTGGCCCTGATCACCAACCATCTTAAGAAGACCAGCATCCATCTTGACACCTTCAAATATCAGTGAAGATGCTGACTGCATGTTAAAGAAACCAGTGCCATACTCATCCATGAAAAATCTGATGCCGTCTTCATCAAGCTGTTTCATGACATTGCCAAGCACGTCCTGGTCTGTTGCTGCTGCAGACTCCGTTATATCAAATATGATCTGTGAAGGAGCAACTCCATGCTCTTCAAGTAATGTTCTGGTCTTTAAAACAAAGTCAGACTTGATGAGCTGAACTGAAGACAGTCCGATCTCAATAAACTCAAGTCCAAGTTCCTGAGTCATACCGCCAAGGAAGTACATGGCTTCATCCATTACAAACCATCCAAGATTTTCGATCATACCTGTCTGTTCTGCAATCGGAATAAACTCTGAAGGCTCTATTACTCCAAGCTCCTTATCCTCAAACTTAAGCGTAGCCTGAGCACCACAGATTGACAGATCCTCTTTTTTATAGATAGGTTCAAAGTAAACCCTGAAGCTCTTTTCCCTGATCCCTCGTCTTACGGCACTCTCAATCTCTCCCCTTCTCAAGAGGAAGTTGAGGTCATCGCAGCAAAGGACTTTTTCATCTGATGCATCAAAAGCTGAATCAGAAAGCAGATACAGCTGGTCAAGAGCACCAAACTGCTCCGGACACCTGGCCAGTAACACTGCTGTTTTTAAGTGCAGTCTGTTGCCTTCTACAGTCCAGTCTCCATTGGCCTCTATGAACAGAGTGCTGGCTATCTTTCTTGCTTCATCGAAGGTAATGTCAGGGCACAGTACCATAAGACTGTCTGCTGAAGATCTGTAAACATCTATCTTACTGTTCTGATTTCCGGCAAAGTTAACTACCCTTGTAAGGACATTTTCAAAGGTCTCGTATCCGGTGATCTTGCGGTAAACATCTGCATTGATGATCCGCAGGCAGATCACATTAAACTTCCTTCCATACTTAAAATAGCTGGTGACGTCTCTGGTAAATGCATTTCGATTAAAGGCACCAGTCGGAGTATCCAGCCTGTCATCGTCGTTTTCAAGGACTATCATGATACCCATAAAACCAATGGCTTCACACATAAGCTCGCACTTGATATCAATGAAAGCCATCTGTATCACAGTTCCAACCACAACTATGAAAAAGAAATATAAAAGAGCTATCTTCTTTAGCCTGTTAAGGGTATTCCAATAAAGAAGCAGCGCCACAATAGCAAAAAGGATGTAGAAAGCAGCCTGAATGTAGGCCAGATAAACGCCCATATGCCTGTGAAGGACCAGATTGCTGTCATAGGTATAAACAAGGTGAGTTAAGGGATTGATCAGAACAAGAAACTCAAGGATATAAAAGGGCAAAATGAGAATAACCCTTGCGCGTTCCGGAAATCTGTAAGACACATTACAGACAAGGATAATATACAATGCAAAGAAAGGCGCAATGGCATAGTGGGTAAAATAATAGATGAACTGAAGGGCATTGGCTAAAATGAGCTTGCTGCTGACCGCAAGCCCACTATCCATCGCCAGATCCCCTAAAATAACTGTTAAAGCATTGACAATGACTATTATTATATTTGCTATAAAAAGCTTATTCTTCAGCCTGAGCTTTCTGCGCATGACCAGACTATAGAAAAGACAGGTCACGGCAATTATCATAGCCGCAAGGTTGAAGGTTATCACACTACTTCCTATGCCTCTTGCACTAATCATAGAATGCCCTCATGGTGCCAGCTAAAAAAGAGTCCGTCTTATGCTGGGATCAGATCCCTGTACCACCTAAGTGCTCCAAGGTATGCCTCATAGATCTTGTCCATATCCATCTTGCTAAGGACAAGAAGTCTTGAAACCTCTGTCCAGTCAGCATCTTCGTAGCGCTTAATAAACTCAAGTATCGGAGCAAAATCGCCCTTTCCTTCAAGGAGAGCATCCTTGACCTTCTTGGAAACCTGAACCATCTTAAGAGCTTCGTCCATGGGCTTTTCAAGCATGCGGTCAAGAGCTGAGAAAAGTCCCATAATAAACAGCTCTGGTGCCTGCATTGCCATTTCAAACTCTGGAGCAAGGTTCTCAGCAAACTTGGCTCTTATCATTACAAGTCTTATAAGTTCGCTAGGCTTATCTGCACACAGCTCTTTTGTAACAGCCGTGTTTATCCATCTCTTTAGTTCCTTCTGCCCCAGCATTGCTGCCGCATGTCTGATGGAAGTGATCTCTGAATTAAGAGCCATCCTGTTAACGATCTCCAAAAGAGATATAACAAGGGCAGGGTCTTTTCCAATGACATCAGCTGCATCTGTAAGATCAAAGTCAGGAGCATTTACCACATTTAAAAGTTCTATGTAGTTTACCTTCAAAGGACTGACATCAGTCTCAGTGTTGGTTATTGGCATTCTGAAAAAGCGTCCCTCGTAGAGGTCGTATCCGCCGTCCTTGATGAGCTCATCGTACTGCTCCTGGGTATCAACGTTTACTGCGCAGAGCTTAATGGCAGGATACTGTTTTTTGAAGTAAATCTTGGCTTTTGAAATGTCAATCTTTACATGGTCAAGAAGGATATAATCGCATTTTGCAATTATCTCCTTGTAGGGTTCAAAGCTGCTTATAGGAAGCTTACGGATTGCCATCTTATAACCTTGTTCCTTAAGCTCTTTTACCCTTCTGATAAACTCTTCTGTGGGCTGTATTGAGTTATCCATAAGTAGCACAACCTTGTTAGCAGGTACTGTGCACTGTAGGGAAATTTCTGCAAAAAGCGAGAACTGATTGATGGGGACAAAGACCTCTTTGCCACCTGTAAGTGTAGACACACCCATGCTTGAGACTACTTCAAGTTCGTGAACTGTTCCAGCTCCATCAAATCTTGCGCCAGCCATGAGCTCGGGGTTTAAAAAGAGATTTTCCTTGCGTGCGAATACTGAGTATGCACACACAGTCATTTTGTCATCAAAAAGAGGTATCAACGTAGCAAGCATATGTTTCTCCTTTCACTCGTGCCAAGACAAACTCCCACTTACATATATTGTACCTCTAATTATTGATTAAACAAATAATATTTTTATTAAATTCCGACTACACAAAGACAGAGCATAAATAATGTCAAAGCTTCTTATATAGTCTTGTCTATGATGAACTTAGGTCTTCCCTTTACCTCATCATATATCTTAGAAATGTAAAATCCAATGATTCCAAGACCGATCATCGTAAATGAACCGATAAAGCACTGAAGGATGATGACAGTGGTAAATCCAGGCTGTGCTGTGCCCTGAAAAAATCTGACTATTGCCTCTATGCTTGTCGCAAGTCCTACTAAGAGAACGATTATGCCAAGGATCGTAACAATCTGCATAGGTGCTGATGTAAAGGATGTGATATTAGTTACTGCATACTTTATAAGGGATCTGGTGTTCCACTTTGAAGTGCCCGCTTCTCTTTCCCTTACGTCGTACTCAACCTCTGTGGATTTAAATCCTATCCAGGAAGAAAGTGCCCTGAAGAAGGCATTCTTTTCATTCATGTTAAGAAGAACATTCATAGCCTTCCTGTCAAGAAGCTTAAAGTCTGAGGCTCTTGACATATCAAATCCCACAGAGTTTGACATGATCTCATAAAAGCTCTTTGCTGCAAACTTGTGCAGACCACTCTCCTTGCCTCTGCTTGTCTTGACTCCCTCAACGATCTCATAGCCCTGTTCCCAGAGTCTGTACATCTCTACAATCTTCTCAGGTGGATGTTGCAGGTCACAGTCAATAACAACGCAGCACTGGCCCTTTGCCTCAGAAATACCTGCAAAGATCGCGGACTCTTTTCCAAAGTTCCTCGAAAAGCAAACGCCTCTTACCCTGTTATTTCCACCAGCTGCCTCTTCTATCTTGTCCCAGGTGCTGTCCTTGGAGCCGTCATTTACAAATAAAAGTTCATGTTCTATCTGAGCATCACATAAAATACCATCAATGGCAGAAACCGTTTTTGGTATCATCTGTTCCTCGTTGTAAGCAGGAATTATCACTGAAAGCACTTAAACCCGCTCCTTTCGTGCTTGATAAAAGTCATTGCACATTATATCATAGATAGTAAGGGATTTCTATAAACATCTAACAGAGGGGGATTACCATATGGCTCAGAATGAAATGTTGGCTATGATTCTGGCTGGTGGCCGTGGCAGCAGGCTAAAAGACCTGACTACCAAGGTAGCCAAACCCGCAGTTTATTTTGGTGGCAAATATCGTATCATCGATTTCCCACTTAGTAATTGCGCAAACAGTGGCATCGACGTTGTCGGTGTACTTACTCAGTACGAATCTGTACTTCTAAACAGTTACGTAGCACAGGATGGTCGTTGGGGTCTTGATTCCAAGGACAGTGGTGTTTATGTACTTACACCTCGTGAAAAGGCTGATGAGGGTCTCGATGTATATCGCGGCACTGCTGATGCCATCTCTCAGAATATCGACTTTATCGATAATTACGATCCGGAATATTTACTTATTCTTTCCGGAGATCACATTTACAAGATGAACTATTCCAAGATGCTTGACTATCACAAGCAGATGAACGCTGATGCTACGATTGCTGTAAGAGGCGTTCCAATGAAGGAGGCAAGCCGTTTTGGAATAATGAATACAGACGGCAAGGGCCGCATCATTGAATTTGAAGAAAAGCCTAAAAAGCCAAAGAGCAACCTCGCTTCCATGGGTATTTATATCTTTACCTGGAAACCTCTTCGCAAGCTCCTTGTGGAGGATATGAAGAATCCAAATTCAGATCACGACTTTGGAAAAGAC
This sequence comes from Butyrivibrio sp., assembly GCA_015056565.1. Classification (GTDB taxonomy): domain Bacteria; phylum Bacillota; class Clostridia; order Lachnospirales; family Lachnospiraceae; genus Butyrivibrio. Next base: position 31,349 of record SVGB01000012.1, read on the forward strand.
ATTATTCCTAAGATGCTCAGTGAAAAGAGAGGTCTTTTTGCTTACGAGTTCAAGGGCTACTGGAAGGATGTAGGAACCATCGATTCCCTTTGGGAGGCCAATATGGACCTGCTTGATCCAAAAAACTCCCTTAACCTTAACGACTCTTCATGGCTTATCTATACAGAGGACGTTTCTACTCTTCCTCAGTACATTGGAAAAGAGGCCAAGATCAAACGCGCGTATATAACTCAGGGCGTAAGAGTTGAGGGCTCCGTAACCAATTCCGTTCTGTTTACAGGAGCTGTGGTTGGCAAGGGTGCCAAGGTAATTGACTCGGTACTTATGCCAGGTGCAGTTGTTGAAGAAGGGGCTATTGTCACAAGAGCTCTTGTGGCTGAAAATGTCCGTATCGGCAAGAAAGTTAAGATAGGTTCCAAAAATAGCGAGAACATTGAGCTCGTAGCTAAAAATGTGAAAGGAGGAACAAAGTAATGGCAGCTAGCGCATTCGGTATCATCTCCTCCGCAGACAACACCATACATGTTGAGGGACTTCACGACTATCGTCCAATCGGCGCTTTCTCATTCCTTGGAAGATTCCGTGTAATTGACTTCCCTATTTCAAACATGAGTAACTCAGGCATCAACCGTATTCAGGTTTATGTCCGTTCCCGTCCAAGATCTATCGCTGAACACGTAGGATCAGGAAGACATTACAACATCAACAGTAAGAGAGGTAAGATACAGCTTTTATTCTCTACCAACTCTGCTGCCCGTTCCATCTACAACAATGATATCAACGCCTACAACGAGAACCTTGATATCATCCAGCGTATGCATCAGGACTACGTTATCATCGCTCCTAGCTACATGGTTTACAAGCAGGACTACAAGCAGCTCCTTGACGCCCACATCGCTTCAGGCGCTGACATCACTCTCCTCTACCACAAGGTTGACAATGCAAGAGAGTATTTTAAGAACTGCCACACCATTACAGTGAACAAGCAAAAGGGCGTTTCATCAATCGATAAGAACCTTGGAACAGCCAACAGCAAGAACATCCTTATGGATACTTACTGCATGAAGAAGGACATCTTCATCGAGCTGATCAAGGACGCAAGCTGGATGTCATCAATGTACACTCTTGCTGATATCATCAATATCATGTGCAAGCAGATGGATGTAAGAGCTTATCAGCACAAGGGCTACTTCGCATCACTTACCAGCCTTGAAGATTACTTCCACTCCTCAATGGAGCTTATTGATTACGACACAGCCAGCGATCTTTTCAAGGCAGACTGGCCAATCTATACAAGGACCACAGACTCCTGTCCTACCCAGTACTATGACAGTGCCAAGGTTACAAATTCCTTCGTAAGTAATGGCTGCTCCATCGAAGGTACAATAGACAGCTCTATCATCGGTCGTAGCGTTGTGATCAAGAAGGGAGCCACTATCAAGAACTCCATTATCATGGCCTATGCTGTTATCGAGGAAGGTGTTCACATTGAAAATGCCATCGTAGATAAATGGGCACATATCATTCACGCCAAGAACATCAGAGGCGACGCTGAGACTCCTCAGTACATCAAGAGAAACGATACGCTTTAAGCACAAAATAATAAAGGTTCCACGATCTGACGATCATGGAACCTTTTATTATGCTTTGAATTATTTCTTTTGATGAAAAGGGCCTGGTATATCAGTTCAGCTTGAACTTTCCTACGATTTCTTCCAGAGTTCCTGCTATTTCTTCCTGCTTGCTGGACATGTCGTTTACGTTATTTACTACATCCGCAGCAGCCATAACAGAATCATTTACTTTGCTGGACAGATCAGCTGTATCCTGTGTGGATTCAGCAATGTTCTGGATAGCCTTGGATACTTCTTCCATTGCAGATCTGATATTCTCAACCATCTGTGCGATGTTCTCAGAAGATCCGCCGAAAGAATCAGCATCATCACCATACTGCTTAGCTACATTTACGAAGTTATCATAATCAGGTGTAACTGTCTCTTTGATGAACTCAAGGAGTTCGCCTGAAGAATTGGAAAGAGTTCCAAATGCTTCCTGTACACCGTCGATGGTTTCTCTGATCTGCTCTACAGCCTCTGATGTGCTGCTTGCAAGCTTGTTGATCTCTGAAGCAACTACTGCAAAGCCCTTACCAGCATCCCCTGCTCTGGCAGCCTCAATACTTGCATTAAGTGAAAGGAGGTTGATCTGATCAGCAATCTCAGCGATAGTATCTGCAAGGGTTCCAATCTGATCTACTACCTTAGCCTTTTCACTTGCTTCTGCAAGATCTGCTTCTCTTTGCTCTGCTATATTGATAGCGTTGTCATAAGCCTGCTTTGACTGCTTCTCGATCTCTCTTGCTCTATCCTTGATATCTGCAGCTTCTGTACTTGTCTTTTCAGTCTCATTTGCAAGCTGCTGAACTGATGCATTAACTTCTTCAACAGAAGCATTAACCTGCTCTGTAGCTGCTCCAGATGACATCATAGCGTCATTGACGCCTGACATATTGGTCTGGATACTTGAGAACTGTCCGGAAAGCTCTGTTGCCATACTTGCAAGTCCTGAGGATGTCTCTGATACCTGAACTGACTCATCTGAGATCTTACTGATAACATCTCTGTTACTCTCAAACATGTTATTGAGGGAGTCACTCATCTGACCAAGCTCATCACCACTCTTTGTTCTGATCTTATTAACTGTAAAGTCTCCACTTGCCAGGGATCCAGCAAAAGCCTTAACATTGTTGATACTCTTTGAAATTCTCATTACAAAGATATAAATGATCACTGCACCAGCAATAAGAGCAAGGATACAGATAATTGCAAGCTTCATGCTGGCAGCCTGAACTGGTTCTTCAAGTTCAGCTATATCCATTCTGATGACAAGCTTCCAGTTAACATCAGGAATGGTAACAAATGTCAGAAGGATGTTATTGCCATTTTCCATGAAAGCACCCATCTGAGGGGAAGTTGAATCTCTTGTCATGATCTCCTGACCCGTAGCTGCAAGGTTGGGATTATCATCATTTGTGATAAGTACGCCATTCGCAACCTTCTCAGGATCGCTGCAATACAGGTATGTGCCCTGTGAATCAAGAAGCATAGCAGTACCTGTTTTGCCAACTGTGATGCTTGATATCATATTATCAATATCAGCAAGGGACATATCAACTGTCACACAGCCAATATACGTTCCATTGTCGTAGATTGGTGCAGAGCAGCTGGCCATAACTGTTCCGGATGTAGGGTCATAGTAAGGATCAGTTATCATCGCCTGGCCCTCTGAAAGGGACTTGGCGTTCAGATAGTACTCCTGATTGAAGTAGTCATATTCAGCATTGCTGTAATCGTATGTTTCAACGATATTACCGCCATCTTTATACCAGTATGGACCTACATACATTTCATTCTGATCAAAAACATAAGGCTCAAACCAGATTCCTGAACCAAGCACAGAATCATTGTTGGCTATGATCTTGTTAATGGTTCCCTTGTAGTTATCCATAGTAACAAAACGATAGGATGTGGAGATCATCTGAGCAATGTCAACACAGGAAGTCTTGATGATCTTTAACTTACCATCAACAATGTTCGCATTGGCAATAACAGTCTCATTCATTGTTTCAGTGTTCATCTCCTGCATCGTTGTGGAGATCTGATTAGCTGAAACATAGGTCAGGACTGCCATAGCTATTGCCATAACTGGAAGGATACACAGTAGCATCTTGGCTCTTAGACTTAATTTTTTCATCTGGTTACCCCTTTTCATAAGAAAACTGATTGTAAATTAAATAAATTGTTTGAATTATTTAACATCAAATTAATTTTACTATAACATCACATATTAATGTTCTTAAAAAAGTATAAAAACAGATGAATATATAATAAATCAAACAACTATGATAAAATGAATATATATACGTAATTTCACCATTCTATGATTTATGATCGGGGAAAACTTATGAATGTTGAGCAGTTAAAAAAAGCCAATACAAATTGTTTTTATATTGTGATCACCACCATCGCCCTTGGAGTGGTCATCACCATTGCAAATATAATAATTAACGGCTTTACAATTCCAAAGCTTATCATAGTGATCAGCGCGCTTGTTTTAGGTCTTATGGCAATAAATGGTGGCTTCAAACATCCTACAAGCAGTAAGGGATCCCTTCTTATCGTTGGCTCTGCCACTTTCTTTTTTGCAATCTACGTGCTCATGTCTGACAAGCCCATCAGCCTCTCATTTGCTCTTCCCATCCTTCTTTGCAGCATCGTTTATCTTGACCTCAAATTATGCAGATATGAGATGATCGTAATGAGCATCTCTTTTGTAGTCTGTCTGGTAAAAGATATTGTGATCACAAAAAACTTTGATATCACATGGTTTTTTGCCGTGATAATTCTGGTACTGTCCTTTGTTGCCTGCTTTTTTTCCATAAAGAGCCTCAACGAATTCAGGAGCGAAAACAACTACTATGTCAGTGCCGGAGCTGAAAAGACCCTTAAGACTGGCAGCGATATGGCTGATGTCGCCGGAAACATTTCCTCTCTCATAGACAAATCCAAGGATAATCTCTTTGAACTTACAAAGCTCATGGAAGCCCAGAAGTTTGTTCTAACTGACGCATCCCGTAGCATAGACTCCAATACCAATGTTATCAATGTTCAGACCCGCAGGATCCAGGTTGTCAGTGACAAAGAGTCAGCCATAACAGTGGCAAATCAGGACCTGGAATCCTCTTCTGCCGATATACAAAGAGCTGTTAAGGAAAGCCTTACTATGGTAACTGACGTCAAGGAGAGCTATAGAGAAGTCACTCAAAAAAGCGACCTTGCAGCACAGAAAGCAAAAGCTCTTATGATCAAGGTTGAAAGCGTCAAAAAGCTTGTGGACGCATTTGGTGGTATAGCAAAGCAGGCAGAACTTATTGCCCTCCACGCCAGCATAGAAGCTTCCAAGGCTGGATCTGAAGGTTCAGGACTTGTGGCTGTAGCTAATGACATCAGAGCATACGGCGAAAAAAATGCTTCTGCAGCCTCCAAGATTTCTGATATCATTGCAGCTTTTTCAGTAAGCGTTCAGGATATTATAAACGCCTCAGACAGTTCTGCTGATTCAATATCAAAGCAAAGTGAAATGCTTGATAAAGTCGGATATAACCTTCTTGGCCTTGAGAATAAGGTTTCAGATGTTCTGTCCAACTACAACAATGCCCACCAGGAAATAGAGTCCTTCCTGTCCTCTTCCTCTGAGATCAAGGACAGCATTGGGTCTTTATCATCTGCCAACAGCAAGGCTGCAGCTTTACTTCAGCAGAGTTTTGACACCACAGATCAGGCTGACGAAAAATTTAACGAATTTAAGACAATTCTCGGAGACGTGTTCTCTGAAGCAAATACACTTATTGACCTCCACGAAAAAGCCATGTCTCAGGCGGAATTTTAGAAAATTTTTCTAAATTTTCGCACAAAAGGGTTATATTAGTGCGAATAAATCCGTTATAATAATAGATAGTAGATAAATTCTACTGTTAAATATTTTTACAATTTGGGAAAGGAGGTAAATAGTGTATGACAGCTACATGCGACGTTAAAATGGAAGTGATTGACTGCATTCTTCACGATTGTGAAAATGAGTACTATCCAGACCCAGAAAGAGTAGCTCATATTACAGGACTACCATTGGGGGTTGTTTTTGATTATCTTATCGAACTCAAAAATCAAGGCCGTCTCGGCAAGCGCTGATTCAAAGAATGGAGAAATCTAATGGAAGAACAGCAATATTAAAGGTCCTATGCATGTAAAGCATAGGACCTTTTCATTTACAATACTATCAGAGCAACTCAACCGGCTCGTGGGTAAAATCACCCTTACCATCTTTATATATGCTTCTTACAAAATCAATAGCTCTCTGGCCAGACTCTTCTATCGGCACATTCTGGCTGTAAATATATTTAAGCTCATCTCCGTTGGTCAATACAAAGTTGATCTGTGTTCCGCTGATCTTGCCATCACCAAAATCCAGTGGCTGAACTTCTACTGAACTTACATCCTTAAGTACACCTTCACTAAAAAGAACAAGCATTATTTACCTCCTTGTGAATCTTTGATATTTCAATCAAAAGTTAACAACGTGATAAATATATAATAACACTTATGTTCCACTATAATTATTAAAAGATTATATATTTTACTGGTCGGTGCTTTCCTGAGATGAAGCTTCAGAAGCAGCTTCTGAGGCAGTCTCCGTGTCTGTGCTTGCATCTGTTGCAGTAGTATCTGTGTCGGTGGCTGGTGCTCCGGTACCTGCTATAGAGCTGTCATAGCTCTGTACTGAAGTTACATACCAGCTTCCTGTCTCTTCATTCTTGTTAAGAGTAAGAGCAAGCATATAAGTAACAGGATCTGCAGCCTTTATCTCCTCCTCATAAATACCAAGAGCAATAAGGATAAGGTCATTACATGCCTTTTCCACTGCTGCCTCCGCTCCCTGCTCGTTGGTTATCGTAAGGAGTTCTTCCTGATTGTCATTGTTGTACTGTTCTGATGCCTTGCTGAATTTGCTCTGTGATGCCTCATTGGTAATGACGTCATAAGGGAAGCTGTTAGTCATGGTAATATAAGCTGTGGCCACATTTCCATCTTCGCTCATGGCAATATCAGTGATTTCATACTCCTCAAGCATGGAAGAATACAGTGCATAAAATTCATCAAGCTCTGCAACTGTCTCGTCTTCAAGATTGGGATTGCCAAGGCTTGTTGTGAGCTGCTCCTTAAGTGCCTCTGCATCAAAAAGCTGAACAAAACTTCCATTTGCAACTTCATCAGATGAGTACTGGTTGATCCCGTCCTGAGAACCAGTCTTGACCGCCTCCATAAACCCTTCTGCAGCCTCCCTGACAGCTCCCTGATCCTTGGACTCACAGCCCGTAAGAGCAGACACCATAGTAAATACTGTAGCCACGACCACAGCAGTTTTCTTAAATTTGAACATATACCTAAAAAATCTCCTTAACCAAATATAGTCCCAGTGGGCTTTCCCACAATTATTACAATTTTCGTAACACAATGGATAGTATAGCATAACTCCGCCATTTATCCAAGTACAAGACACGGGGACGGTTCTACTGTCTCATTGCACACAATGAGACAGTAGAACCGTCCCCGTGTCTTGTCACCGTATCTTGTGCATGAAAAAAGGGCCTACTTTCCGGTAAGCCCCTAATGTTACTTGGATAATATGTATTACTTGCCACCTGTGATCTTGTTGATGAGGATCTTTCCAGCACGCTTAGCAGCATATGGTCCGACAGCCTTAAGCTTGTCTTCTGACCTGTACATTGTGCTGGCTGCAGGCATATCACGTGTGAGGTGGATGGCATCGAATTCACACTTGGTTGTGCAAAGTCCGCATCCGATACAGCGGTTTTCATCTACTGTTGTAGCACCGCATCCAAGACATCTTGCTGCCTCAGTCTTAACCTGCTCCTCTGTGAGAGTAAGGCGAAGATCATCAAATGTATCCTTGGCAACTCCTGCTTTCTTACCAGGAATCTGTCTCTGTGCGTTATCAAAAGATTCAACCTTGATATCATCCTTATCAAGCTCGATGAACTCTCTTCTGTCGCGGGCAAGATCAAGTCTGTTTCCTTTGTGTACAAAACGGTTGATTGAAACATAGCCCTCTCTGCCGCCTGCGATAGCGTCGATAGCGAACTTAGCTCCTGTAAATACATCGCCACCTACAAAGATATCAGGCTCTGCTGTCTGTCTTGTAAGAGCGTCTGCCTTGGCTGTGCCATTTCTGTTAAGCTCAACCTTAGTTCCCTTAAGAAGGTCTCCCCACTGAACTGACTGTCCAATTGAAAGAAGGAGGTTCTCACACGGAATCTCAATCGTATCGTTCTCATCGTACTGAGGTGCAAATCTATGCTCTGAATCAAATACAGATACGCACTTCTTGAAGATAACGGATTTTACGTGACCATTTTCGGTAACTACTTCCTTAGGTCCCCATCCGTTCTTAACTTCGATGCCTTCTTCCCTAGCCTCTTCTACTTCATCCTTTGCGGCAGGCATCTCTTTTTCGCCCTCAAGACAAAGCATTGTAACCTTGGAAGCGCCAGCTCTAACAGCTGTTCTTGCAACGTCGATTGCAACGTTACCACCACCGATCACTACTGTATCACCACTGAGCTTAACTGTGTGATCCTGATTGATCTTACGAAGGAAATCAACACCAGTCTGTACACCCTCAGCGTCCTCTCCAGGAACGCCAGCAAGTCTTCCGCCCTGCATACCAATGGCGATGAAGAATGCCTTGTAGCCCTCTGCACGGAGCTGCTCGATAGTAACATCCTTGCCGACTTCTACGCCACACTTAAACTCTACGCCCATCTGGCGAATAACATCAATCTCAGCCTCGATGATATCCTTCTCAAGTCTATAGCTTGGAATACCATTCATAAGCATTCCGCCGGCTCTCTTTTCTTTTTCAAATACTGTTACAGGATAGCCGTTCTGTCTAAGGAAGTATGCTGCAGAAAGTCCTGCAGGACCACCACCAATTATTGCTACCTTGTACTCATCGCTCCACATACCGCCGTCGTGCTTCTCGCAAAGAGGTATGTATCTCTCCTCTTTCTTAAGATCCAGGGATGCGATGAACTTCTTGATCTCATCAATGGCAAGTGGCTGATCGATAGTTCCTCTTGTGCAGGCATCTTCACATCTTCTGTTGCAGACAGCACCGCAGATCATAGGAAGTGGGTTATCCTGCTTGATGAGCTTTAATGCATCTTCATATCTGCCCTCAGCTGCCATCTTGATATAGCCCTGAACTGAAAGGTGTACAGGACAGGCAGTCTTACAAGGAGCTGTACCTGTGTCATAGCAGTTTATCTTGGCATCGTCACGATAGTTGTAGTTCCACTTGTGTGGTCCCCACTTCTTGTTGTCAGGAAGTTCACTCTTTGGATACTTAACTTCACTGCCGTCCTTCTTGCAGAGCTTCTGTCCAAGTTTAGCTGCGCCAACAGGACAAACCTCTACGCACTTACCGCAGGCAACACACTTTTCTTTTTCAACGTGTGCTCTGTATGCAGAAGCTGACATATTTGGAGTGTTAAAGAGCTGTGAAGTACGAAGGGCATTACATACACCAGGAGCACAGTTACAGATAGCAACGATCTTGCCCTCACCATCGATATTGGTGATCTGGTGAACATATCCATGACGCTCAGCTCTCTCTAATATCTCGTATACTTCTTCTTTTGTAATGTAGTGTCCGATTCCACGATCGTCCATGTACTCAGCCATGTCGCCCATACCGATACAGTAATCGCCGCGGATCTCTCCACTACCCTCGCCTCTCATTGCCTGCTGCTTACGACAGGAGCACTCTGAGATACCGTATTTATCATACATGTCGATCCAACGAGAAAGATGTTCAACTGGAACTGACTGGTTTTCTAAAGAAATAGCCTTCTCTACAGGTATTACATGCATACCGATTCCTGCTCCTCCTGGAGGAACCATCTCAGTAACATTCTGAAGAGGAAGCTGTGTCATAAGGTTAAAGAATGTAGCAAGCTCAGGATGCTCATCTGTAACCTTGTTCTGCATCATCATAAATTCAGCTGAACCTGGAACGAAAATAGGAAGCTCATACTGAAGGTGCTTGTCAGGAGTCTTAGCTCTGTTCTGCTCAATAATACCTATGTATCTGAGGTCATGGACCATTTTGGTGGTCTCTTCCTCAGTCATATTGTTCATCTTGGCAAGCTCAGGGATTGAGTAAGGAACTCTTGTCTTCTTAAAGTTAAGACAGAACCTTACCTGATCTTTATTAAGAATACGATCAAGCATCCAGTACTCTGGATCATGATTGTTGATCTTCTTTGTGAGTTTCTTGATCATACGGTCAGTGATAAGAGTAGCCAGTTCTATGACCATCTTCTCTTTTTCAGGATCTTCTGCCTTATAATCAGGATCCTGCCAGAAATCCCGCTCGTTGATCATAGGATCGCCGATTTTCCATTCAGCCATTGTTTTCGCCATAAGTTCTCCCCTTTACAATTAAAAAATGATGAAACTAATTTTTTAAAAATAGTTTTCTGCCTAGTGATATTCTACCATACGAGGGCTTATTTTACCATTAAAAAAAGGCGATTTTACTCGCCTTTTCAATAGATTAATTGCTTTAATTAAGTAACGTATTCAATCGGTCAATCGTACAAATGACAACAAACTACATGACCATTTCCCATGTCCTTAGGAGTAGGTACTGTGTTCTTGCACTTCTCCATGCACTTAGAACATCTGGTGTGGAACTTGCATCCTGCAGGTGGATTAGCAGGTGATGGAATATCGCCCTGAAGCAATATCCTGTCCTTCTTGATGTCTGGATCAGGCATTGGAATAGCTGAGAAAAGTGCCTGTGTGTATGGATGAAGAGGTTTAGCAAAAATGTCCTCTGTATTTCCAGTCTCAACAAGGTTGCCAAGATACATAACACCGATGGTGTCAGAAATATGTTCAACAACTGAAAGGTCATGAGAGATGAACAGATATGTAAGTCCTCTGTCCTCCTGGAGCTTTTTAAGCAGGTTGATGATCTGTGCCTGGATTGAAACATCAAGGGCCGAAACAGGCTCATCACAAACTACAAACTGGGGCTTCAGTGCAAGGGCTCTTGCAATACAGATCCTCTGTCTCTGTCCGCCGGAGAACTCATGAGGATATCTGTCCTTGTGGTACTCCTGAAGTCCACACTCCTTCATGATAGATGTAACATATTCATCATATTCTTTGTCTGAGACAATTCCATGCTCTCTTACTGCCTCACCAATGATCTCTCCGATAGGAAGTCTTGGTGAAAGAGATGAGTATGGATCCTGGAAAATGATCTGCATCTTGGTACGAAGCTCTCTAAGAGCCTTCTTGTCCAGTTTGCTGACATCCTGTCCATCAAAGATAATGTCGCCTTCTGTCTTTTCAAGGAGCCTTAAGATAGTCCTTCCGGTTGTAGACTTACCACAACCTGACTCTCCTACAAGACCCATGGTGGTCCCTTTTTTAATGGTAAAAGAAACATCGTCAACAGCCTTGACCTGGCCTGTGACTCCACCAAAGAATCCACCCTTTATTGGGAAATATTTTTTAAGATTTCTTACCTCTAAGATGTTCTCAGAAGAGGCATTTGTGTGTTCTGTGCTCATACTGACGCGCCTCCTTCCTCACATCTGTAGCAGCTCACTTCATGTGTAGGTGATATCTTGTAAACACCTGGATATGCGCCGTTACACTTTGATGTGCACATCTCGCATCTATCCTTGAAATAGCAGTAGTTAGGCATATCAATTGGGTTAGGCACGTTACCAGGAATACTGTAAAGCTTGTCTACATGTTTTCCAACCACAGGCTTTGAATTCATAAGGCCTATTGTGTATGGATGCCTTGGATCCTTAAAGATTTCCTTAGCTGTACCTTTTTCTACTACTCTGCCAGCATACATAACTACAACATAATCAGCCATCTCAGCAACAACACCAAGGTCATGTGTGATAAGCATGATCGAACTGTTTATCTTATCCTTGAGGTCACGAAGAAGATCAAGGATCTGAGCCTGGATAGTAACATCAAGGGCTGTTGTAGGCTCATCTGCGATAATAAGCTTAGGATCACAGGCAAGAGCCATAGCGATCATGATACGCTGTCTCATACCTCCAGAGAGCTCATGAGGATACATCTTGTATACACCCTCCTTGTTGGCAATTCCAACAAGCTGAAGCATCTCAATGGTACGAGCCTTGACCTGCTCTTTTGTCATATCAGGATTGTGAAGTTTTATTACTTCATCCACCTGGTCACCAATCCGAAATACCGGGTTAAGTGAAGTCATTGGCTCCTGGAAGATCATTCCCATGGAGTTACCACGAAGCTTTTGCATATAGGAAGCTGGAGCGTTTACTACATTAACAGCCTCTTTTCCAGTGTTGAACCTGATCTCGCCTTCTACAGTCTGACCTGCAGGACGCTGAACCAGCTGCATCAGTGAAAGACTTGTAACTGACTTACCGCAGCCTGACTCACCAACGATACCAACGGTCTTACCAACTGGTACTTCAAAAGATACGCCATCAACAGCCTTAACTGTTCCTATATCTGTAAAAAAGTATGTGTGAACATTGTCGAACTCAACGCAGTTATTTGGGTCCTTCATGTGAGTAATATACTCACTTTCAGGAATATGTTTTCTATTTCTCTTTTTCTCTATCTCTGCAGTGATCTTACGATTTTCCCTTGTGATCTTTCGAGATTCACGAGCAGAGATGTAATTACTGTTTTTTGCCATTTTAATCACCTCTTCATCTTAGGATCAAATGCATCACGAAGGCCATCACCGATAAAGTTGAAAGCAAGAACTGTAAGCAGAATGAACAGTCCTGCTGGAAGCCATACAAATACATAATTACTCATAACGTATGAATCGTTAACGGCATTAATGATACTGCCCCATGAAGCTGCAGGATACTTGATTCCAAGTCCAAGGAATGAAAGTGTAGCCTCAGCAAGGATAACATCACCAAGTCCCATGCTGGCAAAAACGATAAGCTGTGGTACTACATTAGGGATAAGGTGCTTAAAAATACGTCTGTAGGTACTGATACCTGTTGCCTCTGCTGCAACCATGAATTCCTGCTCACGAAGTGAGAGGATCTGTCCTCTTACGATACGGGCAATTCCAACCCATCCGATGACTGCCATGATAACGCAGAGCATGTAGATACGGGTTGTAGCACTTGCCTGGTAATAGTCCATGATAGAACCAAGGATCAGGTAAAGTGGCATTGTAGGGATACAGTAAACAACGTCTACAACTCTCATGAGGATGTTGTCTACCCATCCGCCAAAGAAGCCTGCTACACCACCAATGATCATTCCGATAAACACTTCAATGAAGATAACCACGAAACCAATAAGAAGTGAAATACGTCCACCATACATCAGTCTTGCAAGAAGATCCATTCCGTTAGCATCGGTACCAACAAGATGCTCCCTGGAAGGACGAGCGTAGGTATCAATAACTCTGGTCTCCTGGAATCTCTTAAATGTGTACTGACCGTTTTTATTCTCGATCCTGTACTCTATCTCTGTTCCATCTTCATCTGCGAAGGTAAAAGAACTGTCTCCCTTTGCAACCGCATCAAGAGCTGTTTCCTTGTAAGCAGGGCTAAGGTATACACCTGCATTTGCAGCATTGAAGTTTACATCTGACACCAGCGCAAACTCAGCGCCATCCTTTAAAACCAAATCTCCATCAACTGTATATTTAGAGCCGCCAAGTTCAAACTCATTTTCGCCATTGGCGATAGCAATAAGGCTCTCTCTGTAGAACTCATAGTCAAAAGAAACGTTCTTGTCAAAGCTTGTGAATGACTTCATTGCAGCCACACCAAGCTCTGTTCCAACGTACACATCAGGATTGGCTGCTCCTGTATCCTGGAAGACATATGTCTTGCCATCAGTATCAGTAAAGAAGTTCTCTCCTGCAGCTACAGCTTCGTCATAAGCTGCATTCTTGCGAAGAAGCTTATTGACCTGCTCAAGTGAATAGATGACGTAAACGTTCTCTCCCACATTACCAAGTCCTAAAAGAGAACCATCTCTTGTCTCAAAGACAAACTTGCCTGTTGATGCAGCAATAAGTGTCTTGGAGAAAATATCTGAAGGAAGTGTTGCTCCATCTGCTGGCTGTATCTGGTACTGATCGATCTTGGTTGCGCCAGCGTAATCCTTGAGGATCTGGTCTGTAGTGTAGAACACCTGACTCTGTGAATAAGGGATCAGCAGTCCTCCTACAAATGAAAATAAGAACATAAATGCAATAATAACAATTCCAACAATAGCCAGTCTGTTTCGGATGAATCTCTTAAATACCATCATCCCCGGAGAAAGAACTCTGACTCTGGCTGCGTCATCTAAATGCATTTCTTCGTTTTGTGTATTTTGGTTTTCCATATGCTCTTCCTCCTTTCTTAGTTTACTCTTACTCTTGGATCAACAAGGGCATATGTGATGTCCGCAATTAGGTTTCCAAGAAGAATTAGTACTGCCATAAATACCATGTAGAACATAACAAAAGGAATATCTCCCTGTGTTACGCACTGATAGAATGTGTATCCGATACCAGGAATCTGGAAAAGTGTCTCTGTGATCATAGCACCACCAAAAAGTCCTGGAAGAGATCCACCAAGCAGAGTAACGATAGGTATAAGTGTATTTCTAAATGCGTGATGATTGATAACACGATTCTCTGGAAGTCCCTTAGCGCGGGCTGTTCTGATGTAATCAGAATTAAGGACTTCAAGCATGTTGGCACGGGTATAACGCATAAGACTACCGATACTTACAACAACAAGAGTGATAGTGGGAAGTACCATATGTCTTATCATATCTAAAACTTTTCCAGTATCTGAAAGGGTCTCATGCATACGGCTAACAATACCGTAAAGGTCAACCCATCCAAGTTTAATGGAAAAGATATATTTCAAAATTGTGGCAAAGAAAAAGCTCGGAAGTGAAATACCAATAAGTGCTATTACTGTAATAGCGTAATCAGCAAACATATACTGTTTTCTTGCAGCAAGAATACCTGCTGGAATAGCAATAAGAATCTCAATTAAAAATGCAGCAAGTCCAAGTCCAAATGAATACCAGATAACATTTGAAAACTTCTGAAGAACTGGCTGATTGAAATACCATGAATCCCCAAAATCAAGTCTGATAGCCTTAGAAGCCCATTTGAAATACCCCTGAATGATTCCGGTATCAAGACCATATTGTGCATTAAGCTGATCAACCCACTCCTGATAAGATTTGGATCCAGGTCTTGTGGCTAGAGCCATGGCCTGAGACTCAACATAAGAAGTTGGCATCAGTCGCATGATTGTATAAATGATCAATGATACAAAGAACAGAAGAACCACGGAAATAAGCAGTCTTCTTATTATAAACTTCTTCATTTTAGTGCTCCTTAGTGCAAAAAAAAGTCAAAAAAAAAGCTAATGGTTAATGTTCGGTCTTCAAGGTTCCATGGGATACGGTGCAAGCACCATCCCATGGAACTTTGAATCCCTATATCACTCAGTTCATTGCGATCTTATAGATCTCATCCATGAATGTGTAGTATGTTGTCTGATCAGGTGTGATAGAATCAACATTTACTCTCTGTGAGCTGTATACTGTGCAGTCCTGTCTCTGATATACAGGGATCTCGCAAGCGAAATCTACAACGAAGTCAAGAGCCTCTTTGTAAAGTGCCTTACGAACTGCCTGGTCTGTTACTGTTCTAGCCTCAGAAACAAGCTCATCAAGCTCGTCTGAGTAGATGCGGTAGTGACCAGCGCTACCACCCTCTGAGTGATAGATCTGGAACATATCAGGATCAAGAGTTGTCTGCCAAGCTGCGCACCAGAGCTCTGCTGTGCCAGCTTCAAGTGCTGACCAGAGGATTGATGTGTCTGCAAGGTCGTTGATAACAAGGTCAAAACCAATTGTCTTAAGAGCCTCAGAAGCTGCTGTAAGGATACCAAATGAAGGGTGATCACCTGATCCGCCTCCACCGATCATTACTTCGTAGCTTGTCTTAGCTCCTGAAGGAGCTGCTGAGATCTTGCCATCCTTGAATGTGTAGCCAGCTGCCTCAAGATATCCCTTTGCTGCCTCAAGTGCTGCTGCGTACTTCTCATCATCTGTCATTGACTCTGTATAGATGTCATTGCCATCAACATCAACTGAGAAAGCAACCTTATAATCAGGATCTGAAGCCTGAGGTGCTGCCCATGATGTGTTAGAGATAGGATAGTTGATAACTGATGCAGCGTCGCCATAGTATGAATCGATTGTTACATCACGATATACAGAAATAACTGTTGCAATTGCTTTTCTAAGGTTCTTGGAAGCCTCTGAAGCATTGTCTCCACCAACAGAAACATTCTCAGAGTTCATTCCGATGTATCCATATCCTCTGTAGTCTGTAAGAACTGTTGTAAGAACATCACCTGAGATCTCGCCGTTTGAGTTCTCACCAGCGATCTGCTCAAGAGCTGACTTAGAAGCTGAAGGATCAGAAATATCAACTGTTCCCTGTACTACACCGCTCTCCTTATCTGCGTTAGATGTAACCTTGAACTGGATGTTCTTAGTTACAGGAGTGCCCTTCCAGTAGTTCTCGTTTGCTGTGAAGTAAACGATCTTGTTCTCGAACTTCTCAAACTTGTAAGGACCAGCTCCCATAGGAGTTGTTGTCTTAGCACGAACTGTTGAAAGGTCACCCTTTTCAAATCCGAACTTGTTATTGTCATAGTCATACTTACTAGCATCACCATAGTAGTGCATAGGCTGAACGTTGATAGCAAGCTGGTAAATAGCTGTAGCATCAACCTCAGTAAGTGTAACCTTAACCTCGTAGTCGTTAACCTTCTGGATACCCTCTACGTGGTCTACTGAATCGCCTGTTGCAATTGCTACCTTGTAATCATCTGAAAGGAAATCAAGGATTCCATTATCAGCCTTCTCTGTATCTGAAGCTGTTGCGATATCTCCATCGTAAGCTGTCATGATCTCGTTCCAGTAATCAGCAGCTGTAGGAGCGCTTCCGCCAGCAACATCAAAGTCAGTTGCTGTAGCTGTTGTTGTGATTGTTCCGTCACCGTTATCCTTAGCGAATCCCCAGTTAACCATACCGTTTGCGATAGGATCCTTAGCAACAGCCTCTGTCTCAGCAAGGTATCCATTAGCTGTGCAGTAGTCAGCGATTGACTGTGCGAACTTCTCGCCTGCGGCAGGAAGATCCTCTTCGAAGAACTTCTTCTGCTGCTCTTCTGTTACAAATGTGAAATCTGTGTTGTCAGCGCCGCCCTTTACAAGAAGATTGAAAAGAGTGTCTGAACCACTTCTGTACTCCTCAAGACCCTTGATAGGAAGAGCGTATGTTGATGCGCTTCCATCATATGAAGGATCAAGATATACATAGTATGAAAAGATTACGTCATCAGCTGTAAGCTCTTCGCCATCTGAGAACTTAACGCCCTCACGAAGCTTGAAGTCGTAATCAACTGTTCCGTCTGCATTCTCTGTTACAACGCAATCTGAGATACCTTCATAGGTGTAATCTGTTCCATTGTAGTTCTTGGTCTCTCCCTCGATGCCGTTGTAAATAAGCTCACCGGCACGGTCGTTGTCCAAAAGTTTTACTGTAGTCATATCAGCAACACGCTGATCAGGCACGCTTGCGCAGAAGAACTCACTGAACTTCTCTGAGAAGTCATCCTCTGCAATTACAAGTGGTGCATCGCTACCAGCTGCTGGTGCTGTCTCTGAAGCAGCTTCTGTAGTTTCTGTAGCAGCTGTCTCAGAAGTCTGTGTGTCTGCAGGTGCATTGTCAGATGGAGCTGAACCGCAAGCAGCTGTTGAAACAGCAAGAGCGCCAGCTAAAAGTGCAGACAACACTTTTTTTCTGTTTTTCATAAATTTCCCTCCTTAAAACACTTTTTCGCTCATATTTTTAACAAGGTCGTCAATAGTGCCGTCCTTGAATGGGCTCTTAAGGCCTACCTCTGCAAGCTCTTCCTCATAGAAGTTCTTAGCTGAAAGCTTGCAAAGCTGCAAATAATGATTCCATGCATCCTTGTAGTCTTTATCCATCCAGACCTTGAACTGCATGGCCACAACACTGGCAAGAACATAATCAATATAGTAGAAAGGATTCCAGAAGATGTGTCCCTGTCTCTGCCAGTAACCACCCTCTCCGAAGAACTCATCGCCGTCAAAGTCAAGCCATGGTCTGTAGGTCTTTTCAAGTTCCTTCCATACATTCTTGCGCTCAGCAGGTGTCATGTCAGGATTGTCATATACAATGTGCTGGAACTCGTCAACCATGCATCCGTAAGGGATGAAGGTGATGGAATCCTGAAGGTGCATCTTGAGATAATCCTCTGACCTGTCTCCGAAGAATCTGTCCATCCAGCCGTATGTGAAGTACTCCATGGACATTGAGTGGATCTCTGCTGTCTCCATAGTGAGATCGTTGTGCTCTGTGATCTCGTCATTTCTTGTAACATATCCCTGGAATGCATGTCCGCACTCGTGGGTTATAACATCAACATCTCCGCTGGTTCCGTTAAAGTTTGCAAAGATGATCGGTGACTTATATTTAGGAAGGAAATCCATATAGCCGCCAGCCTTCTTGGTCTTTCTGCCAAGTACGTCAAAGAGCTCGTTCTCGATCATAAAGTCAAAGAACTCCTTGGTCTCAGGTGAAAGCTCAGAATACATCTGCTGTCCAGCCTTCATGATCTCTTCTGGTGTTCCTGTAGGAGCAGGGTTACCATTCTTAAAGAACATGTCGTTGTCGTAGTACTTGAGCTCATCTACGCCGATCTGCTCTTTTCTCTTCTCCTGGATCTTAACTACAAAAGGAACAAAGGACTCTTTAACCTGCTTACGGAAGTTCTCAACCTCAGCTCTTCTGTAGGCATTTCTCATCATCCTGTTGTAGCCAAGCTCTACGTAATTGTCGTAGCCAAGCTCTTTGGCCTGTTTTGTCCTGTTCTTTACAAGCTGATCATAGATGTCATCAATCTGATCAGTAACTGATAAAAAGTACTCTGAAAGGGCCTTCCATGCTCTCTTTCTTGTATCTCTGTCCTTGTCAGTAAGGTACTTTCTCAGAAGTGAAATATTAAGTTCTTCTCCATTAAATGGGATCTTGGCAGAAGCAATGAGCTTGTCATACTTGCTGATCAGAGCGTTCTCTTCCTGCATGAGAGGAAGGATCTTATCATCAATAGACTTGTTCTGCAGCTCAATGTTCTTGAAGGCTACCTTGCTGATCTTGTCCTCAAGGTAAGACCTGAAAGGTGACTCATACAAAACCTTGCTGTAGTCATTGGCATATTTTGAGATAAGAGGAGTGATCTCATCTATGTAGTCGTTCTCAGCTGCATAGAACTCCTCTGTTGTGTCAATGTTGTGTCTGAACACACCAAGCTTGATGTTGGTGTAGACATCTTCCATGAACTTGTAGTATTTCTTGTGGAGCTCAAACTGCTCCTCTCCGCTTTTTGCGTTCTTACTATCCGCTATGAGCTTTTCAAAAAAGCTCTTAACTTCATCCATATTAACCCTTGTATAGGGCATCTGTGAGCATTTCATAAATCAGTCCTGCTTTCTATATTTTATATTTTTTTTATAATTTCATACACAGAATAACCGATTCATTATACCCTATAGGATAAATTTTATCAAGTTAAAGTGAAAAAAGGTCAATTTTTCATGGCTGTGAGATATCCACCCAGATAACCGGCCTAATGGCGCCGCCTGGCTTGTTTACATAGCGCTCAGATAAGCTTATTTCCCCATCTACAGTGACTATAGGAGAGGTTATCTCTTTTTTCCCAAAATCCCCTCTAAGCCACCACCAGGAAGATCTGTAGCCTTTCAGATCCCAGTTGTTGGCCTTGCTAAGCTCATTTATGTTACAGCCTCCAGCCAGAGCAATGTCTGTTACAGACAACTGTCTGTCCTTATCTTCTGAGAAGTACTTCTCTGCTTCTGCAACGGATAAAAGAGATATCAGCTCTCCTTTTCTCTCTATGATCTTTGACAGCTCCTTTTCATTAAATATCTTTATGAACTCATCAGAGTTAAGTCGCTTTCTAAGATCAGACCCCTCCCAGGAAACTTCCTCGTATTTCTGATTTAAGTATCCGCTGGCTATTCCCTCTTTTGTCAAAAGGCATACACGCTTCCCGTCATTTTGAAGAACGATCCACTTAAGTCTCTCTTTTCCAAGGCGTGAGCCGTCTGTGTCAAAGCGCCCAAAGTATACCTGATCTCCCTCGTTGCAGGCATAAAGAACCTTCATCTCTTCATCATAATACCTGCTGATAGCGATGCCCCTTACTGCAAAAAAGATCATTGCACCAGCCACTGTCACAGCAATTATATAGGTCGCCATTTTTCCGCCTGCGCGCTTTGCATCTATGGATAAGAGAAGCCTCTTTACCCTGCTTGCAATAGCTGATGAGATTGGAGAAAGAATAGACGCCACCACGATGGAACATACAAACACCACCAGATACCACAAAAAATTATCCATCTTAGTATGATCAAAAACAGTTCTCACAAAGTAACCATGGACTAAAAAGACCATCATCTGAATGGTCCCCATATAGTGAAGGGCTTTATTCTTTACTGTGATCTTCATATTTAAAAGAAGCTGGAAAGTGACAACTACTATACAGTTAATAGACTGAACAACCAGTGTGATAAAAGCATCTCTCCTGTAAGTAGACAGCATCTCGTGGTAATAGCCAAACACATTACTAACTACGATTCCTGCAAAGGTTATGACAACTGATAGCAAGGCAAAAGAGATGAACATTCCCTTATAGTGTTTCCTGAAAAAGGCTTCAATCCCGCTTTTAAAGCGGGCATACAGAAGACCAAAAACAAAGGTTATGGTGGAGTTAAACCACCACTCTCCCATGAAATATGTCTCCTTGTAGTCATCAAAATCATGGCCCCTGAAAAACGCAAAAGCCATAATGGAAAGTGTCGCAAGAATAACCAGTGTAAGGGCTGCATCCTTGTTCTTTAACAAGGAAAAGGAAGCTGCAAAGATTACATAAAGAACTACGATCTCCACAATAAACCACGAATTGCCATCAAGGAGTTCTATTCCTATGATCCGTTTAAGGACATATAAAAGGTCATCACCAGTGCCCTTTTTATAGACAAGGTGATTTACCAAAACAGTGATCACATTTACAAGAAAAAACGGGACAAGAACTGAAGGAATTCTTTTTCTTAAAAATCCCTCAAGATAGTTGTTTTTATTCAGATAGCTGTACAAAAGCCCGTAACCTGAGCTAAAGAAGAATACGGCAGTGCAAAGGAAGCCTATATAGTTGTACAAAGTTATAGGTCCCTTATTGATCCATCCGTAATTGGTGATCCTCTGGGTAAGATGATGAAGGATTATTGAAAGACAGGCCACAGTTCTTAATGCCATCATCTGATCCCACTTTAGATATTCAGCTGAAAACTCACCCTTTGGAGCTATTTTTGCTCCATAAAAAACAAGTACAAAGATCGCAAGTGGAAATACAAGTAATAATAGATCAGTCATAGTTCTTTTCCCCGACAGTTTTTGATAACTCCCAAAATGCCACAGCGCTGGCTGCAGCCACATTAAGTGAATCAGCCCCATGATACATAGGGATCTTTACGCAGTAGTCACAGGCACTTATAGTCTCAGGAAGGAGCCCATCTCCCTCCGCTCCAAGAAAGATCGCAAGCTTGTCCTGCCTTCTAAGTTCCGGATCATCAATATCTTTTGTATCGTTTCTAAGAGCCATGGCCACTGACTTAAAGCCAAGCTCCTTAAGGCTTTCTATTTCTCTTTCCTTGGGAAGAAAGGTGTAGTGCGTCTGAAATATGGTTCCCATGGATACTCTGGCAGCGCGTCTGTAGAGCGGATCAGAACAGCCCTTATTAAAAAGAACTGCATCCATTCCCAGCGCCACAGCACTTCTTACAATAGCTCCTATGTTGGTGGGATTAGTGACATTTTCCAAAACTGCCACTCTCCTTGCATCCTTTAGGATTTCCTCAGCTGGCCTGAGCTTTTTTCTTTTCATGGCACATAAAACACCTCTTGTAAGGTTGTACCCTGTTATCTGCAAAAGAGTCTTTTCATCTGCCACATAGACAGGGATCTGATAGTCTGTGAGTGCTCTTTTGACCAGGGGCTCCGCCTCCTTACCAAGCTGACTCTTTTCTATTAAAAGAGATATTGGCTCATAACCGCCATCCAAAGCCCTTCCAATCACCTTGGGGCTCTCTGCGATAAAGACCCCAAGCTCCGGTTCATTGATGTGAAAGAGCTGATTCTCAGAATATTCGTGATATATGGATAACTCCGGGAGACTCAGATCATCTACCAGGAGCACCTTGTTATCTAAAGACAAAGTCGTTTTCCCTTCCATTGCTTCTTAATATTAACAAACATTATTTTCTCCTTTATGAGAAATATTTGCAAGAAATATGGTATATTAATGTCTATACTTTTAACTATTTTGGAGGGTAACATGAGTTTTGTAGTATTTGCAGATGGAAGCGCCAATCTTCCCAAGGATAAGCTTGAAGGGATTAGTCTTCTGCCCTGCAGTTATCTGCTTGATGGACAGCAAGTAGAATATAAGGGGGATATTGAATCCTTTGATTCCCACACTTTTTATGAGGGACTTAGAAACGGCAAGTCAGCACAGACAAGCCTTTTAAATACTGATCTTTTTATGACACATTTCAGGCCCGTACTTGAGCAGGGCCAGGACGCAATCTACATCGCCATGGCATCAGGTATCAGCGGAACCTACAACGCTGCTGTTCTTGCTGCTGATGAGCTTATGGAAGAATTTCCTGAGAGATTTGTACATATTGTAGATTCCAAGGGATGCGGCTTTGGTTCAGGTCTTCTTGCAATAAAGGCCGCTCAGCTTAGTTCCC
Source organism: Butyrivibrio sp. (assembly GCA_015056565.1). GTDB lineage: Bacteria > Bacillota > Clostridia > Lachnospirales > Lachnospiraceae > Butyrivibrio. The sequence continues at coordinate 53,926 of SVGB01000012.1, forward strand.
AGGGTGTAAATTGCAGGGCAGCTTCCAAAATCCTTGATGAGGCTGTGCCACATGCATGTCAGTACTTTACAGTAGATGACCTTAATTTCCTCAAAAAGACAGGACGTGTTTCTGGCGTAACCGCCAGCATTGGAACCATCCTTAACATCAAGCCTATCCTCTTTGGCGACAGCACAGGACATATCATCTCCTGCGGCAAAGTAAGAGGCAGAAAGGCTTCTATTGATTTCATCGCAAAAAAATACGCAGAAAAGCGCATAGATACTTTTGATAACAGTGTGTTCATCTCCCACGGCGACTGCCCGGATGACGCCAAGGCTCTTGCTTCTTTAGTAAGAGACATCAATCCAAGCGCAAACATAAGGATCTGTGTCCACGAGCCATTTTCCGGAGCCCACGTTGGCCCTGGAATGCTGGGGCTTTTCTTCTGGGGATCTGAAAGATAAACAAGACACGGGGACGGTTCTTCTGTCTCATTGTGCACAACAAGTCACGGGGACGGTTCTTCTGTCTTCCTGGCAAAAATATCCCTTGTTTTTCGAGGCTACATTGCAGTCTCGTCACAAGGGATTTTTATTGTTGTAAGACAAAAGAACCGTCCCCGTGTGTTATGTTATAATTGTCGTGAAAGTTTTTAGCTATAGGAGGAAAGAAAGTATGGAAAACAAGAAAACTGGGGTATGGGGAGCGCTGATCATTGGAATATGCGTACTGCTCAGTTGCATAGCGCTAGCTTTTGGACTATCGCATTTCAGATCCGAGAGCAGTCATACAATATCTGCAACAGGTAGTGCCAGCGTTGATTTTGATGCGGACATCATTATCTGGAGAGGCTCATTTAGTGCGGTCGATTATAGTTCTCAGGCAGCCTACGCCAAGATCAAATCTGATGCTGATGAAGTAAAGAAGTACCTTACCAATAACAGTATTGCTGAGGATGAAATCGTATTTAGCGCAGTAGACATTAGAAGAACATATAGAGATGTATATGATGCTAATGGCAATTACGTAGGTCAGGAAGAAGATGGTTATAAGCTTACCCAGAGCGTAACTGTATCTTCCAAGAACATCGCTACCGTAGAGAAAATCTCTAGAGACATTTCAAGTCTTCTTGACAGAGGCGTAGAACTTGAGTCTGACTATCCCGAGTACTACTACTCAGCTCTAGACGAGCTTAAGCTTGACCTTATAGACAAGGCATCACAGAATGCAAAAGAGAGAATTGACATCATTGCCAAGAACTCCGGAGCAAGACTTGGCAAACTCAAAAACTCTAGTCTTGGAGTATTCCAGATAACAGCGCAGAATTCAGGCACAAGCAGCTATTCCTATGACGGTGCATTTGATACAAGCTCTCAGCATAAAACAGCAACAATAACTGTCAAATTGGAATACGACCTTAAGTAAGGCAAGTAAGCAAGTAAGTCATTGATATATGCCCTCTTTATTGGACAATGCATGTTCTAGTAAAGAGGGTTATTTTTATCCATAAGACACGGGGACGGTTCTTCTGTCTCATTGTGCACAACAAGACACGGGGACGGTTCTTCTGTCTCATTTGAAACTACTTTCCTGCATTCTGAACAATATTTCGCCCGATTCCTGTAAGTCGTTCAATCTGTCGTACTGTCAATCCGCATTTCTTGAGTTTTATAATTGCTTCATTTCTTTCCTGCATATTATAGTTCTGCAAAACTGTTCCACTAGATATACCCAGACATCTCATCATTATCTCTTTTGCACTAGAATCACTGTGCCAGGTCTCAGAGTACTCAAGCCCCTGATCATCCTCTTTTTGCTCAATATATTCTCTATACTGATTAAAATCTCCCAAAACTGCCTTCACTGCTGATAAATCCATATATGGAAGCGGCTTGTCATAAAACCAAAAGCTGTTCCAGGGATATCGAGCCACACTGCATATTCCCGCTTTTTCCGGATTCTTTAAAATATAGCGAAATGCTGTCAAAAGATATTTTTCGTTTTCTATTGGTTCGCTCTTATATCTATCTTGAAAAAGATGCCCTACCCGATCATATTTTTTATTGTAATACCACGAATAACTTACACCTATTTTCTTCATCAAAAGAGCTATATCTTCAGAATCCCCTTTTACTAGCAGATGGACATGATTATCCATCAAACAATATGCGCTGATGCTAACCTCTGTATCCATGCAGTATTGTTCTAGTTTCTTCAGGTAATACCTATAATCGAATTCATCCTCAAACAGCAGTTGTTTTCCTATCCCTCTGACAATTACGTGCATATAACCTGATGCACTCTTGTTTCGCGCTTGACGCGGCATTAATTTACCTCCTATATAAAACTACTCTTCTTAAAAATGAGTGGAAACACAACCAAATAGAAAACTCTATTTAGTCTTCCCCAGAGCGGGGAGTGATTTAAGTCCAGAAATGGACTATAACATGGAAAACATAATTTGTAAAGCAGACAGTAGAACCGTCCCTGTGTCTTGTTGTGCACAATGAGACAGTAGAACCGTCCCCGTGTCTTGTCCCCGTGTCATGAAAAAGCCCGGAGGCCAGAATAGGCCGCCGGGCGTGAAGAGAAAGTTACAATATGTCTTCAAAGACTTCCGTGATGGCGTCTTTGAGATTTTCGGAGAAATCTCCTTGCTGGAGCCACTTAAGGAATGCATCAGCATCCATGGTGCTCACTGCGTTATAGATCTTATCCTTGGTGACGATCTCAATCTCTGCTCTTTCAAGGATGCCATAGACTTCCTTTACGTGATCGTTGCCTGTAAGGGATACGTTGTCAAAAGAAACTGTGATGCCTTCCGATGTTTTGACCCCCTTTACTGTCAGGGTGCGGCGATCACCTGCGCCAAGCAGGGCTATATCGTAGTCGCGCTTTGCAGGGATAAGTGACAGGTCACCTTCGGATGGCTTTATAACTATATCTATTGTCCCATCTGCCCCATCAAATCTGCACTCAAAGGCAGTAGTCACAAACTTGCCATTCTTATAGTCAGTGCTGCAGCCGTCATCTTCGTAGAGAGTATAATTGCCATCTGCTCCAACTGCCACAATAAGCTCCAGCTTGTCTGGACAGTCACATCCGTTTTCACCGCTATCAGGTGCAAGAGGAAGTATTGTTCCTGCTGCCATCAGAACCGGGATCCTGGAAATATCCCTGTAGAGTTTTCTCTTTTTGCCGCCGTTATAGACTCTTCCGCTTAAAAGGTCGACGTATCGGCCGTGAGGAATGATCATATTAACAAATGAGAGCTTTAGTCTATCATCAAGCGGCTTAGTTATAGCACCGACAAAAAGAGCATCACCAAATCCGTATTCGTTTGGAACATTGTAGGACTCTTCATTGTCAGAAAAGTCGTAATACATGGGCCTTATAAGAGGCTTACCCTCCGAGTATGCCCTGTAATTTTCTGTGTAAAGATATGGAACCAGCCTGTGACGAAACCTCATGAACTTCTTCATAGCACTGTGATAAGGCTCATCTATTACCCATGGTTCCTTATTAAGGAAGGGACTGGCACTGGAATGAAGCCTCATGATAGGCGAAAATACTCCATACTGTATCCACCTTATGAGCCTTTCGTTATCCTTATCTCCCATCATGTGTCCGCCAATATCGTGGCTCCACCAGCCATATCCAACATTGCTGGAAGTAGCGGTAAAATACGGCTGAAATTCAAGGCTCTTCCAGGAGCAGACAGTGTCTCCCGAGAATCCAATAGGATACCTGTGACTTCCAGGACCTGCGTACCTTGAAAAGATCATAGGACGCTTGTTTCTCTTTTCCTGATCCCTGTAATGGTAGTGATTTAAAAGTATCAGCGGGTCCACATCAGAAGCCTTCCTTCCAAAGCCCTGCTGCCAGTCGATCCACCAAAAGTCAACGCCGTCTTTTTCATAGGGCTGCATGATTTCTTCAAAATATGCATCCCTGAACTTCTCATCTCCAAAATCAAATTCAACGGGCTCTTCCGATGCAGTATCTACGCCCATTCTCCCTGCCACAGCGCTGTACTGGTCTTCAAATGCACGAACACCGTCAGCAGGATGAAGGTTAAGGGTAGTTGCCAGCTTGTTGTCCTTAAGGTATTTAAGGAATCTCTTATAATCTGGAAAGAGCTTCTTATCCCAGGTGTAACCCGTCCAGCCGCTTCCATACTTTGGATCCACCTCAGTAAGATGCCAGTCCATATCTATGACCGCAACGGAAAGAGGTATCTCCTCTTCTTTAAACTTATCAACAACTTCCCTATAGCTGTCCTCAGAGTACTTGTAATATCTGCTCCACCAGTTACCAAGTGCATATCTTGGAATCAGAGGCACCTGCCCACTTAGCTTGTAAAAATCCCTAAGGCCGCCGTAGTAATCCTTGCCATAGCCAAAGAAATAAAAATCTGTAGCAGCTTCTTTTCTGTTAAAAAACAGATCAAGCTCCCTGTCATAAATCGGACTGTCTCCGTCGTATAAAACCGCAAAGCCCTCTTTTCCGAATATTCCCGGTCCCAGTGGAAGTCCCCCATCAATGGTATCAAGAGTCCTTACAGTACCTCCAAGGTTTCTTCCAGAATTGTTATATTCAAAACTGTAGTGATAACAGGTACCGAAATTCTTAAGTTCTACTGACAGACCATTAGATGTAAAGGGCTTTTCATCGTACTTTACCAAAAGCTCATCTGTCTCAATGATAAGTAGACCATTTTCTCTTCTCACATAGGAATCCACATCAGGAAATTCCCTATTTATCACTGTCTTAGTCAGCCCATCCTCAAACCTGCCTTCATCACTGTACTCAAACCTGAGAAGCCTGTCTGTAAGTACCGTTATCCTATACTTGTCCCCACCTATTACTTTGCTCATAATGTCTTCTCCATTCAGTCAACTTTAAAAATATAAGCACCCTCAGATGGAACCTTTAATCTTATACAGCCGTCTTCAGAAGCCACTTCTAAAGCATATCCAAATTCATCAATATTTCCCATAACTGTTTTTGCTCCAATTTCCCACAGGGGCAATTGTATTTCTTTTTCCGTATCCTCTCTTGAGATGATGCAGACATATTTTTCACTGCCCCAAAATCTTGCAACAGCTAAGATCCTTCCTTCATCAAAAAGGACTTTCCTTCCGCCCTTTGCAAATGCCGGAACATTTCTTCTAAGCTCTATCATCCTCTTATACAGGGAAAAGAACTTGTCCCGTTCTGCACCCTCTTTTCCCCAGGGCATTGGATATCTGCAGCCCGCGTCACTTTCTGTGTGTCCATCTATCCCAACTTCATCTCCATAATAGATGCAGGGAATGCCTGTAAACATAAGATAGGAAATGACAACACCTCTGTATCTTTCAAAAGATATTTCCTTATAGTTATGAACTCGCATCACATCGTGGCTGTCAAAGAGATTCATCTGGCAGTCTGCCACAGCCTGCGGAATCACAGTATAGTGATCATCGCTCCTACGTACCACATCCTTTGCAGTACAAACATACTTTGCCTCCATGATCTCCTTACTTCTTTCCAAAAAGAGATCCGGAAGACCTGCAAACTGTCTCACAACCCTGCCAAAGCCATAGTAGTTCATAGGAGTATTCCAAAGATCTCCCTTAAGGTACTCATAGCAGTCACCCCAATGCTCCCCAATAATGAAGGCATCTTTTTTCTCCTGTCGTATGGCTCTGCAAATATCTCTCCAGAGCTGATCTGCCACCTGCACATCGTCATTTTTTCCAAGAACATCAGCCACATCAAATCGCCAGCCGTCAATGTCATAGGGCGGCCGAAGCCACTTTCTAAGGACACTATTTTCACCTCTGTAGATGAGATCCTTAAGTTCCTCATTTCGATAGTCCATGAAGGGAAGGCTCTTTACGCCGCACCAGCCCTTTAGAGAACCGTCAGCATCCTTAAAATAGAACTCCCTCTTTGTCCTTGTCCACTCATGTTCACTTCCTGTGTGGTTAACAGAAATATCAAGGATCAGCTTCATACCGTTCTGATGAAGAGCCTTTGACAGACTCGCTAAAGCTTCATCTCCGCCAAAGTGAGGATCCACATGGAAATAGTCTATGCAGTCATACTTGTGGGTTGAGTAAGCAGTAAATATCGGATTTAAATAAATTGCAGTTACGCCAAGGTCTTTAAGGTATGGTATCTTGTCCTGAACACCTTTAAGATCTCCGCCAAAAAAGTCCATACCATGAGCATCTTCTACAGACAAAGGTGCCATGTTCCAATCCGGCATCTTTTTGCAGGGATGTCCAAAGTACTCGTACTCTCCATCCTGAACATCATTCGAAGGATCCCCATTGCAAAACCTTTCAGGAAATATCTGGTAAAAAACTGCGCCATCAACCCATGAAGGCTTGATATAGTCAGTCCTTATGACAAAATCATGCCTGTAGTCAGGAACTGTCGTTTCCACTCCCGCCTGGGTATAAAAGTAAGCAGCATCCTCTGTGGTAAGCACAAAGTGGTACTGAAGCTTTGGCTCATTGAGTGTGGTCTTTACTCTGTAGTAGTCAAGACCGCTTTTTCGTTCCTCAAACTCCATAGAGCAATAGCTCTCTGCTCCGTTGACAATCCTCCAAAACAGAACGTCTCTTACCGGTGCGCCACTTAAAAAGCTGAGCTTTATCGTTATCTCTTCTCCAAGCTTTGGTGCGGGATTACTTACATACCCTTCCGTGCCATCGCTGTATATACTCTTAGTCCAATCTCTCATGTAAACCCTCTTAAATATCTTGTTTTAGCCCTTTACAGAACCTGACAGTCCCTCAACATAAAATCTCTGAAGCCATATGAAAAGGATCACAATAGGCACTGCAATAACTACCGCACCTGCAGCAAACTGGGTATAGTAGGAGTCGATCCTTCTAAAGTCAGTCATCCAGAAAAGACCTACTGCAACAGTGTAAGAACTCTGCCTGTCGCCAAAAAGGAGTCTTGGGAAAATATAATCAGACCAGGCTCCAAGGAAGGTTCCAAGCACCTGATAAACAATTATGGACTTACTTAGAGGAATAGTTATCCTTGTAAATATCTGAAGTCTTGATGCTCCGTCTATAATTGCAGCCTCATCGATAGCCTTTGGGATAGTATCAAAAAATCCCTTTGTAATGTGGTATCCCATTGCTGCGCCTGCAGCTCCTACAACGATAAGGGCGCCAATGCTCTGATTCATGCCAAGACCCTTTAAGATGTTATAAAGAGCTACCATGGACATGAAGCCAGGAAACATTCCAATGATCATGAGTATGTTCATAAAAGGCTTTCTGCCGCTGAATCGTGTGCGACTAAGTACAAAGGCTGTTCCAAGAACGATCAGTGTGTTAAGTACGCATCCGCATACTGCAACGATCATGGTGTTAAGCCACCATTTTCCAAATGGAACTGCGGTGTTATGGAACAGGTCATAGAAGTTTTTAAGTGTCAGGTGCTTTGGAAAAAAGTATCCGACATAATAGCCCTGCTCTGCTCTAAGAGCTGTAAGGAGTATCCAGAGGATTGGGAACATCCAGATAACTCCCAGAATAGTAAGGATAATGTATCCTACATTGACCTCTGCAACCTTCATGATAAATACAAGGCTGCAGTACGCACAGATAATTCCTAAAAAGAATCCGACTCCTGCATTTTTTATAAGAAAATCACTTTCAATACCGCTCTCATCAAGAATGACTTTGGCAGCAAAAAGTAGCATTGTCCAGAAAAACGTAGCGCATATCTGAACATACATCCAGCATCTTACTATCTTTACACTGGTCCAAATGTAGGATGCGATCCCCACCAAAAGAGAAGCCACCGTAAGTATCACTGCCAGATAAAGAAAAAATGATACCGCAGCTGAATGATCTGCCCCCAGCACGGAAACTACCGTACTCACCATGTTTTTCCTTCCTGCCTCTTTACTTGTAAAAGGAAGAAGCAGCGAAATAAAGCCTATCACTATGGCTATGAGTGCCTTAAGGAAGTGTTCCAGATTAAGTCCTATAACAGTTTTGTTTCTCATTATTGGAATCCCTCCTCATTTTTCATTGATCCAGATCTTTGGAAAGTTATAAGCGTAAATGTAGCTGAGATGATAAAGATCAAAATGCCGATTGTGGCAGCCAGGTTGTAGTCGTTGGTGTCAGCTGTAAGCTTATACAGCCATGTGACAAGAAGATCTGTCTTACCAGCACCCTTGTAGTAATCAAGAGTCATTGGACCGCCTCCTGTCAGGAAATAGATGGCACTAAAGTTATTAAAGTTACCGATCAGGTTCGCAATAATATAAGGTGTTGTCACAAACCACATGTATGGGAATGTGATCTTCCTGAATATCACGAAGGGGTTTGCGCCGTCAATCCTTGCGCTCTCATAGAGTTCCCCAGGGATGTTCATAAGGATACCGCTGACCATGAGCATAGTGACCGGAACTCCGATCCAGAAGTTGACCAGGATAACAGAAACCCTTGCAAAGGAAGCCTGTGTAAGGAAAGGTACTGCAGATGCGGTCCATCCCCATTTCTGGATAAGCACGTTAAAAATGCCCTTCTCCCCCAGCATTGTTCCCACAACTTTGAGGGAAATAAATGAAGGAATTCCCATGGTCACAACAAAGATGGTCCTCCAGAATTTTTTGATCTTAATGCCCTTAGAATTGATGATCATTGCAAGTATCATTCCGCCAAAATAGCAGCTGAAGGTTGCAAAGATGCCCCATATAAAAGTCCATCCAAGAACAGGCCAGAAGGTCTGGGAGAGCTTGTCACTTGATAAAAGAAGTGTTTTAAAGTTATCAAGCTGCACCCAGTCAAACAGATGTCCCGGGGGCTGATGCTCATTGTCATAGTTGGTAAACGCCATGAGGATCATGTAGATAAGTGGCGTAAAAGTAAATATCAAAAGTCCTACTACAGGTATAGCAAGAAGCAGGAAATGAATGTTCTCGTTGGTTAATGACTTAACGTCTTCAATAAAATTATTGACGTGATGTCCGTTGTCGTGATTGAATCTGGCATTTTCACCTGAAGCGATGGAAAAAAGCCATATAGCTAAAAAGCATACAGTGACAACGATGGCAACTACTCCCGTAAGGAGGATGATCATTGAGTTGTCACCCTGCTGCATCTCATAGATGCCAATAGCCTCGTTGAAGGCCATACCCTGTTCGTGCTCTCCCAGGGTTGTAAGGTCATGTAAAAGACCTATTCCTTTGGTAAATAAAAAGACAAAATAACATGCTTCAAGTAATAGGAACAAAAGTCCCTTTGCCACCTGACCATATCTGATATTGGCAATTCCACAAAAGACATAGCTAAGCTTTGAGAAGATATTGCCCTTTGTAAATGTAGTGATGAAATTTCTGCGCTTATACTCTCTGTCCATATGAAGGCTCCCTAAATTATAATATCGGGGCCGCAGCTGCAGCCCCGATACGAAACTACTTAAGGTATTACTCTGTAAGTGTTCCTGTGATGCTGTCTACCAGGGCATCAAGCTTTTCCTGAAGGTTTGCTTTTGTGATCTCGCCTGAAACAACGCCCTCTCCAAATGCCTGTGCAGGTGTCCAGTAGTCACCCATCTTGGAGATTGAAGGCTGGTTAGTAGCCTTTGAAGCCTGCGCATTAAGTGCTGCAGCTACTTCGTCATTAGCAATCTCATCTGATGAAGCAAGTGAGTTAAGAACAGGAACATCGCCCTGATTTTGGAATCTTATAAGGCTGTTCTCAGGATTTGCAAGGTAAACTGCAAGCTGCTGAGCTGCAAGAGGATAAGCTGTTGTTGACTTAACTGTGATGGTCTTAAAGTCAACGAAGTTTGAAAGCTGTACATCCTTGCCACCAATGTTAGCTGTAGGAAGTGCTACTGCGCCAAGCTTGTCACCAAGTGACTCTTTGTAGGAAGGAGCGCTCCATGCACCGTCTGTGATCGCTGCAAGGTTACCTTCCTTGAACTCTGCGCCACCAACACCATCCTTGTTCTCAAGGTACTTAGGGTTATTAACAAGATCAACAATGTACTCTGCTGCTGCAAGTCCTGTAGCGTCGTTCCATGAGCACTCCGAAGGATCTTTTCCATCAGGTCCAAAAAGTGTGCAGCCAGCGCCAAGGAAGAAGCTCTCAATATACCATGAGTTTGTTATGTTGGTACTGAAGTTGTACTTGGCACCTGTATCCTTTGAAAGGATTGTCTCAAGGCTCTTAACATCATCTTCTGTAAGAAGATCCTTGTTGTAGTACATGAAGTATGTGTTAGGTGAGAATGGAGCTGCATATGTAAGACCGTCTACCGTAACAGCTGTAAGTGCACTCTCTGGAAGGTCAGATGCAATTGTCTCAAAGTCCTTGGTGATAGGAAGAAGAAGTCCCTTGTTAACAAGGTCTGCAACTCCGCCTGAAGGTGTATAGAAGATATCAGCTGCTGTATCAGGATCTGTATTAAGCTGCTGTGGAGCCTCATCTATACCTACAACTGCGATCTCATAAGTGATATTGAACTCATCGTGAAGATCATCAAATGCCTTAACTGCTGCGTCTGTGTCATCAACCGCCTCTTCAGGGACCCAGATCTTTAAAGTTACGTCCTGAGTCTCTACTGGTGCTGCAGCTGCTGCATCAGTCCCAGTTGCTGATCCCGCATCATTTGTAGTAGCTGCTGCGCCGCCCTGTGCGCTGTCACCGCATCCAACAAGTGCAGAAGCGGTTAATACTCCCGACAAAAGTATTGCGCTTAACTTTTCCATTTTCATTTTGAAATCCTCCTGTTTTTAGCTTTCTTAAAATTTGTTTGCTATTCCCCAATGCACTGGAATTCATCTTTTGGTTAATCGCTTTACCATGAATATAAACTAACAGCTTTCCAAGGTCAATCCCTGGAAAGCTGTTTCTATGTTTTGTATAAAAAATATAGTTAACAACAGGTTAACGCTTTTTACTGCTCAAGAAGGTTACGAACCGAAAACCGCTCTGCCACTCGGATTGGCAGTCTTTCATCCGCCACAAGGTCCTTCTCTCCCTTGATCATACGAAGAAGATATTCCCAGGCCTTGTCAGCCTTGAGGTCAAAGTTCTGGGCAACTGAAGTAAGTTTTGGCGTCATGTATTCGCAGTTGGGCAGATTGTCAAAGCCGATCACTGAGATGTCGTATGGAACCCTTATTCCGCATTGTGACAGACCTTCGATAACGCCAAATGCTACTATATCTGACATACAGGCAACTGCTGTGTATCTTCCACTTGAAAAGCCGATGTTCTGCCCCACTTCCACAGCATTGATGTAAGTTGTATCGGTGTAAAAGGTACTGCTCTCACCAAACTCTACGCCGCTCTCCTTGCAGGCAGTCGAAAAGCCTTTAAACCTCTCAGTGATAACCCCCTCTTCTCCAAAGGTCGGTGTAACAAGGGCAAGCTTTTTATGGCCTTTACCAATGAGGTACCTGGCTGAAAGGTATCCGCCTCTGTAGTCTTCGATGCCTACGTTAACTATGTTTTCACCTCTTGCGTAGGTATCAATAAATACCACTGGTGCATCAACCAGCTTTTTTATCTCTTTTACCTCATCCGGGAAAATACCCAGGAAAAAAGCTCCATCTACATTCCATGAAGAGAGGATGGATGTGATCTCCTTGGGATCATGAACGCACCTTATCATCAGGTAATAGTCAGCATTTCTTACGCAGCGTTCTATGGCAGCAATGATGTGAGCATTGTAAGGATTAGTGAAAAAATCTTCATCCTTGCCCATATAAGGTACCACAAGGCCTATTATCCTGCTCTCTTTTTTAGCAAGGGATCTGGCCATGGCATTTGGTTTATAATTGGTTTCCTTTATGATGTCGTTAACCTTCTTTATGGTTTCTTTGGAAACCTTGTGGTTATTGCCGTTAATGACATTTGAAACTGTAGCGGTGCTGACACCTGCTCTCTTTGCTATTTCCTTTAAGTTCATTCTTTCTCCTTTTGGGAAAAGAAAATCTATTTATTCCCAATTATATAAAACTCCCATGGTTCAAAGGTGTGAGTATCGCCTGGAAGTTCACCGTCAATTCCGTAAGAATCTGACACTCCGCAAAAGAGCACTTCCCCTTTATCAGGAAATATACTGCTAAGATCTACGCCCTCTTGCTGTCTCTTAGAAAGATTAAATATACAGATAACTTCATCACCCTTTGCAATTCTCTTGTAGGCAAAAATGTTTTTGTTGCCTGTATCTATGATCTCAAAACCTTCTGTATTGTTGCTGTAAAGGGCAGGATGTGAAGTCTTTATAGCTGACAGATCTTTTATAAGATTCCTATAGTCTGTGCCTGTCCTGTTCCAATCTATGGTATCTTTTTCCATAAAAGCTATTGCCTTGTCGTAAGCTATCTCATCCCCGGAATAGATCATGGGAACTCCCGGCAGCGTAAAAATGACGCTGTACATTGAAGGAAGTACTTCCGGCGAAAAAGCCTCAGCTATAGTCCTGTCGTAGGAGTTAACATCGTGGTTATCCAGATAGTACATAGGGAAAGTATTGTTTTCAAAAGAAGGGATATAGAGCTTGATCCTGTCTGCGCTCTTAGCATCTTTCCCCACAGCCATCAAAGTCTCATAGATCTTGGTGGCATAATTGGAATCAAAAGCGTACTCAAGATTGTCCTTAGCCTGTCCTCCGAGATCCTCTTCAAGCATATAGATGTCTTTTACCTTGGAAAGCTCGTACCTGGCCTCATACCAGAAATCTGCAGGAACTCCAGGGGCATAATCACACCTGAAACCGTCCACATCAAACTCTGTGAGCCAGTACTTCATTGAATCTATCATCTCTTTTCTCATGTCCGGGTTGTCGTAGTTAAGATCCGCAACATCAGGCCAGCCCATGCCCTCAGGTGAGATGATCTTTCCATCTTTTTGTGTATACCAGTCAGGGTGCTCTGTGATCCAGGCATTGTCCCAGCCCGTGTGATTGGCAACCCAGTCAAGGATCACGTGAAAGCCCATTTTGTGAGCCTTTTTCACCAGCTCTTTAAAATCCTCTCTTGTTCCAAATTCAGGGTTAACATCTCTGTAATCGTCAACCGAGTAGTATGAGCCAAGTTTTCCCGATCTATTGGTTACAGATATTGGATGGATAGGCATAAACCAAAGGGTGTTAACCCCCATATCCTTAAGCTCTTTTAGGTGCTCTGAGAACTCATTTATAGTTCCAGAGGGCGTGTACTGCCTTAGGTTAACCTCATAAATAACAGCGCTATTAACCCACTCTGGAGCCTTAGATACTGTAGGGTCAGGGGTCGAGCCTTTAAAAGAGCAACCACCGCATAGTAAGATCACTGCAAAAAGTATCCCTGCAATAAGGTTTTTCTTAACTTTCTTCATTATTATCGCTCCTTGTAAATGTGATAAAAACATTACATTAAGCGATTAACCATTTTTCACTATACAGAAAAAAGAGCCCTTTTGCAAGAGCTCTTTTGAATGCCATTTTGAAGTATTTATTTGCTTAGAAAGTGTATGTTGCTATGTAGTCAACGCCCTCAGGTGCAGCAATACCTGGGTCTTCCACTGTGAGCACTGGATTACGCAGCTCTGTTGTCATCTGGGTTTCAAAATTATAAAGAGCAATTCCCAGATCGATCTTCTGAAGGTCATAATCCGGAGTTAAAAATCCCTTGTCATGCTTCTCATAAAAGTGAGCTTTTTTGCCATCTATAACTATTCTCCATGGCTGCTTGTTTACTGCAGATGGAGCAAATCTTACTGCTTCAAGGTCATCAAATAATCCATTCTCCTTGGCATACTGCTCAGTCATAGGAGTACTAAAGTCCTTCACATAAAAGAGCTCTTCAAACTTAAGTCTGGTGTCAGCTTTAACACCCTTTCTCATAAGTGTCTCTTTGATGGCCATCTTTTTTGCTGTTACTCCAAGAGGACTCATACATGGCATAAACTCGCCTTCGGCAAGATCAGACGCTGCCTCAAACTTATCTCTTGGCATTGTTCCACCGATCCATACTGTTCCAAGACCAAGCTCATGGGCCTTCATAAGGAGCTTCTGGAAAGAGTATCCATAAGCCTCTTCCACATGATCTTCCTTGGAGCAAACAGCACTTACATAGCACTTCTCGCCGCTAAGAACAGGGCTTGATAAGTCATTCTTTTCCCTATCAAGGAATTCAAATCTTATGCTCTGTACGCCGTAGGGATTTGTTATCTCTTTTGCAAAGCTCTTAAGATCCTCTAAAACTTCAGGGCTAACCCCATTTCCATCGAAAGTTCTTACGCTTCTTCTTGTCTTTACAAGATCTATAAAACTACTCATTTCAACCACCCTTCATTTAGTATATTGCGCAATTTAATTGTTCGCAATTCCTATTATAACTATTTACGCCGATAATGCAACCCTTCTTGGAATCACATAAGGGTCTCCTGTTGAAGGTCACAGAATATCAATATATTCACCATTAAGCGCCTTGTTCATGCTTCGAACTGCGCAGAACTTGCCGCACATGCTGCAGGTGTCGCTGTGGTCATCCTCTGGAGCTCTGCTATCCCTTATAGCTTTAGCTGTTTCAGGGTCAAGAGCTTCAAGCCACTGGGCATCCCAGTCAAGGTTTCTCCTTGCCTTGGCCATGCGGTCATCCTGATCTCTTGCCCCAGGTATGCCCTTTGCGATGTCTGCCGCATGAGCTGCTATCTTACTTGCTATTATTCCCTGATGCACATCATCTACATTCGGAAGAGCCAGATGCTCTGCAGGTGTTACGTAGCACAAAAAAGCTGCTCCTGCCGCCGCTGCGATTGCACCGCCTATAGCTGCTGTTATATGGTCATAGCCAGGTGCTATATCTGTTACAAGAGGTCCAAGGACATAGAAAGGCGCTCCCTTACAGATAGTCTGCTGTATCTTCATGTTTGCCTCGATCTGGTCCATTGGAACATGGCCAGGTCCTTCAACCATTACCTGTACGTCTTTTGCCCAGGCTCTCTCTGTCAGTTCTCCAAGTCTAATGAGCTCTTCTATCTGGCATCTGTCAGTGGCGTCCGCAAGGCATCCTGGCCTGCAGGCATCTCCAAGGCTTATGGTCACGTCATGCTCTCTGCAGATTTCAAGAATCTCATCATAGTACTCATAAAAAGGATTCTCCTGCCCTGTCATGGACATCCATGCAAACACAAGACTTCCTCCACGGCTTACTATGTTCATTTCTCTTTTGCCCTTTTTGATCTGCTCAATGGTATTCTTGCTGATACCGCAGTGAAGGGTCACAAAGTCAACACCATCCTCTGCATGGAGCCTTACTACGTCAATAAAGTCCTTTGCAGTCAGGGTAGCAAGATCTCTTTTGTAATGAATGACAGAGTCGTAAATTGGTACAGTACCTATCATGGCTGGACAGCTGCTGCAGAGCTTTCTCCTGAAAGGCTGTGTATCTCCATGGCTTGAAAGGTCCATGATAGCCTCAGCTCCCATGTTGACTGCGGTCATGACTTTTTCCATCTCAACATCAAGGTCCTTGCAGTCTCGGCTCACCCCAAGATTTACGTTTATCTTGGTCTTTAACATACTGCCAACGCCATTTGGATCAATCCCTTTGTGGGCTGGGTTTGCAGGTATAACAACCTTTCCCTCTGCCACCATCTGTCTGATAAACTCGGTGCCTCTGTTTTCTTTTTTTGCTACTACTTCCATTTCCGGAGTCACAATGCCTTTTCTGGCAGCCTCCATCTGTGTGCTGTAAGGTCTTTTATTTGCTGTTTCCAAATTCATACATCCTCTCTAAGTTTATTAATAAAAAACGTGCCACAAGGGTCCGTGGCCCTTTCCAAGATCCAGCTCTTGTTTGATGGACCTTAAAAGATAGTCCTTTCCCATGCTGATACTGTCTTCCATCTCATATCCAAGAGCCAAAAATGAAGCTATGGCGCTTGAAAGGGTACATCCAGTCCCATGGGTATTGGGGTTATCTATCCTCTCTGATTCAAACCATTTAATGACGCCGTTTCTATCCGCCAGGACATCACTTGAATGATCGTAAGATGCCATATGTCCGCCCTTTATAAGGACGCTGCACCCAAATCTTTCTGCTATCTCTTTTGCCCCATCTTCCATGTCCTTTGGGTTTGCTATGGTCCTGCCATCAAGCAGTACTTCCGCCTCAGGTATATTAGGTGTTAAAAGATCTGCAAGCGGCATGAGCTTTTTTAAAAGAGCATCAATTGCCTCGTCCTCTAAAAGCCTTGCGCCGCTGGTGGCAACCATCACAGGGTCAAGAACAATTCTTTTCGCCTTGTAAAAAAGGAGCCTGTCTGCGATCACCTCTATAAGGTCGCTGCCTGAGGTCATTCCGATCTTTACAGCATCCGGATAGATGTCGGAAAACACCATGTCCAGCTGGTCCGCCAAAACACTGGGGCTGACCTTTTGAATACTCTTTACCCCTGTGGTGTTCTGGGCAGTTATAGCTGTAATGGCGCTCATTCCAAATACGCCGCAGCCGTGCATGGTCTTAAGATCAGCCTGAATTCCAGCTCCGCCACTACTATCACTACCTGCAATTGTAAGCGCTGACTGTTTTTTCATCCTTTTACTTTTCCTTCTTTTACCATGTTCTGAAGAACTTCAAGAGTGTGGTTTGCTTTAAGGATCGTGATGAGAACTGCTGCGATCACAGTTCCGCCGATAGTGCTTACAAGGAATGGTACAACGTACACGAAAAGAGCTACCTCTTTTCCCATTACAAATGCAGCAACAGGGAATGCTAAGAGGCCTCCAAGGATGCCAGTTCCAATGACCTCAGCGATGTATGTAAGCGTAAGCTTTCCTGTATGCTTATAAACAAGCCCGCAGCAAAGAGCTCCGATCATGCTGCCTGGGAACGCAAGAAGTGTACCAGTTCCAAGGATGTTCCTGATAAGTGATGTGCAAAAAGCAATTGCCACTCCGTACCATGGTCCCAAAAATACCGCTGCAAGAACGTTTACCATGTGCTGGATTGGGAAGCACTTTGATCCCCCAACAGGGATTGAGAATGTTGAAAGAACTACTGCCAGTGCCACAAACATTCCTGATAAAACAAGCTTTACTACTGATTCTCTTTTCATCTTAAGATCTCCTCCTTGGCCTTTTTATTAAGGCGCATTGTATTTTCTTTTATATCTTCAGCATCAAAGATGCCTGATATCACAGCAATTCCGGACAGTCCAAGGTTTTTTAATTTGTGGACGTTGTCGTAGTTGATACCACCTATGGCAACTACCGGAATAGGAACAGCCTTAGTTATCTCTTTATACATATCAAAGGTGGTGATTTTTGATGCATCCATCTTGGTGGCAGATCCAAAGGCTGCTCCAACTCCAAGATAATCAGCTCCCTGCTCAAAGGCTCTTTTCGCCTCCTGAAGGTTATGGGCGGTTGCACCTATTATGTAGTCATCTCCAAGAGTCTTTCTGGCTTCCTCTATAGAGCCATCTGACAGCCCAAGGTGAACTCCTGATGCATGGACCGCCTTGCAGACATATACGCTGTCATTGATAATAAGTGGAATGTCATATTTTCTGCATATGGCATTTATGCTATTTGCAGTTTTGATGTAATCTTCTGTAGTCACTTCTTTTTCCCGAAGCTGCACCATTGTGGCGCCGCCAAGGATTGCCTGTTCAACTGCATTTTCAAGACTGATTTCTTCCCCAAGGCAATCTCTGTTTGTTATGGCATAAAGAAATGTATCCGCAAGGCTAAGGCGCTTCCTGCTGCCAAGTCGAGTCGTACTAAGCTCATCTATGAACGTATTTTTAAAAGACATGGTTCCAAATCTTTTTTCTTTTTGGCAGATAATATCTGCCCTTCTGGCAGCTGCGTTGTAGGTAGCTATGGCAGTCTGGATGGCATCAAGGTAGGCAGTATCTTGATTACCTTTGCTCGCTTTGACCTCTTTGCTCCCTTCAACTTCTATGCTTTTTCTTTTTCCGTTACCGTCCTTTTTTTCTCCTCCAAGAAATGCACCTATTACGGCGCTGAGCATGCAGCCAGCACCGGTAAATAGCTTTTGCATGGAGCTTCCACCAGGAAGTTCTACGAAGTAATCTGATACTTGATCAGCAATCATGACATTTCGTCCTGTTACTACTATTACAGCGCCGGTACACTTTGAGAGATCAAAGAGTTCTTTTTTCGAAATGACCTGTTCCTTGCTTTCAACACCTGTAAAGTCCTGTAAGTTATCACCTTCTCGTCTGGTAAGGTCATGTGCGCCATTAGATTCCTGCTCAGTGTAGTTACTTCCATCTACAGCTTTCTTACTAATCTTCAGTATGTTAATAAGGGCTCTTATCTCTGAAGCATTTCCTCTGATGCAGGTAAAATGAACTTCCTTAAGAAGTGTCTTTAGCATGTCCCTTCTAAAGTCCGTTGCTCCAGCACCAACCGGGTCAAGGACAGTAGGTATATTTAGTTTGTTAGCTCTTTTCCCGGATGATAAAAACACATCGAGGCGCGAAGGTGCCGGCGTGCCAGTGTTGATAACAAGGGCGTCTGAGTGCTCGGTTATCTGGGCGCACTCTAAAAGGGCATCTCCTCCTATGGCCACTGCGCCAACTGAGAGCACAGCATTTACCACGCTTTCAGCAGTTATGTAGTTGTTTAAAATGTGTATTTGCGGATGAATATCCCAAAGATTTCCGGTCATATGCATGTCTTGCTTTGATCATGACTGAGAGACTATCACGTGATTTTGCCAGATGGCCTTACTTTTTACGTAATAAAAAAGCGCCATCTGATCCGATGACGCTTATCAAAAATCATTAGCATATGGCGAGCACTTCTACGCACAAAGACCGCCATGTGTCGACAATTCCTACGTTGGCATTATCCAAATCAGGTATAGGGTCGTGCCAAAAGCACCTCTCAGCCGTTATCAGCTCCCCTTGTCTTGTATTTTGTTGTGTATGTAAGCACTTCTGCCTACAGTTTTAAAATATAGCATGCATATAGCGGATATGCAAGCCCCAAATATAGTAAACATCAATACTTTTAAAGTTGCATCATAAATGTAAGTCTTAAATGGTAATTTCGAGATCACAGGTTCGCCAGAATCAGCGCAATACCTGACACAATCAGAAGGATGATCACGATTCTTTTTACAATCTTCTCGCTGATCTTCCCAGCGCTGAACATTCCCGCCACAAGGCCTATTAGCATAAACGGTGACAGGATCAGAGCTCTTTTCAAAGATTCCATGGTTATGATCCCGTAAAAGAGATACAGGATGATCCTGAAGGTGTTCTCTATGATAAACACTGTGCAGATATTGGCCTTGAAGGACTTAAGGTCATCTGTGGTCCTTCCGATGTAGGCTCCAAGCAGCGCTCCCACGCCGTAGAGGCCGCAAAGGAACCCTGAAAGGATACCTATTATCGTAAGCAGGACCTTTGAGTTTTTGGCTTTCTTTTGGGACAGCTCTCTAAGCAGCATCTCGATGCCAACCAGGATCACCAGTACGCCGAAGATTATCTTGATCAGAGTAGTGTCAGCGTTTTTGAGGAAAAGCGCTCCTCCAAGGCTTCCTATTATCACCATGATGGCAAGTGGAATGACGATCCTTGGAGTGATTGCCTTTCTCTCTTTTATGCTGATAATGAGGTTAGTTGGGTACCCCAGGATCAGTTCCACCGGCGATATATTTATATTTGCTGTGCCAAAGGTAAGTATCGATGTAAACACCAAAGTGTTGGCAAAGCCGCACAGTCCCTTAACATAGAACGCAAGAAGCGTTGCGATAATCCAAAATATCATAGCTGCCTGTCATCTCTTTTATTCTTAGTAATCAAAAGACTTTTTTCCCTTCTTGTACGCCTTTGCCCATTTGGAGATCTCTTTTTTCTTGGCATAGTTTCTGGTGTTCTCTTTACCAAGATTCCTGTAGAGCTCATACCTCTCAGGGGAAAGGTCTCCCCTTTCAATGGCAGCTTTTACCGCGCATCCAGGTTCAGTCTCATGCCTGCAATTGCTGAATTTGCACATGCACTCCAATTCTACTATATCGGCAAATGTATCATCAATACCTTCCTGAGTATTTGCCATGCCTATTTCACGCATTCCTGGGGTATCGATGAAAGTGACGCCCTTTGAAGATTCCATGAGCCTTCTGATGGTAGTAGTGTGGCGGCCCTTGTCATCACCTTCCCTTATGCTGGAAGTCTTCATGATCTCCTCTCCCATAAGTGAATTTATCAGTGTGGATTTTCCAGCGCCTGACGAACCCATGAGGCATATGGTGTTTCCAGGTATCAGATAGTCTTCAAGCTCATCAATACCGATTCCGTAAAGTGCTGAGATTGCATGAACCTTCACTTTCTCAGACATCTGCTCTACTTCCCTTATGTAGCGCCCTGTGTTGTTGCAAAGGTCTGACTTTGTAAGGATCACCACGGGTGTAGAACCGCCCTGAAGAGCGATGCTTACATATCTTGCAATTCGGTTGTAGCTATAGTCTTCATTTAAAGAAGTTACGATGAAGCAGTAGTCAACATTTGCAACCATGTACTGCATAACTCCAGTCTTGGCCTGATCCGGTCTTTGGAGGAAGCTACTTCTATCGCATACTGACAGTATCGTTGACTCTCCCTGTCTGTTATATAAAAATGTCACGTAATCTCCTACAACGGGAAGCTCATCAGCTTCTTTTTCATAAAAACTTCCCTTTAACTTAGCCGGGATCTCCTGTTCCCAAAACCTTATAGTATAGCTGTTCTTACTTACACTTGAGATCCTTCCGAGCTTCTCTGCATGAAGCCACTGGCAGGACAATTTAAGTGGCTTATAGTATGGGAACTTTTCTGTGAAATCCTGTATCTCTTTTTCATCCTCGCACTGCTCAAATACCAGAGCCTCATAAAAGAGCCCATGAACATCATTAAAGCTGTCGCTTAACGGAAGTGCCATGAAGGCATCTGCATTGCCAAATGCCGGATGATGAATATCAAAGTTATCACAAGTTTTAAAACCATGTTTTGGATAGTACTCAGGCTCCCCGCAGATCACGATCCCCTTGTAGCCTGATGCCTTTGCAAGAGGGAGAGTCTCTTTTAAAAGAGCTGCTCCTATCCCCATATTGACGCATGTAGGCTCAACTGCCAGAGGTCCGAAGGTTAATACCTCATGCTCATGCTCATGATCGTCATCTTTGACTGTTGCCACCGAATAAAAGATTGCTCCAACAATCTTTCCGTCAAGTTCTGCTACGCGGCTCAACTCCGGAAGATACTCTTTTGCACTGCGAAGCTTATGTACCAGCAGGTGCTCGTTACAGCCAGGGCCGTGAAGGTTCCAAAAGGCGCGCATTGTCATATGTTCTGTGCCAAAATAATCGTTTGGTGTTTCTTTTCGTATTATTAAATTTTTCAATGTTTTTGTCTCCTTGATATATCTTTTTCGTTAGTTATTTGATGTTAGTTGGAATTAGTTATTTTGAAATTCAAGATAGTATGGAGACCTATGTGTTATGGGAAACTGCGAAAACAGCAAAATGAATGAACTATTGTTGTAGCGAACAACGCACGATCACAAATAAAAAGCCGTGACAAATATGCCACGGTTAAAAGCTCTAAATATGTGGTGATCTAATACAGATCAAAGAGCAGAAACCGAGGTCTTCATACTATATTCAGTTACAATCTCTCTTGTTACAATAGCCATAAATATGATTCCCTCTCTTTCCGTTAGATTTTTTTACCTTTGTGAGTTTAGCAAATGTTCAATTTAATGTCAACTAATTACTTGAGAACAGTCAAATCAGAAATCCCGTAAACTGCCAGATCAACTTTCCCATCCCTGACTTCTATCCCGTCTTCTCTAAGGAGCCGCGCCTGTACGCCTTCACCAAAGGCGAAGTTAGTGGCCAGTCGCCCTTTTGAATTTACCACTCGAAAACACGGAATATGATCAGGGTCAGGATTTTTATGAAGCGCATTTCCGACAACTCTTGCCAGGTTCTTATTCCCCGCCATTTCAGCCACCTGTCCATACGTAGCCACATGGCCCTTGGGAATTTGCTTTACAACTTCATAGATTCTTTTCGTAGTGGAATCTTCTTTTCTCATACCGAAAGTTCCATTTCATCATTCATTTTTACAAATCCGTACTTCTCATAAAGAGGCCTTCCCATGTCAGTGGCTTCAAGAGATATGGCTGTGATGCCTCTTTCCTTTGCATCCTGAATGAGAAGATCAAGGGTCTTAAATGCTATGCCCTTCCTGCGATAGTCAGGGGCTGTGTACATGTTCATGATGTATGCCTTTTCTCCTCTTGAATTGTGATACGTGGGCATGACTCTGTAGTAACTCACTCCCCCTGCGCCGATAAATCTGTCATTGTCATATACAAGGTATGCAGTGTGAGTTCCGTCAGCCAGGGCCTTTTTATAATAGTCTCTCGACTGCCTCTCCACTTCAGACATGTCTGCGTTTTCATCCAGTTTATTGGCAGCTCTAAGGACTATGATCCTTGTCCTTACAAGCTCTTCAAGGTCCTTTATTGTAGCTTTTCTGTAATCCATTTTTCTGCCTCTTTTCTGGTATGGAATGTGATCAGGTTTTTATCAGGGTATTTGGAAAAGAGCTCTCGTAGTAGCGGCTTATTCTCTGTCTCATAGTTTTTTACCAGTTCCACAAGCTCCGGATCCAGTGTATCTTCTGTCCATGGCATATCAGGGCGATCCTGCCCCACTCTTCCTGTAATACCTTCCATACAAACCTTCTGCCCATAATCCAGGAAAAAGATCGTATCGCAGGCTGCAATTCTCTTTTCATAAGTTCTGCTGTAGTCTCCGTCAATGATCCATGTATCTCTGCTTACAAGTTCTGAAAGTTTCTCGTCAAACTCATCTCTTGAAATATGGGTCCTGTCTGCCTTCCACCAAATGTTATCCAGATGATAAAGCGGAAGTTTTGTCCTCTCATGAAGTTTTATTGAGAAGGTGCTCTTGCCACTTCCCGAGCACCCAAGAACAAGTATTTTTTTCATGTCATCAAATTTCCCTGTTAATGAACTCTCCCGCTTTTTTCACTATTCTCTACTTTTCTTATTTCCATAGTTGTTTTATATCTCCTTTAGTAGTCTCAGTACTCTGAGATCCCTTTTTATCATGACCTCGTCAAAAAAGACGTCGCTAGAATAGACGGCATTGGCCTCAATCGCTGTGTCTAGTTCTACGATGCGCAGCACAAACTCCGCATCGCTCTCGTAATCATCAAGCTCCTGCTCTACCAGCTCGTCTTCTACATCGCAGAAGTAATAAAAGTTCTCCTGTTCAAATATAGTATCCTCGCCTCGATCACTCTTTTGCCTTCGAAGGACACTTCCGAATTCCCTGATACTCTCAGGGATCACGACCATTCCGACTTCCTCTCTGACTTCGCGGATCAGAGCCTGTCTTTTGTCCTCATCATCGTGTATTCCTCCTCCAGGAAATTTATAGTACTTCTCCTTTTGGCTATACACCAACGCGATCTTATCACCCTTTCTGATGATAGCTCTGGCTGAGGGTCTT
This sequence comes from Butyrivibrio sp., assembly GCA_015056565.1. Taxonomy (GTDB): domain Bacteria; phylum Bacillota; class Clostridia; order Lachnospirales; family Lachnospiraceae; genus Butyrivibrio. Next base: position 77,435 of record SVGB01000012.1, read on the forward strand.
CGAAATACGTTGCCAGATTCTTTATAGTCTTTAAGATCAATTTCAAATAGTCTTTTCATTATGATCCTCACCGTTTTCCTGCCTTAATGACCAGAAAGTCCGGCTTGTGGAAAAGATCTTTATGCTCCGGAAATTTCTTAAGAAGCTCTTCATCAGGCAGAGGCTCTACCATTTTCTCTATGGTAAACCCGGATTCCACCAGGGTATTCACTATGGTTGAAAACATTCTGTGGTACTTCTTGATGCCATCTACAAACCAGGTACTCTCGTTTTCCGTCTCGATACCATAGTTCTTCATATTGACATGTATCTTTTCACCGCTCTCATCTCTAGTCCAGCGATCGCCTGTGCTGTGGCAGGTGTTAAAGGGATGTTCCTGAGAGAAGATGAATTCTCCTCCGGGAGTTAGGAGGTTATTGACGTTCTTAATTACGCCTTCGAAATCCTCAACATAGTGAAGAGCCAGCGAACTTATGACTACGTCAAACTTCTCCGTGATCCGGTCAATGTCCTCGATTGGCATAAGGAGATATTCAATCTTCGGATCACCGTTTTCGGTCTTTGCAACTTCCAGCATCTTCTCCGAAATATCGATCCCCACAACCCTTTTTGCACCTTTTTTTACAAAAGAGACGCAGTGCTCGCCATATCCGCATCCCAGGTCGAGAACTCTTTTCCCTGTCAAATCCGGTAAAAGAGAAAACAGCGTGGGGATTTCAAAAAGGTCATTGGCATTTGATTCCTTTTCTCTTATTTTCTTGTAGCCCTCAAAGAATGTTTCGTTATCAAATATGTTCTGTTTAGGCATTTAATTCTCCCATTTTCCTGATCCTCATAAAATAGTGCCCTTCATCTTCCCCTGCTCTATATGCACCATTGTTTATCATGACTTTCTGCGAAGCAATATTATCTTTGTTTACTCTAAGATAGATCTCATCCTCAGGAACAATTTCTTTTGCAATCTGAACTGTAAGTCTAAGGCCTTCTGTTCCGTAGCCCTTGCCACGACAATCCTTCAAAATGCTGTAGCCTATGTGCCCTGCCCCTTCCCTAAGAGCATCTGTCAGATGGTGTCTGATCCTGAACTCGCCAACAAGGCGACCTTCATCCCAGAGATAATAATATGTCTCTGGCACGAACCAGTCCGGCATATTTACAGGATGCTCATAGGATATTAGCGTTGGAAGCACGTCATTTTTATACTCTTCAAAACTCACTCCATGATATGGATTAGTAAGCCCGTTCTCGTCCTCAGGAAGCGCAGTTGTATACTCCCACTGAGCCTTTTCGTCCTGCACATTTATTTTTCTAAGTTCCATTTTTGGTCTCCCCACTTAAGTATCACAGTGCCTTTTCGTAGCATAAGAAATCCTGGTCATACATGAAGCAGTCCCCAACCACGTTAAAGCCAAAGGCTGCATAGCACTTTATAGCCTTTACATTATATTTGTTTACAAGAAAATGAGTGCTCTTATATCCTCGCTCTTTTAAGGCTTTCAAGCCGTGCTCCATCATCTGCCTGCCTATTCCCCTGCTCTGCATAGTAGGATCCACCGCAACTCTCGCCAGCTCTCCTCCCGGGAAAAGATCCCTGTTCCAGCAGTCAAGCTTGTCCACATCCTCATCTTCTTCAAGCGAAATTGCAGCGATAACTTTGCCATTTTCTTTCATCACATACAAAGCATCTCTGGAAAGATCAAAACTTATTGTCTCATCTGATGGATAATCCTCATCCCAGGCGCAGTACTGCCTTCCCTTCTGAGCCTTGTAAAGCTCAAGGATCTGGCTTCTGTCTTTTTCTGTTGCAAGTTCAATTATGCCCATAGCTTAGCCTTTCTATTTGAGTCCCGGAGACTTAATTGTTTAAAAGAAAAGTCTATCCTGCATACGCAAAATAGACTTTTGTTTTTTCATCTTAACACCGACAAAATGCTGTTGCAACGTGTTATTTGCATTTCACCTTTCAAAAATTGCAACTCACCGCCATTTTGCTTTTTTCTTGAAAAAAATAGGTTAATATCTGTTTTAGATACAGGTCAAGCTAGTTAAAAAGAAAGAGAGAGAGACATGAAAAAAACAATTGAAGTTAATAATCTTGTTAAACAATACGGCACTGCAACAGCAGTAAATAACATCTCTTTTGAAGTTGAGCAGGGATCTCTTTTCGCATTCCTTGGAGAAAACGGAGCCGGCAAATCAACAACCATAAATATGCTGAGCACGATCCTTCCTAAGACTTCAGGTAACGTCAGGGTAATGGGACATGAACTTGGTAAAGAGGATGATGCCATAAGAAAATCTATTGGGATAGTTTTTCAGAATTCGGTATTGGATGGGAATCTGACAGTTAAACAGAATCTCTTTACAAGAGGTGCGTATTACGGATACAGCAAAAAAGAAATAATGGAGAGGCTTTCGCTTCTTTGGGACGAATTTAATCTGGAAGCAATCTGGAATAAGCGATACGAGAATCTTTCCGGTGGACAGCGAAGACGAATAGATATTGCAAGGGCTCTGATCCACAAACCAGACATCCTGTTTCTGGATGAGCCCACCACAGGCCTTGACCCCATGTCCCGCAAGATGGTGTGGGATTACATCAATCACTTAAGAAAAAACGAGAACCTGACAATCTTCCTGACAACGCATTACATGGAAGAAACCGCAGAAGCTGACAACGTGGTGATCATGGACAAAGGAACCATTATTGCTGAAGGCTCACCTGCTGAATTAAAGAGCAGGTATACCGGCAAAAAACTCATCTGGTATACAGAGAGGAACGATGAAAATAACAAGATCATCGAAGCATCCAGTGCTCCAGGTTTTAGCTACGAGGCTGATCACTACAATATTCTTATGGATGAAGGGATCATGGAATTTATCTGGAAAAACAAAGATTTCATCAAGGATTTTGAAATTATAAAAGGAACAATGGACGATGTATTTTTAACACTTACAGGAAAGGAAATGGTAGAGTGCAATGGCTAAATTAAGAGGACTTATAGGACTTACAAAGAGAAACATACTGGTATATTTAAATGATAAGGGATCGATCTTTTTCTCAATGCTCACACCACTTATCATTCTTATTCTTTATCTTTTATTTTTAAAGAGCACCTTTTTATCATCACTTGAACATGCTGCAACTGGCCTTGAGGGCCTGATCCTGGCAGGTGACATGGACCAGTTTGTCAATGGTATCCTGCTTACAGGAATCATCAGCGCAGCTCTTATCACAATTCCCTACAATGCCCTCGAAACAATAGTCAGGGACAGGGAAGACAGAGTTTATTTTGATATGATATCAACCCCTGTAAAAAGAGCTGAGATCATCCTCTCATATTTCCTTGCAGCAGTAATTTGCGCTTTCCTACAGACCTTGGTTGTTCTGTTTTGCGGAATAGGAGTGCTTCTTTTGAACGGATCAATGTACTTTGAAATTTCGGATATTATGTGCCTTGTAGGAGTGATCTTCCTTGGTACTATCTCATCCACAGCAATCTTTACCCTTATAATGATGTTTTTCAAAAAAATGGGCACCTGCAGCGCTTTTATGGGAATCATTTCTGCAGTATCTGGCTTTATAGTTGGCGCATACCTTCCACTATCTGAGTTTAGCAGGACCATACAGAATGTATGTAACCTTATCCCAGCTACAGGGATCACTGTACTTATCAGGAATTTCCTGACCGGTAGAGTTTTGGATCACATGGATGAAAGCATAGGCGGAGTAGACGGCGGTGCCTTCTATAATGCCATGAGAGAGACATTTTCTTTTAACACACAGGTAGGATCATCAACTTGGTCATTGAATCAGACCTGCATATATATAATAATGGTTTCAGTGGCATTTATTGTAGCTACAAGGATCATCTATCCACGAGTGTATAACAAAATGTAAAGGGGAAAAGCCTTGAAGGTAACGTTTAATAAGATTTCACAGGGTGAAAGTGAATACGCAGTTGTAAATGCCTATGGGCGCACGACAGCCATAGACACTGCAATTGGACTTCTTGAAAACGGGGAGCAGATCATTATGGGCTATAAGGACGGCGAGAGTATTCCATGCCCTATTTCCAAGATTTATTACGTAGAGACGGTAGATGACAAATGTTTTGCTTATACCAAGGATGACTGCATAGAGCTGCGAAGTCGCCTCTACGAGATAGAAAGTGCCCTGGATTTCAGGTTCTTTAGGTGTTCTAAATCCATGCTCTGCAATATCAGAAAGATAAAGAGTGTAAAAGCGGAGACCAATGCCAGGATGAAAGCAGTTCTTTTAAATGGTGAGACTATTCTTATTACCAGAAGTTATGTAAAAGAAATGAAAAAGAGGTTAGGACTATGAAAAAGCTAAAGATAGTAATGGAACAAACGATGCTGGTCAGTTTCCTGGTACTGTGTGCTGTCAGCCTTTACGGACTGCTGGTGATGAGGAAAAATGAGTGGTTTTTTGACTGGTATACTCCAGGATCAATCCTTGTTGCAAGCTTTCTATGTAGTCTGGTAACAGTACTGCTTCTTTATAATGCTAAATACGATAAAGAGTTGTCTGCACTGATGCACAACCTGATGACACTACTACATCTTATCCTTATGTACATTATCATCATAGCCTTCGGACATTTTTGTAACTGGTATACAACCATGAATGGCTTTGTGCTTATCTCTGTGATCTTCGTGGTTGTCTATGCTGCAGCATGGGTAGGAACCGGCATCATGTTCAAGCATGATGAACAGCTTATCTCAGATGCACTTGAAAGTGTGAGGGACAAAGAATAACCATCCACCTGCATCGCAGTGGATACGCGGGTATAAAGGTATACTTTAGTTTTATCATCTTTTTGCATTGTCTCATAATCAAGGAAGCTTAAGTGCCGGACTTGTCAGTAAAGATTGTATAACCGGCTTGTATTTTTGAATTCCGAAATCTTCCACTATACTTGTAATTCTTGCCCCTGCATCTTTAGAAGATGCTCCGCAAAGGAAAACTCTTTCATCAGGAGTCCCATAATCAAGAACTATGAACCTGTCATGAAAGATACCACCTGTTTTTTGTATAGAGATTTTCAGTCCAGGATACTCTTTGCAGAAATCCTTATACTCGATGTTGTGTAGTTTATTATTACCGACATTATCACTAAAAACCTTGATATCAACTCCGAAAGCAGCATTCTTTAGTAACACCAACGTTCTGAGTCCAATGTAGTTATCCACGAGGTATATTGTTTTCTTAGCTTGACCATAGATAGAAGAATAGGCAACATCTGCACTAGAATACCTTGTATTAAACATAAGCCAGCCATTGTCTTCATCACTTACAAAGCTGTTCATCATATCTGCCAAATCTGATTTGGTCACTACTTCTCCGAGCTGGTCCATGACATCAGACATCTGCTTCTCTACGGAACCAAGATCCATGCGAAGCTTTTTAATTTCAAAAGCGTTCTCTGATGACTGCATAGAAAGCTGCATAACTTCACGTTGCCCGATAAGATTCTGATTACTCATGATGTAATCTTTCATCTTTTTAAAAGTTCTTACAAAGTCTTTACTCTGCCTTACCGCAAGGTCTCCTTTTAAAACAGTCATAAGCATGTATACTCCCTGTTCTGTGAAGGCGTATGGAGCATATCGAGAACCACCCCAACTTGAGGTCGATTTTTTCGACCTCAAGTCAGCCCATTCATCTTTTGTAAGTCTAAACCTAAAGTCTTGCTCAAACCTTTCTATATTATTATTCACTTGTTCATTGAATCTTTTTGTCTCGTAGCCGTAAATCTCTGCGAGATCAAAATCGAGCATTACTTTTGTTCCTCTAACCTCATATAGCTTTTCTCTTAAAAGCTCCTCTGTAATCTCAATCACCTCAACTTCAGTATTCTCATCCACTTCTTTGATTTTCTTTTTTGCCATATCAATCACCTTCCTGCCATCATTCACCAACTTGAGGTCGATTTTTTCGACCTCAAAATTTTAAACGGCAGATTCTGCACAACAAACTCCTGTCCCTGCTTGTCATATTCAATTCTGTAATATGATCTCCCGCTCATACTGGTTTGCAACGAATGTGTTATGCCTATAGCCTGTGCTTTTTCAGTGGTCAGTGTAACTTTCATGCCAAGCTGCTCGTCTTCAGTTTCAATCAGATAGCCATTTTTCTTAAGCCAGTCAGTCACTGTTCTGTATGATAGTTTCTTATATATCTTTTCGTCTATCCCTGTGTTCAGCTGCTCCGTCAGTCTTGTAATGGTTTTGACACCTGAATATTGATAATCAGAAAGAGACTCAATAGGAAAATCTTTTTTTCTTACTCCTAAGCTCTTTCCTATAATTCCATTGTTATTCTTGAGTTCTGTCAAAATATCTTTAATAAAAAACATGCTTCTAATGATGATTGGATTATTCATCACATCATCATTATCCGCCACATCATTATTAATGGGATTCTTCCCATCAGCAATGCGCTCCACACATGTAAGCGCATTTTCCAGTTTCTCTAAATCAAATTGTTCCATTTATTAATCAATCTCCATTCCCATCATTGTTATTAAAATTGCTACTCTCACCTGGTGCAAGTTTTTCCATCTCAAGCTTATATGCCATCAATCTAAGAAGATAATCTGGCATTTTTCTATTACCAAGCTCCCAGTCCTGTAGCGTGCGATATGGAATCTCAAAGTAAGCACAGAACTCCTTCCTTGACATTCCAGTACTATTTCTTAATTCGATCAAAAATTCCCTGCTGTCCATACTATTTCTTACCACCTATAAAAACATCATACTCATTGCGTATATATTATTATACACATTGCGTGTTGTCAATGCAATCCTCATCGACATTAGGATAAAAAAAGCATACCCTATACTGGTATGCTTTTCGTAGTATTGTTCTTTCCAAAATATCCTTTTTAGCCTGACACCTCATATGCCGTATATTCATGGTCAAATTCATACCCCCAGCTTTTCTGCCAGATAGGCGCCTACGTTTTAGTTATCAGCGCTTTTCCACTGTGTCGGCGTGACTGAAAAAATCTTTTTAAATGCAGCCGAAAACTTGCTGGCGTTAGAATAACCGCAAAGTCCAGCTATTTCTGTCACAGAAAGATTTCCATCAAGAAGAAGATTCTTGGCCTCCTGCATTCTGACACGGGTTCTGTATTCAAAAACAGAAACGCCATACATCTGCCTGAATACCCTTTGAAGAGTGGTCCGGTTAAGACCCACTTTTTCAGAAAGCTCTTCTATTGATATATTCTGCGCCAGATTCTCACCTAGTATCTTCCGGGCCGCGTGGACCTTATTTGCAGAATCTCCGCTAAAATAGCTATATCCAGAGCTTTTTGTATTTTTGTCGCTCATCAGAGCCAGTATAGCTCTCAGGGTAAGAAGCTTCCTGTGATACTCTCCATAGGTTTCTGGCAGGATCACCAGCTCTGTAAAGATGTTCCTTAGCATTTCGTTTGCAGCAAAGCATACGCAAGAATTAGCTTCTAGCACATATTCAAAAAAGCTTTCACCATTGAATTTCTCGGTGCCAAAAAAGCTGTTTAGCACATCCTTTAATATATCAACCAGGACAACTATACTGATACATCTTATGCCGCCCTTTCCAAAGCTTATCTTTTTAGCCCCGATGCGGCTGTTGAAGATACAGATATCGCCCTTGTTGGCTGAGGCAGCGCGCCTTCCCTCCATTTCAAAGTCAGCGTGTCCCTCAACCATATACATGATCTCTACATAATCAACAGATTCAGGCACTTCTTTCACCACGGGATAGTAGGATTCAAGCTCCGAATAAACCAGCTCGATACCATCTGCTATCTCATAATTTCTCATGATGCCTTCGCCTGCACTGCTCCTTAAGCGATAGGTCTTTTCTGCCTCTTTGTCGCACATGATATACATGTACTTTCTAAAAAGCTCTGCTGCGTCAACTTGCTTTGTCATAAACTACTTTAATATTTTCCTCTCTGCTGATATCCCTAAATGCACGTACCATAAGGACTACTGCTATCAAAAGCACAACTGCGTCAGTAAAGAGCTGTGCGAAAAACACACCAGCAACGCTGTTGGTAAATATAAGTGGCAGGATCAGAACAAGTGGCAGGAAAAGAAGTACCTGCCTTAGTATCGTAAGAATAGCTGCGTTGCCACCTTTTCCGATTGCCTGGAAGAATGTGATAACCAGGATCAATACACCGTATGTGATGTATGAAGCAAACATAACTCTCAGCATTGGTGCTCCCATTTCAACAATGGCTGTATCTGTAATGAACATGGACAGCATTGCCTTTGGTGCAAGCATTACCGGAAGGTAGAAAAGTGCTGCTAAAAGTGTTGCCTCGATCATGAAGGCCTTATTGAAAGAACGTACCCTGCCAAATTCTCTTGCGCCATAGTTGGTTCCAATTGCCGGCTGGTATCCCTGGCTGATGCCCCAAAGTGGGATAAATGAGAACGCCTGAAGGCTTAAGGCAGCAGCCAGAATAGTCTGCCATTCACCGCCACCGCAGCGCTCTACTGTGTTGTACATAACTGTTTGCTGAAGCATTGTCATCACCTGCATGAGCATGGCTGAGACGCCTACGCTAAATACGGGCTTTGCAACTTCGCCTACAATACCGATCCTTCCTATTTTTACAGTATCGCTCTTTTTTGTGAAATAAATAAGCGCCCAAACTGCCTGGAAAAGCTGTGCTGAAACTGTTGCGACAGCAGCTCCGATGATTCCATTCTCTTTTCCAAATACGGTGATAAGGATTGGGTCGAGAATGATGTTGAGAATTGCTCCTGAACCCATGATGAGCATGGCCTTTTTAAGCTTGCCTTCTCCTCTCATGACCATGTTTGAAGACTGGGCAAAGTTTACAAATAAAGAACCAAGGAACACCACCTTAAGATATCTGTCTGCTTCCACAAGAATGTCTCCCTTTGCTCTTGAAAGTAAAAGGAGAGGCTTTGTGAAAATAAGACCAACAGCCATGATCACTGCCGACAGGATAACAACAAGGGCTATCAGGTTACCCATGATCTTATCAACAGTTGCCTGGTCTTTTTTGCCGATGGCTCTTGATAAAACTGAAGCTGAGCCAGTTCCGATAAGAGTTGAGATACCACTGTTTAAAAGCGTAAAGGGATATGATACCTTAACTGCAGTCATGGCCTCAGGCCCTACCATCCTCCCAACAAATACGGCATCCATAAAGTTATAAAGTCCAATTACAACCATACCAAGGATTGCCGGAATGCTAAGAGAGATCATGGTTTTTACAATGTTTCCGCTAACAAGATTGTCTCTTGCATTATCACTACTCATTTTTATACTCCTCCTGTATTATAGTTGATGTTAGCACCTGCTAACAATGTAGAGTATAAATCTGCTGTGTCGTGATCATCCACTCCAAAATGCAATCAATGCTCCAATCTGCAATTATCTTATCCTTCATCAATCTTTTTTAATGTGTCGTCAAGCACAGCCTTTCTCAGTTCTGTAAGCCAATCTGAAAAAGCTACAGTATCAAAAGCATAGGTCTTGTTCAGCTCATACTCATTCTCCGCCCAGGTATCCAACGGCGATTCATTATGCTGAATAAGAGCTTCAAGCTTATCCAGTGACTTGTAGAGCTTTGCTTCCTTTGTTTCCTGTGCGTCCATTTCCTTATAGAGTTCAGCTATATCTTTAGATAATTCTTCCGGGAGAGACTGCACCCATCTGTTTAAAAGAGAATCCTCAACTTTCCTGTCGTCGTCTGTCTTAACGAAAGTAGGAATATCACCGGTAAAACATTCGCCAAGGTCATGGATAAGGCACATATCTACAACCTTATCTATGTCCAACTCAGGAAACTCATGCCTTAAAAGAAAAGCCATGAGCGAGATTCTCCAGCTGTGTTCGGCTACACTCTCTGTTCTGCGTTTTGTGGTTGTGCAATGGCGAGGTGTATCTTTTAACCTCTCTGCCACATGTAAAATATCCAGATACTCTCTTGCATTCATACTAGTTCTCCTCCAATTTATTCCCAATCATTTATTATCATATATCATGTTTTTTATGGCTGCATAGTCATTTCTTTTCTTCATCCACTGTCTCAGTCCAAATCTTATACCCTAACTTTCCCATCACAGGAATTTTTTCATAATTCCTAGTTTCAGTATCAATGATGATCATAGCGGATTCTCCAATCTGCCTCCCGTCACTATATGTTGAAAATACATCAGTAGAAATGAAACTATTTTTCTCATATATATTCTTTACAGGAGTATGGCCTACTACCTGGGTGTAACTTTCTCTCCTAAAAGCATCTACATCTTTGTACTGTGGTCTGAGCCATAACGGTGATCCATCATCCCACAAATACTTATCAGATGCACTATTTGCTGCTTTCAAAACATCATCTATATCCATATTCAGCAATTCAGGATTAAGACTGCTGACATACTCAGCAGTCAGCCCTCCGTGCATGAATAGAACATTATCAATCCTGTGTATAAATGCTATCTGAGATTTGTTCTGTAAGGAATCCTTGAGTTCATCAAGCTTTGAAATAACAGTTGCTTCAGCATATGGCGAATAGCCTGTTTCAAGCTTCCCCCAGGGATAGCTCACATCATGATTACCATAGCACCATAAAGTCTCAGGATATGCCTCGGCAAAAGAAATAGCCCTATCGAAAGTATCTCGGTATTGATCCACGCTAAGTTCCATTCCCCAGTCGTCTGGTATATCCATAAGGCAAACAGCTCCTTCGGCCTTGCCTTCCCTAAGGATTTCTGCTGCCCTGTCAAATATCCAAGGTTTTAAATGTATATCCGGGATTACAAGTACTTTCATTTTTCTATTTTCCCTTCCATCATGGCTATGTACTTATTTCTCTTCTCTGTCTGACTAGCTATTGCTTCATCTATGAATGATGAGTCTTCACCAATAGCTTCACTGTGTGGATAATATATAAAGATATGTGGCTAGCTGCATATTGCCAGCCGCAATGATCAGAATACTTGATAAGATGTAACACTCAGCCTTCGCTGCCCATCACTGTTTCAAAAGGGAGTTCTTATCTCGCATGCAAGCATGCGAGCCAGAACAACAGTCGTCTCTAAACTCAAATTTCCTTATCAGTCGTTTTCGTTAAGAGAACGACTGTTTCGACATGTGTTCTAATGTACAAACCAAAGAACAAAGAAAAAGAACGAGCAACCCGCACACTGTAACATGATCCGCGGTAAAAAACCCGTTCCCAAAGAATTCTTTCTTATGCAGCAGCATCAATCAGGATCTTGACATTATCCGCTGTGAAAACATAAAAACATTTGGATGGGCGGCGTATCCATCATATCAGATTCCACTTAGGGAGCGCAGGGTGCCTTTCCTGCTCGTCAAATGTTCTTATATCCGGAGTATAACATCAGATATTTCGCGTAGTCAAGTGGTTTTAACGAGCCTTCCTGACCCATCAGCATGCAGAAAAAAACCTTGACTGACTTTGTCAAAAGGTGCATACTCATTCATTAGCATTTACTGAAAGGAGAAAAATAATGGATACAATTCAGATATTAAGAGATCTAGTAATTATATTAGTCAGTGCAAAACTCTTTGGGCTTCTAGCCAGAAAGCTCCACGCCCCTCAGGTGGCAGGCGAAATTATTGCAGGGCTGATCATCGGTCCCACATTGTTTGATCTTGTGGAAGCCGATGATTTTCTTTCAGGAATGGCTGAAATTGGTGTAATACTGCTGATGTTCAGTGCAGGACTTGAAACAGATATAGATAAGCTGAAGAAATCCGGTGTCAAAGCCACAATAGTTGCATGTAACGGTGTTGCAGTTCCTCTGGTTCTTGGCGCTGTGTTGTACATGGCTTTTTACGGCTTTGCCGCTCCTGGTTCTACGGAATTTATCAAAGCTCTTTTTATAGGAACAATTCTTACAGCAACCTCCGTAAGCATTACAGTTCAGGTGTTAAAAGAGCTTGGAAAAATATCTACAGATGTTGGAACAACAATAATGAGCGCCGCTATCATCGACGATGTGATAGGAATCGTTGTTCTCACTGCAGTTCTTGGTCTTAAGGATCCTAACGCCAATCTGATTGCCGTTGTTATCAAGACAATTGCTTTCTTTGCTCTTTCTTTTGTTGTAGGAATAGCAATCTTTAAGCTCATGCAAAAAGCTGAGCACAAATGGCCCCATACCAGAAGAATTCCAATCATGGGACTGGCACTGGCATTTGCCATGGCCTATGTTGCAGATAGATACTTTGGAGTAGCAGATATCACAGGTGCATACGTAGCCGGTATAATCTTAAGCTCTTTGGATAATTCTGAGTACATTGACAGAAAAATGGATATTAACTCATATATGATCTTTGGTCCCATATTTTTTGCAAGCGTAGGACTTCAGACCAATTTAAAGACTGTTGATATGACAATTCTTGCTTTTTCAGCAGCATTTGTAATTGTTGGAATGCTTGGAAAAGTTGTGGGCTGTGGACTTGTTGCAAAACTCCTTAAATATAATACTTCAGATGCGTTAAAGATTGGTGTAGGCATGATGACCAGAGGCGAAGTAGCCCTTATTGTGGCACAGCGTGGTCTTAAAGCTGAAATAATCGACAGCAGATACTTTACAGCTGTAATCCTTTTAATAGTATTAAGTTCAATCCTTACACCGATAATCCTGAAGGCAATGTATGCTTCGGATGAATCCAAAGAAAGACAGACGCAATAATTCCAGTCTGTGTAATATTTAACCTGAATACTTCATTGTGATGATCGATAAACAATCCGACAACATGTACGTCTTTACCCTCTTCCACAGTAGAAAACTCTATTCCTGGAACAAGCTCCATATCAGGATACCACTGTCGTTAATCTTAAGTCCCTTATTTATTAATATCTCAACCTGCTCCTTATAAGTCTTAGACTTTTTAAGTTGCATAATAACCCCTAAAATAAAAATGTGCTCCCATTGGACACTTCAAAGAGAGGTGTGGGAGCTCCTGTTAGTTTCATTATAACAAAAGCTACTTTTTTTTCAATAACACAGCATTTATTTAGTGCTAAAGAAATCAATTATCTGCTTTACAGAAATCGGATAAAAACTGTTGGCATCTACCCCAACATCATATCTAAATATTCCCTCTTTTCGGTTTTGCTCGTTATAATCCATCCGAGCGTGAATATGACCATGAAGCTGTATGCTACCACTATTTTTCTTAGGCCAAGAAAGCATGGGATAATGCATCAAAGCAAAATAGCGTCCGTTAAGAGATACAGTCATAAAATCTCTCACATCCTCAAATAGACTCGGATCATACTTTTTATCATGATTACCAGAAATGAGATATTTATTGCCATTCATTTTCTGTATAATTTCATTTGCAGCATCTGCCGTCATATGATGACAAACGTCTCCCAGTATATATACCGTGTCATCCTTGTGAACTACTGCATTGTAGTTTGTAAGGATGGTCCTATTCATTTCCTCAATAGAATCGAAAGGCCGATTCTGCATTGATATAATTCCCCGGTGTCCCAAGTGTTGATCTGCTGTAAAAAATATCATTCAGCCACCTCTAAACTCATTTGTAGTATAACGATACTCACAAGCAATTAGTCCTCACACCAATTCCCTCATATAGCCAGATTCATATATGTTCCTATATACTCTGTCAGGGTAAAAACGTAAATATTCCTTTACTACCGAAAAATCCAGTCTTGTTGTATTAACATACTTTTTCAATTTCTTCAACAGCTCTCCACCGCTGATCTCGCTGTATTTGTCAATATTTGTCATCAAGTCAAGGAACTGGAGAGCAGATACATTTGGCTTTCTGTGCATCAAGAGAGTAACCATCTACCTGCATCGCAGTGGATACACGGGTGTAAAGATATACACTTGTTTTATCATTCTTTTTTGTCATCTACTATATCCTTATCTTCTATCATTTTGCTGCCATCTACACTGTTCTCTATCAGAGAAGCCTCATCAAGTATTTTCATCTGATATATCGCAATTTCTTTAAGAATTTCAAATCGTTCTTCTTTACTACGACCTTCACGTATCATCTGTGAATTGTGTGTTTCGAGATTAGATAGAACAGTCAATTCATTAATTGTTGCATAATCTCGAACATTACTATTTTTAGCAAGTTCAGGATTAGCTTCTCTCCACGCTTTTGCAGTAAACCCAAACAAAGCAACATTTAAAATATCTGCCTCCTCGGCATAGGCAAGCCATTCAAGATTATCTCTATAATTACCTTTAGGAATTAGAAAATTCTTAATAGCATCGGTCTGAATCAGGTAGTTGTTCTTAGATAAGAACCTTTTTGCAGACCACTCTATTTGTTGTTGATTATTTTCTTCCTCCTTAAGGCGCTGAAATTCTTTTATAAGATATATCTTAAATACAGGACTTATCGCAGAAGCAAATTCAAACGCTATATCCTTATGAGCAAATGTGCCACCATATTTACCACGTTTTACATATAATCCTATAGCGTGCGTTTTTTCAACCCAATCTGATACGCTCAATGTGAATGAAGGTAAACCAGCTTCACTTTTAAAGTGGTCGAATTCGACCACTTTAAAATCCGGATTGTAAATATATTCCCATGTCCCCAAAAATTCCAGTGTCATTCTGTTTCTAATCCAGTTTTTTATTACATCTGCAGCCCTTGAGTTTCCCACCTTTGCCGTCGCCATATCTGTTATGCATATATAATCATCACTGTCTGACATAGCTACTGTTATCGGAACATCCTGCACTGTTATCACTCTGTTTTTCATAAATTTCTCCTATTATGACTATTTGTTAGTGCTAACAAAATGGTCTAATCATACTATTTATGAGCATTCTTATGTTTTTATCGAACTAATTGCCTGAAATTTGAGGTGATTCTTCCTCAGATATTCTCCAAGTCCTCAAGCTTCTTCAGCGTCTTAAGATACGCCAGCACCCTCTTCTGCTGTTCCTCCCCCAGTCCATGATATTCAACAAGCATCTCTTTATCCTCAAAACTTACTTCCATATCATTATGCTTGGTAAAGTCATCATCAATCCCTTCGCCTGTAAGGAGCTGCTCTGGTGTGATATCCAGAGCAGTGCAAATATCCATTATTTTCTCTGCTGACGGATTAGTCTTTTTTGTTTTCCAGTCACTGATGGTGCTGCTTGAAAGTCCTACCATCTTGCCAAAGGAAGCCTGAGAAATGCCACGTTCCTGTAATATCTTGAATATTCTTTCGCTAATGATCATAATAACCACCCCACGTATATACGAGCAATATCATTCTCGCTACTACGTTCATAATATCATCCCACGAACACATATTCAATGCTTTCCGTCGCTTTTTCACTGCACTTCTTATTGACATGACGCATTTCTAGCAGTTCCACCGTGTCAACCTTCCCTAGATAAGTTCCCCTACACTTTCAAAATGGCATAAAAATAACGGTGCCACCTTGCTTGCTAACATCTTTTAACGTTAGCCACAAAGCGCACCGTTAAGCCACTTACGTTTTTATGATTTTCAATTTATTTAACTTACATAAACTTATTGGTAGATTGCTCTATATCGTATGATTGCTGAGAATGATTGCAGAAAACAGAAAACGTATATCTGCATTGGAAGGATGCATATGGTATAATATAGTGCATTTATTATGAATTATTTTGGTTAATTACTAAGGAGATGTCAAAATGAAGACAGAAGTAAAAACAAGGAAACACACATTATGTGAGAAAGCGCCGCTTCTCGCAATGTTCTTGGCAGCAGTTCTCGCATTGCTATTTTTATCTATACCGGGACTGCTGGGCCTTCCTAAGGTAGCAGAAAGCCTTGCATCCAGCGTTCTTGCAGTACTATTTATGATAGCCTTCACAAGATGGTTTGCTCCTGAGATCAAAGGTGTATTCAAGACAAGTCATCTTGCGACAGGACTCGCGTTCGTATGGCTGGCTTTTGCATTTAATTTCTTCGGATCGTATTTCGCCGGTCTTGCAGGCAGCGGTTTTTATTTCAAACCTACCGTAGAGGCTCTTGCCATGGCAATTGCCGCAGGGTTTTACGAAGAGACGATATTCAGAGGAGTTACTGTTCCTATCGGAATGAGATATCTCAAGAGTGAAAAAAGAGTGGGCATTCTTGTGCTCATATCAGCTCTTGTGTTCGGCCTTATGCACATCGGAAACATAGTGAACGGTGCGAGCGTCCAGATGGGAATTGCTCAGGGCATCGCAACGACTTTCGGGGGAATACTATTTATAGCGGCATATCTAAGGACCGGGAACATACTGATTCCGATTTTCATGCACGGCATATATGACTACATGTGCTTTGTAACTGACCCTACATTGGAAAGCGGAATTATGGTCAATGATTTAACTGCGAGCGCACTGATACCTGCGGTATTAGTTGAAGTAATAGCCGGCATTTGGGGACTGTATCTTCTCCGCCCTGCAAAGAGAGCAGAGATACACGCGATATGGGATGATAAGTGGAGCGTAAATAATGAAAGAGCACAGGCTGAGCAATAATCACCCAATGCTGTCAATGATATTGGCATAGCTGTTCTCCCTTCAGTATATGTTTGCCTCTGCTATGGGGAGAACAAGGATATACCAAGAGTTCTAGGCTACTTGGCTTGCTTAATCCCTTCCTCATCATCGCAAGAGGACGTCTCTTTGCATATCTTATTAAGCTCTCAAATTATTTTAGAAATATGACATTAACTTGTTTTCACAATTCTAACAAGCGTTCCATTAGCAGATACTACTATTGTATGATCTTGTAATGTTAAAATGTCATAGCTTATACCAATAATGGCATTAGCGTCAGTCTCTACAGCTTTTTCTTTTAATCTCGCTAACGCTGTTCTCTTTGCATCAGATAGTTTTGACTTCATCATTCCCGACTCTGTGCCCAAAAAATCTGACACTCCTCTGGAAAACTCACTGAACATACCGGTACCAATTAAGCACTCAGAATCACTCACCCCTAAATAATCTGTTATCTTATAGCCCTCAAAATTATATCCAGTTGTAAGCTTTAAAGACAAAAAGCGTTCATCCTTTTCATATTTTCTTCTTATTTCGTCTTCTTTTAAAAGCTTTTTTTCCTCCTCTGCTTTTCTCACAACTTCATCATCTGCATCTATCTGAATCTGTCGGACTACATTAATTCTTTCGTTTATCTCTTCCTGTGTTTTTCCATTTGAATCAAGATAAATATCGACGTACTTGACCAAGAGTTCATCCTTTTCAATATCGTCGTTAATCCTCTTTTTTAATTCATTTATTTGTGATGAAACATCTCTTCTATAATGTTTGTCGCGTATTACTTCAAACAAGTCACTACAGTCCTTGCAAAGAGAAAACTCCTTTGACCCAATCTTAATTGTTAATGAAGATTTAAAGCTGCTTTGCTCAGTACCACATAAGCAACATACTACTGCCCCCATAATTATTTGCTCCTTCCATGTTAAATGCTCTATTATCTCTAAATATATCACAAGACATATTCTGCAAGCATTAAATAATTGAATTTATGTGTGAGTAACAATAGACAACAGCAGCTTAAAGCTATCGTTAAACAGTGTTCACTTTTGTATTCCTAGCAGTTCCACCGTGTCAACCTTCTATTGCTAAGTTCCCCTACACTTTCAAAATGGCATAAAAATAACGGTGCCACCTTGCTTGCTAACATCTTTTAACGTTAGCCACAAAGCGCACCGTTAAGCCACTTACGTTTTTATTCTTTACTGGGTTCAGTCTTTGTCAGCAACACTACCGTCTCAACATGCTGCGTGACCGGCCAATACACGCGCCGATCACGCGCTGCGGCTGGCGCAGAAAGTAATAGCGCAGGATTTCTTCC